>JBCDFV010000058.1:0-23214 GCA_039177555.1 Pseudomonadota bacterium | reverse complement strand
TAGCGACTGGTGGACCCCGCGACAAATGCCAAACTTGCGCTTCTCGCCAGGCGGGCAACGCCTGGATCACCTTGAACGCTCGAGACATCTTTGGAGTCAAAAAGGGGCCGCCTTAGAGCGGACTCCTACCAGTCAGGATCGTCTCCGCAGGCGCTGAAGAAACCGCTGGACCGTGCCATAGCCGAAGCGATGGCCGTGAGCGGCCAGGGCGCGGCGCAACTCCTCGATGGTGATGTCCGGCGTCTCATTGAGCAGCCAAAGGATGAGACCGGCCTGCGCCTCGACCCGACCAGAGCGGCGGTCTCCGGCCAACGGACCGGGCCGTATATCGCCCAGTCGGCGTGCCAGCGCACGCCATCGGCTGACACTGGCCGCACTGATACCGAACCGTGCCACCGCCGCTCGGTGCCTGGCACCCTCAGCCACGGCAGCCGGAACCCGCGCGGGTAGATCCACTGAAAGAGCTTTCGACATACTTTCCGGCCGACCGGTTGAATCAGATCAAGCCCATCTGTGAACCCCTTCGATTCACTCAGATCGGGTCAGCGCACTAGGAGGCGCGGCGGCGCATCGGCGCCTGGGCGGTCTCGTCGAACAGTTCGGCCAGCTTGTCGACCATGGTGCCGCCCAACTGCTCGGCGTCGACGATGGTCACCGCACGGCGATAGTAGCGGGTGACGTCGTGGCCGATGCCGATGGCGATGATCTCGACCGGTGAGTAGGTCTCGATATAGTCGATAACCTGCTTCAGGTGCCGTTCCAGATAGTTGCCGGGATTGACCGACAGCGTGCTGTCGTCGACCGGGGCGCCGTCGGAGATCACCATCAGGATGCGCCGCTGTTCCTGCCGGGCCAACAGCCGCTCATGGGCCCAAAGCAGGGCCTCGCCGTCGATGTTCTCCTTCAGAATGCCTTCGCGCAGCATCAGACCGAGATTCTTACGCGCCCGGCGCCAGGGCGCGTCGGCGGCCTGGTAGATGATGTGCCGAAGATCGTTCAGCCGTCCGGGCCGTTCCGGCTTGCCGGCCTGTATCCACTTCTCGCGCGACATGCCGCCCTTCCAGGCGCGCGTGGTGAAGCCCAGGATCTCGACCTTCACGCCGCAGCGTTCTAGGGTCCGCGCCAGAATGTCCGCGCTGATCGCCGCGATACCGATCGGCCGGCCACGCATCGAGCCCGAATTGTCGATCAGCAGCGTGACCACCGTGTCGCGGAAATCGGTGTCTTTCTCGACCTTGAAGGAGAGCGACGACATCGGGTTGACCACGATGCGCGCCAGCCGGGAGGCGTCGAGAATCCCCTCGTCGAGATCGAATTCCCAGTCCCGTGTCTGGCGCGCCATCAGGCGCCGTTGCAGCCGGTTGGCCAGACGCGCGATCGCGCCCTGCAGATGCTGCAATTGCTGGTCCAGCATCAGGCGCAGCCGGGTCAGTTCGTCCCCGTCGCACAGATCGGCCGCGTCGGTGATTTCGTCGAATTCGGTGGCGAAGGCCCGATAGCTCATGCGCGAAGGGTCGTTGATGTCGCCCTCTGGCCGCTCCCAGGGCCGCCCGGGCGCGTCCGGGTCGTCGTCGCCGGCGGTTTCGGCCAGGTCGCCGTCGATGTCCTCCGCCGCTCCCTCGGCCTCCATCTCGTCGCCGTCGGAGGGGTCGCCTTCTATGGAGTCCGGGTCCAGCGAGGTTTCCTCGCCCTGGCGCTGTTCGCTATCGGTCTCGTCCTGGTCCGGTTCCTGATCGTCGTCCGCCTGGTCCGAGTCGGCCTCGTCCTCCGCGCCGACATCCATGTCCATGTCCGACAGTATTTGGCGGACCGACTGGCCAAAGGCCTGCTGATCGTCCAACAGGTCGCGCAATCCGGTCAGCTTGTTGCCGATGCGCTTTTCGATCCACGGACGCCATAGGCTGGCGGCCTGTTTGGCGACCTCGGGCGGTTGGCTGCCGGTCATCGCCTCGCGCGCCAGCAGCCGGATGGCCTCGACCAGCGGCACCTGTTCGCGTTCCGTCATGGCCTCGAAGCCCTGCCGGCGATAGCGATCGTCCATCGCGGCTTCGAGATTGTCGGCGACGCCGGCCATCTGGCGGGCACCGATCGCTTCGCACCGCGCCTGTTCCAAGGCGTCGAACGTCGCCCGTGCGGTGTCGCCGGAGGGCAGGCGCGCCGCGTGCACCGCGGCGTCGTGATGGCGCAGCCGCAGCGCAACCTGATCGGCCGCGCCCCGAACGCGGGCGGCTTCCTGCTTGTCCATGGTTCGCGGCGGGGCGGGCAGGCGGGCCCTGGTGCCCGCGATGCCCGCCGGCTCACTGCCAAAGGTAACGGTCACGTCGCCCCGTTCGGCGATTGCCCGCAGGCACGCCGCCGTCGCCTGCTTGAAGGTCTCTGTCGGGTCGTCCTGGCGCTGAGACATGGTCTGATCAGATCATCGGCATCCGAGCGGCTGGGCCGGCCCGCTGCCTTCCAAGCGGTTACGACAGGGGCAACTCGTCGGCCAGCTCTTCGCCGAAGCAGCGCTGATAGTATTCAGCCACCACGGGCCGTTCGACCTCATCGCACTTGTTCAAGAAGGTGGTGCGGAAGGCGAAGGCGCGATCGGCGAAGATCTCCTGGTTTTCCGCCCAGGTGATCACCGTTCGCGGCGACATGACGGTGGAGATGTCGCCCGCCATGAAGCCGGCGCGCGTCAGATCGGCCAGCCGGACCATGGCGCTGACCTCTTCGCGGCCACTATCGGTGTCGTATTGAGGCATCTTCGCCAGGACGATGTTCACCTCGTCGTCATGTTCCAGATAGTTCAAGGTCGCGACGATGTTCCAGCGGTCCATCTGGCCCTGGTTGATCTGCTGGGTGCCGTGATAGAGGCCGGTCGTGTCGCCCAGCCCGACGGTATTGGCGGTCGAAAACAGCCGGAACGACGGGTGCGGGCGGATGATCTTGTTCTGGTCCAGCAGGGTCAGCCTTCCCTCGACCTCCAGCACGCGCTGGATCACGAACATCACGTCCGGCCGACCGGCGTCGTATTCGTCGAAGACGAGGGCGGTGGGGTGCTGAAGCGCCCAAGGCAGAATGCCCTCGCGATACTCCGTCACCTGCTTGCCGTCGCGCAGCACGATCGCGTCCTTGCCGATCAGGTCGATCCGGCTGATATGGCTGTCGAGGTTGATGCGAATGCACGGCCAGTTCAGCTGGGCGGCCACCTGTTCGATGTGGGTCGATTTGCCGGTGCCGTGATAGCCCTGGATCATGACCCGTCGGTTGAACGCGAAGCCGGCCAGGATGGCCAGGGTGGTGTTGCGGTCGAAACGATAGGTCTCGTCGATATCCGGCACATATTCACCGCCCTGGCTAAAGGCCGGAACCTCCATATCGCTGTCGATGCCAAAGGATTGGCGAACCGACAGTTTGATGTCGGGCAGGGCGTCCGGGGACATGTCGGAAGGCATGCGTCTTGTCTCTCAGGCTAATGCGGCGGGGAACTTAAACGGAAAGCGCGGCTTTTAAAACGCCGTATGCGTGATTGATCGCTTTCAGCTTTTCCTCGGCCGCCTTGTCGCCGCCATTGGCGTCGGGGTGGTGCCGTTTGACCAGCACCTTGTATTGAGATTTGGCCGTTGCAAGGTCCAGCGGATAGGCAAGCTCCAGCACCTGCATGGCCTGGTCGATCTCGGAAACCTTGCCGGCGGCCTTTCGATTCGCGCCGGCATGATCGTTGGCGGTGCTCTGCTGATCGGCGTAGAAGTCCTGGGCGACCTTCTCCCGCAGCCAATGCTCGCGCGCGCGCCAGGAACCCAAGGGCTTCGTCCTGCGCTGCCAGATCGTATCGGCGCGCACCGACTGTTCGACCTCGTCGTCGGACAGGCCCTCATAATAGTTCCAGGCCTTGTTGTAGGCCCGGACATGATCCAGGCAGAACCAGTAATAGTCGTTCAGGCGATGCCTTGATTTCGGCGCCCGGTAGGTGCCGGCCGCCATACAGTCAGGGTGATCGCAGCCACGCTCGATGGCCTCCGGCTCGTCGGCCGGCCACGGGTCTTCCAAACTGTCCTTCAAGGCAACCATGGTCCAAGTATGTGGTGCGGCCGGCGTGCTGACAAGGATCGGCAAGGTCGCAAATTGCCGATCAGCTATGATCTTTTGGTTCTTCCGGATAGAGCCGGCGGGCAACGCCGGAAATCGTCAGGCCGAAGCCGACGATCGTGAACAGCACCACGGCATAGGTGGCCGACAGGATCATGCCGCGGAAGGTTTCGTCCTGGATGGACAGCGCCAAGGCAATCGAGATGCCGCCGCGCACGCCGCCCCAAGTCATCAAGGTCACACTGGACGCGCGAATCCCGCGCCAATGACCGGATGCCGGCAAGGCGATCGCGATCGACAGCACCCGGGCTGCGACCGCAATCGGGATCGCCAGAAGCGTCAGGCCGATATGGGCATAGTCGAGATGGATCAACAGGACTTCCAGCCCGACCAAGAAGAACAGCAGCGAATCGAGGATTTCACCGACCAGGATCCAAAACGAGTCGACATATCGGCGGGTCTGCTCGCTCATGCCGCGGCTGGCGCCGCGATTGCCGATCAGCAAGCCGGCCACGACCATGGCGATCGGGCCGCTGACGTGGATGTGATGCGCCAGCGCATACGCTGCGGAGACCAGCGCGATCGTGAGCAGCACGGTAATGGCATGCTCGTCGATCGCCCGGATGGCGAGGTAGGTGAGATAGCCTGCGGCGGCGCCGAGCGCGATGCCGCCTCCGGTCTCGATCACCATGTCCACCAGGATATGGCCGATGCCGAGGCTGGCATCGCCGTCGGCGATCTGAATGAAGGCAGCGAACAGAACGATGCCGACGCCGTCATTGAACAGGGACTCGCCCTGCATCACGATTTTGATGCGCGACGGCAGCTTGCTGCTTTTCAAAGTGACCAGGACCGCGACGGGGTCGGTCGGGCTGATCAGCGCGGCAAAAACCAGGGCCCAGATCAGCGGCAGATCGATGCCGAACAGCATCGCCACGCCCCAGAAGGCGGTACCGATGACCGCGACCGAGATCAACGTGCCGGCGACGGCAAGGATGCCGATGGTGATCCGGCGCCCGCGCATCTCGTCGAAATCGATCTGCATGCCGCCCGCGAACAGCATGAAGGCGAGCATCCCGTCGAGCAGAGCGCGCGAGAAATCGATTAGTTGGATCCCGTTGCGCAGCCCGTCGGCCAGGCCGAGCCCGGGAAACGACACACTGCTCAACAACAGGACGACCGAAACCGTTAGACCCGCCAGCACTAGCGCGACCGAGTGCGGCAGCCGCAAATACTTCGCGTTCACCCAGCTGAAGACGGCCGTCAGCGTCAACAGGATGGCGACCGTGTCCAGAATATGAGGTGTTGTGTCTTCCATTACGATGCGTGACTAAACCACGCGGGGTATGCCTTGTTAATTTTCTTGCAGGCTTCGTTTGTTATGTGGGAATCTATACAGGTTCTAAGCTGCGAAGAATTGGGGAGAGTCCATTGGGGCCGGTTGCGACACGGATGCAAAGCAAGCTGACGGAGGCGCTGGCGCCGATCGAACTGACCATCGAGGACGACAGCCACCGACATGAGGGGCACGCCGGACATGATGGACGCGGCGAAAGCCACTTCAACGTTACGGTCGTGAGTGATCGTTTCCAGGGGCGGTCGCGCGTCGATCGCCAAAGGCTGGTCTATCGCATTCTGTCCGAAGAGCTGGCTGATCGCGTTCATGCCCTTTCGGTCCGCGCCTTGACTTCTGCGGAAGCCGCGCACAAGTCACTCTGAACCGCGTGCGTATTGTTGCAAAACACGGTAGGTTTATCTCCCATGAGGGGTGACATACAATTAGACAATCATGTTATGTTGATCATCTACTCGCAAACAACAGTGAATGGCTGGTGGTGAGATGAGCGGCCTTGAATGTCGAAACGTCATGGTCGAGGGGCGAAGAACCAGCGTAAAGCTTGACCCCTTCACCTGGCGCTGCCTACAAGAAATCTGTCATCATCGGCAGATCAGCATCCACGATTTCTGCACCGAGGTGAAGCGCGCGAAGGCCGAATACTCCGGCTTCACCAACGCGTTGAGAATAGCCATCCTGCGGCACTATCGCGATCTGGCGTCGACAGTCGGTGTCGGCGCGGGTCGCGCGTCGGCTTTTGCGACAGCGGGTCGCGATCCGCTTGGGCGGGCGTTTCAGACCTCGCCGGTATAGAAGTCCGGCCAACGTTTCTTGACCAGCGGTCCATCGCTGGCGAAGGCGTGACACGTGTTCAGTAGGACCGGTTTTTGGGGTTTGCCCGGGTTCACGTCTGTTCCTGAGGCGTCGCCCGCGACGGCCTTCATTTCCTCACGCTCGCGGGCCAGGACCGGAAAAATCGTCTGAAACGCGGTCGTGGCGACCGGGCCGAGCAGTTCCGTGAGATGGGTGCATCCCTTGGCGCCGCCCAGCAAGACACGGGTTTTGCGGGTGAAGCCGGGACGGATGGAGAGACCAACCAGCTTCTGGTAGTTCGGCGCGGCACCGGGACAGATCGCGAAGGGGCTGTCGTCGGTACAGACCTCCACCGCGCGGATGGTCAGCGTATCGTCGAGCGTCAGGCGCATCCACATGTCGTGGATCGCCATGCCCGGCTCGATGCGCCCGCGGTACTCATTGTCGAAACCGGTCGTTTTCACGTCGGTGACGTGGCCTTCGATGTCCCAAAGACCATCGGTGCGCCGATACCCGCGGCATTCGACCTGCCGTGTGTGCAGATGCTCTCTGGGTTCGGCTGGGGACAGCGGCATGGCTTGGCCTTGCTGAAACGGGGCTTGGCGGGGCGGCGGTTGGCAGTACCGTCCCCCTGATGTGCGGTGCGACGGCCGGTTGTCAATGCATGCTAGGCCGTCGTCGCGGCCACATCGTCCGTCTCCGATTTAGCCGGCGGGGTCAGACGCAGCGCGACGATCTGGTTGCGCTGACGTCGCAGGATCTCGAACCTCAGACCATAGAAGGTGAAGATCTGGCCGACCTGCGGGATGCGCTGCGCCTCGTGCAAGACTAGCCCGGCGATGGTCGATGCCTGGTTGTCGGGCAGATCCCATTCGAACTGGCGGTTCAGATCGCGGATCGTCACGCTGCCGTCGACGATATAGCTGCCGTTCGGCTGCGGCGTGATGCCGGTGACCGGCTGGTCGTACTCGTCGTCGATCTCGCCGACGATTTCCTCAAGGATGTCTTCAAGCGTCACGACACCCTGCAGGCTGCCATATTCGTCGACAACAAGCGCGAAATGGCCGCGGCGCGCCCGAAAGGCCTGCAACTGATCACGCAGGGTCGTCGTATCCGGAATGAACCACGGGGTCTTGATGATCTCCTCGACGACGATTTTGCTGGCATCGCCGCCGGCGGCCCGAACCGCGCGCAGAACGTCCTTGGCGTGCAGCACGCCGACGATGTTGTCGGTGTCTTCGCGCCAGAGCGGCAGCCGCGTGTAAGGGCTCTCGATGACGTCGGCGACGATGTTTTCCGGCGATTGATCGGCGTCGATCGCGACCACGTTCCTGCGGTGGGTCATGATCTCGGAGACCTCGACCTCGCTGAGCTCCAGGATCGAGCGCAGCATGGCCCGCTCTTCGTCGACCTCAAGTTCAGGGCCGCGATGCAGCTCGATGGCGCCGCGCAGCTCGTCCACATAGTTCGTAACACCGACATCCCGAATGTCGGTCCCGAACAGCCGCAGCAAGCCGCGGACCACCAGCGTAATGCCCTTGGTGATCGGGGCCAGGATCGCGATCACGACGCTCAGTATCCGCGCGACGACGAGCGCGGTCGTCTCCGCCCGGTGGATGGCGTAGGTTTTCGGCAGCACCTCGGCGAAGATCAGCACCAGTAGGGTCATGACCAGGGTGGCCAGAACGACCGCTCCATCGCCCACCAGGGTCAGCAGCAGGCTGGTCGCCATGGCCGAGGCCAGGATGTTGACCAGATTGTTGCCCAGCAAGATGCCGCCGATCAGCCGCTCCTTATGCTCGCGCAGCCGGTTGACGATGCGCGCCCTGCGGTCGCCTTCCTTCTCAAGCTGATGCATGCGCGCCCGGCTGGCGGCCGTCAGCGCCGTCTCGGAGCCGGAAAAGAAGCCGGAGATCAGCAGCAGCAGGACGATCGCAATGGCGCTGAGCACGATGTCCCAGGGAAAACCGCCGTCGGCCACGGTCTCGGTCATGCCGCGACTGCCCGATCCCAATGGGCGCTAAGGTCGGAGACCTCGACATCGCGGGTCAGAAAGGCCTGGCCGATGCCACGGACAAGTACGAGGGTCAGCCGACCGTCCTTGACCTTCTTGTCCTTGGCCATGTGGGTCAGCAGCCGTTCGACCTGCCAGCCGCCGTCCGGATGGTCCGGCAGGGCGACCGGTAGCCCGACGGCGCTGAGATGACCGCGCAACCTGTCGGCGTCCGCCGGTGGGCAAAGGCCCAGGCGAACGGAAAGGTCGAAGGCCATCACCATGCCGACGGCCACCGCCTCGCCATGCAGCAGCCGGCCGCTATAGGCCAGTTCCGCCTCTAGCGCGTGGCCGAAGGTATGGCCCAGGTTCAACAGGCTGCGGCGTCCGGCCTCCAGTTCGTCGGCGGCTACGGTTTCAGCTTTGGCCGTGCAGCTTTCCTTGATCGCGTACGTCAGCGCCTGCGCATCACCGGCCAGCGCGTTTTGGCCATTTCCTTCAAGCCAGGTGAAGAAGTCGGGCCGGTCGATCGCGCCGTATTTGACGATTTCGGCATAGCCGGCCAGACGTTCGCGCTGCGGCAAGGTCGCGAGGGTGTCGAGATCCGCCAGCACCAGGCGTGGTTGATGAAACGCACCGATCAGGTTCTTGCCGTGCCGGCTGTTGATGCCGGTCTTGCCGCCGACGGAACTGTCGACCTGCGACAGCAAGGTCGTCGGGATCTGAACGAAGTCGATGCCCCGCAAGCCGATCGCGGCGGCGAAACCGGCCAAATCGCCAACCACGCCGCCGCCCAGCGCGATCAGCATGGTCGAGCGCTCGATACCGGCATCCAGCAGCGCGTCCAGCACATGCTGCAACTGCGCGAAGGACTTCGATCCTTCGCCGGAAGGTACCTCGATGACAATCGGTTCGAAGCCAGCGTCGGCCAGGGAAGCGCGGACCGCCGGCACGTGCAGGGGCACGATCGCCTGGTCCACGATCAGCGGCAAACGCTTCGGAATGGTTCGGCCGTCCAAGGACTGGATCAGCGCGCCGGCCCGGCCCAGCAAGCCCGCGCCGATATGAATGTCATAGCTGCGCGACCCAAGGGCCACGCTTACGATCTCCGTCATGGTCGTGGCTTAGATATTCGCCCAGTTTGCATTTGCAATGGTGCCGCGCCGCGCCGGCGGTCAGCCATTAGCCGGTTGCCTCGCCAAGAAACCCTCCAGCCCGTCGATCGCCCGCTCCACAGTCAAGTCGGGCGGCCCATCCTGGCTGTCGACCGTAACATCGGCCTCGGCATAGATCGGGTAGCGCTCGTCGATCAGCCGTTCAAGGATCTCGCGCGGGTCGCCGTTCTTCAGCAGCGGCCGGTTGTTGCGCCGGCTGGTTCGCGCCAGCATCAGGTCTAGATCGGCACGCAGCCACAGGGATATGCCCTTTTCCTTGACCAGCTTGCGCGTTTCGTCGTCGATGAAGGCGCCTCCGCCCGTGGACAGGACATGGATGGGTTCGTCCATCAGCCGCGCGACCACCCGTCGTTCGACATCGCGGAAAGCCGCTTCGCCATAGGCATCGAAGATGTCCTCGATCGAACAGCCGGCCGCAGTTTCGATCTCTTGGTCCGCATCGACGAAGCGCCGGCCCAGCCGCGCGGCCAAACGCCGCCCGATGGCGCTCTTCCCGGCACCCATCAGGCCGACCAAGACCACGGTTTTGGGCAGGCTGCTGCTCAGCGTTAGGTTCATCGTCATGAGGCCCGGTGATTGCGGCCGGGCCGGCCGCGCCTTACACTTACCATCGGGGCTAAATAGCACAAACCCGAGTCCGCCCAAAGACCGGCGGTAAACCGAAACGGCAACATTTACCCGACGGGGTCGACCTTGGCACGATATCGCAACCGCAGCGTCTTTGGCGACCGTCAGTCTTCCGGTGTCGGCAAACGGGCGTTTCAGCTCTTGATCGGCATTATCATTCTGGCCGTCATCGGCCTGGTCGTCTATCTGGGCCTTGGCGATTATCGGCCCGAGCCACAGCGGATCGAACGGGTGATCGAGGTGGAGACGACACCCCAGTAGCTGGGGCTCTTGTCGCCCAGGAAAGGGTTCAAGCCAGGTCGAGAGCGTGCCGGCAGATAGATCCTCATCACCAAGGGACGGGCCCGTCCGGCGCGGTCGCCCGCCGAAGCCTAGGGCGCCGCCGCCCGAAACGGTGGTGTCGTTTCTTGACATGCTGGTCGCGGAGCGCGGCGCGTCGGCCAACACCGTTGCCGCCTATCGCCGCGATCTGGAGGATCTGTCGGCGTTCATGGCGACCAAGCGCGCCCGGCCCATTGTCGAGGCGTCCGGCGACGATCTGAGGGCCTATCTGGAGCGTTCGAAGACCGGGCAGCATGTTGCTGCCCGCACGCTTGCCCGGCGGTTATCGGCCATGAGGCAGTTTTTTGCCTTCGTCCTGTCCGAAGGTGTGCGCCAGGACGATCCGGCCTCGGCGCTTGATGGCCCCAAGATCGGTCGTTCGTTGCCGAAGATTCTGACCGAGGACGATGTCGATGCCCTGCTGTCCGCCGCGATGCGAACGGCGGAGGACCCGGATCGCCGGCCGGAGGGGCTGCGCCTGGTGGCGCTGCTGGAGGTCCTTTACGCCACGGGCCTGCGGGTGTCGGAGCTGGTCGGTTTGCCATTGTCGGCCATCGCGCGCGACGGACGGGTGCTGATGGTGCGCGGCAAGGGCAACAAGGAACGTCTGGTGCCCCTGTCAGAGCCGGCCCGCGCCGCCTTGGCGGATTATCTCGGCGAACGCGACCGGTTTCTCGTCGTCGGGCGCGAAGCCGCTCAAGCGCCCTACATGTTTCCGTCCAGGACCGCGCGTGCCGGTCATCTCACGCGCCAGCGTTTTGCCCAGCTGTTGAAAGCGCTGGCGATCGAGGCTGGTTTGGACCCGGCCAAGGTCAGCCCGCACGTGCTGCGCCATGCCTTCGCCACCCATCTTCTGAACCATGGCGCGGACCTTCGCTCGGTTCAGAAAATGCTGGGTCATGCGGATATCTCGACAACCCAGATCTACACCCATGTTCAGGGCGAGCGCCTGGCCGCCTTGGTCGAGGCCCACCATCCCTTGGCGAAGCGGGATCGCTAGCAATCCGGCGGCGTTGACTTCGATCGACGATCGCCGCATACACCGCATGCTCCGGAACGCGAAAATCGGTCTTCAAAGCCAAAAGGAACCTACATGAGCTTCACGATCGTCGAACAGGTCACGCCACGCCTGAACCGCAGCGAACTGGCAGTGCCAGCCAGCAACGAGAAGCTCTTCGAAAAGGCGGCAACCTCGGCCGCCGACGTGATCTTCCTGGACCTTGAGGACGCGGTCGCCCCGGACGAAAAGGAACAGGCGCGCAAGAACGCCGTGGCGGCCATTCGCGACATCGACTGGGGCGACAAGACCCTGTCGGTGCGCATCAACGGCCTCGACACGCATTACATGTACCGCGACGTCATTGATTTGATCGAGCAGGCGGGCGACAGGCTGGACCTGATCATGATCCCGAAGGTCGGCACCGCGTCCGACATCTACGCGGTCGACATGCTGGTCACTCAGGCCGAACAAGCCATGGCGCGCACGAAGAAGATCGGCTTCGAACTGATCATCGAGACGGCGCTCGGCATGGCCAATGTCAACGAGATTGCGGCCGCGTCGCCGCGCATCGAAAGCCTGCATTTCGGCGTCGCGGACTATGCCGCGTCGACACGCGCACGCACGACCGTCATCGGTGGGCCGAACCCGCTCTACGGCGTTCTGACCGACAAGGATGGCGATGCCCCGCGCGACTATCATTGGGGCGACATGTGGCACTATGCCATTGCCCGGATGGTGGTTGCCGCCCGGGCCAACGGGCTGCGTCCGGTCGACGGACCGTTCGGCGATTTCTCCGACCCCGACGGGTTCAAGGCGCAGGCCAACCGCGCCGCCGTGCTTGGCTGCGAGGGCAAGTGGGCGATCCACCCGTCGCAAATCGCCCTGGCCAACGAGGTCTTCAGCCCGTCCGACGCCGAGGTGGAGAAGGCCAAGCGCATCCTGGAGGCGATGGAGCAGGCGACCCGCGAGGGCAAGGGCGCCGTTTCCCTGGACGGAAGGCTGATCGACATCGCCTCGATCAAGCAGGCGGAGAACCTGGTTGAAAAGGCCGAACGGATCGGCGGCGCCTGATCCATCGCGTCCCGGCGTATCGAGGCGCCCGCTTGAGACTTTTGTCTCCATCGCGGCATCGGGCTGTGTTATTAGGCGCCGGTGCCGCCACGGAGTGCTTTTCACCGCATGCAAACCTTCCTTGAATTCGAAAAGCCGATCGCCGAGCTTGAGGGCAAGATCGAGGAGTTGCGGCACCTGTCCGACGACGGCGACATCAACATCGCTGACGAAGTCGCGCGCCTGCAGTCCAAGGTCGATCGGCTATTGCGGCAGACCTATGAGAAGCTGACGCCGGCCCAGAAGGTGCTGGTCGCGCGCCACCCGAACCGCCCGCATTTTCACGACTACGTCAATGAGCTGATCGAGGAGTTTACGCCGCTGGCGGGCGATCGGGCCTTCGCGGAGGATCGCGCGATTGTCGGCGGCATCGGCCGGTTTCGCGGCCATTCGGTCATGTTGCTGGGCCAGGAAAAGGGCAGCGATACCGAAGAGCGGGTGCGGCACAATTTCGGCATGGCCAAGCCCGAAGGCTACCGCAAGGCCGAGCGCCTGATGGTTATGGCCCAAAGATTCAAGCTGCCGATCATCAGCCTGGTCGACACGTCGGGCGCCTATCCCGGCGTGGCGTCGGAAGAGCGCGGACAGGCTGAGGCGATCGCGCGGTGCATCGAAACCGGCCTGCGCGTCGAGGTGCCGTTCGTCTCGGTGATCATCGGCGAAGGCGGCTCCGGCGGCGCGATCGCCATCGCCACCGCCGACCGCGTCCTGATGATGGAGCACGCGGTCTACTCGGTAATTTCGCCGGAGGGCTGTGCCTCGATCCTATGGCGCAGCGCCGATCAGGCCGCCGAGGCCGCCCAAGCGCTGCGGCTGACCGCCCAGGACCTGAAGCAGCTCGGCGTCATTGATGCCGAGATTCCGGAGCCGATGGGCGGCGCCCACCGCTACCGCGACGAGGCTGTCGCCTCGGTCGGCGAGGCGATCGATCGGGCGCTGGCCGAGGTGCGCCACCTGGATGGCGCGACCTTGCGATCGCACCGGCGCGACAAGTTCCTGGAAATGGGACAACACGGCCTGACCTGAGAGCGGTCGCGCCCGGTTTTCTTTGAGCATCGTGGAGCCTTAACGGCCGGCATCTGAGAGGATTGCTCGAGCCGTCATTTCCGCAATAAGCATCGTCGGCGCTTGCGTGTTTGCGCTGGTGATCGTTGGCATCACCGAGGCGTCGGCGACCCGTAAGCCACTGGCGCCGCGCACGCGAAGGGCGCCATCGACCACGGCTTCGGGGTCGGCGCCCATGCGGCAGGTGCCGACAGGGTGGTATTGCGTGCTGGCGGTTTCGGCGATCCAGGCGTCGATCTCGTCGTCGGATTGCACCTCGGCGCCCGGCGCCAGCTCGCGGCCGCGATAGGGCTCGAAGGCCGGCTGTGCGAACAGGTGTCGCAGCACGCGGATACCCTGACGCAAGACCTGACGATCGGCCATGCTGTCGAGATAGTTCGGGAAGATCAGGGGCGGGGCGAGGGGATCGGCCGAGGCGAGCGCAATGTGTCCCCGGCTGTCCGGCCGCATGCGGGCGACATTGGCGAAGAAGCCATCCCGCTCGCCGGCGCCCGGCGGGGCCTTGAACGGGTTGATCCGGACCGTCGCGCTGGTCAGGGCGGGCAGAAAATGGGCCTGTAGATCTGGTTCGTCCAGGGCCGGGTCCGACTTGAAGAAGCCACCGACCAGCAGCGGGAATACCGATGCCGGGCCGGTTCCGAACAGCATCGCCCGCGTCACAGCCAGCGCGGCCCGGTCGGCACGCAGCAATCGCCATAACGGCCCCGGCTTCAGCGCGGCATGCTCGACCCGGACCAGGACATGGTCTTGCAGGTTCTGGCCCACGGCAGGGCGCTCAACGCGCACCGAAACGCCCGCTTGCTGAAGCACATCGCCCGGCCCGATGCCGGACAGCATCAAGAGGTGGGGCGAGCCTACCGTGCCGGCCGCCAGCACCAGTTCGGCACGGGCCGCGATCTTGCCTTCGACGCCGCCGCGACGCACGCGGATGCCCGTTGCGTGGCCGTCGATGATCTCGATGCCTGAGACGGTGGTGTCGGTCACCAGCGTCAGCCGTCCGGTGGCAAGCGCCGGTTTCAGGAAAGTTCGCGCGGTGTTGGCGCGGTGGCCGCGATGGGTCGTGAAGCGATAGCGGCCGCCGCCCGTCGGCTGGTCGCCGTTGAAGTCTTCCGTGTGGCCGAGGCCCGCGCTCTTTGCCGCGGCCAGAAAGGCATCGAACAACGGCGTCCACCAGTGTGGCGTATCGACGGCGACATGGCCGGTTGGCGTCCCGCCATCCGACGGTTGCTCAAGATCTTCGAAGACCGGCCGTACACGCTGCCAAGACCAGTCGGTCAATCCCGTCTGCGCCCAGCGGTCATAATCCGACGCCAGACCGCGCGCATAGACCATGCCGTTGATCGCGCCCGACCCGCCGACCACCTTGCCACGCGGCCAGTCGATGCGGCGGTTGTTCAAAGCCGGCACGGGCTCGGACCGGAAGTGCCAGTTGTACCTGTTGGAGCGCAGGAAATAGCCGGTCAGGATCGGGACCGACAGCAAGGGGGCCCTGGCCTTGGGGCCAGCCTCGATCAGGACGACGCTGTGGCCCGCTTTGGCCAGGCGGGCGGCGACGATGCATCCGGCTGTGCCCGCGCCGACCACGACGTAGTCGGCTTCGTTCGGCAGGCCGGTCAAGATGCGACCCGGGTCGCGTCCTCGACGGTCTCGCCGGTTTCGCGGTCCCGCTTGAGCTGGGGCTGCATGTCCTCCAACTCGTCGTCCGGCTGGACGTAGTACTTGTCGATCATCGGGTCGTCACGCCGCCATCGACGGGCAGCACCTGGCCGGTGACATAGGAGGCCGCGTCGGAGGCGAGAAACAAGAGAACCCGCGCGACCTCGTCAGCTTCGCCAAAGCGGCCGAGAGGGATTTGATCGATCAGCCATTGCCGCCGATCGGGATCGCCGCGCGCGGTTTCAGTCATCGGCGTCGCGATTGGCCCTGGGGCCACCGCGTTCGCGCGGGCCCCAAACGGTGCCAGTTCAAGCGCCAGCGCGCGCACCAGCCCGTTGATGCCGGCCTTGGACGCCGCATAGGCCGCCGCACGGGGATGGCCGATGATGCCGACCTGGCTGGAGACCAGAACCAGGCTGCCGCGCCGCTGGCGTTCGAACAGGGACACCGCCACCCGGCTGACGCGATAGGCGGCGCCGAGATTGGTATCGATGATGCGCTGCCAGTCGTCGGGCTGCGTGTCGGTAATGCTGCGATAGTCGAAAATGCCGGCCGTCAGAATGACGGCGTCCAGGCCACCCAGCGTGTCGGCAGCGTCCTCAACGGCTGTTGCCACGGCCTCATCGCGGACATCGACCACAATGGACCAAGCCACGCCGGTCGCATCGACGGTTGCCTGCTGGTCCTCGTCGAAGACGGTCGCGGCGACCTTGGCCTCTCCCACGACGGCCTGGTGGGCGGTGGCCAGGCCGATGCCGCTGCCGGCGCCGACCACCAGCAGCTTCTTGCCGGAGAGTTCGTACGGCCCGCTCATTGGAAGACCACGAGATCGCGGTCGACGGGGCGCAGGATGCGGCAACCATCGGCCTCGACCACGACACTGTCTTCCAGGTGAAAGGCGCCCAGGTCTGGGTCGCGATAGAACACCTCGGTGTTCACCACCATGCCCAGCTCCAGCGGATAGCCCTCGACCAGGCTGTTGTCGTGCGGAAACTCGAACACTTCGAAACCGATGCCATGGGTGGTGACCGAGACAAGCTCGCGCCGCAGACCGTGCTTGGCGACGGTGGCGCGCGTCAACTCGCGCAGATCCTCGGTATGGACGCCAGGCCTCATGGCGTCCTCGACCGCCTCCAAGGCATCGACCACGGCGCGATAACGCAGCTTCTGGTCCGCCGTCGGATCGCCGACCACGGCGGTGCGGGCCAGATCCATGTGATAGCCCTGATAGGTGCCCAGACAGTCCAGCACCACCGCGTCGCCCGGCGTCAGCGAGCGCTCGGCGGATGCCGGCAGGCTGAACGTCGAGGCATCGCCGGTGCCGAACATCATGCCGCGCTCGCCCAGCCAGCGCGCGTCGTGATCGACCAGCGTCTTGCGGTAGACGCGGATCAAGTCATCCTCCGGCGTGCCGTCTGCGCCCTCGGCGATTACGGCCGCCAGAGCCTTGGCGTTGATGTCGGCGCCCACGGTGATCAGCTCGACCTCGGCCGGCGTCTTCACGATGCGGATGCGCCGCATGAGTTGAATCGCGTCGCCGATGGGGGCCTGGCCGATGCCGGCCTCTTCCAGCCTACGTCCCAAGCGCAAATCGTCGATCGCCAGCTCAGCCCCATCCAGCCCTCTGTCGCGCAGCGCCTTGGTCAAGCCGTCGAGAAAGCTGCCTTGCTGACTGGGTCCGAACCTGGCCCTTGCCTCGGCAAGCCCCACCCGCAACTCACTCGACAAGCCGCGTTCCAGCGTTTCGCCCATGAACACGCCGACGGAGGACCATGGGCTGCCGAACAGTTGCACGTCCTCGATCCAGCTCGGCTGTTCGATCAGGTAGGGCAGGTCGAATTCTGGGATGATCAGCGCGGGCGCGATGCCGGGATCGCGCGCCAGCACCACGGCCGTGGTCCAGTCCTCGAACCGGCCGAGCAAGAACTCCGACGCAGTGCCTGCGGCGTAGGCCGTATTGATCGGCGTCACCAGGACGAGCGCGTCCAGATCCTCGCGGCCCATCTGCTCACGCGCGCGGTCCAGATTGATCAGTTGTGCCATGGTCGTTCAGGCCGCCTTACGAGAAACGATGATGACCCAGGGAAAGCGCCAGTCCGTATTGCCGGCGTCCAGCGTGCCGGGCATTTCCTCAAACGGGATGATCTCCGGAGGCTCCAGCCCCGCCGCGCGATGGGCCTCGTCCAAATCCATCTCGTTCAGGGGCGTCATGAAGGGTTCATTGTTGCGCCTGGCATGGCCGTAATGGATGTAGCGCGTGAAAGGGTCGTCCTCCGACAGAAAGTCGAGATGGATCGACAGGCCACCCGGCGACAGCACGCGCCCTGCTTCCTTTAGCACCGCGCGAATGTGCTTCGGCGGCATCTCGTGCAGCATCATGGTCGAGGTCACGATATCGACGGAGCTGTCGTCGAGGCCGGTATCGGCCGCGTCGGCCTGCCTATAGTGCACGTTGCGCGCCTGATCCTCGGTCGCGGTCAGGGCGGCCAGCCGCAGGCACGGTTCCGCCAGATCGACGCCCGTCACCTCCATGTCCCGCCGCTCGGTATAGAAGGGCCGCGTGCTCTTGCCGAAGCCGCAGCCCATGTCGAGCAGGCGCTTGGCCTCGCCGGCGCGCGCGAAGATCTGATCGGTGAATCGGTAATGCAGGTCGGCATCCCGGCCCATCAGCGGCGTGGTCGTCCGCGCTCCGCGCTCGTATACCGCGCCGGCCAGCTCATCCGACCAGACCCCGCCGGGATGTTGATGGATATCGACGGCCGTGTAGTAGTCCGGCTGTTCGAACCCGTCGGTCAGCTCAAGAACGCCATCGGCGAACGGGCCTTCCAGCGCTGTCTCGATGTCGGCACGATCGCGGTCGAAGGCGGGCGCCAGACCCAGACGGCCGCTGTATTTCATGCGCTGCAAATGGCGCTCCAGCCAGCCGAAATACTGCGCCAGCGGCTCGTCGGCCAGCAGTGCGTCGACCTCCGTCGCGGATTTGGGCGGGGGGCCGTCCATGTCGGCCGCCTTGGCCTCGTAAGTCTGCTGAAGCGCGGGGTAAAGCTCGCGCGTCCAATAGCGCTTCATGTCGAGCACCGTGTCCTGATAGGCCTGAAATGGCCGGTAGGGGCGGGGATCAAGCGCCATGACCTGTTTGCCTTCCGTTGGTTGAATGGGCCGCATTCGCTTTCCGCTGGCCAAGCTGTATCATAAACCATACAGCTTAGACCGCAACGCATCCCAACGGCTTTCAGCGCCACGAGAGAAACGATGGATCAAGACGACCCGGAAACGCCCGAGACGGCACTGGCAAGGCTGGACACGATCCGAGCCAAGCGCGGCTATCTGCTGCCGCATCATGGGCTGATGGCGATCAGCGCGCCGGACATGCTGACGGCCTACGACGCCGCCTACACGGCCTTGACGCTCACGCCGCGCCGGCTGACCGCGCATGACAAGGAGTTCGTGTGGCTGGCGATTCTGATCGCTACCGACGAAGCGCTGGCGACCCATCACATCGCCAAGTTCCGCGACGCCGGCGGCACCGACGAAGAGGTCGAAGGCGCGGTGCGCATTGCCGCCTTGGGCTATGGGGCGCGCGCCTTCGATTTCGTCGGCGACCATTGGCAGGGCCATCTGCCCGGGTTTAGCGCCAGGCGCCTGCGCCAGGACGCGCGCCAGTCCAGTCTCGCCGGGCTGCACCTGTCGGATCGGCTGGTTTTGATGGCCGAAGCCGCGACTGCCGCTTGCCTGGCCCGCTGGCGCGATCTGGGGTGGACCATTGAAGACGCTTACGCGGCCGAAGTGAACGAGCTGGATTTGGCCGAGGCGCTGTCGTTAACGATGTTTCCCGGCAGCGTGCCGCGGTTCGTCGATGCCTGCGGCGTCTGGCGAGAGGTCATTCTGGCCGGGAGGGTCGACGCCTCGCCGCTGTTCAAGATCTGGGCCGACCTGGCCGGGCAGGGCGGTTATGACGAGGCATCGGGCAAAGGGGGAGACGCATCGTGACATCATCGGAAACCGAAGCGCTGAAGACCGTGGAGAAGAAGCGCGGCTATCGGCTGTCCTATCATCGCATGCTGGACGCGTCGGACCCGGACCTGCTGCGCGCCTACGACGCGTTCTACACCAAGCTGACGCTCGATCCGCGCATCCTCTCGGCTGCCGAGCGCGAGACGGTTTGGGTCGCCTTGCTGGTGGCCGCGCGCGAGGAACATGGCACGATCCACCTCCGCCGGGCCGAGGCGGCGGGCCTCGCCTATGCGACACTGTCGGAAGCGGTGGCCATCGCCGGCGCGGTCGAATCCTACGAAGCCATGACCGGCTTCGCCGGCGCCCATTGGGCCGACTGGACGCCGCCCGATGATCTGGATCAGCGCTATTTCGCCCTGGTCGGTACAGCACGTGGCAGCATCGACCCGGCGCTCACCGATCTGTGCGCCGCCGTCTGTCACGCGGCCCGCCGCAGCCATCGCGGCATGGCGCTGCACATCGAGCGCTTCCTGGCCGCCGGCGGCGCCCGCGATGCCTTGACCGAGGGCTTGAGCTATCTGCTGCTGCCCTGTGGCGGTCCGACCCTTATCGATGCTGTGGAGGCGTGGGCGGTTGCGGCGGAGGAGGGCGGCTTTGCGGGACCCTATTCGGAGTGATGCAGCGCCGATTGCCACACAGGCGACATCGGCAATCTAGCCAACCTGCTCCATCAAATCGTCGGCTGCGCCCTTGGATGCCTGGCGGCGCTTGATGACGTCGAACAGCGATGCGACGAAGGCCTCTCGGTCGGCGTTGAGCCGCTTTGCCTCGTCGCCATCGGGTGCGTACCCGTCCAGGGCGTCGGCCGTAAGAACACCCTGCTTCTCCAACTGCACCTCCAGCGAGCGCAAGCGGTCGCGCGTGACTTGGAGTTCTGTCGCCAAGGTCATGATCATGGCCACGGCGACGTCCAGAGCTGGGTCGTCGAAAAAGGTCTGCTCAGGTGCCGGCTCAGTGGTGTTCATAGATTTCCGTCTCGTGTCGGGTGAAGGCGGGACGAGAAACGGCCGCCCCGCCTTCCTCTAGGGCTAGGCGCGCTGTATCTCTTCCCAGGCGCCGTCGCCATAAACGTCGTCGGCAAGCGACCGGTTCAGGTCGGCAAAGACGCCGTCGAGATCCTCGTCCAGCGTGATCACGCTGCCTTCGCCGTTGGCTTGTTCCCAGGCCGCCAAATCGTTGGGCTTGGCGGCCACCCCGGCGGCGTAATAGTACTCCTCCTCCAACTCCGAGAAGCTGGTGGCGAGCACGTTCTGCTGGTCTGCAGACAGGCCGTTCCAGGACGCGTTTGAAATCAGTTGCTTGTCCAGGGCCTGGCCGAAATCGTTGGCCACGACGTACTGGCAGACTTCATAGAACTGGACCGCCACGGCGACATTCAAGGCCGTGACCAGCCCGTCGACGACGCCCTGCTGCAGGGCCAGATAGACCTCGTTGAACGCCACCGGCGTCGGGTTGGCGCCCAGGGACTCGACCGACGCGATGCAGCCTTCGATCTGCGGCGTACGGATCTTGCGGCCCGCGATCTCCTCGATCGAGCTGATCGGCTCCTTCAGCATCAGATTGTAGGTGCCCAGGCGGCCAACGCCGAGCAGGCGCGCGTCATAGCGTTCCTGCAACACTTGCGATGCCTGATCGCCGATCGCGCCTGCCATGACCGCGCCGGCGTGTGAACCGTCGCGGAAGAAATACGGGCTGTAAAGAATGTCGAACTCGCGGGTGCCCGTGTAGGCGCCGTTGTACATATCCAGTGTGCCCAGCGCCATGCCTTCGATCAGCGACTGCTCGCCGCCGAGCGTGCCGGCGAAGATCTCCATGCCCAACTCATCGTTGGTGCGCTCCATCAGCGTGTCGGCCAGGCGCAGGTTGAACTGGTTCGACAGGGTGTCGATGTTGCCGGCATTGCCGTAGCGCAGCACGCTGGCCTGCGCCTGTGCGGAGCCCAACGGCAGCATGGCCGCGCCCGCGAGGGCCGCCGACCCGGTCGTGAAGTTCCTGCGAGAAAGTTTAAAAGACATGAGGCTCATCCCTTCTTGGTGATTAAGGCGGTCGCCCTGCCGATGCCCCCTAGCGCATCAGCCAGATCGGCAAGGCCGTGGTGATCCAAGGCACGTAAGTGACCAGTGCCAAGGCAACGACGAGGGCAGCCATGAACGGAATGCCCGCGCGGAAGATCTCCATCACGCCGACACCGCCGATGCGCGACATGACGAACAGGTTGAGCCCAATGGGCGGCGTCACCATGCCGATCATCAGGTTTAGAACGACAACGACGCCGAGATGGATCGGGTCGACCCCCATCCCGGCCATCAGCGGGAACAGGATCGGCGCCAGGATCAGCATCACCGGCAGGGGCTCCATGATCATGCCCATGATCAGCAGGATGATGTTGATCATCAGCAGCAGGACCATCGGGTTTTCCGAGATGGCCAGCATCGCACTGGTCAGGATGGCGCCGAGATGGGCCAGCACCGCCAGCGAGGCAAAGATCTGGCTGGTCGCGACCGTCAGCATCACGACCGAGGAGATCAGCGCGGCACGTCCGGCCGCGCGCAGAAAGGTCCGTGGCCCCAGCGTCCGATAGACCACAACGCCAATGATGGCGGTGTAGAGCACGATCAGCGAGGCGGCTTCGGTCGGAGTGGCGATGCCCATGACCTTCGACAGGATGACCAAGATTGGCACCAGCAAGGGCAGGATGCCGCCGGCCAGGGCCAGCCAGCGCTCGCGCCCCATGATCTTTTCCTCGACGGGCAGGCCCATACGCAAGGCCATGAAGCGGCTTGCGATCAACAGCGAGGCGAACATCAAGATGCCGGGCAGGATGCCGGCCAGGAACAGTTGGCCAACGGACAAATTGACGATCGCGCCAAGCAGAATGAACGAAATCGAGGGCGGAATGACCGGGCCCATGGTCGCGCCGGCGGCAATCACTGCACAGCTATAGGCGGGCGGATAGCCGCGCCGCTTCATTTCGGGTATCAGAACCGACCCGGTAGCGGCGGCGTCCGCCAGGGCAGAGCCGGAGACGCCGGACATCACGAAGTTCGACGTGATGCCGACATTGGCCAGTCCGCCCGGTCGATGCCCCACCAGCGTGTAGGCGAACTGGATCAACCGTTTGGTGACGCCGCCAGCGGTCATCAGTTCGCCGGCAAAGATGAACATCGGCACGGCCAGCAATGCGAAACTGTCGACGCCGTTGGTCATTTGCTGGACGAACAGCACGAAGGCCACCGGCGAATCGCCGAACTGCGACAGTGCGATGAAACCGAGCGCCGCCGTCGCGATTGCCCAGGCAATGTCCATGCCCAAAAAGACAAAGACGAACAGCAGCAGGATCATCGCGGTTAAAAGCATGGGTCAGAAACCGCTCGTGCTTTCGTCGCCCGGCGGGTCGTCGGCTCCGCCTCGGGCAAGCTTCACGACGCGCCAGATCTGGTGGACCAGCGTCAGGGCCGCGCCCGTCGGCAAGGCAAGGTAGGTCAGCGCGTTTGACCAGCCCGTCGACAGCATCGTGCCCCGACTGGTCAGCTCGATGATTGGCACGGAATACCAAAGGATCAGCACCAAGAGAAAGCAGACGATGACATGCATCGCGATCTCAACCCGGCGCCGGACCAACGGTGTCATCTTGTCGACCAGATAGGTGACCCGGATGTTCATGCCCATCATGCCCGCAAATGCCGCACCGACGAAGGTCAGCCAGACGAACAGCAGCTTGGGCACGTCCTCGCCCCAGATCGGCGGCGCATTGAAGAAGTAGCGGGCGATGACGGAGTAGAGCACCAGCCCCGTGAACAAGATCAGCGTCAGGCCGCACAGGCTGAAGAACAGGCGCCGACCCCAATCGAGCCATAGGCGCGGGCCCGACAAGTCTGGACTATCGGCTTGGTCCGGGTTGGACATGAATGCGCTGCCTCCTCGTGTGCCCACCCTTCCGGTCGTCTGTGCAACCGTTTTGAAGACGGGGCCATCCGCCGATAATCTGTTATATATTTAATACAATGTCCATCTCGACCGACCTTCTGATCAT
>JBCDFV010000057.1:0-23280 GCA_039177555.1 Pseudomonadota bacterium | reverse complement strand
CATGTAGGGCAGATCGCCGATCGGCGGAAAGGTGGTACCGCCGTCGAGTTCCACCGGTATACGGCCGCGATGATCGGCAAGGTTCAATTCCACGGCCTGGGCTGTTCGGCTGACATTGAAGACGCACAGCAGGATCTCGTCGTCACGGGTGCGGGTGTAGGCCAGGATCTTGCGGTTCCGGGGATAGATGAAATCCAGCCTACCGCGCCCGAGCGACTTGTGTCGCTTGCGGATCGTGATCGTACGCTTCATCCAGTTCAGCAGCGAGCCGGCGCTTGAGGCCTGACCCTCGACATTGACCGCCTCGTAGCCATAGACCGGGTCCTGGATGGTCGGCAGATAAAGCTGCTGCGGGTTGGCCCTGGAAAAGCCGCCATTGCGGTCCGCCGACCATTGCATCGGCGTGCGCACACCGTCCCGGTCGCCCAGATAGTAGTTGTCGCCCATGCCGATCTCGTCGCCGTAATAGATCACGGGCGTGCCAGGCATCGAAAACAGCAGGCCGTTCATCAGCTCGATCTTGCGCCGGTCGTTGTCCAGCAGGGGCGCCAGACGGCGTCGGATGCCGAGATTGATCCGCGCCCTGCGATCCGACGCGTAGAACGACCACATGTAGTCGCGCTCCTCATCGGTGACCATTTCCAGCGTCAGCTCGTCATGATTGCGCAGGAAAATGGCCCATTGGCAATTCTCCGGGATCTCCGGCGTCTGGCGCAGAATGTCCGTGACCGGATGGCGGTCCTCCTGGGCCAGGGCCATGTACATGCGCGGCATCAGCGGGAAGTGAAAGCCCATATGGCATTCGTCGCCGTCGCCGAAATAGGGCCGCGTGTCCTCCGGCCACTGGTTGGCCTCCGCCAGCAGCATGCGATCCGGGTAGTGGGCATCGAGTTCGGCCCGGATCTTCTTCAGGACGTCGTGCGTTTCCGGCAGGTTCTCGTTGTTCGTGCCCTCGCGCTCGACCAGGTAGGGGATGGCGTCCAGCCGCAGCCCGTCGACCCCCATGTCGAGCCAGAAATGCATGATCTTGAGGACCTGCTTCAGCACCTCCGGATTGTCGAAGTTGAGGTCGGGCTGGTGGGCATAAAAACGGTGCCAGTAATACGCGCCCGCCGTCGCATCCCAGGTCCAGTTGGACTTCTCCGTGTCGATAAAGATGATCCGGGTCTCGGGGAACTTCTCGTCACTGTCCGACCAGACGTAGAAATCGCGCTCCATACTGCCGGCCGGCGCCTCACGGGCACGCTGAAACCACGGGTGCTGATCGGATGTATGGTTGATGACCAGCTCGGTGATCACCCGAATGCCGCGCCGGTGCGCCTCTTCGACGAACAGACGAAAATCCTCGACCTCGCCATAGCTGGGATTGACCGCCTCATAGGCGGCGATGTCGTAACCGTCGTCGCGCAAGGGTGAGGGGTAGAAGGGCAGCACCCAGATCGTATTGACGCCCAGTTCGGCGACATAATCCAGCCGCTGGATCAGGCCCTGAAAGTCGCCAATGCCGTCATTGTTGGCGTCCTGGAAGGCCTTGATATGCAACTGATAGATGATCGCGTCCTTGTACCAGTC
Source organism: Pseudomonadota bacterium (assembly GCA_039177555.1). GTDB lineage: Bacteria > Pseudomonadota > Alphaproteobacteria > DSM-16000 > Inquilinaceae > JANQGH01. The sequence continues at coordinate 21,708 of JBCDFV010000057.1, read as the reverse complement.
GTGCTGGCTGCGATCGATGATCATCACGCCGTCGGCCGGCTGGGCATCCGGCGTTGCGGTCGCCGTCTCCATCGGTCCTACCCGGCCGAGGGGTTCTTCAGGGACCAGATCGCGTACGGCCGGTCCTCCGGCGTCAACCAGACTTGCTGCATCTTACCCTCCCAGCGCAAATCGCCGCCCGTCACCAGGTCCTTGCCCTCGACCACCGCATCGTCGGGCAGGCCGAACTCCCACAGTGGGACCTCGATGGTGGCCCCTTGGGGATTGTGCGGATCGAGACTGACAGCAAACAGAATGAAATCCGAAAGATCGGCGGTGAACTTGGCGTAATAGAGGATGGTGTCGTTCCAGGCGTTGTAGAACCTCAGGCCCGCCATCTGCTGAAGCGCGGTATGGTCGCGGCGGAGACGGTTCACCAGGCGAATGTCGTCCTTGATGTGCCCAGGTCGGTCAAAGTCCCAGACCCGCAACTGATACTTCTCGCTGTCGAGATACTCCTCCTTGCCCGGAACCGGTGCCGCCTCACAGACCTCAAAGCCGTTATAGAGCCCGTAATTGCTCGACAGTGACGCGGCCAACACCAGCCGTATGCGGTGGGCCGCACGCCCGCCGGTTTGCAGGAACACCGGATTGATGTCCGGCGTGTTGACGAAAAAGTTGGGCCGCATGATCTGCGGCATGTCGCCTTCCGTCAGTTCGGTCAGGTATTCCGTCAGCTCGTGCTTGGTGTTGCGCCAGGTGAAGTAGCTGTAGGACTGGGTGAAGCCGACTTTGGCCAGCCGCTTCATCATCTTCGGCCGGGTAAAGGCCTCGGCCAGGAAGATGGCCTCGGGGTGCTTGGCGTGCACCTCGGCGATCAGCCACTCCCAAAACGGCAGGGGCTTGGTGTGCGGATTGTCGACCCGGAAGATCTTCACCCCGCGCCGGATCCAGCCCAAGACGATGTCGCGCAGCGCGAACCAGAGCGACGGGATGGCGTCCCGATAGAAATGGACGTTGACGATGTCTTCGTACTTCTTCGGCGGGTTCTCGGCGAATTTTATGGTGCCGTCGGGCCGCCAATCGAACCATTCGGGATGTTCTTTCAGCCATGGATGGTCCGGCGAACACTGGATGGCGAAGTCGAGCGCGATTTCCAGCCCATGGTCCGCCGCCGCCGCGACCAGCCGTTCGAAGCTCTCAAAGTCGCCCAGTTCGGCGTGGATGGCGTCGTGCCCGCCATCTTCGGCGCCGATCGCATAGGGCGACCCCGGATCGTCCGGCCCCGCACGCAGCGCGTTGTTCCGACCCTTGCGGTTGGTCTTGCCGACCGGGTGGATCGGCGGAAAGTACAAGACGTCAAACCCGAGATCGCGCACGTAAGGCAGGTGCGCGATGACGTCGTCGAAGGTGCCATGCCGTTCTTCTGAGAAAGCCATGGAGCGAGGCATCAGCTCGTACCAGGCGGAGAACAGCGCCCGTTCGCGGTCGACCCAGGCCGGTATCGGCGCCTCCAGGCTCGACAAGTTGGTGCGCAGACCCGCACGCCGCATCAGTGCCGTCGTCTCATCGGTCATCAGGACGTTGAACAGGTCGCCGTCGGCGGTGGCAGCGTTAAGGTTTGCAACCAACCCGGCAAGCGCCTTTTGGTCCTCGGCGGAGAGGCCCTTGGCGGCGTCGGCTGTGTTCTCGACCAGCGCGCGCCCTTCTTGAAGTTCCAGGGTCAGCGACAGGCCCGCGTCGTGTTTCTTGGTGACCTCCGCCTGCCAGGTGGCGAACAGGTCGCGCCAGGCCCGGATGGTGAATGCGTGCGCGCCGATTTCGTCGAAGGTCGCCACGCCGCGCCAACGGTCGTTGCCGATCGGCCGCATCGGCACTTCCGACCAGTCCGCGCCGTCGTGCCGACGGATCAGCAGGGCGGCCTGCAACACATCATGCCCGTCGCAGAAAATGTCGGCTTCGACGACAAACCGATGGCCGGCAACCGCCTTGGCGGCAAATCGCCCACCATCGACCGACGGCGACACCTCTTCGATCGCGACCCGGTTCGCCGCAAGCCGCGTCAAGCGGTTGACCGCGTCCGGGTCAGGCGTGTTGGTCGCGGCGGGCTGCGCCTTGTCTTTGGTCTGCGGTGCCAAGGCAACCTCCTCGATCCGTTGACGCCGCTTGGATCCGGCGCCCGCCATCGACGGACGTTGCGGGAGGGACGAAACAGCGTTCGCCGAGGGCGGCCAGGCGCCCATGATACCCCGGCCGCGTGGATGATCCAGCCGTAACCGGCGCGCGCCCCAACTTCACGATCGGCCGGATCGAGTTCCCGTAAGACGAAACCCTACGCCGCTGCCTCGACGATCGTTTGCACCATGGCGTCGACCCCGTCCGTGGGCCGGAACATCCAGACCAGTCGGCCGGTGGGATCCAAGAGATAGATGTACGAGCTGTGATCCAGCAAATAGTCGGTCGCCGAGTCATCCTCGACCCGACGGTAGTAGACGCCGTATTGCTCCGCGACCTGCTCGATCTGTTCCACGCTGCCGGTCAGGCCGATCATGTCCGGGTGAAACAGGTCGGCATAGTCGCCAACCAGCTCGGGCCCGTCCCGTTCGGGGTCCACGGTTATGAAAACCGGCGTGACCGCAATGCCCTCCTCGGCCAACTGGTCGACCGCGCCGGCGACACGCGCGAGTTCGGTCGGGCACACGTCGGGGCAGTAGGTGAAGCCGAAATAGAGCATGGCGCCGTTGCCCGACAGCTCGCTGCTGCTGAAGTCGGCGCCGTCGCTGTCGACAAGCGTGAAGGCGCCACCGAGGTCGGCCGGCGGCATAAGGCCGACGGGTTCGAACGCCGGCGCGCGGGTGAAATAGATGCCGGCCGCCACGGCGATTGCCGCCACCGTGACGCTGGCGACACCGGTCAAAACCATATTTCTGTTCATCGTGATCCTCGCATGAGGCGTCGCTTGGGTCGGGCGGGCGCCGCTGTCCGGCGCCGACCCTGACCCCAAGCTTCAGTGGTCCGAATGAAGGTCCAAAACGGCGCCGGGCCCCTCTATGGCGGCCTCGACCTCGATGGTGCCGGCGTTTTGAAACGTCAGGGTCAGAGGGAACAGTTCCCCTTCGACCAGCCGGTCATCCAGCCCCATCAGCATCACATGCAGGCCGGACGGCTCCAGATAGATGGTCTCGCCTGCCGGGATTGTAATTCCGCCCTCGACCGGGCGCATCCGCATCACGCCGTCGGTCATCTCATGCGTGTGCAACTCGGTTCGGTTGGACACGGGCGCCTCGGCCGCGATCAAGACATCGTCGCTGGAACCGTTGTTGGTGATCGCCATGTAGGCGACGCCGTTGGCGGCGCTTGCCGCCGTTGCCCGGCTCCACGGGTGGGTGATGGTCAGCGCGCCGACCTCGTAGTCGTGGGCCTGGGCCATTCCCATCAGCGCCGCCCAAACGATCATGACGGCGCGGACGTATTTCATACCTTTGAACATGTTTCTTCCTTCGATTGGCAAGGGTTCCGGCGCGTCCTAGGGGGCGCCGGTTGCAGTCAGGTCAATCGAAGGAGGACGGGCGGCGCGCGGGCCGGCGGCCGCTCGTCCGGCCGGTGGTCGGCAACCAGTGTCTCCGGCCACAAACCCGGATCGGTCTGGCAGCCGGCCGGCAGAACAAACGGCATGGGGTCGGGAACCGTGGGCGTCAGGCTGGCGCCGATGATGCACAGGCCGCAGAAGGGGTCGAAGCCGTCGCCCGAGCCCCGATCGCCCCGCGGCGTCGAGGTGCCCGGCAGGCACAGCCAGCCGGCAAGCTCAGTGACCTGAAACCACTGACCCGCGTCGCTTTGGACCCAGCGTTGGGACGGCCTGTCGTAGGGCAGCAGCGTCGCCAGCACCAGGGCCAGCATGGCCAGCGTGCTGCCCCCGCGCACAAGGCGGGATGATCGGCGACGGCGAAACGACATGGGCTTTCTGATGCCATGAATTGTCCGCATCCGCCAAGACCTGCGACACTATGAGACGCGGTACTTCAGTGCCATCATCGACCCGTGAGAGCCGCGCTGCCCTCGCGGCGGCGACCCCTGTTTCCTGTTGACAAGCCGGCGATCCGGCCCCAACCATGCGGCCCCATGACCAGACACGTAATCTTCAGCCGACGACGACGCACGCGCGGGTTCGACCCGTTGCGGCGTTTTGGCTCGGCCCTGGGGTAGGTTGCCACCCGAACCCCGATAGACCGGACAAGCCAGCGCCGCCCGACCAGGGTGGCTTTTTTGTCGGTCAGGTACCTCGATGTTCCACATCACCACGGAAAGGCCCGGTGACGGGCCCGCCATAGAAGAATTGCTGGACGCCGCCTTCGGCGGATCGGGACGGCATGCCAAGCGGTCTTACCATTATCGCCAGGGCGTGGCGCCCGACACCTATCTGCGATTGGTGGCGCGCGCGGATGCAGACGATGCCGTGCTGGGAACGATCCGCTACTGGCCGGTATCCGTTGGTGGCCGCAAGGCAATGTTGCTGGGGCCGGTGGCCGCCCGGCCGGAACTGAAGGGCAAGGGCATCGGCAAGGCCCTGATCTGGCGCAGCCTGGACATGGCCGCCTGGGCCAACCATCGGCTGGTGCTGCTGGTCGGCGACCTTGCCTATTACGGCCAGTTCGGCTTTCGCCCGGCCGCCGCCGACGGCCTGGAAATGCCGGGCGAAGACCCGACCCGCCTGCAAGCCGTCTGGCTGGACCGAACCGCGCGCGGTGTCATGCGCGGCGCGATCGAGCGGTGGGGCGGCGTGCCGGCCGCCGATCAAAGCCCCTACCACCAGCGGCGGCAGACGTCGGTCGCCGTTTCAGGGTTTTGAGGCCTTCACCGAATACGCCAGGGGAAAGGACGGCATCTCCGGCGGCAGCTTCAGCATGTGTTCACCGGCGTCTTGCATGCATGAGAACAGTTTCCAGGCCAGACGGTCGTGTTCGTTGAGGAAGTCCAGCGTCAGCCCGGCGCCGATCAAGCCATTCACAATGGTCGACAGCGCGTGGATCCACTCATAGCTGCGCGTGTTCGTCAGCGTGTCGGCGTCGCCGGTATAGGTCGTTTCGTCATCGAAGATCAGCGGGGTGTCGCTTGTAGAACACGGATAGGTTGGCGTTAGCTTTCCGTCCTTGTCCTCTTCAAGCATGAGCGCCGCAGGGTGGCCATCGAGCTTGTAGAGATAGCCGCCGGGCTTGAGGAAGTGGGCGACGATCTCCGCCCATCGCGTGATGTCCGGCAGCCAGACGGTCGTGCCCCAGGTCGTGTAGACCACGTCGAACTGGCCGTCGATCAGGCTCGGCGCGTCATAGACATTGCCCAGGACGAACGTGCCCGGCACGCTCGTCTCCTGCGACAACGCCCGTGCCGCGTCGATCGCCTTGGGCGAAAAGTCGAGGCCGGTGACGCTGGCGCCGCGGCGGGCCAGGCTCAGCGTATCGAGCCCGAAATGGCACTGCAGATGCAGTAGGCGCTTGCCGGCGAGATCGCCGATCTCGGCGCTTTCGATCGGCAGCAGAATGTCCTCACCAGCGCGGAAATCGTCCAGCCGATAGGCGCCCGTCGTCGATTTCAGATGGATGCCAACGGCTTCGTCCCACCGGCGCTGGTTTGTGTCGAAATACTCTTTCATGGACGGTCGCCGTTTCGTTGGCTGCCGACAGTCAGTTCGTTCATGACCAAGCCCTCCCTCGCCATTTCCCGCAGCAAATGCGATGGGCCATTGTTGACGGACCGCGACAGGCAGGCAACGATCGACACCGAGACGGGTTGTCCTTTGCGGCCTATTTGCCGATATCGTCCGGATGCCCAACCGCTATCAGGACATCTATCCCGAACCGCCACTGCTCGACAGCGCGCACTTGGCGCGGCCGTCCGCGGCGGAGCTGCTGACGTTGGAGTATTTCGAGGCGGCGCCGGCGACAATGCCGGAGGCCGCGTTCGGCCAGCATCATGTACTCTTAAACCTGCGCGAACAGCCGCACCGGGTGGAAAACTGGCGCGACGGGGCGCATCGCGACTTCACCTATCACAAGGACGAAATCGTCGTCACGCCGGCGGGCGTTCGATCCGGCTGGCGCTGGCACGCCCGGTCAAAGGTCATCGTGATCACGCTGGAGCCGGAGAAGCTGGAGCGGTTTGCGCAAAGCGAGGTCGGCATCCTCCTGACGGCGACCCAGTTGAAGAACCTGCCGCAATTCGCCGATCCGGACATTTGCCAGGCGGGCGTCATGCTGCGCGATGCCTTGGCTTCCGACGATCTGGGCTCTGCCTTGATGTTCGAATCCCTGGCCCGCGTGTTTCTGATCAAGCTGATCCAGCGCTATGGTGATCGCTACGATCTTGAGGCCGAGCAAGGATTCCCGACCCGTCGCTACAAGCGGGTGCTCGATTTCATCGCGACGGAGTTCGGCAACCCCATCTCGCTGGAAAACCTGGCGTCGGAGGCGGCCTTGAGTCCGTCGCATTTCGCCCGGCTGTTCAAGCGCACCATCGGCCAAAGCCCGATGCAGTACGTCACCAGCTATCGGGCGGAGCAGGCGCGCAAGCTGCTGGCCGATCGGGATCGGCCCTTGGCCGAAATCGCCATCGCTTGCGGCTTCGCCGACCAGGCCCATTTCAGCCGGGTGTTCAAATCGATGCACGGTCAGACGCCGATGGCCTATCGCACGTCGATGACCGCCTGATCGCGGCAGCACGATCGTTCAAAACAAGCGCAGGCCGGTTCAATCGCCGCCGGGCCGCCGACACCATCTGGTGTCCATCAGTTTTAGCCGATGGAGGGACACATGGAGTACTACACGCTGGGCCACTCAGGCCTGAAAGTCAGCCGCCTGGCCTTGGGCACGATGACATTCGGCGAGGTTTGGGGCTGGGGCGCTGACGACGCTGTCTCTCGCCAAATATTCGATGCCTATGTCGAGGCTGGCGGCAACTTCTTCGACACCGCCGACCTCTACACCAACGGCCACTCCGAGGAGATGCTGGGCCGTTATGTTGAGGATGCCGGCCTGCGAGACCGGGCGGTCATCGCCACCAAGTTTGGCTACAGCGCCGAACCGGGCAATCCGAATGCCGGCGGCAATGGCCGCAAGAAGATCATGCATGCGGTCGAGGGATCACTGAAACGCCTGCGCACCGACTACATCGATCTTTACATCCTGCATGTCTGGGATCGGGTGACGCCGGTCGAGGAGGTCATGCGCGCCTTCGACGATCTCGTGACATCGGGCAAGGTGCGCCATGTCGGGTTTTCCGACGTGCCGGCCTGGTACGCCTCGCGCGGCCAGGCAATTGCCGAGCATTGCGGGTACATGCCGCTATCGGCCTTGCAGCTTGAGTACAGTCTGACCGAACGGTCGATCGAGGACGAGTTTGTCGATCTTGGCACCCGTCACGGTATGGGCATCATGGTCTGGAGCCCGCTTGCCTCCGGTCTGCTGTCCGGCAAGTACAAGCCGAGCCAAGGGGCGCTTCCTGAGGGCGAGGGCCGGTTGATCACCACGGCAAGCACCGGCAATCCTGCGTTCGACAAATTCACCGACCGAAACTGGGCGATCGTGGCGGAACTGGAAAAGGTCGCGAATGAGCTTGGGCGGTCGATGGCCCAGGTCGCGGTCAACTGGGTCGCCAATCGGCCCGGCATTGCGTCGGTGCTGATCGGCGCGACGAAGCTGCACCAATTGCAGGATAATTTGGCAGCGTTGGATTTTGAGATCCCTGGCGACCTGCTGGATCGCCTCGATGCCGTCAGTGCCACGCCCAAGCGGTTCCCCTATTCCTTCTTCGCGCCGGACATGCAGGGCATGCTGAATGGCGGCGCCACGGTGGGCGACAAGCCGGCGGGTTACGCCCCCCAGATCATCTCGCGAAGCGCGTGCGTGGGCGACGATACGTTGGGCGCGGAATAGGCGCATTGATGGCGGCGGAGCGGCAGCAATGACTGAGCCCGAGAGGATCGCTTTGATCACGGGTGCCAATCGTGGTCTTGGACTGGAGGTGGCTCGTCAGCTCGGCGCCATGGGCTTCCGCGTTCTGCTCGGCGTCCGTGACTCTGCAAAGGCGGCGGAGACCGCCGACCGTCTGCGGGGAGACGGCATCGACGCTGTCGCACTGCCCTTGGACGTCGCCGACGCAGAGTCGATTGTCGCGGCGGCCGCGATCGTCGCGCGTGACCAGCCGAGGCTGGACGTGCTGATCAACAACGCTGCCATCCACTACGATACGTGGCAGCGCGCGATCACGGCTGACTTTGCCACGGTCGACGAGGCCTGGCGCACCAACCTGATGGGGCCGTGGCGGCTGACCAATGCGCTGTTGCCCAGCTTGCGCACATCAAGCGCGCCCCGCGTCGTGAACGTTTCGAGCGAAAGTGGCTCGCTCGCTTCCATGGGGGCGGGCACGCCGGCCTATCACGTGACAAAGGCCGCGTTGAACGCGCTGACCAGGACCATGGCGGCCGAATTACGGTCCGAGGGTTTTCTGGTCAACGCGATTTGCCCGGGCTGGACGGCGACCGATATGGGCGGCGGGGGTGGCCGGCCGGTCGCCGTTGGTGCGAAGAGCATCGTCTGGGCCGCGACGTTGCCCGATGATGGCCCGACTGGTGGCTTCTTCCGCGACGGTCGACCGGTGCCCTGGTGAGACGACGCGCCCCAAGAGCCTAGCCGGACAGCATCGGCCGCAAATGTGACGGTTTGGGCGGCGGGTCCCGCGCGCGATTTGCAATGCACCCGTGCAAAACGACGATGGGCCTGCGGCGACAAAGCGGGCTTAGACTTTCGGTCTCGGGATCTGGCGGTCCCACCATACTCAATTCGATTGGATGTTACGGCCGTGGCCGTCTCACTACGCAACAACGCAATGGCGGCGTTGCCCGCCGGCGCGCGGGGCGGCCCCAACATCGTCGTCGGCATCGGCTTTGCCGCGCTGACCTTCTTCTGTGCCACCTTGATGGACGCGACGCTGAAATGGCTCAGCGCCGGCTATCCGCTGCACCAGATCATTTTCTTCAACGCGCTTTTCGCGCTGGGGCCGATCGCCGTCTTCATCGCGACCCATGGCGGCCGGCACGCCATCGCAACGCGCCGGCCCTGGCTGCATGTCGCGCGGGGCGGCATTTCGGTGATCGGCGCCTATGGCGGCATCTATGCCTTCTCGCTGCTGCCGATGACGGACGTCTACGCGATCTTTTTCGCGGCCCCCATTCTGATCACCGCGCTGTCGGTGCCCCTGCTGGGCGAACGCGTCGGCCGGCGGCGTTGGAGCGCGGTGCTGGCCGGCTTCATCGGCGTCATCATTATGCTGCGCCCCACCGACGGGTTCGTGAGCGTGGGCACCCTGGCGGCGTTGATTGGGATGACGGCGTTCTCGCTCTCCGTCATTCTGGTCCGGCGCTACGGCGCGCAGGAGCCTGTGGCGTCGTTCAGCGTCTCGCAAATGGTACCGCTGGCCCTGTGGTTCGGCGTGTTGACCGCCTTCGACTTCGTGCCGCCGACATTGGCCGATTTGTCGCTGTCCGCCATCGGCGGTACGCTGGGCGGGCTGGCCTCGCTGTTGATGGTGCAGGCCGTGCGGCGCGCGCCGGCCGCCGTGGTGGCGCCGTTCCAGTACAGCCAGATGATCTGGGGCACGCTGATCGGCTGGCTGTTGTGGCAGGACTTGCCGGACGAATGGATCCTGGTCGGCGGCGGGCTGGTGATCGCAAGCGGGCTTTACATCCTGCACCGCGAGACGGTTCTCGGACTGAAGCGTCGCAAGTCGGGCTGATGCCGTAGCCCGTTGCGGGCGGGCATCGGCCCGCCTATGTTCCTGGCGATCCGACGCGGCGCCCATCATGGCGCCGCATCGCTTGTGGCAGGACCCTTTGAGCCGACGATGAGCACCGATACCACCGCGATCGCGCCTGAGCGCATCCGCAATTTTTCCATCATCGCCCATATCGACCATGGCAAATCGACCCTGGCCGACCGGCTGATCCAGCATTGCGGCGGCCTGGAAGCGCGCGAGATGAAAAGCCAGGTGCTCGACAGCATGGATATCGAGCGCGAGCGCGGCATCACCATCAAGGCTCAGACCGTGCGCCTGGCCTATCGGGCGAAGGATGGCCAGTCCTATCAGTTGAACCTGATGGACACGCCGGGCCATGTGGATTTCTCCTACGAGGTCAGCCGCTCGCTCGCGGCGTGCGAGGGGTCGCTGCTGGTGGTCGATGCCAGTCAGGGCGTCGAGGCCCAGACGTTGGCCAACGTCTATCAGGCGGTCGAGGCCGACCACGAGATCGTGCCGGTCTTGAACAAGATCGACCTGCCCGCTGCCGAACCGGAGCGCATTCGCCAGCAGATCGAGGATGTGATCGGGCTGGACGCCAGCGACGCGATCGAGATTTCGGCCAAGACGGGGCTGGGCATCGACGATGTGCTGGAGGCGATCGTCACCAGGTTGCCGCCGCCGAAGGCCGGACCCGCCGACGCGCCCTTGAAGGCGCTGTTGGTCGACAGTTGGTACGACCCCTATCTCGGCGTCGTCGTGCTGGTGCGGGTGATGGAAGGTGAGATCCGTGTCGGCCAGAAGCTGCGCTTCATGGGCACCGGCGGCGCCCATCTGGTCGACCGGGTGGGCTTCATGACGCCGAAGGGCGTGCTGATCGAGCGGCTGGGGCCGGGCGAGATCGGCTTCATCACCGCCTCGATCAAGGACATCGCCGAAACCAAGGTCGGCGACACGATCACCGAGGACCGCCGGCCGACCGCCGAACCCCTGCCGGGCTTCAAGCCGTCGGTGCCGGTCGTCTGGTGTGGCCTGTTCCCGGTTGATGCCGCGGATTTTGAGAAGCTGCGCGAGAGCCTGGGCAAGCTGGCCCTGAACGATGCCAGTTTCCACTATGAGGCGGAGACGTCTGCCGCGCTGGGCTTCGGCTTTCGCTGCGGCTTTCTGGGCCTGCTGCATCTTGAGATCATCCAGGAAAGGCTGGAGCGTGAATTCGACCTGGACCTGATCACCACCGCACCGTCGGTGGTCTATCGCCTGACCATGACCGACGGCGAGGTGCGCGAACTGCACAATCCAGCGGACATGCCCGACGTGGTCAAAATCGCCTCGATCGCCGAGCCCTGGATCAAGGCGACGATCCTGCTGCCCGACGAACATCTGGGCGGCGTGCTGCAGCTCTGTACGGAGCGGCGGGGCGAGCAGGTCGAGCTGACCTATGCCGGCAACCGGGCGATGCTGGTCTATCGCCTGCCGCTCAACGAAGTCGTGTTCGACTTCTACGACCGACTGAAATCCATCAGCCGCGGCTACGCCAGCTTCGACTATCAGATGGACGGCTATCGCGAAGGCGACCTGGTAAAGATGTCGATCCTGGTCAATGCCGAACCGGTCGACGCCCTGTCGATCATGGTCCACCGCGCCCAGGCCGAACGGCGCGGCCGCGCCCTGTGCGAACGCTTGAAGGATCTGATCCCGCGCCAACTGTTCAAGGTCGCGATCCAGGCGGCGATCGGCGGTAAGGTGATCGCGCGGGAAACCGTGTCGGCCCTGCGCAAGGATGTCACCGCCAAATGCTATGGCGGCGACGTGTCGCGCAAACGCAAGCTATTGGAAAAGCAGAAAGAAGGCAAAAAGCGCATGCGCCAGTTTGGCCAGGTGGAGATTCCGCAATCCGCCTTCATCGCCGCGCTGCGCATGGGCGATGAATAGGGCAGGGCTTCTCCGCTAGGCTCGGGCGGAGTCCCGCAGCGAGCGCGCCGTTGACGCAATTTTGACGATCATTGGTTCGCACGAGACTAGAAATCCAGACACACCATCGCCAAATCGCTGCTGCCGGTGTATTGCGGCCTGAGCTTGAGAAGCCAGTTTAGTATTACAGTAATTCTATTTTTGTTTTGTCAGCGTTTTGAAAGTCCGTTCTTCGAAGAGAGTTAGTCTATGTTCTTGGGATTTATAAAATCATGTCTTATTCCTACTCGATGCAGGGCGAGGCGATAACACTGTGCCTGGACCCCGACTTCATTCTTGTTCGTTTTAGAAGCGGTCATGCCGGTTGTGCCAGGCTGCGGGCCGCCCAATCATGGTTTGGGGGAACTGGCGTGGCCGGTCTGGAACTGCCGGACGAAGATGTCGCGCTAATACCCACGCCGCTGTTACAGCATCAGCCAACCGTATCCGACGTGCGCGCGACCGAAGAGACAATCGCTGAACTTCGCTCCAGTCCGAACGTCTTGTTGGCCATGCCGGTGTTCCGGACTGGTCACCATCGGTCGTTTGCCATCGACCGGGTAGTCATCGGACTGGTCGATGCCGCCAATCGAAACGCCGTGTCCGAAGGGTACGGCCTTCACGTGACCGAGGTGCGCGACGACAAAATCGTCTGCACTGTCGGCTGCGGCCAGGATGTCTTTAGCGTGGTCGCGGCCATGGAGGGCGATCCTCTGGTTCGTTTCGCCGAGCCGGACTTCGTCACGGTTGGCCAGGACTTTGAGGCGCCTGAACGGCTCGCTCCATACCCCTCGGATGAGCAGTGGGCGGCTGAGGAGTTGGCGGCGATCATGGCCACGAACGACCGGCCGACAGCCATGACCGATACGGATGTGCCGCCATTTGCCGTTCGTTTCGGTCCCTCCGGTCTTCCGGGGGGGTATTGGAAAACGGCCAATGCAACGATTGCACGCAGCATAAACTGGGCTCGCTGTGCCGGGGCCGACATCCTGATCAACCGCTGGGGCGGCGGCCCCCCATCGAACGACATCACCGAGGAATTCGAACGCGCCCGCACCTCAGGCCGAGGCGGGCTAGGATGCGTGATCGTGGTGGCGTCTGACAGCCCTGCGGACACCGCCGGCTTTCCACAGACCCTGCCCGATACGCTTGCGGCAGCCTGCGACACCAGGGTCGATCATGGCTTCGACCCAGTGGCGGATAGCGGCGCCAGCCTGCCTACGGTGTCCGGCGCCTGTGCCTTGGTACTTGCCGCCAACCCCAGTTTGACGGAGGCCCAGGTTCGCCACCTCGTCGGCAGGTCGATGCGATGGCGCGGCCGATCCCGACAGGCAAATGGCCGCGACCCTGACGGCGGTCAATCGCGCCTGGACATCATCCAGGCCGTCCGGTCTGCCCTTGCCATGTCTGGCCGGGATACGGCTTGATGGGTTTTTTCGTGGGCCGCTAACAGACCTCTTTGGAACCGGACGCTAGAGCCGGGCGCTGGCGAGGGCGGCCCCCTCCGCCAAGGTCTTGAGCTTGGCGTACGCGATGTCTGGGTCGATGGCGCCGAAGCCGGCGAAGGTGCCGAAACCGCAGTCGGAGCCGGCGATGACCCGGTCCGCACCGACGATGTCGACGAAGCGCCCGATCCTCTCGGCCACCAGTTCGGGATGTTCGACGAAGTTCGTCGTCGTGTCGACGACGCCGGGGACCAGGATCTTGTCGTCCGGAATCTCGCGCCGCCGATCCCTGAACACGGTCCATTCATGGGCGTGGCGCGGGTTGGAGGTTTCGAACAGAACGTGGCCGGCGCGGACCTTCATCAGGGTCGTGAACACCTTGTCGAGGTCGATGTCGCAGACATGCGGCCCTTCGTAATTGCCCCAGCAGATATGGACGCGCACCCGCTCCGGCGGGATGTTGGCCAGGGCCGCATTCAGAACCTCGACATGCCGTTCGGCAATGGCGACGAAGTCTTTATCCTCGAGGTCGGCAAACAGCATGTGGCGGGACAGGGCCAGGTCCGGGCAGTCCACCTGAAGGTCCAGCCCGGCCGTGACGATCGTCTCGTATTCGCCCTTCATCGCCTCGCCCAACGCCTCCAGATAGGCGTCCCGGTCGGGGTAATAGGCGTTTTGGAGAAACAGTGAGATCACGCCTGGCGATGCAGCGTTCATGAACCCGCGCGACTTGCCGGCTGCTTCGATCGCGGCCTTCAAGTGGGCGATGTCCGACCGCAGCCCGTCTTCATCCTTGGGCGCCACCGGCCCGACGCATTGCGGCCTGGCATATTGCGGCGTGCCGCCGCTGTCAGCGAGGCGTTTCAAGAAGCCGGGGAAGAGTTTCAGGTCGGCCGGCGCGTTGCGCGGGCTGTCGCCGGCAAAGCCGGAATAGCGGTCCTTCACATAGGTCGCATACGAAATCTTCGACGTTTCACCGTCAGACACGATATCGATGCCCGCCTCGGCCTGGCGCGCGACGGTGCGGGCGCATTCCTCGCGCATGCAGGCGTCGAAGGCATCTTGATCGTACGGCTCGCCGCGTTCGCGGGCGAAGATGAAATCGACGACCCGCTGGCTGCGGGGCAGCGATCCGACATGTGTGGTTGCGATCCGTCCCATGGTCCGGCCTATGTCCTCGTTGGCCCGGGCGGATCGTCGGTGTCGCGGACCCGAAACAGCGCGGTGTCGCCGCTGCGGTTCGGTGCCAGCGACCGTTGAAGGCCCGGCGGAACCATGCAGACGTCACCCGGGGCCAACGTCACCTCCCCGCCATCCCACGCCAAGCGCCAATGGCCACGATGAACCATTAAGATCTCGTTTCTGTCGGTCATGTACGGGTCGTCCTCGCCGTTCTGCACGAACGCGACTTCGAAGCCGGTACGGTCCCTGATCATGGCGTCGTTGTCGGGTCCGATGACGGTTGCCGGGCCATCGGTCGACAGCGCCTTCATGTCCCAAAAACGCTTCACGAACTGGGGCACGACCTCTGAGGCTGGCGTCTCGGGAAAGGCCTTAAGCTCCGCGTCCGTCAACGGGGTCATGGGGCCCACCCCGTCCGGCAGCCGCTCGCCCTTGGCCGTGTCATAGAGCGCGCCGGTCTCGGCCAGGATCAGGCCGTGCGCCTTCGCCGCCTCCAGCACGTGCGGCGCCCAGATCACGCCACCGCCGGCATCGTCGCCGCCCAGGATCGACATGATCATCCCATAGTCCGTGCCGATATTCTCAAAGCCGCGAAAGATACCTGTCGGGATGTTGAAGATATCGCCTTCCTCCAGCACGACCTCGCCGGCCGTGCCATGCTGGCCCCAGAAGAAGCGCCAGCGGCCGCTTTGCACGAAGAACACCTCCGCCGTGCGGTGAGAATGCATGGAGTTCCTGCATTTCGGCGGCTGGCCGGCGGCGCCGATGTTGAAGCCCGGCGTTTCTGCGATGTGGACATGCTGGTCAGCGCTTTCCGACACGCCGCCGCCTATGATCGTGAAATTTTCCTTCAGATCGGACCCCGGGGTGTGCGCGTCGATGAACGCGGTCTTGCAAGGTCTCAGATCGCCGAAACGGACGATCCGTTGCTCCATTTCTTGCGCGTTCATGATCGTCAGCCCGTTTGCATGAGGATCTGTTTCCAGATCGCGGTTTCGTCGAACAGCACCCATTCGCGGCGCAGCCCCCAGGGGCCGAACTCAGCGTGGGAAATGCCCATCACGTAGACCTCTGCCCCGGTCGGCGGGCCGAAGCTTCCCCAGCCATCATGCCGGCCGTGCAGTGACCAGCGCAGGGCCGCGCGCGGCGGCATGTCCGCGTCGTCGCGTCCGATCCGGTGGTGGATCTCGAACGTGGCGGAGGGAACGGCGGAACGCAGACCGAGCCAGAAGCGGTCGGCGGCGTCTCTGCCGTGGCCCGTCATGCCGCCTGGATGTTCCAACTGGCAGGCTCGATCGTAGGACCGTTCGATGGTCGCCAAGTCGGCCGCCATGATGGCCGTCAGGATGTCGGCGTAGGCCCGGCCATGATCATCGTCGTTGCCGCGGCCCGTGTAGCTGCCCGCCAAGTCCATCGCCGGCGTGAAGGCGGGGGTGGCCTTTTCGGGGCCACCTTCCTCGGCGATCCGGTCCGCCGCGTACCGCCTGGGATCGATGCCCATCTGGCGGACGATCGCGCCCTGATCACGAATGAGCCATTCGTCGTAGACCTGGTTCTCGCGGCAGGCACAGTCCGCGATGATGCGATAGCGCAGCGTCTTGCCCGTGGCCGGACCGTAGGCGCCGTCGCCGAGATGCGTCGCGGTCGACAGGATGCGATGGGACGACAGGAAGCCGGCCTCCTCGTCGCCCGACCAGATCACATCCTCACCAAGCAATTTCCGGTCCGGGAATTCCGCCAAGGTCGCCATGGTCGCGGCGATAACGTTGCTGTTGCCGACCACCAGGGAGGCGGGGGACCGGACCGGCCCATCCTTGGCGTAGTACTTCAGGATCGCCTGGATGTTGCGGTCTTCCCAGATCTCCTTGGTGATGCCGATTATGTAGTCGGGCAGGTCGCGGAACTTTGGATCGAACCCCTTCATGTCAGATCACCCGTCCGCGTCATCGAACTTCTCCCAGCCATGGCCGTTGAAGGGGTCGACGCCGAGCTGGCGCATGACGTGGGGAAAGTCGACCATGACCCAGTTGTCGACGATCTTGCCGTCCTTGACCTTCCAGAAATCCATGTAGCGGATCTCGACCCGCTTGCCGGTCGGCGCGATGCCCATGAACTCGCCGGCATGCGTCGCCTCCTGCCGGCCGAAGGCGGCCATCCATTCGCCCTCGGCCAACCGCGCCTCGTCGATGCAGACCTTGTCCTTGAACGCGGCCTGGAACGGTCGCTGCCAGTTGTCCTGAAACGCCTTCAGGCCGTTCTTCGTGCCGCAGCCGGCGTTGCCGATCCAGCGAAACCCATCGCTGAAAAAGGTACCGACGCCGTCGATCTCATGGTCGTTGAGGCCGTCAACCATGCCTTCGACAACGGCGCGCGTCTCCTCGGTCTTGTTGAGGTCGTTGTCGCGCGTCAGCGGCGCCTGTTCGGGGCGGGAACCCTTCATGGATGGTCTTTCTCGGCAACGGTCAGCCCTTGACCGCGCCGGCGGTCAGGCCAGAGACGATCTGGCGTTGGAACACCATGATCAGGATGAACAGGGGCGCGATGATCGACACGGCCGCCGCAACGGCCTCGACCTGATCCGTGGTGGTCGTCTCGCGATTGAAATAGCCGCTGATCGCCGGGACCATGGTTTGCGACTGGGCGTCCAAGAGCAGCGAGGTCACCAGATAGTCATTATAGGCCAACAGGAACGAAAACAGCCCGGTGGTGATCACGCCCGGCCACATGACCGGGATGATAACCCGTCGGAAGGCCTGGAAATGGGAACAGCCATCGACCCGTGCCGCCTCGTCGAGCTCGGCCGGGATGCTCATGAAGAACGAGCGCAGCATCCAGATGGTGAAGGGCTGGTTGATCGAGACCAGGACGATGATCACGGCCCAATGCCGGCCGTAGAGCGTTGGCGGTTCGTCGCCGAACAGTTGGAAGAACCAGCCGACCGCGCCCGATTCCCACAAGGGCATCAGGATTTCGCGCGAGTTCACGAAGGGCGGCAGATAGCCGGCCACCAAGACGGAGTGGGGCAGTGCCCTGAAGATCAGCGCGGCAATCAGCAGCCAGAAGGCAATCGACGAGCCCGTGCGCGCGATCGCGTACGCCGCCAGCGTGCCGACTGTCAGCGATACTAAGACGACCCCCGCAGTGACGATCAGCGAGTTGACGAACTGATGGTAAAACGTGTTCTCGACCCAGACCGAATAGTAGTGGGTCAGCGTTGCGCCCAGGATCGGATCGAGCAGAAATCCGCCGCCAAGCGCATCGCGCAAACCGGCGGAGACCGCCGGGACGATGCCGACAAAGAAGACCAAGACCGCGATCGTGTAGATCAGAACCGCGACGATCCAGCCGAGCCAGGATTGACCGGCGATGCTCACCATGCGGGCGAGGGCGGCGAGGTGCCTGGCAAATCGAATGGCAAAGTAGATGCCGACAATGCCCAGCACGATGTCGAGCGGTGACAGGCCGCCGACCTCCGCCCGCGTATCGGGGCCGAAAATCACCGACAGCGGGTTTGCCGCGAACGAGTCCACCGGCAGCTTGAACGACATCACGGTGATCCAGAACAGCGGGAACGCCGCAATCAACATCCAGATCACCAGAAACACGCCGCTGGTCAGCCTCAGGCTGAGCGGTTGGCGTAGAGCTTCGGCTTGCGGTTGGGACATGGGGTCAGCCTCGCCTTAGCGTCCGCGATGATCGCGCCAGGTGCGCCATAGCGGCGGGATCAGCAGGATGACGATGCCCAGCATCGTCAGCATCGAGGCGGCGGACGCGCGCGAAATCGCCCGGTTGCCGCTATCGTCCGGCGTGAGGAAATTGAACGTCAGCCATTGCAGGGTGATGCGATGGGCCTCTGAGCGGAAGCCGATGACCTCGTCGAACGCCCGATAGGCGTCCATTAGGTGGATCAACGCGACGAAGACGATCAGCGGCATCAGATGCGGGATGATCACGTAGCGCAGCCGTTCGAATCGCGACGCCCCGTCCACGATCGCGGATTCCAGCGTGTCTTGGTTCACCGTTTGCAAGCCGGCATAGAAGATGACGAAGGCAAACGGCGCGACGTGCCAGACACGGTAGAACATCATCAAAATCTCGAAGGCCCAGCCATGGGCGAAGACGGCAATGTCTTCGTTAAGGATGCCCTCCAGCGCTGCGGTCAGGATGCCGTCACCGACGAACAGCCAACGGATCGAAAGCGCCCCGATGACCGGCGTGATGATGAAGGGCAGCAGCGAGATGAAGATCACCGGACCGCGCAAGCTGCGAATGGCGTTGTTGACCGCAAGGGCGATCAGCAGGCCAACGCCGATGACGAACGGCAGCGTGATCAGTGTGAAGGTGATGGTAAAGCGCGCGGCCTTGTAGAAGTCGATATCGAGCAGGGCCGCCACGCCGCCGCCGCCGACCGAAAACGCCTCCGCCACGGCTTCGGGCTGCAGCAGAACGCGGTAGGTCTCCCAACCGACAAACGAGGTCTCGGTGACCGGGATGCCATCTTCATCAAGGACCCGGCGGCTCTGAATCTCCTCCGTGCAGACCGGGTTGGGAAAGCCCGGCGTGCAGGATTCGACAGTGACTTCTTCGAAGACGTTTTGCGTGAGGTAGAAGCTCTGAATGAGAACACTGACGAGCGGCGCCGCCATGAAAACCAGCATCAACACCACGGACGGCGCGACAAAGGCAAAAAACGTGCTTCTTCTCATGAGCCGACCTCGCCGCTTGGGGCCGACCCCAGCGCCTGGGCGACGCTGGGGAAGACCCGTTTCGCTCGGTTACTGGACCAGGCCACTCTCGCGGGCCGCGGTCAGATAGGCCTCTTCGGCGTCCGCCAGCGCTTGCTCGGCCGATTCCGCGCCGATGAGAAAGTCGGACAGGTTGTCGCCGAGCGCGGTGTGCATCAGGCCCATCTCGGTCGACGCCGGATAGGGCGGCGTGCCACCCATCAGGTTGGCGATCGCCCCTTCCGACAGGCGGTTGGGCTCATATCCGTCGATCAGCCAGATGGCCGCATCGTTGTTCGCCTGCACCATCTCCGCATCCATGCCCTCCATGGCGACTTGGAAGGCGGCGGCGGCCTCTTCGTCGGAGATATTCTCGGCGATCACGATGCCGTCCCACCAGACCGTGGAGGCCGGCGGCGCGCCGTCGACGGCCGACGGCGCGGCAGCCATGGTCACCAGCTCAACCACCTGGGATTCCGCCGGATCGTCCATGGCACCGGCGCGCGAGGCCCAAAGCACGGCCATGGCGATGTCGCCCTGCTGGAACTGCTGCTGCACATAGGTCGAATCGGACCCGAGATACTCCGGGTCCATGTATTCGGTCAGGGCGCGCATCCGTTCCAGGGCGGCGACACCGGCTTCGTTGTTGATGGACGGTGTCTTGTCCGGATTAAAGAGTTGGCCGCCATGGCCCAGATACATGTTGATGAATTCCATCGCCAGGTTCCAACCGGTCCGGAACGTGCCGCCGATCGGATAGTCGACGACGCCGGCCTCCTGGATCGCGGCGGCGGTTTGCAGCATCTCGTCGTAGGTCGTCGGCACCTCCAGACCCAGCTCGTCGAAGATGTCCTGGCGGTACATCAGATGCTGAGAGTTCACCATCATGGCGATGGCCATGATGTCGCCGTCGATCGTGATCAACTGGTTGGGCGTCAGTTGCTGGCCGTACTGTTCAACCAGATCATTCAGCGGCCGGATCGTGCCGTCGTTCAGCAGGGGCACGAGCGTGCCATTGGCGACACCGCCGATATGATAAAGCGACGGGTCGGCCGCGAAGCCGGTCGGCTGCTTGGTGCGAAACTCCTGGTCAAGCTCGGCTTCGAAATTGCCGCACTCGGCCATCGCGTCGGTCACGGCATACCAGGCCTCGAACCCGGCCGAGAGCGACGACAGCGGCAGCTCGTTTTCGAAGGCGCAGTCGGCAAGCGCCGCGCTGGTGGTCAGCAAGGTTCCGGCTGAAGCCAATAGAAGTGTTCTCAGCATCGTTGATTTTCCCTGTTTGTCGGTTTTTGAGAGCATCCACGCCGCCTTTAGGCGGCAATTTCCATCCGTTCCCCGGAGTCTTGTTTGAACAGGTGGCAGATCCCGGTCGGCACCGAGAACGCGACCGGGTCGTCGATTTCCGCCCGGTAGTCCTTGTCCGCCTTCACCGCGATCAGTGAGCCGCCGGCCCGGACGGTCACCATCGTGGAATCGCCCAACAGCTCGATGCTGTAGATCGGCGCCTTGACCTCGCCGGTCTGATCGGCGCTGACGCTGGCATCTTCCGCACGGAAGCCGAGTGTGGCCGGCCCCGGCGCGATGCCGTTCAGGCCCTTGATTTCGACCTGGTCGCCGGTAAAGACGCCGTCCCGGACCTCGCCCTCCAACAGGTTCATCGCCGGCGAGCCGATGAAGCTGGCGACAAAGGTGTTGGCGGGGTGATTGTAGATATCGGTCGGCGTGCCGACTTGCTGGATCTCGCCCTTGTTCATGACCACGACCCGGTCGGCCAAGGTCATGGCCTCGATCTGGTCGTGGGTGACGTAGATCGTGGTCACGTTCAACTCATGCTGCAGGTTCTTCAACTGGGCGCGCGTCGACACGCGCAGCTTGGCGTCCAGATTCGACAGCGGCTCGTCCATCAAGAAGACCTGGGGCTGGCGCACGATCGCACGCGCCAGGGCGACGCGCTGGCGCTGGCCGCCTGACAGGGCCGCCGGCTTGCGGTCCAGGAAGGGGGTCAGTTCGACCATCTCCGCCGCGCGCTGGACCCGTTCATCATGCTCGGCGGGCGGTACCTTGCGCACCTTCAACGGAAAGCGGATGTTTTCGTAGACCGTCATGTTGGGATAGAGGCCATAGCTTTGGAACACCATCGCCACGTCGCGATCCTTGGGCTCCAGCCTGTTGACCACGCGGCCGCCGATTTCGATGTCGCCTTCGGTCGTGTCTTCCAGCCCGGCGATCATGCGCATCGTCGTGGTCTTGCCGCAGCCGGACGGGCCGAGAAGGACCAGAAACTCCTGATCGAGGATGGTCAGGTCGAACCGGTTCACGCCGACATAGGTGCCCCAGCGCTTGGTGACGTTCCGCAGCTTGATTTCCGCCACTTCCGGCCCTCCCTTGAATAGGGTTGCATAATCCTCTGGACAGCCCTGTCAGACCTGATAACAGTTTTTTGCATACGTAGTCAATTGTGGTCGATCGCGCGATCACGAAACAGTAAAGGTCGTCATGCCCCCCTTCCGAGAGAGTGTGTTCCGATTTCTGAACGACCTGCAGCAGGCGCCGGATGACGCCGTCGGCTCGGTGCTTTCCGAGGCCACCACGGCAGATTGCTTGTGGCGGGTGGCGCATCCGGTGAACGATCTTCTCGT
>JBCDFV010000056.1:0-25099 GCA_039177555.1 Pseudomonadota bacterium | reverse complement strand
GGACCGTTCAATGTGACCATCTGTTGCGGCGCCGACCGTTGGCCAGGTCCGCCGGCTCGGCGATGGAACTGACGCTCGACGAACTGGAAGCGATAGACTAACAAGACGCCCTTGCCCCCAACGAATGGCGCCCAAGGTTAGTCGCATGGCGGATCAAGAAGAAAACTCCCTCGGCGGCCGGCTGCGCCGCTATGCCCGTGTCTCCGGAACCATGAGCGGGCTGGCGGCACGCCTGGCTGGCGAACGCTATCTCGGCGTCAAGATCGATCGCGAGAAACACTCGCGCGACCTGAAAGAGGCGCTGGGCGGCCTCAAAGGCCCGCTGATGAAGGTGGCGCAGATCCTGTCGACCATCCCGGAGGCCTTGCCGAAGGAGTATGCCGACGAGTTGCGCCACCTGCAGGCCAACGCGCCGCCGATGGGCTGGCCCTTCGTCAAGCGCCGCATGCGCGCTGAGTTGGGGCCGGACTGGGAAAGCAAGCTGAAGGACTTTAGCCGCGAGGCGGCGGCCGCAGCCTCCCTGGGTCAGGTCCACAAGGCCTATGGGCCTGACGGCGCGCTGTTGGCCTGCAAGCTGCAATATCCGGACATGCAGTCGGCGGTCGAGGCCGATCTGAAACAGTTGAAGATGGTCTTCGGCATCTTCGAGCGCTACGACAAGGCCGTTTCAACCAAGCAGATCCACCTGGAAATCTCCGATCGTCTGCGGGAAGAGTTGGACTATGAGCGCGAGGCGCGGGCCTGCCGCCTCTATGCCGATATCCTGGCCGACGAGCCCAACATTCACGTGCCCACCGTGGTGCCCGAACTGTCCACCCGCCGGCTGCTGACCTCGCACTGGCTGGAAGGCAAGCCGATCCTCGACTATGTCGATGCCGATCTGGAGGTGCGCAATCAGCTGGCGCTGAACATGTTCCGCGCCTGGTACGTGCCGCTTTACTATTACGGCGTGATCCATGGCGACCCGCACCTGGGCAACTACACGGTGTGCGAGGACCATTCGATCAACCTCTTGGACTTTGGTTGCATCCGGGTGTTTCCGGCGCCCTTCGTCGGCGGCGTCATCGACCTTTACCACTCGCTGCTGAACGGCGACGAGGCGCTGGCCGTGCACGCCTATGAGACCTGGGGCTTCAAGAACCTGACCAAGGACCTGGTCGACACACTGAACGTCTGGGCCAACTTCATCTATGCGCCCATTCTGGACGACCGGCCCCGGACCATGGGCGAGACCAACAACGGCATCTATGGGCGTGAGACCGCCGAGACCGTGCACAAAAGGCTGCGCGAGGTTGGCGGCGTCGAAGTGCCGCGCGAGTTTGTGTTCATGGACCGCGCCGCGCTCGGCCTGGGCTCGGTTTTCATTCATCTGAAGGCTGAGGTAAATTGGTATCGACTTTTCAATGAGTTGATAGATGGATTTAATGTAGATTCTCTGGCTGAGCGCCAGGCGGTCAAGTTGGGCCAGTATGGTTTTGGCCCCGCGGGCATTTCGGTGGCGGCGGCCTGACCGGATCGGCGGTCTTGTCGCGCGCATACGCCCTTGCGGAATAGGGCGGCTTTCCGGCATGTTCTTGTGCTGCACCGCCGAACCGGGCGGTGGGCTTCCCGTGAAACGAGCCTGCTTGACCGATGAAGATTGCCATCCCCAAGGAGATCCGCGAGGGCGAAACGCGCGTCGCCGCCTCGCCGGATACCGTGAAGAAGTTCGTTGCCTTGGGCGCGGAGGTTGTCGTCGAGGCAGGTGCCGGGATCAAGGCGGCGGTCACCGACGCCGCCTATGAGGGCGCCGGTGCCACGATCGCGACGGACGCCGCCTCGGCACTGTCCGGCGCAGAGATCGTCTTGAAGGTCCAGCGCCCCATGTTGGCGGGCGAGGGCACGGACGAGCTGGGCATGATCGATCGCGGTGCCTTGCTGGTCGCCAATCTGGCGCCCTACGATACGCCGGACGCCTTGCAGGCCTATGCCGATGCCGGCATCACGGCCTGCGCCATGGAGCTGATACCGCGCATCACGCGGGCCCAGTCGATGGACGTGCTGTCCAGCCAGTCCAACCTCGCCGGCTACAAGGCCGTGCTGGATGCCTGCGCGGTCTACGGCAAGGCGATGCCGATGATGATGACCGCCGCCGGCACCGTGCCGCCGGCGAAGTGCTTCATCATGGGCGCCGGTGTCGCGGGCCTGCAGGCCATCGCCACCGCCCGCCGGCTTGGCGGCGTGGTCAGCGCGACCGACGTGCGACCGGCGGTGAAGGAACAGGTCGAAAGCCTGGGCGCCAGCTTCGTCGCCGTCGAGGACGACGAGTTTCGCGAGGCCGAAACCGCCGGCGGCTATGCCAAGCAGATGAGCGAGGCCTATCAGAAGAAGCAGGCCGAACTGGTTGCCGATCACATCGCCAAGCAGGACATCGTGATCTGTACCGCCCTGATCCCGGGCCGCCCGGCGCCGACGCTGATCACGCAGGACATGGTCGAATCCATGAAGCCGGGCTCGGTCATCGTCGATCTGGCGGTCGAACGCGGCGGCAACTGCGCGCTGAGCAAGCCCGGCGAGATCGTCGACCATAACGGCGTGCTGATCGTCGGGCACTTGAACGTGCCGGGCCGCTTGCCGGCCGACGCCTCGGCGCTTTATGCCCGCAATCTGCTGAACTTCCTGACACCCTTGATAGACAAGGAAACAGGCGCGCTGGCCATCGATTGGGACGACGAAATCGTCAAGGGCGTGGTGCTGACCCGCGATGGCGCGATCGTGCACCCCGCCTTTGCCCCTGCGTCGTCCGAGCCTGCACCGGAGCCCGAGCCGGAAGCAGGGACAGCGGCGGGTGGCGACAGCGACCAACAGACCAGCAGCTAGCCAACAGACCGAATTCGGACCGCATAGCGAGTCAGAGGACTATCGATGGAACCCGACCAAATCGTCGAACAAGCCAATGAGCTTGCTCAACAGGCGCAGGACATCGCCACGCGGGCGGCGGAGCTGGGGCAGGAGGTCCAGGCCCAGGCAGCGGCCGCCGCCGCGCACGTGGCATCCGACGCTGGCCATGGCGACTTCTTCCTCACCGGTCTGACGGTCTTCGTGCTCGCCTGCTTCGTCGGCTATTACGTCGTCTGGCGGGTGACGCCGGCCCTGCACTCGCCGTTGATGAGCGTGACCAACGCCATCTCGTCGGTGATCATCGTCGGGGCCTTGATCGCGGCCGGGCCGGCCGTGTTCGGCTTCGGCTCGTTTGTGGGCTTCCTCGCTGTCATCCTGGCATCGGTCAACATCTTCGGCGGATTCATCGTCACCCAGCGCATGCTGGCCATGTACAAAAAGAAGCAACGGTAGGGGCGGGGGTTAGCCGACATGGAAAGCTTTGCCGTCCTGGCCTATCTGGTCGCCGCCGTCTGCTTCATCATGGCGCTGCGCGGCCTGTCATCGCCCGAAACCTCGCGCGCCGGAAACATCTACGGCATCGCGGGCATGGCCATCGCAGTCATCACCACGCTGCTGCTGGCGCAAGTGGTCAGCTACCTGCTGATCATCCTGGGCATCATCATCGGCGGATCGATCGGCACGTTCATCGCGCTTCGCATCCAGATGACCGCGCTGCCGCAGCTTGTCGCGGCGTTTCACAGCCTGGTCGGCCTTGCCGCCGTCCTGGTCGCGGTGGCGGCCTTCTTCAATCCGGAGGCCTACGGCATCGGCCAGCGCGGCGACATTGCTATCGGCAGCCTTATTGAGATGGCGATAGGCGCCGCCATCGGCGCGATCACGTTCACCGGCTCTGTCGTGGCCTTCGCGAAGCTTCAGGGCCTGGTTTCCGGCAAGCCGCTGCAGTTTCCGGGCCAGCACCTGCTGAACCTGGCGCTGGGCATCCTGATCGTTCTGCTGGTGATCTGGATGTGCGCGGCGCAGTCGGGCGTGGCCTTCTTCCTGCTGATCATTGTCGCGCTGGCGCTCGGCTTCCTGTTGATCCTGCCGATCGGCGGGGCCGACATGCCGGTCGTCATCTCGATGCTGAACAGCTATTCCGGCTGGGCGGCCTGCGGCATTGGCTTCACCTTGCAGAACAACCTGCTGATCGTCACCGGCGCGCTGGTCGGTTCGTCTGGCGCGATCCTCAGCTACATCATGTGCAAGGGCATGAACCGCTCGATCTTCAACGTGATCCTGGGCGGCTTCGGCGGCGAGACGGCGGCGACGGCGGACCAGATCGGCGACAGGACGGTCAAGCAGGGTTCGGCGGAGGACGCCTCCTTCATCATGGGCAACGCGCAGAGCGTGATCATCGTTCCGGGCTACGGCATGGCGGTCGCCCAGGCCCAGCACGCGCTGCGCGAAATGGCCGACCTGCTGAAGGAGCAGGGGGTGGATGTGAAGTACGCCATTCACCCCGTCGCGGGCCGCATGCCGGGGCACATGAACGTGCTGCTAGCCGAGGCCAACGTGCCCTATGACGAGGTGTTTGAGCTGGACGACATCAACCGGGACTTCTCCCAGGCCGATGTCGCCTTCGTCATCGGCGCCAACGACGTTACCAACCCGTCGGCCAAGACCGACCCGTCCAGCCCGATCTACGGCATGCCCGTCTTGGACGTGGAGAAGGCCAAGACGGTGCTGTTCGTCAAACGCTCGCTCGGCTCCGGCTATGCCGGTGTGGAGAACCCGCTGTTCTTCCGCGACAACACCATGATGCTGTTCGGCGATGCAAAGGCGATGTGCGAGCAGATCGTCAAGGCGATGGGCTGACGGCCGATACCTCGAAAACCGATACGCACAACGTCAAAAACCGCCCTGTCTGCAGACGGGGCGGTTCGGACGTTCAAGCGTGAATAGCGCCGCCTGGTGCGGCGCAGCGAAGCCTAGTAGCCCTCGCGCTCCAGCCGCTTGCGCAGCAGCTTGCGGGCGCGGCGCACGGCCTCGGCTTTTTCGCGGGCGCGCTTTTCCGACGGCTTTTCGTAGTTCCGGCGGAGTTTCATCTCGCGGAAGATCCCTTCGCGCTGCATCTTCTTTTTCAGCGCGCGCAGGGCTTGGTCGACATTGTTGTCACGAACATGGACTTGCACGGTCGTCCATCACTCCTTGTCTTGTTGGGTCCGAGGCCGATAGATAGTCAATCCTTGGCCCGAGGCCAGGGCAATCGCCGTCCCGACCCATTGGGGCGCGGTGCTTATCATGGATTGTGCCGGCTTGCCAAGGCCTAGCGGAGCCTGGTGCGCCGGAATTCGAAGAAAAGTCAGGATTTGTAGCGGCTATGACCCTGTTGAAGATCACCCAGATCGGCCATCCCGTCTTGCGCGAGGTCGCGACCGAAGTGGAGGACGTGGCCGACCCCGACATTCAAAAGCTGATGGGCGACATGGCCGCCACCATGGCAGACGCGCCGGGCATCGGCCTGGCCGCGCCCCAGGTCTACCGGTCGACCCGCGTGATCGTTTTCTCCGTTCCGGCGGAACGGTTGGGCCCCGACGAGCCGCCGGGACCCGAGGGCATCACCGCCTTGGCGAACCCCAGCTTCGAGCCGTTGGATGACGAGATGGTGACGGGAGTCGAGGGTTGTCTTTCGATTCCGCAACTGCGCGGTCTGGTTCCGCGTTATCGCCGCATCGTCTATCGTGGCATCGCCGCAGACGGCAGTCTGGTCGAACAGCGTGCCGAAGGCATCGTGGCGCGCGTGGTACAGCATGAGATCGACCATCTGGACGGGGTGCTGTTCCTGGACCGCATGTGCGACCTTAAGGCCCTGGCCATCGATGAAGAGCTGCATCACCTATTGAACACCGAAACGCCGGAAGACCCCGCACAATGACCCCAAGCGATCGCGAACAGCTGCTGCAGACCATTCTGATGAATGTCGCGTTCGACGGCTGGACCCGGCGCAGCCTTGAGGACGCCGCGCGCCAACAGGGCATCTCGGTCGGCGAGCTCGACGTGGTGTTTCCGGGCGGCGCCCGCGCGGTGCTGGAGGCCTTCAGCGACTGGGCGGACGACCAGATGCTGGTGGCGGTCGCGGCCGATCAGCAGCGGTTCGAGGCGTTGCGGGTGCGCGAGAAGATCGCCTTCGTCGTCGAGGCGCGGTTGCGCGCGCTGGAGCCGCATAAGGAGGCGGTTCGACGGTCCCTAGCCGTGGTCGCGGCCCCTCAGAACGCCGGCCTCGCAGGCCGGCTGCTGTGTCGCACCGTCGACAAGATGTGGCGGGCGGCCGGCGACACCTCGACGGACTATAACTTCTACACCAAGCGCGGGCTGTTGTCGGGCGTCTACGCGTCTACTCAGCTCTACTGGCTGAACGACCGGTCGGAGGACCACGCCGACACCTGGGCCTTCCTTGAGCGGCGGATCGGCGAGGTCTTGCAGGTCGGACGCCGGTTTGGCGGTTTGGTGGAACAGGCCGGCAAGGTGAGTGAGGCGCCCTTCCGCATTGCCGCCAGACTGCGCGAGGGTTTGGGCGGATTGCGGCGCGGGGCGGAAACCTAATCCCGCCGACCTGGCCTACTTCTTTCTAAACGTGTCCAACGTGACGACGTTGGCCGACTCTTCGCGATCCGGCTTGTCCTCGCCGTCGCTGTTGTCGGCCTCGGCGACCGGGGCGATGGCGCGCGTCTTGGCGCCGTCCTCGCCACCCTCTTCATCTTCCTGATGGGGCAGGGCCTGGAACTGTAGGGCGAAGTTCACTGACGGGTCGGCGAAGGTCGTGATCGCCGCCAGCGGGATCGACAGCCGCTCGTTCTTGTTGTTGAAGCTAAGCGTGACCTTGAAGCCCGTGTCCGTCACCTCCAGCCCATAGAACTGGTACTGCAGAACGATCGTCATTTCTCCCGGATACTGTTCCTTCAGATAGTCCGGGATGTCGACGCCGGGATAGTCGGTCGCGAACGTCAGATAGAAATGGTGGTCGCCCGGCAGGCCCTGTTCCGCCGCGCGTTGCAAGGCGTCGCGAACCACATTTCGCAACGCCTTTTCGACCATCTGGTCGTATCGCAATCGATCATCGCTCATGGCATCGAACACTAGCCGCCGACTGACGCCTTGGGAAGGGGGGCCTTCTGCGTCTGGTTGAAAACTTCAACAGTTCGGTGAAGACGGGGCGTTCTGTTGCTAGGTGCCCCACCCCCCACCTGACACGGCTAGGCGTCAGGGATTAAGTTCAGGTTGTTTGAACCGCATTAAGCGGCCGCACGAACCTCAGCAACGTTGTCGTTGGCAACTATTGCAAATGGCCCGATAACGGCGGAACCATGCCGAGCGAAAACAACATCTTTACTACGCGCGTCGATCCTGTTTCGCCCCCTCAGACCCAACCGATTGCTCGGCTGGGAGGATTTGGTGGAGGCGCCGGGTACTGCCCCCGGGTCCGCTACGCTTATTCCATGCCGCGTTTATCGCCATAGTCGGTTGCCCGACACGGGCAATATAGGCGGCCTCGCGCCGATTGCATAGGGCGCGGAATGCCGTTCGCTTAAATCGCGCCTCGGGATACACTTCGATCACATCCCGATTCTTGATGGCCGACGCCCATGTCCCTGAACGAAGCCCAACGCGCGGAGATCGAGCAGCTCAAGGCCCAGACCAGCCCGACACGGCGGGTGACCGTGCCGGCGCTGGAGGAGATCCTTTACGACCCCTTGCCGGTTCTCGACCATGGCTTTGTGCGCGTCATCGACTATATGGGCGACGACGCCGCCATCGTGCAGGCGGCGCGCGTCTCCTATGGCAAGGGCACCAAGCAGGTGCGCCAGGATGCGGGCCTGATCCGCTATTTGATGCGGCACTGGCACACCACGCCGTTCGAGATGTGTGAGATCAAGTACCACATCAAGCTGCCGATCTTCGTCGCGCGCCAATGGATCCGGCATCGCACGGCCAATGTGAACGAGTACTCCGCCCGCTACTCGATCCTGGATCGGGAATTTTACCTGCCGGCGCCGCAGCATCTGGCGGTCCAGTCCAAGGCCAACCGGCAGGGCAGGGGCGACGCGCTGGAAGGCGAGGAGGCCGCGCGGGTGCTCGACCTGTTGCGCGAGGATGCGGAGCGCAACTACGCGCATTACACAGAGATGATGAACGAGGGCGCGGACGGCGAGCCTCTGGACGCCAACCGTGAGGGGCTGGCGCGTGAGTTGGCGCGCATGAACCTGACCTTGAACACCTATACCCAATGGTATTGGAAGTGCGACCTGCACAATCTGCTGCACTTCCTGCGCCTGCGCGCCGACGGCCATGCCCAGTACGAGATCCGCGCCTTTGCCGACGTCATGCTCGAAACGGTGAAGCGCTGGACCCCGGCCGCCTATCAGGCCTTCGTCGATTACCGCCTGGGCTCTGCGGAAATCTCGGCCCAGGGCATGGAGGTGATCAAGCGGCTGCTGGCCGGCGAGGCGGTGACCGCGGAGACGGCCGGCATGAGCCCGCGCGAATGGCGGGAACTTATGGCCTTGCTGGGGCGTGAGGCGTAGCGGTCGATACCTGGGATTGCATTGGCCGGGTCGCGTCGAGACAGCATCACCTAGTGTTGGCCGGGAGTTCCCCAGGCCTTCTAGGGAGGTCTGGGCGCAGCCCTTCTCCGGCGTTGCAAGGCGGGATCTCTAGGTCGTTGACGGCTACGGAGTGCTCATGGGAAATCGAACGCCATTTGGAGAAATTGGTTTGGTGCATGCGCAGGACGATCGCACGCTACACTTCTACGCAGACCATGCACCTATCTACGTCGCAAGCGGTGCGGCCGGTGCGAGCAGGCACCTGCCTTCGTTTCTGGAGCTCTTACCACCGCGCTCGAAGATCCTTGAGCTGGGGTGTGGCGGCGGTCGCGATGCTCAGGCGATGATGGCGGCCGGCCACCTTGTCGATCCCACCGACGGAACTGCTGAGATTGCGCAAAAGGCGGAACAACTCTTGCAGGTTCCGGTACGCGTGATGCGGTTTGACGAACTCAACGCCTTTGAAGTCTATGACGCGGTATGGGCAAATGCCTCGCTGCTGCATGTTCCGCGTCCGGCTTTGCCCTCGATTTTGGCGAAGATCAGGGATGCGCTGAAACCCGGTGGCTTGCACCACGCGACCTACAAGGCAGGCGGAAAAGAAGGGCGGGATCGGAACGGCCGCTACTTCAACTACCTAGCTCCGGATGAGGTAATCCGGATGTACGAGGCCTCGGGGTCTTGGGACTTCCTGTCCGTTTCGGACTTCCTGGGGGGTGGCTACGATACGACTGTCCAGGGGCCCTGGGTCGCAGCATTGGTCAAAAAGCCCACCAGTCCCCGAAATCAGACTGCGTCCGCTGTGTCCGCCTAGCAGGCGCTTCAGGATGCAGCGCTTGAGCTGCTTATCCGTCCATCCGCCGCACCACCAACGCCGCGTTCAGGCCGCCGAAGGCGAAGCTGTTCGACAGGGCCGTGCGGATGGCCATCGGTCGGGCTTCGTTCGGGGCGTAATCCAAATCGCATTCCGGGTCCGGCTCGGTGAAGTTGGCGGTCGGGGGCGCGATGCTCTCCTTCATCGCGTTGACGGTCGCGATCATCTCCAGGGCGCCAGACGCGCCCAGGCAGTGACCATGCATGCTCTTGGTCGCGGAGATCACCAGCTTGTCGGCATGATCGCCGAAGACATGGCGGATCGCCCGCGTCTCGTTGACGTCGTTGAGCTGGGTTCCCGTTCCGTGGGCGCTGATATAGTCGATCTCCTCCGGCGCCACGCCGCCATCGGCGAGCGCCCGTTCCATCGACATGATCGCGCCGTCGGCGGCGGGCTGGACCAGATCGTCGGCGTCGGCGCAGAAGCCGAAGCCCAGTAGTTCGGCCAGGATGGGAACGCCGCGCTGTTCGGCCGATTCGAAGGTTTCCAGGACCAGAATGCCGGCGCCTTCACCGACGATCATGCCCTTGCGGTCGCGGCTGAACGGGCGGCAGGTGTCCGGCGCCACCACGCGCAGCGCCTCCCAGGCCTTCATCGCGCCGATCGAAAAGCTGGTCTCTGATCCGCCGGCCAGGACGATACGCGACTGGCCGGTGCGCAGCATCATCATGGCGACGCCAAGCGCGTGATTGCTGGTGGAACACGCGCTTGAGACCGAAAAGCAGGCCCCCCTGATGCCCAGATCCATACTGATCTGGCTGGCCGCCGCGCTGACCATGAAGCGTGGTATGGTCAACGGGTGCAGCCGGGCATTGCGCGCGTAAAGCCGATGGTAGGCCTCGTCCAGCGTTGTCAGGCCCGCCGCACCCGTGCCGGCGACGACCGCCGTTTCGGTCGCCAGCGCGCCGGAAAGGTCCAGGGCGGCGCTGGCCACCGCCTCGCGCGCCGCGATGATCGAGAACTGCGAGAACCGGTCGAGCATGTTGGCATGTCGATTGGCGAAATGGTCGGCCGGCTGATAGTCGCGCACCTCCGCCGCCATCTTGTAGGTCAGATGGTCATAGAGTTCCGGGCTGACCTTACCGATGCCCGGTCGCCCGGCCTTGGCGTTCGACCAGAAAGTCGGAACGTCGTGACCCATGGCGCTGATTTGGCCTAAGCCTGTAATTGCAATTCTGGTCATGGCCTATCGAGCGGGATGAGCAAGCCTGTGTTCGGGATGGTTGACGGCGGGAACCTCGATCGCGCCGGGCGACCGGCGCCCGCGTTTTAGCACGGCACAGGGGGACGGCAAGGGCGATGCCCGATACTTGACGGCAATCAAGCGGCTGGCCAACCGCTGAAGCGGGCATGCGGCCGGGTTGACCAGGGGTTGCGCAAACCTGTGATATGGCAGAAATGACCGGCTGTGCTACATGAACCGGGAACTTGGAAGGCAAGGGCCTTGGCGGCGCGTTGATGCTTCGCACACGATTGTACATTCTGAAGATGCTGGCCAAGTCGCTGGTCATCACCTCGCTGGTGGCGACGGCGGTCGCTTGCCTGGTCTATTCCCAGCGCTATCTGGACGAAATCGTCGAGCGGTCGTTTCCGGTGATCATGTTCTTCGAGATCATCGTGACGCTGATGCCATTCCTCCTTGTCGTGGCGATCCCGGTCACGCTGTCGATCAGCATCGTGTTCATCTACAACAAGCTGATCACGGACAGCGAGATCCTGGTCTTGCGCGCCGCCGGGGTCAGCCAGTTCGGCCTTGCGACGCCGGCGATCTGGCTGGCGCTGCTGGCGACGGGCCTGTCCTATCTGATGACGCTCTATTTCGTGCCGCTGTCCTATGAACGGTTCAAGGACATCGAGACGATGGTGCGCAGCGGGCAGGTTGAAATCTCCCTGCCGGCGCGGACGTTCAACACGTTGGAACGGAACCTGACCGTCTATTTCAGCGAAGAGCTTGAAGACGGCACGATGCAGTCGATTCTGGTGCAGGATAACCGCAATGCGGCAGAGCCGATTACGGTGATTGCCGAAAGCGCTAGGGTTGCGCCGGAGGATGGCGAGTTTCGGATTTTCTTCTGGAACGGGGTCCTGCAACGGTTCGATCGCGAGCAGTCACAGATCTCGTCCATCAGCTTCGACCAATATGTCCTGACGTTGAACATCCTCGCGAACGGCCGATCACTGGATGACCGGCCGCTGGAACCAAGAGAGATGGGCCTGGCCCAGGTCATCGCCGAGCAAAGCAATCCGGAGATCGGCGAACGTCAGCGCAACGAGGCGACGGTTGAGGTCTATACCAGGCTGGTCAGCCCACTCTTGTGCTTCACCGTCGCCATGATCGCCGTGACGGTCATGTTTGTCGGCGAGCAGGTACGCACCCGATTCGCCAAGCGGGTTTTTGCCGTCGGCGTGTGCATCGCCGCCCTGCTGCTGCTGTTTCAGTGGCTGATGGCCCTGACGCGCGGCAACCCGATGTTTGGGCCCTTACTGCCGGTCGCGGCGATCTTGCCGGGCGTCATTGCCACCATTGTCCTGTGGCTCAGCAACCGCCGTGCCCCCCGACCGTGGAGAGCCCGCCGCCGCGACCGGCTGCTGCAAGCCTCCGGCGCTTGAGGGTGTCGCCGGCTGCTGAGGCCGCCCCCAGAACTGCAGCCAGACCCATTGTTCCGGCGTTTCGCGCACCCATCGTTCCGCGATCGCGTCCACCCGGTCCGCCAGCCACGCCTCGTCGGCATCCGGGTCGCCGGTGTTGCGCGGCTCGATCGGGTCGTCCAGGACAAGCTCAAAGCGGGCGCCGTCCAGGCGCTTCATGCGGGCGGGCAAAACCACGCATGGCTCGCGCTGGCTGATTCGGATGACGCTGTGCAGGGCCGACGACCGCATGCGCCGGCGGCCGAAACTAGGCACCATGATCCAACCGGACAGTCGCTCGTCCATCAACATGCCCAGGCGCGCGCCAGGTTCGGCGAAATGCGTCAACGCCTCGCGCGTGCCGGTCGTGTTCTTGGCGAACTGGTTGACGCCGGCGCCGTTGCGGATCCGGGTGAGGATGTCGGAGATGTGGCGGTTGTTCGGCGGCTTGAAAAAGACCGGTGTCGGCGCGCCCCAGCCGGCGGACATGATGGGCGCCAGCTCGAAATGCGCCAGATGCAGGCTGACCATCAAGACGCGTTTGCCCTCGGAGATCGCGTCCAAGGACCGCTGAATGTTGACGACATCGACGCGGCCGGACGGGATCATCCGGTGCAAGACCGCGTATTCGGCGATGATGCGCCCAAGATTCTCCCAGGCCAGCCGCTCCAGCCTATCCAGTTCCGGACCGTCCGCGTCAGGTCTCAGATAGGCCAGGTTCGCGCGCAAGCGGTCCCGCTTGTGGCCGGCGAACCGGCGTGCGATGCGCCCCAGCGCCGCGCCGAAGCCGGACACCGCGCCAATCGGCCACGGCCGCAAGGCGGCGAGGAAAAGTCGCAGCCCCGCCCCCTCAAGCCATTCGCGTCGAGGATTGCGTTTTGCCGCCACGCTTAGAGATCCCAGCGCCTATGAGGCCACAGCCACTGTTCGGGCGTGTCACGAAGCCAGCGCTCCAGCACCTCGTTCATGCGCTCCATCAGCCAGTCGACATCGGCCTCCTGGTCGCCCGACGGGGTTCGTTCGATCGGTGGTTCGCAGATCACGTCGAACCGGGCGCCGTCGGTGCGCTTGACCCGGACCGGAATGATCTTGGCGCCGTAGCGCAAGGCCATCTCGGCCGCCGTCGGGGCGGTTTTGACCGGATGGCCGAAAAAGGGCACGACCTTGCCGCGCAGGCTGCGCTGGTCGATCAGCATCGCCAGGTTGCCGCCGGTGGCCAGCACCTTCATGGCGCTGCGAATCGATTCGGTGCCGCGGGGCAGCAGGGTCATGCCGCAATCGACCCGCAACCCCCTGATGATCCGGTCGACGAAGCGGTTGTTGGGCGGCCGGTAGATGCCGGTCATGGTCATGCCGTGCCGCTTGGCGACGATCGGTGAGATCTCCCAGTGGCCGATATGGCCGCTGACCAGCAACAGCGGGTGCTTGCCGTAGAGCTCGCGGATGTAGTCGTCGCCGTAGATGGTGATGCGTTCGCTGTTCGCGATGCGTCCCAGCGAGGCGTATTCCGTGACCACGCGCCCCAGATGGCCCCACATGTCGCGCATGATCTGGCGGCGTTCCTCGTCGGTCTTTTCCGGAAACGCGATCGCCAGGTTGGACAGCGACTTCTCGGTCGGCTTGCGGATGCGTGGGCCGATCAACCGGCCCAGCCGGTTGCCCATGCCCGACGCCCAGTCCACCGGCAAGAGCCCAAGCGCCTTGAACGTCAGGTACATCGGCAGTGCTTGAAGGGGGTGCCAGATCCAATGCTGTCGCCAGGCCTGCCGGCGCGTATACCGACTCATCTGCGTTCGATGGTCATCGGCAGGCCGTGGCGGGGGCGCAGGGTCAGACGCGACTGTGGCTCGACCGGATGTCCGGGCCGCAGCTTCAGTCGGAATCTCTGGCCCAGGGTGGCGAGGATCAACACCGCCTCGGTGCGCGCAAACGACGCCCCGATGCAGGTCCGGGGGCCGGCGCCGAACGGCACGTAGGCCAGCTTGTGGCGCGGCTTGGGCGGTTCCATGCCCGCCGGCGGCTCGACCTTCTCATAGTAGAAGCGATCCGGGTCGAAATGGTCCGGATTGCGCCACAGGCCGCGATGCCGGTGCAACAGCCATGGGCAGACGGCGACGAAGCTGCCGGCCGGTATCGTCTTGCCGGCGATCTTGTCTTCCGCCCTGGCCTTGCGGGTCAGGATCGGGATGGGCGGGTAGAGCCGCATCGCCTCTTCGAACACCGACAACACGTAAGGCAGGTGGGCGACGTCCGCGTAGGCGGGCTGACGGCCCTCCAGGACGCGGTCGATTTCGTCGTGAAACCGCTTCTCGACCGATGGCGCTTGCGACAGCAGATACCAGGTCCAGGCCAGCGCGTTGGCCGTGGTTTCGTGGCCGGCAAAGAAAAACACCGACAGCTCGTCACGGATTTCGTCATGCGGCCGGTCGCCGCCCGTATCCTCGTCGCGCACGGCCAAAAGGATCGACAGCAGGTCTTGGTACTCGTCCTCGTGCCCCCGCCGGGCGTGGATCATCTCGTCCAGGACCTGGTTGATGCGCGCCAGTGCCCGCCGAGCCCTCGGGCGCGGCCGCTTGGGCAGCCAGGTCGGCAGCCCCATAAACTCATCGAACTCTACCTGCCGCAGCGCGTCGATATATTCGGTGAAGCTTTGGTAGATGATTTCCGCCTTGTCGCCCAGATCGGACGAGAACATGGTGCGGCAAATCACCTCGGCCGTGACCTGGGCCATCTGCTCGCCCATCTCCAGCTCGATCTGGCCGCCGCCCTGATCGATCTCCCGGCCCCAGCGCTCCGCCTGTTCGGCGGCCGTGGCGGCCATGGTCTCGGAGAACTGCTTGATGCGCGAGACGTGGAAGGCCGGCGTCGCGTTGCGGCGCTGGCGGCGCCAGATGCCGCCATCGCTCAACAGCATGGAATTGCCGATCAGCGGCCCCAGCGCGTTCTTCATCTCGTCGGATTTGGGATAGTTCTCGACGTTGGAAAACAGCACGTGGCGCACGGTGCGGGGGCTGTTGGCGATGAACAGCCAGCGCAGGAAGAATTTCTGCGCCAGAAAGCTGGCGAAATAGGCCTCCTCGGGCCAAACGGCGATGACGTTGCGCCTGGCCTGCAGGATCGCCTTGATCGGCGACAGCCGCTTGGTTAGGCGCGGCGGCATTGCCGGGATGAAGGTATCGGTGGTCATGCGCGTGTCACTTGGCGGAGGCCGGCACCGCCATCAATGAAGACGGCGAAAGGCCAGGACCGCGTTCAGCCCGCCGAACGCGAACGAGTTGGAAAGCGCCGTGTCGATGGTCATGCTGCGCGCGGCGTTCGGAACGTAGTCCAGGTCGCATTCGGGATCGGCCATGGTGAAGTTCGCCGTCGGCGGCGCGATCTGGTCCGCGATCGCGCGTGCCGTGATCACGGCCTCCAGCGCGCCGGCGGCGCCCAGACCGTGGCCATGCATCGATTTGGTCGACGATACCGCAACATGGCCCGCCGCCTCGCCGAGCGCCAGGTGGATGGCCTTGGTCTCGGCGACATCGTTCTGCCCGGTCCCGGTGCCATGGGCGTTGATGTAGTGCAGATCGCCCGGCGCTATCTCCGCTTCCTCCAACGCTTGCCGGATGGCACGCGCCGCGCCCTCGGCCGAGGGGTCGGTCAGGCTGCCGGCGTCGGACGTCATGCCCATGCCGGCGATCTCGGCATAGATGCGCGCGCCCCGGGCCTGGGCGTCCTCCAGCCGTTCCAGCACCAAGACGCCGGCACCTTCGCCCAGCACCATGCCCTTGCGGTCGATGCAGAAGGGCCGGCAGGTGTCGACGGATAGAACGCGCAAGGCCTGCCAGCCGAGCATCGATCCGAAGACGAGGCACGCCTCGCTGCCGCCCGTGACCGCCGCGCGCGCCCGTCCGGACTTGATCATCCAGTAGGCTTCGCCGATGGCGTGGTTGGCCGACGAACAGGCGCTGGTGACGCCGAAGGCGGGGCCGTTCAGCCCGTATTCCATCGTCACCTGGCTCGCCGCGGCGCTCGGCATCAGCTTGGGAATGCTCATCGGCGGCGTGCGGATCTTGCCCTGACCGAAGATCCGCTCACTGTCCTCGTTGATCGTCTTGGCGCCGCCGATGCCGGTGCCGATGATCACTGCGGTATCGTCATGCAGCCCATGATCGAAGGTCAGGCCGCTGTCGGCGATGGCCTCGCGTGCCGCCACCAGCGCGTATTGCGAATAGGGGTCGATCACCGCCAGCTTGACGGGCTCGAAATGTTTCTCCGCGTCGAACCCCTTGACCTCGGCGGCAACGTGGATCTTCAGCTTCTCCGGCGGGATCGCCGTGATCGGCCCGATGCCGGATATCCCTTCCACCGCTGAGCGCCAATGGCTGTTGGCATCATGGCCTAGCGCGGAAATGCACCCAAGCCCGGTGATGGCGACACGATGCATGCTGTTACTCTCGACAGGAAATGCCCGGCTGAGCGGGCGGCGGTCAGGCGGCGTTCTTTTCGTTGATCAGCCGCTGAACGCCGTCCACGACATCCTGCAGCGTGTCCAGCTTCATCGCGTCGCGGTCCTGCGGCACGTCGATGTCGAATTCGTCCTCGATGGCAAAAATGATCTCGACCAGATCGATGGACTCGATCTCGATATCTTCCAGGCGATCGCTCAGCGACAGTTTCGCGGGATCGGTCCGCCGTTGATTGGCGACGATTTCGACGATCTTGCTTTCGACGGTTTTGGTGTCGACTTCACTCACCGCTGCTACCTCGGCTTACTGTTCGTTCGATGGCCGCCACGCGGAAAGGTCCGGCGATCAGCCAGCGTGACGGGGGTTCTACAGGGTATCGTTTCGGAAACCTAGTGGAAACAGGCACTCCGGGCCGCGTTGAACGCCGGGCGGACCTGCGGCCGGCGCGGCCCTGGCAATTCCACCGGTTTTGCGCTCAGCGATGATCCAGATCCGGCCCGGCGCAAAGATTGACCCCCCAATATTGAAACACCTGTCCCGATGCATCGCCGATCTGCACGTCGAAAAAGCAGTCTGGTCCGAAATCGGGCAACCGAATGGTCTGATCCTGGCCCGGGCCGACCGCCCCGTCCAGCCGGTTGGCGCCCCAGCGCGTGCTGTAGTCCGGAGAGACCTGCACGCTTTCCAGCGGCATCATGCTGTTGTTGTTGACCGAGATGACCAGCGTTTCGGCACGCGCCGTGCCATGCCCGATCGCCGCTACCCACAGTGACAGCGCGACGAGCATCAAGGCGCCAAGGGCGATTTGGCGCAGCACAGGAGCAGAAAGTACCAAAGTGCCTGATCCTAAAGTCTCATCCCAAGACTATTGCTTCGACCTCAATGGGGCCCGTTCAGACGCGTGCAGCTTCGGTACTTCGCGTCGTCCGGCGCCGTCATGAGCCTCAATGCACCGTCCCAGCGCCTTTCAAGGTCCCCACAAGGCAACGAAGGATCGATCGACGACGCCTCTATGATCCGTCAATGTGGCCGCCGTAAGGCGCCGCCTGCCGTAAGAACGGCGGCACTTGCGCGCCTCTGGCGTGCCGGCTGCCTACTGAACGACGATCCGGGGCGCTGCCCGCGGCTTCTCGGTGACCAGCTTTTCGGCAACTTTTTCGGCGATGGCCTTGTAAGCGGCCGCCTGCGGGCCGTCTGGGGCGGCGATGGTGATCGGACGGCCGCCGTCGGAGGTTTCCCTGATGGCAATGTCCAGCGGAACCTCGCCCAGGAAGTCGACGCCGCGCTTCGCCGCCTCCTCCCGCGCGCCGCCATGCCCGAAAATGTGGCTCTCATGGCCGCAGTTCGGGCAGACGAAGGTCGACATGTTCTCCACGATGCCCAAGACGGGAACGTCGACCTTGCGGAACATGTTCAAGCCCTTGCGCGCGTCCAGCAGGGCGATGTCCTGCGGCGTCGATACGATGACCGCACCGGCCAGCGGCACCTGCTGGGCCATGGTGAGCTGCGCGTCGCCGGTGCCGGGCGGCATGTCGACGACCATGATGTCGAGCTGGCCCCAATCGACGTCGCGCAGCATCTGGACCAGTGCGCTTTGAACCATGGGGCCGCGCCAGATCATCGGCGTTTCCTCGTCGATCAGGAAGCCGATCGACATGACGGCCAGCCCATGGTTGCGCATCGGTTCCAGGCGCTTGCCGTCGGGCGAGGACGGCTTGCCGGACAGGCCCAGCATGCGCGGCATGGACGGCCCATAGATGTCGGCGTCCAACAGGCCGACGCGCTTGCCCTGTGCTGCCAGCGCGACCGCCAGATTGATGGCCAGCGTCGATTTGCCCACTCCGCCCTTGCCGGACGCAACGGCGATGATGGCGCCGATACCGTCGATCACGATCTGCCGCCCGGTACCGCCCGACGCCGCCGGGGCGGGTGGAGATGGCTGGGGGCTGGCCGCCGGCGCGGCGCGTTCGGCCGTCAAGACCGCCGTCACCGACAAAACCCCCGGCAACGCCTCGACGGCCTTTTCCGCCTCCTGGCGCAAGGGTTCCAGCGCCGGGCCCTGCTTGGGGTCGACATCGATTGAGAACAGCACGTGGCCGTCTCGAACCGTCAGACCGGAAATCATGTCCGACGAAACGATGTCACCGGCACTTCCTGGATTCTGTATCGTGCGCAGACGGTCGAGGACGGCCTCTCGGCTGATCGCGGCCATGGTTGAAAACTCCGGGCTGTGGCCAATATTTCGGAAACTCGTGCTGGCCGGGCATTTTGTTATGTATTAAACCCCGGCCGGCATCACAAATAGGCACGGCAGGCTGGTACTGCCAGCTTGATGGTTTAGAAGAGTGCCGGACGGCGAACGGTTAACGGCGAAAGCGCGAGCGGGGTAACTATCGAATGCCTTGGAGCAATCAAGGTGGGGGCGGCGGTCCTTGGGGATCGGGCGGCTCTGGTGGGTCGGGCGGCTCTGGCGGTGGGGGTAACAACCCCTGGGGAGGGCGCGGCTCAGGCGGCGGCGGCGGTGGCCCGCAACCGCCGGACTTCGAGGACATGCTGCGCCGTGGGCAGGATCAGGTAAGAAAAATCCTGCCGCGCAACCTCGGCGGTGGCCGCGCGGTGATCATCATCATCGTCTTGATCATCATCGGCTGGGCGCTGACGGGCTTCTATCGCGTTCAACCGGATGAGCAGGGCGTTGTGCTGCGGTTCGGCGAGTATTCGAGAACCACCGGCCCCGGCCTCAGGTATCATCTGCCGTGGCCGATCGAGGCGGTGGAACTGCCATCGGTCACGACCATCAACCGCATCGATATCGGGTTCCGAGGGGCCACCGACGCGCGCACGGCCAGCCGCGACATCCCCGAAGAAAGCCTGATGTTGACCGGTGACGAGAATATCATCGACATCGATTTCACCGTGCTTTGGCGGATCAACGACGCCCGCGCGTTTCTGTTCAACATTCGCGACCCCGAGGCGACGGTCCAGGTCGTGGCGGAAAGTGCCATGCGTGAGATCATCGGCCAGACCGACATCCAGCCGGCCCTTACCGAGGCGCGTCAGGAAATCGAGCAGCAGACGCGCGTTTTGACGCAGGAGACGCTGGACGAGTACGGCGCCGGCATCTTGATCGAGGAAATCCAACTGCAGAGTGTCGACCCGCCAGAGCAGGTTGTCGACGCGTTCAACGACGTGCTGCGCGCGCGTCAGGACGAGCAGCGGCTGCGCAACTTGGCAGAAGCTTACGCCAACGATGTGTTGCCGCGCGCTCGCGGCGACGCGGAACGGCTGGTCCAAGAGGCAAACGCCTATCGGGAGCAGGTTGTCTCTTTGGCCCAGGGTGACGCGGACCGCTTCCTGTCGGTCCTCGAATCCTATCGTCTATCACCGGAAGTGACGGTCGAGCGGCTTTATCTCGAAACGATCGAGGAAGTCTTCGGCGGCGCCAACATGGTGATCATCGAAAATGAAGAATCGGGCGGCGGCAGCGGGGTCGTGCCCTATCTGCCCTTGAACGAATTGCGGCAGTCGACGGCCATACGGGGGCAATCACAATGAGTAAGAAACTGATCCTCGGCATCGTGGTCTTGGTCGTTGCCATCGTCGCGACCCAGTCCTTCTTCATCGTGCGTGAAACCGAACAGGTCCTGGTGCTTCAGTTCGGTGAACCTGTGCGCGAGATTCGCGAACCCGGGCTGGAATTCCTGATTCCGTTCATCCAGAACACCCAGGTTTACGAGAAGCGCATTTTGCCGGTCGACCCGCCCGTTGAGCAGGTCTTGCTGTCCGACCAGCGACGATTGGACGTCGATGCCTTTGTACGCTACCGGATCATAAACCCGCTGCTGTTCTTCCAGGCGGTCCGGGACGAGCAAACAGCGGCCGCCCGTATCTCGACGATTACGAATGCCGCGCTGCGCCGGGTCTTGGGCAACACGACCCAGACCCAGGTGCTGTCCGAGGCGCGGGCCGACATCATGGACGACATCCTGTCCGAGGTGGCCTTGCAGACGGCCCGTTTCGGCATCGAGATCATCGATGTGCGCATCGGGCGTGCGGACGTGCCGGAAGGGACCGTTCAATCCGTCTACGACCGGATGCGATCGGAACGTGAGCGCGAGGCGGCCGAGTTCCGCGCCCAAGGTGAGGAGCAGGCGCAACTGATTCGCTCGCGCGCCGATCGCGACCGCACCGTCATCATCGCCAACGCGGATCGGGACTCGCAAATCCTGCGCGGTGAGGGCGATGGCGAGGCGATTACCATTCGCGGTGATGCCTTCGGACAGGACCCGGAGTTCTACAGTTTCTATCGCAGCTTGGAGGCCTACCGCACGTCGATCGCCGACGAAGGAACCACCATGGTGGTTTCACCGACCGGTGACTTCTTCCGGTTCTTCAGGGACGCGACGGGCGGCCTTCCGGCGCTGGGCGAAAGTGCCTCTGGCCAACAGGTGCAGTCGGACCTGACGGAGGAAGATACGACGCAAAGCGATCCTGACGATACGGAGCCAGTTGTGACCCAGTAGGCGGGACCGGAGCACCGACTCCTCCGTGTCGGATCTCTGGACGGCCCTGGCACTTGTTCTCGTCATCGAGGGCGTGATATACGCCGCATTTCCGGGACCCATGAAGCGGGCAGTTGCCAGCGTGCTGGCACTGCCCGATACTGTGCTTCGAACAACCGGCCTGATTGTCGCCGCCTTGGGGCTGTTGCTGGTCTGGTTGATTCGCGGATGATGGTGCCGGCCTTCGCGGCATCATCATCTTATTGTGACCGATAGTTGCGCCCTAATGGCACCATATTTGGTGCAAAGATCCTTGAAATGGCAGCGCTGGCGGTAGCCGGGCTGGCGCATAGCATTAAATCGTGGAAGGGGTCGGACCCCGAGATCATGGCCTCCCGGTCTTATGCGCCGGTCGAGGATGAGGAGGAGAAACACAAGTCCATGCGCAGATTTACACACTCATGCGCGCGTGCCCATGCGGATGCCTCCGCTATTCCGGCGATGTGCGTGAAACCACTGGTCTGGATGATGGCGACGCTCGCCATGGCCGTCATCCTATTGGCCGCGCAGGCAACCAAGGCACAAGAGCGGCCCGACAGCTTCGCCGACCTGGCAGAAAGACTACTGCCGTCGGTCGTCAACATCTCGACCACGCAGCTGATCGAAGGATCGGACCTGCAAGGCCCGGCCATTCCGCAGTTTCCGCCAGGCTCGCCCTTTGAAGACTTCTTCGAGGACTTTCAAAACCGTCGGGGCGAGGATGGCGACCTGCCGCCGCGCCAGGCCAGTGCGCTTGGCTCGGGCTTCATCATCGACGAGTCCGGCATCATCATCACCAACAACCACGTGATCGCCGGTGCCGACGAAATTACGGTCATCCTGCAGAACGAAGACACCTACGAGGCGGAACTGATCGGCGCGGATGCCGAGACCGATCTCGCGGTCCTGCGTGTCGAGGCGGACGGGCCGCTTCCGGCCGTACCGTTCGGCGACAGCGACGCGCTCAGGGTCGGCGATTGGGTGATGGCCA
This sequence comes from Pseudomonadota bacterium, assembly GCA_039177555.1. Lineage (GTDB taxonomy): Bacteria > Pseudomonadota > Alphaproteobacteria > DSM-16000 > Inquilinaceae > JANQGH01. The sequence continues at coordinate 3,146 of JBCDFV010000056.1, read as the reverse complement.
TCGGCAACCCGTTCGGATTGGGCGGGTCGGTCTCGGCCGGCATCGTCTCGGCAAGGGGTCGGGACATCAATTCCGGCCGGTACGATAACTTCATCCAGACCGATGCGGCGATCAATCGCGGCAATTCCGGTGGTCCGCTGTTCGACCTGGACGGTCAGGTTGTCGGCATCAACTCCGCAATCTACTCGCCGACAGGTGCGTCGGTCGGCATCGGTTTTGCCATTCCGGCCAATCTGGCCCAAGGCGTGATCGGCCAGATCATCGAGTTCGGTCGCACGCGGCGCGGCTGGCTGGGTGTGCGCATCCAGACCGTGACGGACGACATCGCCGAGAGTTTGGGGCTGGACGACGCGCGCGGCGCCCTGGTGGCCAGCGTGACGCCGGGCGGACCTGCCGAGGCCGCTGGTATCGTGCCCGGCGACGTGATCGTTGAGTTCGACGATCGCGATGTCGAGGATATGCGGGGTCTGCCGCGCATCGTCGCCGACACCGAGGTGGGCTCGACGGTCGATGTCGACGTCTTCCGCGGCGGCGAGATGGTCACGGTTCAGGTCGAGCTGGGCGAGCTTGAGGTCGCCGAGGAGCAAGGCCTGCTGGCCGCCCTGCCGTCCGAAGAGGCGCTGGGCGTTGAGGAGGAGTTGTCGGACCTGGGCCTGACGGTGTCGCCCGTCACCGACCCGCTTCGCAGCGAATTCAACCTGAGCGCGGGTACCGAGGGGGTCGTGATCCTCTCCGTCGATCCGGAATCCCAGGCGGCAAGCGAAGGCCTGCAGCCCGGCGAAGTGATCGTCGAGGTCGGCCAGGAGGCTGTGACGTCGCCGGAGGAGGTTGCCGAACGCGTTGAAGCGGCGCGCGACGCCGGTCGGCGTTCGGTCTTGTTGCTGATCGACCGCGACGGCGAACTGCGCTTCGTGGCGTTGAACGTCTCGGAGAGCTGATCGCCAAGCGCCTCGACAAGGCAGTTGGAAAGGGCGTCCCTTCTACGGGGGCGCCCTTTTTCATGACCGCGTTCAGGTCGGGCTGAACTCGTCCAACCGATAGCCCTGATAGTAGAGCAGGGTGGTCAGGTCGCCGTGGTCGACGGCAAAGCGGGCTGCGGCACGCACCGCCGGTTTGGCCCTGAAGGCGACGCCCATGCCGGCGGCCGCGATCATGTCCAGGTCATTGGCGCCGTCGCCGACCGCAAGCGCCGCGCGATGCGGGATGGCCAACCGTTGGCATAGTGACATCAGCGTCGCGCGTTTCGCGTCGCGGTCGCGAATCGGTTCGACGACCTTGCCCGTCAACTGGCCGCCCGCGATCTCCAGATCGTTGGCGCTGTCCTCGTCGAAGCCCAACCGGTCCCTGACGCGCGATGTGAAGTGGTTGAACCCGCCGGAGACGAGCGCGGCGTAGGCGCCCGTGCGCTTCATGGTCGCGACCAGGGTTGCCGCGCCCGGCATCACTTCCAACCGCTCATAGGTTTCTGACAGCGCCGTTTCCCGCAAGCCGGCGAGCAGGGCGACCCGTTCGCGCAGGGCGCCCTTGAACTCCAACTCGCCGCGCATGGCGCGGGCCGTGATCTCGGCGATCTTGGGTTTCAGGCCGGCATGGGCGGCCAGATCGTCCAGGGTTTCCCCAACCACGATGGTCGAGTCCATATCGGCGATCAGCAGCCGCTTGCGCCTGCCCTCGGGTGGTTGAACGGCGACGTCGATCGGGCGTCCGTCGAGCTGCTCACGCAAGGCCGCTTGCAGGTCTCGTTGAGCCTCATCCGCCAGTTGTCCGACGAGCCGAATGTCGCAGGCGCGTCGCGGCGCCAGCCAATCCGGGGGTTCGGCGCCGCCGAGGTGGTCGGCGATGTCAGCCAGAACATCGTCGTCGAGCCCCTTGGAATCGGCGCTCACCAATGTCAGGACCAGATTTCCGATGTCTTCGGCCATGCTGCGTTGGATCATGAGGTCGGGGACGGCGCCGGTTTATGCCGGACCTCACGGCCGCTTGTCCAGCGGGCGCCTTTGTTCCAGTTTGCCTCACATGCCCACTGAGACGAACATGCCGCCGGTTATCGTGATCGCCGGCCCCACCGCCTCCGGCAAGTCGGGGGTTGCGCTTGCCGTGGCCAAGGCGCTGGACGGCGTGGTGATCAACGCGGACAGCATGCAGGTCTACGCCGATTTGCGCATCCTGACCGCCTGTCCGACGACGGATGACGAGGCGGCGGCACCTCACCGCCTGTACGGTGTGCTGCCGGCCGAAAAGCCCTGCTCGGCGGCCGCCTGGGTCGACATGGCGTTGGCGGAGATCGCGCTGGCCCAATCACAGGGGCGGCAACCTATCCTGGTCGGCGGCACCGGTCTTTACCTGAAGGCGCTGACCGACGGCCTGAACCGGATCCCGGCCATTCCCGCGCATGTCCGTCAGGCCACCCGCGACATGCATGTAGAACTTGGCGGGGAGGCCTTTCACGAGCAACTCTCGCGCTGGGACCCGGCCATGGCACGCCGCTTGGAACCCGGAGACACCCAGCGCCTGATCCGCGCCTGGGAGGTCATGGCCGCGACCAACCGGTCGCTGGCCGACTGGCAGGCGGACGATACCGTCGGGCCGCCACCCGGCATGCGGTTTGATCTGCACATCCTCATGCCGCCCCGCGAGCCGCTCTATGCGGTTTGCGATGCCCGCTTCCTGACGATGATTGAGCAAGGCGGGTTGGACGAGGCGGCGGCCTTAGCGGCACGTGGCCTCAGCCCGGACTTGCCGGCCATGAAAGCGGTGGGCGTGCCGGAACTGCTGGCCCATCTGGCTGGCACGATCGACCTGCCGACGGCGATTGCGAAGGCACAGCAGGCGACGCGGAACCTCGCCAAACGGCAGTTCACCTGGTTTCGCAATCAGCTTTCGCCGGAGAAACTGGCGCCGTCGGTGCATGCCAGCCATGTTTATAGCGCGCAACATTCGGAAAGTTTGGTGGCAGAAATCTTGCAGAAAATTCGAAAATCCCGTTGACCTCGCTCACCATCCCGTCTAGCTTGCCGCTCCCGCACTGCGGTAAGACCAGCTTCGGTGCGAAAATGATCGTCAAAACAAGATGTTAGTGAAGCCGTCCAGCTTCCCGCTGTACGGCACAAAAGGCGGATGAAAGACCCCATGTCCGAGAAGATGCT
>JBCDFV010000055.1:0-25396 GCA_039177555.1 Pseudomonadota bacterium | reverse complement strand
GTGGTCATGTCTTTGCTCCTGGTGGCTTGGATGTTCGGCAAAACAATCCTAAGCCCTCCAAGAAGCGGCATGGCCACACCCATGCGCCCATGGGCGCATGGGTGTGGCACCAACTGTCAGGGAATTACCGTCTCAGAACACATTGGGATCCGCAGAGAGACCCGAAGGGCCCCGAAGCGATACCCGTGATTAGGTCACGGGATCCGGAGCGATACCTGACGGGGGCCGGCCTGTCCGTCGTCAGGATGAATGGAGCAGGTTGGGCAGTTATCCAATCGAGGGGCTGGTTCACCTAGAGCCGGATCGGCCAAAACCGAGTCGCCAAGGCGACACGGTTTTGGGCGTCTGACAGACGCGCAGGATCGCGCCCGGCTACGCAGCGAAACTGGCCAACAGCGTGTCGAGACGATCGTAACTGCCGCTGACGCCGCTCTCCATGGGCGACGCCAGCACGGCATCGCGGGCTTCCTTGCTGTCATAGTTCATGAAGGTCTTCACCCAGGTCGCGCCACCATCCTTCTCGAAGACCGTGGTGATCTCGGCCTCGCCCGGATACCAGGCCATGTCGTACTTTTCGGTCGCCACCAGGCGTTCCGGCGGCGTGATATCGCGAAAGACGCCGCCGACGCCGATTTCGGTGCCATCCGTGCCGCGCCAGACGTAGCGGTAAGCGCCGCCGACGCGCAAATCGATCTCGCAGACCGGCATGGTCCAACCGGGCGGCCCCAACAGCCACTGGCTGACCAGTTCAGGCTTAGTGAAGGCGTCGAACAGTAGGTTCGGCGGCGCCTGAAACCGACGTGTCATGAGGATTTCGCGATCGGTGGTCGCGGTGATCGTCAAGGCCTTGGCGTCAGCCATCTTCTAGTCCTCCTTCGGCTCGCGATCGGATTGGCTCTGCAACGCGTCGAGCAAGGCATCGAGGCGCTGGAAGTTGCCTTCCCAAAGCTGGCGATAGCGTTCCAGCCAGGCACTCGCCTGCGCCAACGGCGCCGCCTCCAGCCTGCAGGGCCGCCGCTGGGCGTCGCGGCCGCGCGAGATCAAACCGGCCCGCTCAAGCACCTTGAGGTGACGGGAAACCGCCGGCTGGCTCATGTCGAAGGGTTCGGCTAGTTCCATGACCGACGCCTCGCCCAGGGTCAGCCGGGCCAGGATGGCGCGGCGCGTTGGGTCCGCCAGCGCGGAAAAGGTCGTATCCAGGGGATCGGGCATATCGTGCATAGCAAAACTCTTATATAATATACTTGCTATATACCGGGTGCCAGCGATCGTCAAGCGGCCGCAGTCCCTCGCCCAGCCTCACCAAACTGCTGCCTTTGGCCGCACCTGGTTTGCGAATGAATCTCATTTAGCTGTTGAGTCGACCTATCCAGGACGGTAGACATTACGAGCGAGAACCATTCTCATCCTTGGCCGGCAGTTCTGCCGGCCATATGCCTATGGAGGTTATAGAGTGAACGTTACCAAGACAGCCGTTTCGACACTGGCGATTGCCATGGTGTTGGGGGCAGCCGCAGCGCAGGCCCAAGAGCTCAACATCTACTCTTCGCGGCACTACGACACCGACCAGGCGCTGTATGACAACTTCACCGACGAGACCGGCATCACCATCAACCTGATCGAAGCCGGCGCTGACGAGTTGATCGAGCGCTTGGAGGCCGAAGGTGCGAACAGCCCGGCGGATCTGCTGATCACGGTCGATGCCGGACGCCTGTGGCGCGCCGATCAGGCTGGGCTGCTGCAGCCGGTTAACTCCGATATCCTGGACGAGCGGATCCCGGAACACCTGCAACATCCCGACAATCACTGGTTCGGCTTTTCGAAGCGCGCCCGCGTGATCGTCTATAACGTCGACGACGGTGCGCCGGAAGGTTTGGCCAACTACGAAGACCTTGCCGATCCGGCCTATGAGGGCATGATCTGCATCCGGTCGTCGTCCAACATTTACAACATCTCGCTGATGTCGGCCTTGCTCGAAAGCGTCGGCGCCGACGCCGCCCAGGGCTGGGCCGAAGGTGTCGTCGCCAACATGGCCCGCGACCCGGAAGGCAATGACACCGCACAGTTGCGCGCGGTGGCCGCCGGCGAATGCGCCTTGGGCGTGTCCAACACCTACTATGTCGGCCGGCTCTTGGCATCCGACGATGCCGACGACCGTGCGGTCGGCGAACAGTTGGGCATCATCTTCCCGAACCAGGACAATCGCGGCACGCATGTGAACATCTCCGGCGCCGGCGTTCTGGCCAATGCACCGAACCCGGAGGCGGCGGTCGCGTTCCTGGAGTATCTGACCAGCGAGGAAGCGCAGGGCTACTTCGCCCAGGGCAACAACGAGTATCCCGTGGTTGAGGGTACCCCCGTTCCGGGCCCCATCGCCAACTTTGGCGAGTTCAACGAAGAAGCCCTCAACGCCGATGTCTATGGCGCCAACGCGGCCGAGGCCGTGCGCGTCTACGACCGGGCGGGCTGGCAGTAAGGCCGCGTCAGTCCAGCAAGCGCGTCGCGGCAACCCACCATGAGGGCTCGCTCTCTTTGAGGGTTGCCGCTGCGGCATCCGCTTCCGCTGGATCGTCGTAAAAGGCAAAACAGGTCGGGCCGCTGCCAGACATGGCGGCGGCCCGATTGCCTTCTGTGGCGCGCAATGTCCTTAGGACTTCGCCGATCTGCGGCGTCAGCGCGACAGCGGGCGCCAAAAGGTCGTTGGCTGCCGACCGATCGATGCCCGACGCCATACGCGCAAACTGCTGGAAGACCTCGGCGGTCGATAGGGCGACGCCGGGATTGACCAGCACCACGGGACGCGACGCTTCCGGCGTGACGGGGCTCACGACCTCGCCGATCCCTGACATGTGACAACGGCGCGAACGCAGGCATACCGGCACGTCCGCGCCCAGAGCCAAGGCGATTTCCAAAACAGCTGGATCGTCCAGACCCAGCGACCAATGGCGGCACAGCAGCCGCAAAGTCGCCGCCGCGTCGGCGGAGCCGCCACCAACCCCCGCCTCCACCGGCAGCCGCTTTGTCAGGCAAAAAGCGCCGGGCGATGGCCGGCCAAACCGCGCGCCCAAGCTCTCGGCCGCACGCAAAACCAAATTGTCGCCCGACGTCGGCGTCGCCGCGGCGAACGGGCCGTCAACGCTGAGACCGAATGTGCCGCCCGGCTGCAACGCGACCGTATCGGCCAGGTCGGTAAACACCACGACGCTGTCGAGCAGGTGATAGCCATCCGGCCGACGGCCAACGACGCGAAGACTTAGGTTGAGCTTGGCGGGCGCACGCTCCGTCAACCATGCCTTGCCGCCGCTCAAGGCGACAGCGATGCCGGCCGGAATTCCTCCAAAATGTCGTCCTCAAGCAGCCCATCCGCCAGCTTTGCTTCCAGACTGGTGATGCGCTCTTCATCGGTGGCATTGGCCAAGGCTCGCTGCCATTGAAACCTGGCCTCGGCGAACCGGCCCACCACCCAGTAGGCATCGCCCAGATGGTCGTTGATTTCCGGGTCGGTGGGTTCAAGCGTTACCGCCAGTTCCAGCCACTCGATCGCCTCGTCCATGCGTCCCTGGCGGTAATAGACCCAGCCAACGCTGTCGGCGATAAAACCGCTCTCCGGTTCCAGCTCGATGGCGCGCAGCAGCAACTCTTCCGCCTCGTCCACGTTGATGCCGCGATCGGCCCAGGAATAGCCCAGATAGTTCAGCAGGAAGCCGTTATCGGGGTTGATGTCGATCGCATGGATGAAATCCCGCTCCGCCCGGTCCCAGGTGCCGGAGCGCTCCAAGGCGATCCCTCGACGAAACAAAAAGCTCCAGTCCGACTCGACCAGTTGGGGTGCGCGCTCCACCGCCTCGTCATAGGCGACGACGGCCTCGTCAAAGCGGCGTTGAACGCGCAGCAGATCGCCGCGCTGGACCAGCGGGTCGGCCGACTCCGGCGTGGCTTCGGCCAGCACCTCCAGCTCGGTCAGCGCCTGTTCGTAGCGTTCCAACTCGCCCAAAAGCGCCGCCCGACGCAAGGCGGCCGCATTGCCGTGCCGCGTTCCCAGTTCCAGCTCGGCATAGGCCGACAACGCGTCCTCGTGGGCGTCCGCGTCGCGGAAAACGTCGCCGAGCAGCAACTGAATTTGCGGCGCCTCCGGCCACAGATACTGGGCGTATCTGATGTAGTGCAAGGCCTCACCGGTGGCGTCTTCCAGGGTCAGTGCGTTGGCGATCTGGTAGAACGCCTCTCCCAGCCCCCTGCCGGGCGCCGGTACGGGTCGCGGAATCGGCTGACCGTCCTCGACGCGGTCGAGCGCGGCGGCAAGGAAGCGCGACTGGTTGCCGCCATCGATGGCATCGGTCAGAAGGTTCTGCGCATCATCCGCGCGGCCATGCCGGCTGAGCAACGAGGCCAGCGCCTCGATCAGCAGATCGGTCTGCGCCCCTTCCAGGGCCATTCGGTATTCCGTCTCGGCCTCGTCCACCTGATCGGCGAGATCGAACATCAAGGCCAGGTGCAGGTGCGCCAGGCTGCCGAAACCGCCGGTGCCGCGCACCAGATCCAGCGCTGCGTCGGCCGCAACGATGTCGCCCTGCCCGGCCGCGGCCCAAGCCTCGACAAACGGCAGGGAGAATCGGGTGACGCCGACACGCTCCATGTCTTCAACAAGGGATTGCGCCTGATCGAAGTCGCCGCTGTTCATGGCTTCGACCATCAGGATGGTGTCGACCAGGTCGACATCCTCGGCACCCTCCCTGGCTTGTTGGGCCAGCGGCAAGGCCTCGGCGACACCGTTGGCGGCTAGCGACAGGCCAAGCGCGTTGTGCAGTACGGTCGGATTGTCCGGATCGCCTTCCAGCACCTCGCGCATAAACGCCGCGGCAGACGACAAATCGCTGCGCGTCGCGGCGATGGTGCCCGCCAGATAAGCGCCCGCCTGAGACCGCGGGTCGACGGAGATCGGGTCGGCGGCCGAGGCCTGGGTCCCCGCAACCGTCGCCACGACCAGGACGGCGGGACCAAGCCAGCCAAACGCCCGTTTCGCCCTGCTACTCTTCGCGTGCCTGTTGACCTGCATCGTCAGACCCCTGCATCGATTGCGCTCCGCCACCCGCTACATGTTCGGATAGTTAGGCCCCCCGCCGCCCTCGGGAACCGTCCACACGATGTTTTGAGCGGGGTCCTTAATATCGCAGGTTTTGCAGTGGACACAATTCTGGGCGTTGATGACGAAGCGCGGATTGGCGCCATCATCGTCGCGCACGATTTCGTAGACGGCCGCCGGGCAATAGCGCTGCGCCGGCTCGTCGAACTGCGGCAAATTGCGCGCCACCGGGACCGTTTCATCCAGCAGTTTCAGGTGCGAGGGCTGGTTTTCCTCATGGTTGGCGTTGGACAGAAAGACCGAGGATAGCCGGTCGAAGGTGATGACGCCGTCCGGTTTGGGATAGTCGATCTTTTTCGCATGGTCGGCCGACTGCATGCCTTCGTGATCGGCGTGCCGGTGTCGCAGGGTCCAGGGCAGAACCCCGCGCGACCACAGCTCGACGCCGCTGTAAAGCGTGCCGCCCAATAGCCCCCACCGATAGGATGGCCGGCAATTGCGGACGGTCTTGAGCTCCTTGTAGACCCAGCTTTCCTTCAGCGCGGCTGGGTAGCTGACCAATTCATCGCCGTGCCGACCCTCGTGTAACGCCGCAAACGTGGCCTCGGCTGCCAACATGCCGCTCTTCATGGCGGTGTGGTTACCCTTGATCTTGGGCACGTTCAGGAAACCGGCGGAACAGCCGATGATCGCCCCACCCGGAAAGGTCAGCTTGGGGATCGATTGCAGCCCGCCCTCGTTGATCACGCGCGCGCCATAGGCCAGCCGGCGGCCGCCCTCTAGCGTTGTGCGAATCACAGGGTGGGTTTTGTAGCGATTGAACTCCTCAAACGGCGCCAGGTAGGGGTTCTTGTAGTCCAGGCCAACCACGAAGCCGACGGAGACCTGGTTGTCTTCCAGATGATAGAGCCAGCCACCGCCATAGGTCGACCGGTCCAGCGGCCAACCGAAGCTGTGTAACACCAGCCCCTGTTTGTGCTTGGCCGGTTCGACCTCCCAAATCTCCTTTATGCCGAGGCCGAACGTCTGTGGATCGCAGTCCCGGCGCAGATCAAAGCGTTCGAACAGGGTTTTGGTCAGCGAGCCGCGCGCGCCCTCGGCGAAGAGGGTGTATTTGGCGTGCAGTTCCATGCCCGGCGTGTAGTTGGCGGTGTGCTCGCCATCCTTGCCGATGCCCATATCGCCGGTCGCCACGCCCTTGACCGTGCCGTCGTCGTGATAGAGCACTTCGGCCGCGGCAAAGCCGGGATAGACCTCGACGCCCAGCGCCTCCCCCTGCTCCGCCAGCCAACGGCAGACATTGGCCATAGAGACGATGTAGTTGCCCTTGTTGTGCTGCTCCGGCGGCAACAGGAAGCCGGGAAACTTAAAGGACCCCGTCTTTCCGGTCAGGAAGCGAAACTCATCACCCGTCACCGGCGTGTTGAGCGGTGCGCCCTTGTCGCGCCAGTCGGGGATCAGCTCGTTCAGCGCGCGCGGCTCAAGCACCGCGCCCGACAGGATGTGGGCCCCGACTTCTGAGCCTTTTTCCAGCACCGTCACGGAAATCTCGGTGTCGGCGTCGGCAGCCAACTGCTTCAGGCGGATAGCGGCGCTGAGCCCGGAAGGGCCGGCACCCACGATCACCACGTCGAACTCCATCGATTCCCGTTCCATGCCCCCCGCTTCCCGGTTACCGCTTTCCTGTTGCCATCTGGACCATCCCTTGATGGGATAGGCGCCATCGCACCGCCACCGCCATAGAGTTGGGTTTTGAACCATGTCTCAGCCAGGGCCGCAACCATTGGCCGCACTGCTGCGCTGGTATGAGGCAATGGGCGTGGACGAGATCCATGGGGATGTGCCGGTCGATTTCACGACCCTGCCGGCCAGCGCCAAGCGGGCCAAGCCGGTCGCCTCGCCGGTTGCAGCCGCGCCGGCCCCGGACACGCCACCGGCGTTCGCTTCACCGGCAAAGAACGACGCCCCGTTGGGGACGGCCGATGCCAGCAGGTCTGCGATCGCGGTGGCCTCGGCGGCGACGACGCTGGAGGCCTTAAGACAAGCGCTGGCCGACTTCGAAGGGTGCTCGTTGAAAGCGACGGCGACCAACCTGGTGTTCAGCGATGGCAATCCGGAGGCGCCGATCATGGTGATCGGCGAGGCGCCGGGCGTCGACGAGGACCGCCAGGGCCTGCCCTTCGTCGGCGTTTCCGGCCGGCTGCTCGATCGCATGTTGGCGGCGATCGGCCTCGACCGGCATGCGGAGGACTCGGCCAAGGCCGCCTACATCACCAACATCCTGCCGTGGCGACCGCCCGGGAACCGCCAGCCGAATGCCGGCGAGATTGCCGTCTGCCTGCCTTTCCTGCATCGGCACATCGCGTTGAAGCGGCCCAAGCTGCTGGTGCTGGCCGGCGGGGTTTCGGCCAAGACCCTGCTGGACACCTCTCAAGGCATCACGCGCCTGCGCGGCCGCTGGGTCGATCTCACCGTTCCGGGCCTGGACGCGCCGGTGCCGGCCATGCCGCTCTACCATCCGGCCTATCTGCTGAGGCAACCGGCGCAGAAGCGGCAGGCCTGGCGCGATCTCTTGGCCGTGCAGGAGCGGCTGGAAACGCTCTAGTCGACGCGCCACATAGACTGAACTGTCCCGCATTCGAGGGTTTGTGCCATGGGCCGTATCGACGACAGTCGCCCTTTCCTGCCGGTCAACATCGCGGTCATGACCGTGTCCGACAGCCGCGATGCCGCGACCGACACCTCCGGCGACACGCTGGTGGACCGGCTGACCAAGGCGGGGCATAGGCTGGCGGCGCGCACCATCGTGCGCGACGATCTGAACGCCATCATGGACCAGCTCCGCCAATGGATCCTCGACCCGTCGATCGACGTCGTGCTGTCGACCGGTGGCACCGGCGTGACCGGCCGCGACGTAACGCCCGAGGCGTTCGAGCATCTCTACGAAAAGGCCATCCCGGGCTTTGGCGAGATCTTCCGGCTGGTGTCCTACGACAAGATCGGCACCTCGACGATCCAGAGCCGTGCGACGGCGGGTGTTGCCGGCGGCACCTACCTCTTCGCCCTGCCCGGCTCGCCCGGCGCCTGCAAGGACGCCTGGGACGGCATCTTGCAAGACCAGTTGGACAACCGGCATCGGCCTTGCAATTTCGTCGAGCTGATGCCGCGCTTGCAGGAGCATCAGCGGCCGGCCAGCTAGGAATTTGTTCTTGTTTTGTTCCTGATCCGCGCTATGATCAGGAATGCCGTCCTTTCCACCGAACCAGACCGTGCGCGGGCGTGGCGCGATCAGCAACCGAGACAGCCGTTTTGAGCCCCGCTCCCATGAGTGGATGGATGATGGCTGGGACACGGCACCCGATGCAGGTGGGCCGAACCGGATCGAAACCACGCTGCTGATCGATCGGGCGCGGACGATCCTGAACCGCAACAATTCGCCCGACATCCCGTTCGACCTGTCGATCAACCCGTACAAGGGCTGCGAGCATGGCTGCATCTATTGTTATGCCAGGCCGTCGCACGCCTTTCTCGGGCTTTCGCCCGGGTTGGATTTCGAGACCAAGATTTTCTACAAGCCCAATGCCGGCGCCTTGCTGGACAAGGCGCTGAGGGCGAAAGGCTATCGCGCCCAGCCCATCGCGCTTGGCGCCAACACCGATCCCTATCAGCCGATTGAACGGCGGACCCGAACCACCCGCTCGATCCTGGAGGTGCTGGCGCGGTTCAACCACCCGGTCGGCATCATCACGAAATCGGCCCTGATCCTGCGCGACCTGGACATTCTGGCGCCGATGGCGGCGCGCGACCAGGTCAAGGTCTCGCTCTCGATCACCACGCTGGACCGCGATCTGGCGCGCGCGATGGAGCCGCGTGCGGCCACACCGGCCAGACGGCTGGAGGCGATCCGGCGGTTGTCGGAGGCAGGCGTGCCAACGGCCGTTATGTCGGCGCCCATGATCCCGGGCCTGACCGACCATGAGATGGACGCCATCCTGGAGGCCGCCGCCGGTGCCGGCGCGGTCAGCGCGGGTTACACCATGCTGCGCCTGCCCCTGGAAATCGCCGACCTGTTCACCGAATGGCTGCGCGAACACGCGCCCTTGCGGGCCGACCGTGTGATGAGCCTGGTGCGCCAGACCCGCAACGGCGCTGTCTATGACAGCCGGTTCGGCGAACGCATGCGTGGCGAAGGACCGATCGCGGAGCTGTTGAACCGCCGCTTCAACGCCGCCTGCCGACGCCTGGGATTGGACGGCATGCGTTTCGACCTCGACTACAGCCGTTTTGCCGTTCCCACCGCAACCGAGGAGCAGCCGTCTTTATTCTGAGCAAGGGTGATCAGGCGCTACACTGCCCCGATTAACGCCGATTCGAAGGGCTGGGCCCGTGCCGGATTTCGCCTTGGAGATTGAATTGGGTGCCCCTGGCCGCTCTATCGCCGGTATCGACGAGGCAGGTCGTGGTCCTTTGGCCGGTCCGGTGACGGCGGCCGCGGCCATCCTGCCGCACCCCCTGCCGGCGGACCTGGAACGGCTCGATGACAGCAAGGCGTTGACGGCGGCCGCACGAGCAGCACTGCTGCCGGTCATCCTGCAGCAGTGCCGCACAGGCATCGGCTGGGCCAGCGTGGAAGAGATCGACGCGCTGAACATCCTGCAGGCCAGCATGCTGGCCATGTGCCGGGCGCTGCGGAGCCTGGAGGCCGATGTCGATGCCGTCCTGATTGACGGCAACAGGCTGCCCGCGGACCTGCCCTGCCCCGGCCAGGCAGTAATCGGCGGCGACGGCAAGAGCCTCTCGATCGCCGCCGCGTCCATTGTCGCGAAAGAGCGCCGAGATGCGGAGATGGCGCGCCTGGCTTCGATGCATCCAGGCTATGGCTGGGAGACGAACAAGGGCTATGGCACGGCCGCGCACCGAAATGCGATCAGACAGCTTGGGCCGACGCCACACCACCGCCGAAGCTTTGCCCCAATCGCACAGCTTGTCTTGACGGTCTAACGCCCCGCTAAGGCTGTTTTCCGCGCAGCTTGGGCTGCGACCAATGCAGCCAGGCCCAGGGCCGGCTTGTATCTTTTGCGTGCCCAAGCTCCGGTTCGGCGGCCGTGACATACCGGTCGACGTAGGCAAGCCACTCATTCAACAGGATGAGAAGCCGAACATCGTTAACCGTGTCCGGACCTTCGGGGCGGGCACGGGCGATCGCAGCCTCAAGGATCGCCGACCGGCGGTCACGCTCCTCAGCCGCCGATGACGGGGCCATGCCCTCGGTATTGGCAGCGAGATTGTCGGCGACATGTCTCAACGTCGCCTCCACCCGCTCCCGGTGCGCGATCGTTGCCGTCACGGCGTCGTCGCAGTGCTCTTTCAACCAAGCCGACGGAGGGGCCCAGTAGCCGATGATCAGCGAATGCACCATGTTCGGTGCCCGAAACAAGGCCATCCAGGCCTGAACATCGATGCGCTGGCCCCGCTCGGTCAACGCGGTCACAAAGGCCTCGTCACGACGGCGACGCGCCGCCTGCATGCGTGCGATGGCGTCGGCGCGGTTCTCTATCGGCTCGAACGGCACGGTCCGCAAGGCTTTGGCGGCGACCCGGTAGCTTGTCTCGAGCGCCCGGGCCAGGGCGACGCGGGCGCCATGAGGCCAAAGGATGAACGACATCACGGCACCGGTCGCCGCGCCCAGGGCCACGGTCTCGACGCGTGCGATATCCGTCGTGATACCAACCGGATCGATCAGCGTGTACAGCACGATCACCAGGATGGTGAACGAGGTCTGACCGATCATGAAGCCGACAACGCCGGGCATATAGCCGGCCATGAAAACCGCGATTGGCAGCAAGACCCACATCGCAACCGGACTGTTGCCGAACGCCAGCAACACCAACGCCGCGATAACGAAACCGATCAGCGTTCCCGCGATCGCCTGCAGGGATGTCGCCGTGGTCGACGCGGCGCTGGAGTGCAGCACCAGCAGGGCCGCCAAGGTCACCCAGAAGCCGTGATCCACCGGCAGGACCTTTGCCAAGACCACCGCCAGGCTAAGCGCCGCGGCGGCGCGAACGCTGTTGCGAAAAACCACCCCGTCGGGATCCAAGGCGAACGACAAGATGCCGCGCATCCGGCTGAACAGGGCCAGCGGCCGATCGGAGTAAGTGCGCAGTTCCGGCGCCGATCGGGTTGGGCTAACCAGGTTGCCCGCGCCCATGGCGGCGGCGGCGTTGGCCTCGACCCAAATGGCGATGTGCGACAGCACCTTGATCGGAAACATGCGCTGCACCGCCGCCAACGCGGGATCACCCGCTTCGGCGTCGGCCGTTTCCTCTTCCGCCGCATGCATAGCCGCCAGGTCGATGGCGTGGTCGGCGGCCAGTCTTGCTTGGTCCAGTTCAGGAATATCTTGGGCCAAGGTCTCGGGGCCCGCCTCCTCCAACAGAACGGCCCGCGTGCGGCCGAAAGCATCGGCACAAGCGGCCCTGAGCGGCGTTCCCAGTCGGCGATCCCCCTCACCGTCGAGCAAACGACGGGTCATGTCCGCCGCTTGTTCAAGCAGGGTCAGCATGCGCAGCAACCCGATGTCACGCGATGTCGGGCCGGCCGGTCTCAGGGGCGTGCTGATCGCCTTCAGCGCATCCGCCAGCCCCTTCTGCGCCCGCTCGTACCCCATCTCCGCGGCCTCGCGATCGTTCGTGTTGGCAAGTGCCGACGACAGGCCACCGCAGATTTCAGCCAGGCTCCTGCGCAACCTCGGCCGCCTGTCTATCGGCCATAGAAGCAGGCTAGCGATCATCGCAACGGTCCCGCCGATCGTCCAACCGATGATCCGCGCGTCGATCGGCGACGCGCTCAAAGGATCCATCATCGCGAGCGAGAAGGACAGCGCCGCCGGCGCCATGAAAACAGGGATATAGCCACCGAACACCGCAGCAAAGGAGACAAGAAATATGATGACAAACATGGCGGCCGCACCGTCAATGATGGTGTCGGACAGCAGAGAACCAATGATGATGAGGACGTCGCCAAGCACGATCATCGCAGCGTAGGCGGCGGCCCTCGGCTTCGTCGGCCCACCAAAGTTCGCGAAAACGATTCCCACCAGACAGCCGAAGAAACCGTAGGTCGCGATCGTTTGCAGGCCGAGCACGGCGTGCAAAACGGCAAACAAGGCCGGTACGACCAGGATGGCACGCATCGATTTGCGCAAGCTAATCAGATCAGGGTCGCGCGCACGCAATTTGTCCAGCAAGCTCATCGCGCTAGCCAACCGTGCCGGCCGGCACGTCGGTTTCCGTGGGCGTCGCCATGGCGATGTCGGTCCTCGCACCAGCGTGGTGATGACAGATCAAGCAAAACCACCCTGCTCATCACGAAGGAGACGGTCAACCGTTGACGATATCGACGCGCAGGTGAGATGCCCGGACACGCCCAATCGACCGCAACATGCTGCGTCACTTCAATGGCCGAACACCAAGTCTTGCGTTTCGTATGCCATCACTCCATTGGATTATGCATCACTTCCGAGTCGCCAGATAAGCACCTGACTCAATTGATTTATTGACGCGAGTCGCGCCATGACTCATGGTGCGCCGATGACTGGCCGATCTACCCTCAATGAACCGCCGCGCGACCAGATTCTGCGGGGCGACTGTGTCGAGCTGATGCGGGCGCTGCCGAGCGGCAGCGTGGACTGCATCTTCGCTGACCCACCCTACAACCTCCAACTCGGCGGCGAGTTGCACCGGCCGAACAACAGCCGGGTGGACGGTGTCGATGCCGCTTGGGACAAGTTTTCCGACTTTTCGGACTATGACCAGTTCACGCGCGAGTGGCTGGCGGCCGCGCGGTCGGCCTTGAAGCCTGATGGCAGCCTGTGGGTTATCGGCAGCTATCACAACATCTTTCGGGTCGGCGCGATCTTACAGGATCTGGGGCTTTGGATCTTGAACGACATCGTCTGGCGCAAATCGAACCCGATGCCGAACTTTCGCGGCACCCGGTTCACCAACGCCCACGAGACGCTGATCTGGGCCGCCCGGTCGCCAGAGGCGAAGTACACCTTCAACTACGAGGCCATGAAGAACCTGAATGAGGAGCTGCAGATGCGCTCCGACTGGGTTCTGCCTATCTGCGGCGGCCCGGAACGGTTGCGCGACGCCGGCGGCCGGAAGGTGCACCCGACCCAAAAGCCCGAAGCCCTGCTATATCGGGTCTTGCTGGCCTCGACACGGCCCGGCGAGACGATCCTGGATCCGTTCTTCGGCACCGGCACGACGGGTGCCGCGGCCAAGAAGCTGGGGCGGCACTACATCGGTATCGAGCGGGACCCCGCCTACATCGCCCACGCCGAACAAAGGCTGGCCGATATCGCCGGGCCGACCGATCCGGAAGCCATCAAGCTGGTCGCCAAGCGGCAGGAACCGCGCATTCCCTTCGGCTGGGTGGTCGAACGCGGGCTGTTGAAGCCAGGCGAAGCCCTGTTCGATCAGCGGAGACGCTATCGGGCCAAGGTGAGCGCGGACGGTACGTTGGTGGCCAGCGGTCGCGGCGGCAACCATCGCGGCTCGATCCACAAGGTGGGCGCGGCACTGCAAGGCGCGCCAAGCTGCAATGGCTGGAGCTTTTGGCATTTTGAGCCCGCGCGCGGCCGACTGGCACCGATCGACGTGCTGCGCCAGAAACTGCGGGCAGAGCTGCACTGACGTTGTCGCATTGCGGCGGAATCGCCGCTCGTGTTAAGGGCTTAGGCCCTGGACCAGTTCGCCCCGCATCGTCTTGACGAGCCGGTCGCGCGTTTGGGCGTGCGACATTTGTTTGTGCGCGACCTGGTGGTTCTCGCCCGCATTGGCATCTACGACCACGAAAAGAACGCGTCCCAGCGGGTGCGGCTCAATCTCGATCTGGCGGTCGAGGAAGGCAACGGCGACGACCGGATCGAGGCCGTGGTCAGCTATGAGCCTTTCGTGACGGCGGCGCGCCAACTGGCGCTGGAGGCCCATAGCGAACTGGTCGAGACCTTGGCGGAAAAGCTGGCGGCGTTTTGCCTGCAAGACCGGCGCGTGCTCGCCGCCCGGGTGCGGGTCGAGAAATTGGACGTCTTCGACGATGCCGGATCGGTCGGTGTCGAAATCGAACGGCGCCAAAGCGCCTAAACCGCTCCAGCGCTCCGCATCTCCACGATTGCCTGGCGGGCCAGAGCGTCGGCTCTCTCGTTCTCAGCGTGGCCCGCATGGCCTTTCACCCAGCGCCAGTCGATCCGGTGCTTGCCGATCGCCTGTTCAAGCCGCTGCCAGAGATCGACATTCTTCACCGGCTTCTTAGCGGCCGTCCGCCAGCCATTCGCACGCCATCCGGCCAGCCATTGGGTGATGCCGTTTTTGACATAGGCGCTGTCGGTGGTGAGCACCACGCGCATAGGGCGCTTCAGGCTTTCCAGAGCGCTGATCGCGGCCATCAACTCCATGCGGTTGTTGGTCGTCTCCGGCTCGCCGCCATTCAGCTCCTTCTCGTGGCCCTTCCAACGCAGGATGGCCCCCCAGCCGCCGGGCCCCGGATTGCCCGAACAGGCGCCGTCGGTGAAAATCTCCACAACGATGTCGCTCATGCTTCCAGGCCATAGGCGGCGGGGCTGGAAACGCCCTGATGGAACCGAAGCTTGGCCCAGTACTCCAGCGGGTCTTTCGGCTTTACCAGAGCGCCCGGCGGCGTGTTCAGCCAATCATAAAGCCGGGTCAGCAAAAAGCGCAGGGCGCTGCCGCGCGCCAATAGAGGCAGGGCGTTCAGTTCGGTCATCGAGAACGGCCGGCGCGCCCGATAGGACGACAGCAGCAGCTTGGCCTTGGTGACGTTGAAGGCGCGGTCGGGTTCGAAGCACCAGGCGTTGAGACAGATGGCGACGTCATAGGCAAAGGCGTCCGTGCAGGCGAAATAGAAATCGATCAGGCCGGTCAGCTGGTCGCGCTGAAAAAAAACGTTGTCCGGAAACAGGTCTGCGTGGATGACCCCGGTGGGCAGATCGGCCGGCCAATTGGCCTCGGTCCAGTCCAGTTCACGCGACAGCGCCTCAGCCAGATCGGGCTTGACCTCATCGGCGCGATCCAGGCAGGCGTCGAGCAGCGGCCGCCAGCCGGCAACCGACAGGTCGTTCGGCCGAGCCATGGGAAAGTCCTGGCCCGCGATATGCATCTCCGCCAACGCCGCGCCGACCTCCGCGCAATGGGGCGGCCGGATGCGTTTCGGCCACATGCCGGAAAGAAAGGTGATGATCGCCGCCGGGCGACCGGCCAGCGTGTGCAGCGATTGCCCGTCCGGCGCCTTCACCGGTACCGGACACGCAACACCCTTGGCCGCCAGATGTTCCATCAGGCCCAGGAAGAACGGCAAATCGGCCTCGTTCACCCGCTTCTCATAAAGCGTCAGAATGAACTGGCCGGTCTCGGTGACCATCAGATAGTTGGAGTTCTCGACCCCCTCGGCGATGCCCTTCAACGACAGCACCTCGCCCAGCCCATAAAGGGTGGCGAAGCTGGCGACCTCTTCGTCGGAAACATCGGTATAGACGGCCATGGCGCGCGACAGTGGCGGGATCGACCGCGCCGGTCAACGGTCGCGGATCACGTCTCTGCCGAATGCTCGATGCCGAGGTCGTAACACGGACCGATCGGCCGCTTGCCGCTGCCGTCCGGCGGATCGACGACATAGGTCGGCTGGCATAGACCGGAGACCGCACCCCGCAGCGCACGCATCAAACGCTGGCCCTCGGCAATGGTCGTGCGGAAATGGGACGTGCCCGGCGCCAGATCGCCCTGGTGCAGGTAGTAGGGCTTCACCCGCGCCCTGACCAGCGCGCGGAACAGGTCGGCCAGCACCGACGCATCGTCGTTGATCCCTTTCAGCAAGACCGTCTGACTGACCAGCGGCAGGCCGGCATCGGCGAAGCGGCCAATGGCCGCAAGCGCGTCGGCCGTCAATTCGCGCGGGTGGTTGACGTGCAGTGCCGTCCAGATGGTCTTCGACGACGCCGACAGCGAATCGATCAGCGCGCCGGTCACGCGCTGCGGATCGACGACCGGCACGCGCGTATGGAACCGAACGACCGCGACATGGTCGATCGTGTCCAACCGTTCCAGCAGCGCGGACAGCCGGCGCGGCGACAGAATCAGCGGATCGCCGCCGGTCAGGATGACCTCCCAGATCTCCGTGCGGTCGGCGATGTAGCCGATCGCTGCCTGCAAGGCGGCATCGTCGAGACTGTCGCCGCCGGGGCCGACCATTTCGCGCCGAAAGCAAAAGCGGCAATAGACGGGGCACGCGTGCACAGCTTTCAAAAGGACCCGGTCCGGATAGCGGTGCACGATACCCGGCACCGGGCTGTGGGCCTGGTCGGCGATGGGATCATCGCGCTCGTCGGCCGTGCGCGTCAGCTCCATCGGGCTCGGCACGAACTGGCGCGCCATCGGGTCATCCGGATCGGTCGGATCGATCAGGTCGGCGACGGCAGGCGTGATCGCGACGGCATAGCGACCGGCAACCGCCTTCACGTCCGCGCGCTGCCCGGCGGGGATCAGGCCCGCCGCAACCAAATCGTCGGCGGACCGCAAGGTGCGTCTCATGCCTGCGCCAAAACCTTCGGCAGCTTGAAAATGACATCCTCGCGCGCGATTTCGACCTCTTGGACCGAAACATCGTAGCGTTGGCGACAGGCCTCGATCACCTCGTCGACCAGCACCTCGGGTGCGGAGGCACCAGCCGTGATGCCGAGCGTTCCGACGCCATCGAGCCAAGGCCAGTCGATGTCGCGGGCACGGCCGACCAACGTCGCCTTGTCGCAGCCCTGCCGCACGGCAACCTCGACCAGCCGTTTGGAGTTGGACGAGTTTTCCGCGCCGATCACCAGCATCGCCTGGCATCGCGCCGCAATCGCCTTCACGGCTTCTTGCCGGTTGGTGGTGGCGTAGCAGATGTCTTCCTTGCGCGGCGCCTCGATACTCGGAAACCGGCGCTGCAGAACGGTAATGATGTCGGCCGTGTCATCGACCGACAGGGTGGTTTGGGTCACATAAGCGAGCTTGTCGCCTTCCGGCACGGCCAGTGCCTCGGCATCGTCGACCGTCTCGACCAAGGTGACGACGCCGGGCGGCAATTGCCCGATCGTGCCGATGACCTCGGGATGTCCGGCATGGCCGATCAGGATAATGCGACAGCCATTCTTGTGATGGCGCTCCGCCTCGCGGTGAACCTTGCTGACCAAAGGGCATGTCGCGTCAACGTAGAACAGGTTGCGCCGCTCGGCCTCGGCCGGCACGGATTTCGGCACGCCATGGGCGGAAAAGACGACTGGCACGTCCGCCGGGACCTCGTCCAGCTCCTCGACAAAGACGGCGCCTTTGGCCTCCAGATTCTCGACGACGAAACGATTGTGAACGATCTCATGCCGGACATAGACCGGTGCCCCGAACTGCTCCAGCGCCCGTTCGACGATCTGGATGGCCCGGTCGACGCCCGCGCAAAAGCCGCGCGGCGCGGCCAGCAGGATGGTGAGACGCTGTCGGCTGGCGGGTATTGGGTCGGTCACGGGTCTTGTCCCCGAACCGATCAATCCCCTAGAGTCTTCCTCCAACTCCGATCCCCTCGTTTGATAGGAACAGCGCGCGATGACCGACGCTCAGAACCACAATATAGGCTCTTTCGGCCGAAAATCCGCGCGGATAACCTGGTCCGGTCTTCTTGTCGCGCTCAGCGTCGTTCTGGCGGCCTGTGGCGGCGGTCGCGACGAGGCCGAACAGCAGGTAGTCTTCGAATCGCCGCCGGCACCGCCGACCGGCTGCCCGAACGTTTCGGTTCTGGCTGGCGCTGAGTCGGTAACGCAGTTCCGGCCGGGCGGCGGTACCGGACCGTCGAACGTCACGGCGCGCGGCCTGATCGGCGACTTTGTCGGTGAATGCACCTATTCGGAAAACTCCGTCGTGGTCGATTTGGACCTGCCCATCATTGGCGCCACCGGCCCGGCGGGCGGCACCACAGCCGCCTATGAGTACTTCGTCGCCGTGCTCGGCCCCACCAACCGTTTGCTGGGCAAGGAAATCTTTCTGACCACGATTGACTTTGGCGACACGGGCAACGGCGCGGTGTTGGAAGAACTGGAGCAGGTGATCCCCCTGCCCAACGGCGCTGCGACAGGGAACCGCTACTCGATCCTGGTCGGGTTCCAACTGACGCCGCAACAGTTGCAATACAACCGGGCACTCTAGGCAGCCTCAGCAGCTTCATTTGACATTTGCCTGTGTCGGGTTAGCCTTTGCGCCATTGAAGGTTTGTGGGTAGAAGAACCAAGCCTATGACCCTTGCGGGAGAGTGCGGACGGCCGGACAGGTCGCGCCGTCGCCGAAGGAGCAACCGCCCCGGAAACTCTCAGGCACCAAGGACCGCAAGGGGAGGCACTCTGGAAAGCAGCCGGAACCAAGGATCCGGCTCACCGACGGAGTAAACCCGGGCCGAATCGCCACAAGAGCGGTTGGTGCGGGCGAATCTCTCAGGTCTACGACAGTGGGGCTCTCGGCGGTGGCCATTCGGGTCCCGCCCCTGTCGGAGGGCCGGAGACCGTGTCGCAAGACCACGATGTTCAAGATCTGAAGCGTACGCCGCTGCACGGCCTGCACCTGTCGCTGGGCGGCAAGATGGTGCCGTTCGCGGGCTACGACATGCCTGTTCAGTATCCGACCGGAATTCTGAAGGAACATCTGCACACGCGCGACGCGGCGGGACTGTTCGACGTCTCGCATATGGGCCAGGCGGCCCTTGTCGGGCCGGACGTTGCGGCCGCCTTGGAAACGCTGGTGCCCGGCGACATTCAGGCGTTGGACCATGGCCGCATGCGCTACACCCAGTTGACTAACGAGGCCGGCGGCATCCTGGACGACCTGATGGTCACGAAGCTGGCCGACGATCGGTTATGGCTGGTGGTGAACGCGGCTTGCAAACTCAACGACTTCGCCTTGATCGAAGGCGCCCTCGATGGCCGCGCCAGGCTCGAACGGGCCGAGGATCGCGCCCTTCTCGCCCTGCAAGGGCCTAAGGCGGCGGAGGTGCTGAGCCGTCTGGTCCCCGATGCCGCTGCCCTGCCCTTCATGGCGATGGCGGAACTGGACGTCGCGGGAACGCCCGCCCTTGTCTCGCGCTCCGGCTATACCGGCGAGGACGGGTACGAGATCTCGGTTGCAGCCGACGATGCCGAAGGCTTGGCCAAGCTCTTGCTGGCCCAGGACGCGGTCGCACCGATCGGCCTGGGTGCACGCGATTCGCTGCGTTTGGAAGCGGGCTTGTGCCTCTATGGCCACGACATCGATGAGACCACGACGCCCGTCGAGGCGGCCCTGGTCTGGAGTATTTCCAAGCGACGGCGGGCGGAGGGCGGTTTCCCGGGGGCCGAGACCATCCAGCGTCAGCTAGCTGATGGGCCGCAGCGACGTCGGGTCGGTATCAGGCCGGACGGCAAGGCGCCGGCGCGCGAAGGCACGCCGATCATGAAGGATGGCCGGGCAATTGGCACCGTCACCAGCGGCGGGTTCGGCCCGACCGTGTCCGGCCCCGTGGCGATGGGCTACGTCGAAACGGCCCATGCGGCCGCCGACACGGCAATCGAGCTGGAGGTGCGCGGCAGAGCCTTGCCGGGGCGGACGGCCAAGTTGCCCTTTGTCCCCCAACGATACTATCGCGGTTGATCAGAGTAAGGAGGCGATCGGAACCATGTTGAAATTCACCGAGGACCATGAATGGGTGCGGGTCGACGGCGAGATCGGCACCGTCGGCATTAGCGACTACGCCCAGGAACAGCTTGGCGACGTCGTGTTCGTGGAGTTGCCGGATATCGGCAAGACCATCGCCAAGGGTGACGAGGCGGCGGTGGTGGAGTCGGTTAAGGCCGCCAGCGAGGTCTATGCCCCCGTCGAGGGCGAGGTGGCCGCGGTCAACGAAGCGCTGAACGACAATCCGGGCCTGATCAACAGCGATGCCCAGGGCGATGGCTGGTTCCTCAAGATCAAACTGGCGGACGCCTCGCAGCTTGAGACCCTGATGGACGAAGCGGCCTACAAGACCTACGTCGAAGGGCTTGGCTGATGCGCTATCTGCCCCATACGCCGGCGGACCGGTCCGCGATGCTGGCAGCGATCGGCGTCGACGGCATCGACGATCTGTTCAAGGACGTGCCCGCCGGCGCCCGTCTGCCGGGCCCGATCGACGGCCTGCCGCCCCATGACGGCGAGTTGGGGGTTGAGCGCGCCCTTGGCCGCATGGCGGCGCGCAACGTGCCGGCGGGCTCCGTGCCCAGCTTCCTGGGCGCGGGCGCCTATCGCCACCATGTGCCGGCCAGCGTCGATTACCTGATCCAGCGCGGCGAGTTCCTGACCGCCTACACGCCCTACCAGCCCGAGGTCAGCCAAGGCACGCTGCAGAGCCTGTTCGAATTCCAGACCCAGGTCGCCGCGATCACCGGCATGGAGGTCGCCAACGCCTCCATGTATGACGGCGCCACCGCCTGTGCCGAGGCGATGATGATGGCCGCGCGGCTGACCCGGCGCGACCGGGCGGTCTTCTCCGGTGGCGTCCATCCGCATTATCGCGACGTCACGCGCAACCTTGTCGACTTTACCGGCGGCACGCTGGTCGAGGCCGATCCCGACCCGACGGGTACGGAGTCGCTGCTGGACCATCTGGACGACCAGACCGCCTGTGTCGTGGTTCAAAACCCGACCCTGTTCGGCCATGTCGCCGATCTCTCCGAACTGGCCGACGCCTGCCACGCCAAGGGCGCCTTGCTGGTGGTCGTGGTCACGGAGGTCGTGTCGCTGGGCCTGATGACGCCGCCCGGCGAGATGGGCGCGGATATCGTGGTCGCCGAAGGCCAGTCGATCGGTAACAGCCTCAATTTCGGCGGGCCTCATGTCGGCCTGTTCGCGACCCGCCAGCGCTTCGTGCGGCAAATGCCCGGGCGGCTGTGCGGCCAGACCGTGGATGCCGACGGCAAGCGCGGCTTCGTGCTGACCCTGTCGACGCGTGAACAGCACATTAGGCGCGAAAAGGCGACCAGCAACATCTGCACCAACAGCGGCCTCTGCGCCCTGGCCTTCACCATTCATCTCACCCTTCTGGGCGAAACCGGCTTCCGCCGCTTGGCCGAACTGAACCACGAACTGGCGATTGTCGCCGCCGACAGGCTGGGTTCGATCGACGGCGTCTCGGTGCTGAATAGCGGCTTTTTCAACGAGTTCACGATCAGCCTCCCAGGGCCGGCGGCATCCATTGTCGATCGCTTGGCAGAAGAGCCCATCTTGGCGGGTGTGCCGGTCAGTCGGCTTTATCGCGACCGGCCGGATTTGGCCTCACTGTTGCTGGTGGCAGTGACAGAAACCACGACAGAAGACGATATCGAGCGCCTGGCCATCGCGCTGGAGCGGGAGGTGGCGCAATGAACCGGCAAGGACGGCCAACACAGACGCATGTCGGCAAAGGGCCGGAGGATACCTTCACCGGCGATCGCGGGCTGATGGCGGAAGCGAAGCTGATCTTCGAGCAGGACAGCCCCGGCGCCTGCGGTGTCGACTTGCCGCGCCGCGACGGCCCGGCATCGACCCGCCTGGGCAACGTGCCGGTCCGGTCGCATGTCGGCCTGCCGGACCTGGCGGAGCCAAGGGCGGTGCGCCATTACACCCGGCTAAGCCAGAAGAACATGAGCATCGACGGGCAGATGTACCCGCTGGGCTCATGCACCATGAAGCACAATCCGCGGCTGAACGAGAAGCTGGCCCGCCTGCCCGGCTTCGCCGACCTGCACCCGCTGCAGCCCCTATCGACCGTGCAGGGCGCGTTGGAGCTGATCGATACTCTGGCCCACTGGCTGAAGACGCTGACGGGCATGCCGGCGGTCGCCATGTCGCCCGGTGCCGGCGCCCATGGCGAACTGTGCGGCATGATGGCCATCCGCGCGGCCATCGATGATCGCGGCGAGACAAGAACCCGCGTGCTGGTGCCGGAATCGGCGCACGGCACGAATCCCGCCACGGCTGCCGCGCTGGGCTTCACGGTCGACACCATTGAGGCGACGGATGACGGCCGCGTGGATCTTGCGGCCTTCAAGGATCGTTTGGGGCCGGATGTCGCGGCGATCATGCTGACCAACCCCAATACCTGCGGCCTGTTTGAGCGGGACATCATCGACATTGCGGACGCCCTGCACGAGGCCGGCGGCTATTTCTACTGCGACGGCGCTAACTTCAATGCCATCGTCGGCAAGGTGCGGCCCGGCGACCTGGGCGTCGATGCCATGCACATCAACCTGCACAAGACGTTCTCCACGCCCCATGGCGGCGGTGGCCCGGGCTCGGGCCCTGTCGTGCTGTCGGACGCCCTGGCGCCGTTCGCGCCGGTGCCGTTCGTTGTGCATGGGCCGGACGGCTTCCGGCTGGTCGAACATCACGGCCAGGATGGCGAGGCGGAGAAGAGCTTTGGCCGCATGAAAGGGTTTCACGGCCAGATGGGCATGTTCGTCCGCGCGCTGGCGTATATGCTCAGCCACGGGGCCGACGGTCTACGCCAGGCCTCCGAAGACGCGGTGCTCAACGCCAACTACGTGCTTGCGGGGCTGCAGGACAAGCTGACGGCGTCCTATCCCGGTCCGTGCATGCATGAGGCTCTGTTCGACGACCGGTTCCTGAAGGGCACCGGGGTCGGCACGCTGGACCTGGCCAAGGCCCTGATCGACGAGGGTTTCCACCCGATGACCATGTACTTCCCGCTGGTGGTGCATGGCGCCTTGCTGATCGAACCGACCGAGAGCGAGTCGCGCGAGACCCTGAACCGGTTCATCGCCACGCTGAGGCACCTCGCCGACCGCGCGCACGACGAGACCGGCGCGGAGGCGTTCCTGAGCGCGCCGCACTACACGCCCCGCCGTCGCCTGGACGAGACTGCCGCGGCGCGTCAGCCGATCCTGCGCTGGATGCCCGAAACGACGCGGCAGGAGGCGGCCGAATAGCGACGGCCGCCCGCTTGCCTGCGATCAGCGATAGGTCGCTTGCGCTTCAACGTCGAGGGTTGTCTGACGAAACGCCATGTCGGCCGGATCGAGATTTCCGGCCGGGCGGGGAAATGATTCGAAATGGCCGAACCGGTCATGACCGGCGACCAGGCAGGCCCAATCCTTCTCCGCGACGGTCTGGCGCATGGTGGGGGTGATGTAACGGATGGCATAGCCGATGCGTCGATCGTCGGAGGTATTGGGCCGCGAGCCGTGGAACGTCTTGCCGTGGTGAAGTGAGAACTGACCCGGCTGCAGCACCAGGTCCACAGCCTGTGTTTCATCGACCGCTTCGATCGCCTGGCCCCGCGACAACAGATTGTCATCGTCCCACGTGTCACGGTGCTGGGCCCGTTTGACCCGGTGCGTACCCGGCACGACCCGCATGCAGCCGCTTTCCGGCGTGCTGGGCGAAAGCGCAAGCCAGGCAGTCACTTCCTCGCCGCCTTCCAGACCCCAATAGTGCAAATCCTGATGCCAGGAGACGAACTTGGCGTCACCCGGTTCCTTGATGAAGAAACCCGCGCGCCAGCACATGACGTCGTCGCCCAGCACGGCGCGGACGGCATCGACAATCTGAGGGTTGTGGATCAGGTCGTAGGCGAACTGCAGCACGAACTGCGAGCTGCTCAGCAAGACGCCCTTGATGAGTTCAGGGTCGTTTGCCTGCTCGACGGCTTCCAGTGCCCGACGGCGCTCCCCGGCCTCGGCAGAGCTCATCGCCGTTATCGGCGCGGCGTATCCGTGCTCACGATACGCCCGCCCGATGCTTTCAGTGTTCCAGTCGTCCATCGGTGCCAGCTTGCGTGCCGGCGGCGCCTCGGTCAAGCCGAGGCACCGTAACCGGGTGGACGTTCCTGTCGTCAAGCCGTCAGTGAAGCTTGGACGGCAGTTCCTCGATCGCGGCCCTGATGCGCTCAGCATCGCTGGCGGCGTCGCTTTGCCGGCCGACGATTTCGCGCGCGGCGGCCACCGCCACGTCGACGGCGTGCGAGCGGACCTCGGACATGGCCGAGGCCTCTGCCTGGGCGATGCGGTCCATGGCTTGTTGCTCACGCCGCTTCAGGCTGGCTTCCAGCGCCTGCAGCGACCGTTGACGGATACGCTCGGACTCCTCGCGGGCGTGGCTGATGATGCCTTTCGCCTCGGCCAGCGCATCACGCTGCTTACGCTGAAAGGTCGCGAGCGCCGACTGGGCCTCCTCGCGCAGCTTCTGCGCCTCGTCGAGCTCGTTGCGAATGCGATCGGCGCGCGCATCCAGCATGCCGGAAATCGCGCGCCAAGCCGGCCTCGCGACGATGACGATCAACAGCAGAAGGGCCAGGCCGGTGTAGGTGTACGTGTCCTGGAAGAAGCCTTCGGAGGAATGGTCCTCCGGCGGTGCCCCCTCGACGGCCTCTAACGCCTCGATCGCGCCGTCATGGGTCGCCTCGCCACCAGCCGCTTCATCGGCTTGGCCGTCGGCGACGCCAGCCTCGTCCGTAGCGTCAGCAGTTGGCGTCTCGGACGCAGTCGCGTCAGCAGCCCCGTCTTCGGAATCGGCTGCCGCCTCGTCAGTCGACGGTTCGTCCGCCGATCCTGACGCCTGGGCCAAGATGACCGGCGGCATTTCCCACTGTGTCTCGGGGCCAGCCATCAGCCATTCCCCTTCATTTGGGTGTCGACCGCTTGTGCCGCGCTTTCGGCATCGATGGCCCTTCCGGTCAAGCGTTCGGCCACATCGGCCGCGATGTCGACCGCGATCTCCCGGATCTGGGACTCAGCCTGCTGCTTGGCTTTGGAGATCCGTTCCTCCGCCGCCACCATGCGCATGGCCAGTTCCTCGCCAAACTCCGCCTGGCGTGTGGCCGACAGCGCCGCGATGTCCGAGGTTGCCTTGGCGATCACCGCCGAGGCCTCGTTACGCGCCTTGGCGAGCGCGGCCTCGTAGGCCTCGATGACCGCTTCAGTCTCAGTTTTCAGCGCCTCGGCCCGCTCAAGATCGTTGGCGATGCGTTCCGATCGCTTCTCCATCACCTCCGAGATCCGCGGCAGTACGAGCCGGGACAGGAGGAAATAGAGGGCAATGAAGGTGACAGCCAGCCAGAAGAGCTGGCTGGCAAAGCTGGTCGGATCGAATTGAGGCATTCTTCCGCTCCTCCATGAACGGGGAAGCTTGACCGGCGCGGCACCAACGCGTGATGCCAGTGCCGGTCAGGCGAACCGGAAGTGCCTTATCCGAACAGGGCCAACAGGCCGAT
>JBCDFV010000054.1:0-25947 GCA_039177555.1 Pseudomonadota bacterium | reverse complement strand
CCAAGAGGTCACCGACACCTTCCGGGTCCAGGGCACGACCGCCTGGCGCCACGCCTTCGGCGACGTCGACCCGACCGCCGACTTTACGCTGGCCGGCTCCACCCCCTTCACGGTCGCCGGAGCGCCGATCGCGGAGGACGCCCTGCTGGTCGAGGCCGCCGTCGAGCTGGACCTGGCGGACAACGTCACCCTCGGCGTCGGCTATGGCGGCCGCTTCGGCGACGGCACCACCGCCAACCAGGTCCAGGGCTATCTCAGGGTCTCGTTCTAGCCCCGATCCGGGCAGAGTCCAGTGTAGCGGGTCGGCAATGAGGTATTGAACTCTATCTCAAATGAGACATATTTGTCTCATGCCAAATCCCCTACGCCCTTCCACCAGGGACGCGATCGTCGAGGCGGCGTTCGATGTCCTTAGCCGCGACCCCAGTGCCGCCCTGGCGCACGTCGCCGAGCGGGCCGGTGTCGGCCGGGCCACGCTGCACCGCCATTTCGCCACCCGCGAGGACCTGATCCGCGCCCTGGCCCTGACCGCGATCGAAGAGATGGACGCGGCGGCGGAGGCGGCGTGCGCGGACGCGCGATCTTACGAGGACGCCTTTCGCCGGATGCTGACGGTGCTGATCCCGCTGGGCGATCGCCACGGATTTCTGTCGCGCGAGCCGGTCGAGAACGACCCGGCCATCGCGGCGGAGTTTCAGCGCCAGATGGATGAAACCAGGGAGATGGTCGAGGGCGCGAAGGCAGAAGGCCTGTTCGACCCCGCCGTGCCCACCGCCTGGATCACCCAGGCCTTCGATCATCTGCTGTACGCCGCCTGGGAAAGCGTGCGCGCCGGCGAGGCGACGCACGCCCAGGCGGCGGATCTGGCCTGGCGCACGCTGACGCATGGCCTTGGCTCGGGCGGCGCTGAAAGGAAACGGACATGACGGCCGACCAGATCACCCAACTCGGCGTCGGTTTCGAAGATGCCTTCTTCATCATCGGCGCCGCGATCCTCGGCATCGAGATCGTCAAGGGCCTGTTCGCCAGATCGCTCCGCTGGCGCGGCCTTGCCGACATGGCGGCCAGCATCTCGACCCTGATCCCCGTCGTGCTGATCGAGACGTTCCTGCTCTCGTTCGCCTATGTCGGCTATGTCTTCGTCGCCGAGGCGCTGGTGACCTGGACCTTGCCGATCACGGTCTGGACGCTGCTGCTGACCCTGCTCGCCTGCGACTTCGTCTATTACTGGGAACACCGCGTCGCCCATCAGGTGCGGCTGTTCTGGACCCAGCACGCCGTCCACCACTCGTCGCGCTACATGAATGTCAGCGTCGCGGTCCGCTTCGGCCCGATGGAGGGCGTGGTTTCGGCGATCTTCCACCTGCCGCTGGTCCTGCTCGGCTTCCCGCCGCCGTTGGTCTTGTTCGGTATCATTGCGGTGCTGGCCTACCAGACCTGGATCCATACCGAGCTGATCGGCAAGCTGGGCGTGCTGGACCGCATCCTGAACACCCCGGCCAACCACCGGGTGCACCATGGCTGTGACGACAAGTATCTCGACAAGAACTATGGCGGCGTCCTGATCATCTGGGACCGGCTGTTCGGCACCTATCAGGCGGAGGAGGAAAGGCCCCGCTACGGCCTGAAGCGCGCGTTCGACAGCATCAACCCGCTGGTCGTCTGGTTCTCCGAACTGCCGCTGTTCTTCCGCGACCTGTGGCGGGCCCGCTCCTGGCGCGAACGCTGGATGCACGTTTTCGGCCCGCCGGGCTGGGCGGAAGATAAACACAAGGATTAGCCCGCGCCCGCCAACCGGCACGACAATCATGTTCGGCACACGCCTCAGCCTCGGCAGCCTGGTGCGCGTCTTCTGGCGGCCCGTTTCGATCACCTGGGCCTTGACCATCCTGGAAACCGCGACGCTGGCCGCCCTGCCCCTGCTGATCGGCCAGTCGATCGACGGTTTGCTGGCCGGCGACTGGTCGCCGTTCGTCTGGCTGATGGCCACCATGGGCGTCTTGCTGCTGCTGGCGACCGGGCGCCGCATCTACGACACCCGGGCCTACGGCACCATGCGCGTCGCGTTCGGCGAGGCCATCGTCGACCGGGCGGCCGGCAAGCCGGTTTCCGCCGTCACCGCGCGCCTCACCATGGGCCGGGAACTGGTCGACTTTCTGGAAACCGACGTGCCGCTTGTCATGGCGGCGGTTATTCAGCTGATCGCGTCGGTCATCGTCCTGTTCTCGTTCCACGGCTATCTCGCCGCCTCCGCCGGCGGCGCGACGTTGGCGGTCCTGCTGGTCTACGGCCTGTCCAGCGGCCGGTTCTTCAAACTCAACCGCGCGCTGAACCGCCAGACGGAGAAGCAGGTCACCGCGCTGGTCAGCGGCGTGCCGACCCGGCTGCGCGACCATCTGTCGGTCCTGCGCCGGCACGAGGTGCGCATCTCCGATACCGAGGCGCTGGTCTACGGCCTGGTCTTCGCGCTGTTGCTGGCGATGCTGGGCTTCAACCTATGGTTCGCCGCCACGGAGAGCGGCGCCTCGCCCGGCCAGATCTTCTCGATTGTGGCCTATTCCTACGAGTTCATGGAATCGGCCGTCATCCTGCCGGCGACCCTGCAAAGCCTGACCCGCATCACCGAGATCACCGCCCGCATCAACGGCCCGCTCCAGCTACGGTGAGTGCCGTTCCGCGCGGGGCCGCTCAATCGCCGCCCACGGCCCGCCGCAGCGCCGCCCGCGCCAGCAACCGGGTGGAATCGATCGTCGGCAATGGCGCATTGCCGTCATTGAGGATCAAGGGCAGCTCCGTACAGCCCAGGACGACCGCGTCGCAGCCCCGCTCCTCCAGCCTCCCAATCACGCCCTGGCAATGGGCGACCGACGCCGGCTCGAAAACGCCCTTGGTCAGTTCCTCCATGATGATGCGGTCGATTGCGTCACGCTCATCCACCCCTGGCCGCACCATGTCGAGACCGCGATCGGCGAGCTTGTCTTCATAGACCGCGCTATCCACCAGCCAGCGCGTGCCCAGCACGCCGATGCGGCGGAACCCCCGATCAGCCGCCTCACCGGCGGCGATCTCGGCAATATGCAGCCACGGCAACGGCGAGCGGGCCGCCACGTGGTCGAACGCCTGGTGGATGGTATTGTCGGGGCAGATCAGAAAGTCCGCGCCGGCGGCGGCAAGCTTCCCAGCGGAGGCCAGCATCAGGTCGCCGACCCCTTCCATATCGCCGGCCTCAAGCCGCGCGACATAATCGGCCAGCGACGGGGTGTGCAGCGAGACCTCAGGATGCGCATGCGGCCCAAGCAGCCGCTCGCCCTCGATACAGATGGTGCGATAGCACAGGGCAGCACCCTCCGCCGAACACCCGACGATGCCAATATGCTGTGTCATGGGAACCGCTGTCGGAACTGTCGCGACTGGACATGGCCACGATCCGGCAGCGTTCAACCGGGGCCGGCTCAGGCCCAGACACATCCGATATCGGATGGAATTTTCAGACGGCGCGTGTCACAATCGCGGCCGCTAACGCCAGAAACCTCGGAGGCGCCCGATGGCCCATCACAAGCGCAAGGGTCCCAAATCGACCCGTGCCGGCTGCATGCTGTGCAAGCCGCATAAGCACCAAAGCACGCCCAAGAAGGACCGCGCCCGGTTCGGCCAGTATCGCAAGGCGGAGGTTGCGCGCGAAAAGGTGGCGGAGGCCTGACGCGCCGCCCCGCACCCTGCTACGGTTCTCTGCCCGCCCACAGCCGACCGGAACCGGAGAACCGCCCCGATGGCCTATCTGAAACCCCTGCCCTACGACGCCAATCCGCAGCTTAAGGATCGGTTTGAGCATTATCGCGAAACCCGCGGCTTCATCCCCAACAGCATCCTGACCATGCAGCGCCGCCCGGCCATCGCCGAGGCGTTCATGGCGCTGAACAAGGCCGTGCTGTACGAGGGCACGGTCAGTGAGGAGCTGAAGATGCTGGTCAGCCTGATCGCCAGCCAGGCCGCCGGCTGCCGCTATTGCCAGGCGCACATGGCCAACCTGTCCAGCATCTATGAGGCGTCCGCCGACAAGATCGCCGCCGTCTGGGACTGGCAGGAAAGCGAGCTGTTCACCGATGCCGAACGCGCGGCCCTGGACTACGCCTTCAAGGCCTCGATCATCCCCAACCAGGTCGACGACCCGACCTTCGCCGAACTGGCCAAGCATTTCAGCGACGGCGAGATCGTCGAAATCACCGCCAGCGTTGCGCTGTTCGGCTATCTAAACCGCTGGAACGACAGCCTGGCGACGGACCTGGAGGACCGCCCGCGCAAGGTGGCCGAGACCCTGATCGGCGGCGTCGGCTGGACACCGGGCAAGCATGCCGGGACGTGAAGAATCAATGATCGAGCTCGGCTGATCCCGAAAGGCGTAAAGCATCAACCGAGGCGGGAGAACGTCGCGGAGCCTTGGATTCAACAAATGGGCGCCGCTTTGTTTTGCGAGCAGTGGAATGGTCTAGTCACCGCACGATTGCTGGAAGGCCATAATGCATCACCGTTTTTGGTTGCTGATTGCGGTCGCGTTGATCGCATGGCCTGCCACCGCGCAACCGCCCTCGGTGGTGGCAAGTTGTGCCAGCGCCGCAGCCAACGCCAGCGCCGCCGACCACGTTTCGATTGTTCAGGGATGCAGCGAAATCATAGACGAGGAAGGCGACGATACGGCCTTGGCGGCCCGCATCATTCGCGGCGAGTCATTTCTGGAACTGGGCGAGTACGAAAGTGCCCTCGCCGATTTTGATCGAATTCTCGAGGATTGGGATAGCGACGGACTTCAGGCATTGGGTGACGAGTTTCGAAAGGCGATCGGCATGACAGAGATTTTTGAACCCGAGATGACTACGGCCGATGCCGTGGACTGGTTCCTCATGGGACTCTATGCCCTTCGCGCAGACATATATTGCGCACTGGATGATCCGGAGAGCGCGGCCGAGAACGAAATCCAGAGCCTGCATGTCCAGTACGGGCTGTTTCGTCGCCTGCAGCCCGTCGATAGCGAAGCGGTATCGCCTTCGGAGCTGGTTTCGGCCGAGGACGAACTGGCGATAAGACAGCGCTTCGAGCGCAACTGCCCTGCCGCGATGACGGCGCCACCACCGCCCGCGCCAGTGATTGCTCCAGTCCAGTAGACTTACGTTTCCAGTCCTTCCAAGACGTGGGCGCGTGTGCGGAGGCAGCCATGCGCGGCTTGGCTTTTGCCTGGGCACAGAAAGTTGCACGGATCGATCCGGAGAACCTAAAAGCTGGGAAGACTATCTCAATAGGTTGCATTAAACCCGTATGACGGCGTCTATGCTGATCGCGGCGATCGCGGCCCTAGACTGGACGCCTCAACCGCCGGAGGTCGCCCATGCGTTACGTGATCACCGAGTATGACGAGCAAGAGCGGGCGCGGCTGTCCGCGCTGGCCGACCAGACAGACCCGTACACCTTCTATCAGCTCGACAGGATCGGCCTGTCGCCGGATTGGCAGTGCCTTGAGGTCGGGGCCGGTATCGGCACGGTGTCGCTGTGGCTGGCCGAGCGGCTGGAGGGGCACGGCCACGTGCTGTGCACGGACCTGCAGACGACCTTCATCGATGAGATCGACCATCCCAGGATCACGACAGAACGGCTCGACATCACCGAGCCACCCGCCCACACGGAACGCTTCGACCTGGTCGTCGTGCGCTCGGTCTACCACCACGTGCCGGACCGCGAGCTGGTGTTACGGCACCTCGGCGTCATGCTGCGCCCCGGCGGCCATCTGTTGATGATCGAGCCCGACGTCCACCCCATCTTCAGCGACCCGCACCCGGTCTGGCGCCGTGCCTGGCAGGCCTATTTCC
This sequence comes from Pseudomonadota bacterium, assembly GCA_039177555.1. GTDB lineage: Bacteria > Pseudomonadota > Alphaproteobacteria > DSM-16000 > Inquilinaceae > JANQGH01. The sequence goes on along the minus strand of JBCDFV010000054.1, from coordinate 20,089 downwards.
AATGGGCCGGCCGCAAGGGCATCGACCCCTACACGGGCCAGCGCGCGCCTAACCAGTTGTCAGATTTCGGGCTGCGGGTCATTTCGGTCGAGGGCGAAACACGGCTGTTCAACGGCGCGGCGGGGGACAACCCGGCCCGCGACCTCTACCGCCAGACCCTGCACATCATCCTGCCCGAACTGGTCGCCAAGGGCTTCCTGCCCCAGGCCGACAGCGACGAGATCGACGCCCTCTTGGACAGGCCGGGCGCCTGGCTGATGTCGCCGTGCTTCATCGCGACCCATGCGGTGAAGCCGGAGGGCGGCGACTAGCACCGCGCCATGGAGATGGGACCGTCAGTCCGCACTGATCCGGTGGAAGTGAAAGCCGCCGCTGTCGCCCGTGAGGGGTTCGATCAACAGGACATCGTCGTCGTCGAAGAAGGTGAGGCGAAAGCCGGGCGGCGTGGCGGCGTCGGAGCCGTCCGCGCACGACACCGTTTCCTCCTGCACCTCAAGCGCCCGGCCCGACCGCGCCAGCGTGCCGGCGGCCCAGCCCGGGCCGCCGTCGCACAGTCCCAGGCGCTCGGTGGACAGCAGAAAATCGTACGTGCCGCCGCCCGCCGGCACGATCGACAGATGATCGAGCGAGCCGTCGCCCGGATGGATGGCGGCATAAAGGCCGGTCCAATCGTCATCCGCGTACGCCGCGACACTGACGAAACCCGACAACACCACGGCCACAGCCGACAGCCTCGAGATCATCGCACACCTCCCCGTTGAAGAGTCCCGCAAGCCTGCCGCATTACGAGAGGTCGATCAAGCGTGCGGCCCGGACAAACGATGCGCGGGCCGGCGGCGCCTCATTAGCCTTAAGTCTAGTTTCGAAACGGGCCAACTCGTGCAAGGGTAGATGGCTTACGCCGCCGGTTGGCCGGCGTGGCACCTAATCTCGGTCAGGCATTGCGAGAGAGGGCAGTGGCATGGCGGTCGAACCGCTCGATAGAAACACGGTCATCGGCCTGTTCGCGATGTCGGTCGGCACGCTGGTCGTGGCCATCGACTTTACCGCGCTCTCCGTCGCCATTCCCGCGATCGAGCGGTCGTTCAACACCGACCTCACCACCGCGCAATGGGTGATCAACACCTATGCCATGGTTTTCGGCGTGGTCATCGTCACCGGCGGGCGGCTGGCGGACATGTTCGGCCGGCGGCGCATCTTCATCGTCGGGGCCGGCATCTTCGCGCTCGCCTCGCTGGTCGGCGGGCTGGCGCCCCAGGTCTGGCTGCTGCTGGTCTGCCGGGCCTTGATGGGGGTCGGCGGTGCCCTGATGTGGCCCGCCATCATCGGCATGACCTATCAGATCGTGCCGGAGGGGCGGAAGGGCCTGGCCGGCGGGCTGATCACCAGCGTCGCGGGCCTTGGCAACGCCATCGGGCCGCTGCTGGGCGGCTTTTTGACCGACGCGATCAGTTGGCGCTGGATCTTCTTCGTCAACGTCCCCGTCGCCGTGATCGGCATCGTCACGGCCTTGCTCGTCCTGCCGAAGGACGAGGATGAGAACACGGACGAGCGCATCGACTATGGCGGCATGGCGTTCCTCACGCTCGGCCTCTTGTCCATCCTGCTGGCGCTCGATTGGGGCGTGGATCGGGGCTGGACCGACCCCGTGGTCCTGGGCCTGTTCGCGGTCGGCGCCCTGTTCCTGATCGGCTTCTGGTTCTACGAGCAGCGAAAGGGCGATGTCGCCCTGGTGCCGGAGGCGGTGATGAAAAACCTCGGCTTTGCCATGGCGGTGCTGACCACGCTGTTGATCGCGGCCATCTTCTTCGGCGCGCTGGTTTACCTGCCGCAATTCATGACCAAGACCTTGGGCTTTTCCGCCGCCGAGGCCGGGCTGGGCATGCTGCCGATGATGGTGACCTACGCCGTGCTGTCGATCATCGCCGGGCGCATTTACGAGACCATCGGGCCGAAGCTGATGGTTTCGGCCGGTGTCGCGCTGCTGGCCGTCGGCATGTTCATCCTGTCCGGCGTTGGGCCGGATACCCCCTATACCGGCCTGATCCCCGGCATGATCGTGCTCGGCATCGGCATTTCGATCTTCTATTCGTCGATCACCACGGCCGGCGTAACCGTCATAGAGCCCGCCAAGGCCAGCCTCGCCGGCGCCATCATCTACATGGCAAATGTTGCCGGCGGCGCCTTGGGCCTGGGCCTGAACACCGCCATCGTGGCGTCGGCCGAGACGCTAACGGACGGCATTCACAACGCCTACATCGTCAATGGCGGGCTGGCCGTCGCCGGCTTGCTAGTCGCGCTGGTCTTCATCGGCGGCCCGGTCGACAAGGAACGCTTGCGCAACCTGCGGCACCATCACCGGGCGCATAACTGATCGGTGCCAGGGTCTGCCAGGCCGCACGGCAGGCTATCCTGGAGCCGCATCGCCTGTTAACGCCGGCCAAGTCGTTCCCGGCATGGGGCGTTCGGAACCGGGCGCGGCATTCTCGACACGGCCATAACGACCGCTGGCATCACCATGGCCGGACGGATACACAAAACGCCACCGCAGTCCGGCGGCGCGCCCGGACACTCATCAGGCACCCGTGAGACAGTCGCCCCAATGGTCCAACTGAACAACACCGGCACGTCGTATGGCTTGGTTTCCATGGCCTTTCACTGGGTCACGGTTCTGATCGTCGCGACACAGTTTGCCTACGGTTTCACCTTCGTCGTGCTTGAGGACAGGCGCGTGGGCATCTTCGACTCGCTGGTCGAATCCCTGGGCATTCTGTTGATCCCGATCACGATCGCCCGCATCGCGTGGATCATCCACAGCGGAAAGCCGGCCCTGCCGCCCACAGTGACGGCCTTTCAATCGAAGATCGCGCGCCTCGTCCAATTGCTGATCTATGGGATGATCCTCATCTGCGCCTCGACGGGGTTCATGGTCAGGGACCAGGACATGTTCTTCTATTCAGTCCCGATACCGGACGTCTTGAACTTCACCGACAGCCCGCTCGTGAACGGGGTCCATGATACGGCGGTCTATGTCTTGCTGTTTCTGCTGGCGACCCATGTCGGGGCGGCGGTTCTTCACCTCTACCTGAGGGATGGCGTGGTCAAGATGATGGCCAGCCTGCGCTGACGGCGCGCCGTCCCTTTCCCAATCCGGCCTGGGGGTGTCGCCAAGCCGGACGCCGAGCCGAACGACGGCCCTGACCGTGTCAGGCTCGGTCCAGCCCGCCCTGATGACGGTTAAAGCTGAAAAGGGCCAATGCGCTTATGCGGCGATCACTGCTCGACGCGCCCGTTTGAAGGGCCGCCTTGCGGCGGTTCTTCCGCTGCCACGTCGGCCGGGACTGCCGCCGGCAGTGGGCTGCCACCAACGCCTCTTACGAGGCGATCCAAACTCTCTCTGGACAGCATCCCAAACACAATGATGTAACCCACCGAAATACTGAAATCCGAGATACTGGCGTTCATGGAGGTGAACGCAGTCCCGCTGTACACGCCAATTGTGATCAGACCGACGGGTACCGACGCAACAAGATTCTTCTTAAAGCTGCTCGTGCGCACAGCAAATACATAGTTTCGAATCCAAACACCCAGAAGAAACGCGATGCAGAGACTCAGAAATATCGCTATTGAATTCACTTCCCAGGACATCTCAATTCTCCACATCAATTGGAAAGACTCTTGTTCTCATAATTAGTTATCGTAGTTCGGTCGCGAGATCCGGGTCGATTTGCATCCATCCGCCGGCCGAAGGCCCATCCATTTGCGAGATGCCGGATGTGGCGTCGACCTCCGTTGCGGGCACCACCTGAATCCAGGTCTGATCAGCCCCGAACAGCAGCGGAATCTCCTCCCCACCGACGATCGCCAAAGGCGTTCCCGGCTCGATCGTCGAGGTCTGGCCACCAGTGGAACCGAAAAATCCCCGAGGAGGGTGCGCATAGAGATCGACCGCCGATTCCGGAACAATCTCCTGTCCGTTGAACAGTATCTCGACTTCCTGAGAGGCCACGGGCGGGGCCATGGCGACCAAGAGTGCCATTGCACCGAGCGTCAAAGCCGTCGTGTGATTCAAAGTCATAATCCACCTCTTTCGGACCAGAATAGACTTAAAGTAGTGTTTGTCAATTTTTTTATTTCACTGTTGCGACCAAGATTGTCAGCTTCACCGGTATGCCGGTTGCCGACCCGGCCCTTTCGGTGAAGGCGCGACAGGCAGGGGGCGAGACCGTAGGATCAGCCTGTTTTTCGCCGGGTTGCTGGTCTGTTTCGGCGCCTACTTCATCCATTGGGGCCTGATGAAGCCGATCGCGCTGGCCTGGGTCATCACCCTGCCAGCCGCCGCCATCCTCAGCGCCTTGGCCTTCATCGCCCTGTCGCAGGTGTTGGGATAGGGGACCGTCTGTTCGGCGCGCTGTGGTAGGATGCGGGCGAGGCACGGGTCGGCCGGACCGCACAACACCAACAAAGAGAGGCTTGAAGATGAAACCGATAAGGACAATCGCAGTCGCGTCGCTGATGGCTGCGGCGCTGACGGGGCCCGCCTTGGCCGACACCATGGACGAGCAAAAGGCGCTGTCGGCCCAGGCCATTGGCATGTGGGGCGACGCCAGCCTGATGGACCGGATCGGCGACACGCTGGCGGATGGTTACATGAACCATCAGGTGCCGGACGTGAACGGCGGCACGCAGACCGTCGACGAGGCCGGCTGGATCGAGCTGCTGGACGGGTTCCACCAGTCCTTTTCCGACGTCTCGGTCGACATCCTGATGCAGATCGGCGAGGGCGACCAGGTGGCGACGCGCTGGAGCTTTACCGCGACGCAGACCGGCACCTATCTGGGGCTTGCCCCGACGGACCAGACGATTAGTTGGACAGGCATTCAGATCGACCGGTTCGAGGACGGGTTGATCGCGGAATCCTGGGTGAACTGGGACATGTACGGCATGTTCGAACAGCTCGGCCTGGTGGGGCAGTAGCCGCCGGCACAGGTCGGTACGGAGGCTTCGGTTGCTTAAAGGACTGATGAGGCGGGAACGCCTGCCCAGGCGGGCCGTGTTGCGCGCCGCCGCGATCGCGCCGCTGGCCACCCTGCCCCTTGCCAACCGCGCCTTCGGCCAAGACGCTACGGCCGAAACCGCGCTTGACGCGGCGGCCCTGGACCGGGCAGCGGACCGGGCCGCCGGCCTTGACCAGCTGCACAGCCTGATCATCGCCCGCAACGGCGAGATCGGCTTCGCCGAGGCGTTTCGCGGGCCGGGGCTGGACCGGGTGGCGAACGTGAAGTCCGTGTCGAAGACCATCGTCGCCGCGCTGGCTGGCGCGGCGCTCGACCGTGGCGTGCTCGACAGCGTCGACCAGCCCATGGCGGACTATCTGGGCGACAGGATCCCGGCCGGCGCCGACCCCAGGGTCTACGAGATCACCGTGGCCGACCTGTTGACCATGCAGGCGGGGCTGGAACGAACGTCCGGCTCGAACTACGGCAGTTGGGTCAGCAGCCGCGACTGGATCGCCAACGCGCTCGGCCGGCCCTTCGTTGCCGAGCCGGGCGAGCGCATGCTCTATTCCACCGGCAGCTATCACCTGATGGGCGCCGTCCTGGCGGAGGCCAGCGGCCAAAGCCTGCTCAGCCTGGCGCGCGACTGGCTGGGCACGCCGCTGGGCATCGAGATCCCGCCCTGGGTCGCCGACCCGCAAGGCTTCTACCTCGGCGGCAACGAGATGGCCCTGACGCCCATGGCGCTGATGCGCTTCGGCGAGATGGCCAGGCTGACCGGCCTGTGGCGCGACACGCGGGTGATCAGCCAGGACTGGATCGAACAGTCCTGGATGCCCAGAACCCAGTCCCCCTGGTCCGGCTACGCCTACGGCTATGGCTGGTTCCTGGCGCGCGGCAGGGGGCACGAGGTCGCCTTCGCCCGCGGCTATGGCGGCCAGATGCTCTACCTGGTGCCGTCCCTCGGCCTGACCGTGGTGGTCACCTCCGACCCAACCCGCCCAGCCCGCTCCGACGGCTATGTCGGCGACCTGAACGCCATGCTGGTGGAAGACATCATCCCGGCGGCGGAGTTGGGCTGATGCGGGGGCTTCAGGGCAGAATGCGCCGTCAGATGATCTCTTCGATGAAGACGTCGCCGTAAATGTTGGAGACGACGATCTCGCCATCCGGGCTGCGAAAACGGACGGCGTAGGCGAGCGATAGAACGGCCCCTTCGCAGCCGTTGAAGAACCAAGATTCTCCAGTGGTGACCAGCCGTCCGTCTGCCGTTCGCCGAGGCGGGTTTCCAAATTCTCGAATGGCCTCGTCGCCTGGAAGCGCCTCGCATCTTGCCCGCAGCATCTCTAAGGCTGCCACGGCGTCGCTCCCGGCTATATCGGTCCAGTCATCAACCGGTAAGAACTCAACGTCCTCAGGACGCTGCGTTGAGAGGGTTATGACCGTGATCCGCGTGCAGTCAGGCGCCCGCCACATGGAACTGGCAAAAAAGAGCGCCTCACCTGGGTTGAACCCAGTGAATATGTGGAACGCCGGGACAGCGCCCTCTTCTAACGTGAAGCGATATCTGTCTTGGCCACCAAGCCTTTCTGCAAATCCTTCTGGGGCATCGCACGACTGACGAACGGTGACCTGGTCGCGCAGTGAGGTGTCTCCGGGGCGCGGCGACACCGCACAGCCGGCCAAAATCAAAGGGCACGCTAAGGCCACGAGCCAGGATCGGCCGACATGCAACGTTGAACCGCAAGATCTCGACCGGCTCGTCCTCATCATCGATATCACCTTCGACAGCTCACGGTGGCGTGGCCACGTTGATATTGCCGCAACAGTCTACTGGATACTAACTCATAGCCAATCCAGGCCGCCACCCCGACCGCGATCTCATTCGCGTTGATTTCACCGCCGCGCTTCGACAGGCTGCGCGTCCATGAAGGTCCGGCACTTCGCCCTGTTGTTCGTCGTGTTCCTGGATCTGATGAACCAGGGGCTGGTGATCCCCATTCTCACCACCATCATGCTGGACCCGTCCCAGGGTTTCCTGGCGGCCGACACCTCCATGACCGCCCGGCATTTCGATTTCGGCCTGGTGATGGGCGTGTTCTTCCTGTTCTGGTTCTTCGGCGCCGCCTACATCTCCAAACTCTCGGATGCGATCGGCCGCAAGGAAGGCATCCTGATCTGCCTGGCCGGCAATCTGCTGGGCTATGTCCTGGCCATCGTCGCGCTGGCGCTGGGCAGTTTCTGGCTCTTGTTGGTGGCCCGCGCGATATCCGGCTTCACCGCCGGCAACCAGCCCATCGCCCAGGCGGCGCTGGTGGATCTGAGCGAGAGTGAGGCGCAGAAGACGCGGTTCCTGGGCTATGTCCTGACCGCACTCAGCCTCGGCCTGGTGGTTGGCCCGCTGATCGGCGGCCTCTTTTCCGACCCCGCCGTGCTGGGCGCCGCCGCCTCGCTGGCGCTGCCCTTCTACATCGTTTCCTGCCTGGTGCTGGTCAACATCGTGCTGATCGCGCTGTTCTTCCAAAACCAGCGGACGGAGCGCAAGCCCATCCGCATCCGCCCCCAGGACATTGTCCTGACCCTGTGGGAGGCGGTGCGCCGGCCGATCATCCGGCGCCTGTCGGTGGTCTACTTTTTCGGCCAGGCCGGCCTCTACGCCTACTTTCTGTTCATGGACAATTACTTCCTGGCGCGGTTCGGCTTCAACACCTTGCAGAACTCCCTTGCCCTGGCCGTCCTGGGCATCGCCATGGGCCTGTCCAGCACCTTTCTGGTCGGCCCCTTGAGCGGCTGGTACAGCAAGAAGACCCTGTTGCTGGCCAGCCTAGGCGTGATGGCGGTCAGCGCGGCGCTCGCGCTGGTCAACCCCTGGCCGCTGATGGCCTATGTCCTGATCCTGCCGCTGGCGGCCGCCTTCGCCATCTATCTGCCGACCACGCTGACCCTGTTCTCCGCCGCCGTGGACGCGGACGAGCAGGGCTGGATCATGGGCGTGGCCGTGGCCCTGTTCACCCTCGGCTCCGGCCTGGTCTCTCTGCTGGGCGGCCGCGTGATGGCCATCGACATCCACTTCCCCTTCGCCATCGCCGCCGGCTGCTCCGTCATCGCTGGCCTGCTCATCCTGCTGCTCTGGCGCGGGCGCGACTTTCGCGCGTTGATCCGGAGTTAGCGCGGGTCAGTCGACGCGCTGCCAGGTGATGGCGTCGGAAAAACTGTCGCCCAGCGTGTCTTCCGGCTCGCTCATGACGAACGTGTCGGGGCCCTCGAACAGGGTGCGGGCGTACGCTTTCGCGTCGCCGACGATCTCCAACTCAAGGATCGTGTACTCGACACCGTTCAGCGTGTCGGCCCCGCCCACCGACCAGCGAAGCTCAGCCGTCTCGCCGCCCTCGGCGCCCGTGGCAGTATGATCGGCGCGAAACTCCAGCGTTACCGCGTCGCCGTCATGGACCGCCTGCCAAGACCCGAAAAAGGCCGCGCTGTCGGCTTGCGCATGGGCCAGCGATGGCCCTGCCAGTAACCCGGCAAGCATCAGGGTCTGGGCAAGGTACCGCAGTGGGCGAGATACAGGCATGGCGACGTCCCCTTGGTTGGCGCTGAGGTGTGCCAGCATAGGCCCTTCCGCGACACCCTCAAGGCGCTAATGGCATCCGTTCATCGGCGTCGCGCGGAAGGCCGCCTGCGTCTAGGATAGCGGCCTCACGACACCAAGCAGGAGAACCGCCCTCATGCGCCCCATGCGCGTCGCCGCCGCCCAGATGGGGCCGATCCAGAAGGCCGACAGCCGCCAGGCCGTGGTGGCGCGCATGGCCGCCCTGCTGGACCAGGCCATCGACCAGGGCTGCGACCTGATCGTCTATCCGGAACTGACGCTGACCACCTTCTTCCCGCGCTGGTTCATGACCGACCAGGCGGAGGTGGATGGGTGGTTCGAGCGCGCCATGCCCAACGAGGCCACCAAACCCCTGTTCGACAAGGCCGCCGCGCACAAAATCGCGCTCTCCCTCGGCTACGCCGAACTGACGCCGGACGGCCATCACTTCAACACCCAGATCCTGACCGACAAGGAAGGCACCATCGTCGGCAAGTACCGCAAGGTGCACCTGCCGGGCCATGCCGAGTACGACCCCGAACGCGCGTTCCAGCATCTGGAAAAGCGCTATTTCGAGCCTGGGGATCTCGGCTTTCCGGTCTGGCGCGCGCTGGGCGGCATCATCGGCATGGCCGTCTGCAACGACCGACGATGGCCGGAGACCTACCGCGTCATGGGCCTGCAGGGCGTGGAGATGATCGTGCTGGGCTACAATACGCCGTCGGTGAACTCGCAAAAGGCGGACGAGGCCGGCGATTTGCGCATGTTCCATAACCACCTCGTGGTCCAGGCCGGCGCCTACCAGAACGCCTGCTGGGTGGTCTCGGTCGCCAAGGCCGGCGTGGAGGACGGCCACCCCCTGATCGCCGGCTCCGCCATCGTCAACCCGGACGGCGTCATCGTCGCCCAGGCGAAGACCGAAGGCGACGAGCTGATCATCCATGACTGCGACCTCGACGCCACCCGCTTCGGCAAGGAAACCATCTTCAACTTCGCCCGCCACCGCCGCATCGAACATTACGGCCTGCTCACCGAACGCACCGGCGCGATCCCGCCGCCGGAGTGAGGGGCGTAGCGCCCGATCCTTAGCGCTCGTTTTGGCTGTTCAATGGTGTGCTTTTGGCACTAAAACCGATAGCGGACTGGCAAAACTCGCGAGATGGGCGGCCGATGCAAGCTAAACAGCTACTTGGGACACTAGCGCTTCTCATCGGAGCGACTTGGTTCCCGTCTGCGGTCGGCCAGACTGCCGTTCCGGAAGAGGCTTGGTGCGTCGAAAGCGTCGCAAACGCAACAATCTGCCGAGAAATCGGCGTGGAGTTTATGGTGGGAGATCGCGTAGCCCGGGACAGCGAGTTGGCGACCACGCTCTTGATTGCTGCATGTACGGGCGGTGATGCACAGGGTTGCCTTAGTGCTGCATACGAGTTCTATGATCGATCGCGGTACGATCCTGATGGAGAACTCGGCAGGGCGGACCGAGAGCGGGCCAGGGAACTCGCGCTCGCAGCATGCGATGGCGGTCTTGGCAGGGGCTGCGACTTCGCAACCCGTTTCTATATCCCAGACTTTGCGCGGATAACCACGCTGTATGTCGCCGCCTGCGACCATGGTCATGTCTACGGATGCCTTCAGGCGGGCAACAACTACGCGACTGGGTATTCCGTCCCCCAAGACCATCGCCGCGCCATCGCCCTCTATACGACGGCTTGTCTGAACGATCGTCCCGACGGCTGCTTCGAGGCCGGTCGACTGTATCTTGCCGGAACGGATGTGCCTGAGGATCGCATTTTGGCCGAGGCGCTATACGCCGAGACCTGTGAGCGCGTTGCTACCGCCCAAGAGGAGGAAGGCCTCCGGTTCATCACCCGATGGGGTGTCGATGTCGCCATTCCCCTCGTCAGGGCCTGCGAGGCCGGCTTCGACCAGGCGTATGCCAACGCGGCGGATTAGCATTGGCCTTGCCTTGCGGCGAGTATCGGTCTTGCTAACACCACTCCATCGAGCTTTGCGGCCTGACTACCGAATGGACTGATCCATTTCCGCGCCACTGCCGCGCAGCAGAAACGGCGTCGCGAGGTAGAGCAGGGCGGCGATCATCACCACGCCGGTGAAGCCGATATGGATGGCGAGGATCGTCGCCAGGATGGCGGAGATCACCGAGGCGCAGCCATTGATGCCCCAGGCCCAGGGCACGAAGTCCGCGCTTTCCTTAGCAACCCGGGCGATGCCCAGCGGGAAGGGCATGCCCATGCAGCAGGCCAGCGGCGCGATCAGGGCCAGCGCGATGGCAATCTTGGCGATGTCGGGCAGCGCGATCAGCGCCTGGAACAGGGGCGGCAGGATGAAGACATAGCCGATCGAAAGACAGACGATGCCGACTACCGCGACGTCCAGCGCGCGGCGCGGCCAGCGTCCGCCATGTTTTGAGCCGCGCGCCTGAAGGGACCGGTCGAGGCGTGTCGACAGGGCGCTGCCCATGCCGGCGAAGACGAGGAAGCCGGCCAGCACCACGGCGACCGCATAAAGCGGATGGCCGAGAAATAGGATGAAGCGCTGGATGAAGGCGATCTCGATGAACAGGAAGGCGAGGCCCAGCGCCAGGAAGTAGAGCGACACTCTGGCCCTCGGCGCCCCGCCGCCGAACCGGCGCCGGCGGATGACCAAAGGCGCCAGGATCAACAGCACGGAAAAGACCACCGCCTGGGCCAGGGTCGCGAACAGGATCAAGGTGCCCATGTCCAGCATGGCGGCCGCGCCCTGGGTGCGCAGGCTCCAAAGCTCCGGCAGCGACCGCCAGCGGAAAAAGTCGTGGAAGAACGGCCGATCGTCCGTCGCCGGCGCGATGTCGAACTTGTAGCGCGCGATGAAGTCCTGGGCGTCCGGCCCCAACAGCGCGGTCGCCGCGTCGAAGAAGTAGGGCTGATCCAGCAGATTGTACCGGTTCGCCTCCTCTTCCCCCATGCCGGGATAGTAAGCAAGGTCGAACGACCGGCCGGCGGCGAAGTCGCGCAGCGCCGCGATCTCCGCCGCCTCGAACGCGCCATTCTTGACCAGCAGGGTCGCGGTGTTCCAACTGCGGATCAGGGCCAGTCGGTCCGCCGGATCGACGCCCATCGCCTCCAGCGCCGCCACGGCGGTGGCGAACAGGCGCACCGTGTCGCGCGGCGGCAGCTTAAGCCACAGCGTGATCGACAGCAGGCCGCCCGGCCGCAGCGCCGCCAGATAGTCCCGCATCGCCTCCACCGTGTAGGTGTAGGTCGCGTGCAGGCCTTGCATGCCGGCGGCCGCCGTGCCGAACGAGGCGAGCGGCGGCATCTGGATCAAATCGTAGCGCGCGCCCGTCCCGCGCACGAAGCTGCGCGCCTCGTCAATGTGCACGTCAACGTCCGGCCGGGTGTAGAGGCCGCCGGCGAAGTCCGCATGGACGTCCGCCACCAGGTCGACCACCTGGCCGTTCAACTCCACCGCGTCGATCTCCGGCGCCCCGTGGGTGAGCGCCAGCAGCACCTGCTCGCCCCCGCCCGCGCCCAGGACCAGCACGCTTGGGTCCGCGACCAGGTGATAGGGCAACGCGGCGGTGGTGAAGTCGAGATAGACCAGCGGGTCCAGGTCGCCGTCGAACCGGGTGATGGCGCTGAACCCGTCGGCGTCGGTGAACAGGCCGATCTGCGGCGGCGGTTCGGTCAGGTTGTTGAAGGACAGGCCCGGCGCGTGGCGGAACGGGATGGTCGGGCTTTCGACCACGTCGACCAGCCCCAGCGGGCTCGACCGTTGCGCGATCACCCGCGTGTCCGGCACCAGCAGGGCGGTCGACAGCCCCTTGTACTGCGAGATGTGCGGCTGAAAGGCCGTCAGCGCGGGCGGCAGCCAAACGGCGACGGCCAGCGCCGCCACGCCCAGCCCGGCAGCGGCCCCTCGTGCCCGAAACGTCCCTGACGGTACCAGCACCATCGCCGCCGCCAACAGGCCAAGGGCGGCGATAAGGCGAAGGGTCGTGTCGGGCGGAACGGCGAACAGCACCGCCACCACGCCCAATGCGCCGACCCCGGCCCCCACAAGATCGTAGGCATAGAGCCGCCCGATCTCGCCGGTGTAGCGCGCGAAGCTGAGGCCGATCGCGGCGCCACCGAAGAAGAACGGGACGACCAGGACCAGATAGCTCAACCCCAGCCACAGGATCTGCCGCCCATCCCAGACGATCGCCAGCGGGTTGAACGGCAGCCGGATGGCGAGGCTGAATCCCACAATCGCGGTGACGCCGAACAGGGCCGCACAGATCGCGAAGACGGCAGGAAAGCGCGGCACCAAGCGCCGCCGGGCCAGCGCCAGGACCGTGCCGCTGGCGCCGAAGCCGAGCAACGCGATCGAAATGATCATGGTGGCGAAGTGATGCCAGCTCACGATCGCGAACAGCCGGACCAGCAACACTTGATAGGCAAGGATGGCGGCCGAGATGACGGCCACCGCGACGAAGGTGGCGCGGCTCACCGAATTCCCGCACCCGTGAACGGCACGAAGCGCACCGGCATGATCTGGCGCGATACGACGCCGCCGTCCGGCTGGCGTTCCAGCAGCATCAATTGCTGCACCGCGAACGGCCCGCCGACGGGAATGACCATGCGCCCGCCCGGCCGCAACTGCTGCACCAGCGGTGCCGGAATGTGGCTGGCCGCCGCCGTCACGATGATGGCGTCGAACGGTGCCGCGTCCGGCCAGCCATAATAGCCATCGCCCACCCGCACCTGGACGTTGTCGAAGGCGAGATCGTCAAGCACGGCGGCGGCGGTGTCGCCAAGCTGGGGCACGATCTCGATCGTATGCACCGCGTCGGCCAACGGCGACAGCACCGCCGCCTGGTAACCGGACCCGGTGCCGATTTCCAGCACCGCATCGCCGGGCTCGATATCCAGCAGGTCCGTCATCATCGCCACGATGAAGGGCTGTGAGATCGTCTGGCCATAGCCGATCGGCAGCGGCTGATCGGTATAGGCAAGATCCCGGACCCGATCGGGCACGAACGCGTGGCGCGGGATCGTGGCCATCACCTCAAGCACGGCGGGGTCGATCGCGCCATCCCCGAACACGTCCGGCGTCATCTGCGCATACTGCTCAATCGTCGCCACCATCGCGGCACGCGGCCCCGCGAACGGGTCCTGCCCAAGGGCCGATCCCCAAACGAGCACGGCACCCACGAGGGCAACGCCAAAGCTGACGGTCCTTGCCACGGTTATCCTCTCTTCGCCCACACGCGCGAACCTGTGCCTCGCGCCCACGCAAGGCCGGTCGGCCGGGATCTACTAATATCACGGGCGCGATATCGTTGGCCCCTTTCTCGCTTGGATCGCCGCGCGCGAAAGTCAAACGACAGCGCTGACCCGCCCATGGGCACTTCTATGCCTGCATGACTTAATCATCATTTTTTCGCCACAAGGCATAACCCGTTTCGCCGCAATCACGCGCGGATTTCGCCATTCTTGTTGCTCAACGATGATTGTCGATGAAGTCAACAAGACATGGGGGAATGTCGATGAATACGGATACAACCGCGATCACGGGTGGCGGCAAAGGCGGCGGTGGCAAGGGGGGCGGCCCCGGCGGTGGCGAAGGCGGCGGCCCTGGTGGTGGAAAGGGCGGCGGAAAGGGTGGTGGCCCGGGCGGCCAACCGCCGCCGAACGACAGCTCCGAAATCCTCCAACGAGCGATCGACGGCGTCGGCACCAATCCGGACTATGAGGATTGGGGGGCGGTCGACCAGCATTTGCTGCGCCTGGCGCCGGCGGCTTATGAGGATGGCATCGGCGAGATGGTCGCCGACCGGCCGGGCGCGCGCGAGATTTCCAACGCCGTCGTCGCCCAGGCGGGCGACATGCCCAACGCGCTGGGCGCCAGCGACTTTCTGTGGGCCTGGGGTCAGTTCATCGATCACGATCTGGACCTGACCGAGGCGGGCACGCTTGAATTCGCGCCCATTTCGGTGCCCACCGGCGATGCCTGGTTCGACCCGGACGGCGACGGCGACGCCTTCATCCCGTTCTTCCGCGTCGACTATGCCGACGGCACCGGCGTCGACGGCGCGCGCGAGCATGTCAACGAAATCACCGCGTTCATGGACGCCAGCATGGTCTATGGCTCGGACGCCGCAACGGCGGCGGCGCTGCGCGGCGAGGGCGGCACGCTGCTGCTGGACGGTGACGGCCTGCTGATCCAGACGGCGGACGGGGTGCTGGCCGGCGATGTCCGGGCGGCGGAGAACGCCGCGCTGACCAGCATGCACACCCTGTTCGCGCGCGAGCACAATTGGTGGGTCTCCGAACTGGCGGCGGAAGACACCAGCCTGACCGACGACGAGCTTTACCTCGCCGCCCGCATGCGGGTGGAGGCGGAAATCCAGGCCATCACCCACACCGAGTTCCTGCCGATCATCATCGGCGAGGACGCCATCGCCAAATACAGGGGCTATGACGAGACGGTCAATCCGGGCATCTCGGTCGAGTTCTCGACCGCCGCCTTCCGCTTCGGCCACTCGCTGTTGTCGTCCGAGTTGCAGCGGTTGAACGAGGATGGCTCGCCGATCTCCGCCGGGGCCCTGGCCTTGCGCGACGCCTTCTTCAACGCGGACATCATCGGCGACAATGGCGGCATCGACCCGCTGCTGCGCGGCCTGGCGGCCGGCACGTCGCAAGAGCTGGACGCCCACATCGTCGACGATGTGCGCAACTTCCTGTTCGGCGCGCCGGGGGATGGCGGGCTGGATCTGGCATCGTTGAACATTCAACGCGGCAGGGATCTGGGCGTCGCCAGCTACAACGATCTGCGCGAGGCGCTGGGCCTGGGCCGGGCGGAGGATTTCTCCGACATCACGTCGGACACGGTGCTGGCCCAACAGCTTGAGGCCGTCTATGGCGACGTCGATCTGGTCGACGCCTGGGTCGGCGGCCTGGCGGAGGACGCGGTCAATGGCGGCATGGTCGGCGAGGTTTTCGCCACGGTCATCGCCGACCAGTTCCAACGCCTGCGCGACGGCGACCCGTATTGGAGCGAGGCCGGCGGCTTGAGCGATGAAGAGGTCGCGACCCTGTGGGACACCAGCCTTGGCGACGTTATCGAGCGCAACACCGACATCGACGCGATCCAGGACCAGGTGTTCTTCGCCTTCGACCGGATGGGCGGCACCAACGGCGACGATGCGATCGTCGGCGACGGCAACCGCGACCTGCTGCTGGGGCTCGCCGGCAACGACACGCTGGAAGGCAACGGCGGCGACGATCAGCTTGAGGGCGACGCCGGCAGCGACCTGATCATCGGCGGCGCCGGCAACGACACGCTGAAGGGCGGGGCCGACGGCGACATTTTCGTCTTCGCCAAGGGCTCGGGCATGGACATCGTCACCGATTTCGAGGCCGGCGACATGGTGAAGCTGGAACAGGTCGGCCGCCGGTTCGACCTGGACACGGCCTTGAAACAGGTTGGCGACGCTGTTGAGTTGAAGATCGGCGGCAGCGACAAGGTGCTGTTCGAAAACACGACCCTGGACCAGTTAACACCCGACGTCTTCGACATCGCCTGACAGACCGGACGGCGCGCAGTGCGGGGGCCGCTGTCCAGGCGGCCCCCTCTTGCTTCACGCACCTATTTCTTCACGACACTAAGCGCGCTTAGCGAAACGTGCCCAGCTCGTCAATCCGATAGCCTTCCGGATAGGTCGGACGCGGAACCTGGGTCAGCAGGCGCGGGCGGCGGCGGGGCGGCAGACGCCTCAGCAGGCGGGCGCGGCCCCTCAGCGCCACCCTCAACAACCGTTGCAGCCATCCCGGCGCCGGCTTGAAGCCCATGGCGTCCAGCAACGGCCGGTCGAGAAAGGCGCGGACAACCGGCCGGCCAGCCCAAAACAGCCAACGCGGCGCGTAGAAGCCGAGCAGCAGGTCGCTGGTCGCCGCCGCGATGCGCTTGTTGGTATCGGCATAGCGGAAGTTCGCCGCTTCGTAGTCCGCGTTCCAGTCCATCATGGTGTCGAGCCGGTCGGGGATGTCCCGGATGCCCATGCGCTCGCCCAGCGCGCGGTAATACAGAAACCAGGCCCGCTGCTCTGTCTCCGTCATGGCCCTTCGGCCGAACCGGTCCAGCCAGCGCACCGGCTCGCACATGAAGGTCGACAGGACATACAGCATGTCCTCATTGTCGATCCGGAACCGCCCATGCATGGCGTTCATCCGGGCGATCGAGCGCCGCCCGCGAGAACTGTCGAGCCCGTTTTCGATCGCCTCGGCCAGGATCAGTTCGGTGTCGTCATAGCGCTTGCGCGGCCGGTGTTCGAATTCGCCGGTCTTGGCCAGCAGTTTGGAGATCGACGGCACCGCATAGGTGCGGAACAGCGCAAACTCCAAAGCCCGCTCGATGTCCCAGGAAAACGCGTAGCCGTAAAGCAGGCGCGCGATTTCCTCATAGTCCTTCTCCGGGTCGAGCGCGGCGATCTTGTCGGCAACCCGTGAGGGACGACGCGACGCCGTTTTCGGCCGCGACGCGGTGTTGGTCATACAGTCGTGGTCCTTGTCATGAGCGCGCCGGCGGCACAAAGGACGGTCGGCGGCGTAGGTCTCGGCGCTGACGCCGATCGAGTAGGTGGTTTGTGTTGCGGTAGCGGGCCGTGTCGCACGCGACCTGGCCGACACGATCCAGGCCCTTGTGGCAGGCCAGCGTCAACCGGCCGTTACGGGCGGGCCCCGGGCATCGGGCGCTTTGATGACCCCCGATAACGCCAATAGTTGTTTGCGACCGCACCATCTCACGCTATCATAGCAGCCTTCGCCGACAGTCATTGCGAGACTGCGAGATGGCAGGCGTTGCGGATGCTCTGCATTGCGATCAACGTCGCGGCCGCTAAGGCGCGAAACCGGCACGGCACACCTATAGTGAGGGGCCTCGGACCATGGCAACGACGACGATCAATCTCGACAATCTGGACGGCACCAACGGGTTCAAATTCGGCGGGTCGGCCGGTAGCCGCGTATCGGTTATCGGCGACATTAATGACGACGGCATCGACGACGTCGCGATCGCCGACCCGACCGCCGCCAATGGCGGTGTCACCTACATCATATATGGCTCGTCGGATCCCTTCGATGCCGAACTCACGCCGTTGGATGTTGATGTCACCATCGTCGGCGGTACCGACGGCATACAGGCCGGTTATTCGATTTCGGGCGTCGGCGATTTCAATGGCGACGGGGTCGATGACTTCTTCCTCGGTGCGCCGAATGCCGAACCGGATAACCGCACCAAGGCGGGCATCAGCTATCTGATCTACGGCTCGGAGGATGGTCTTCCGGAAGAGATTGATCTGTTGGAGCTTGATGGCTCGCAGGGGTTCGCCCTGTTCGGTGAAACCGGGCAAACCGGCAGTTTTGGCGACCCCGACTATCGCCCACCGGACTTAAGCGGCTACGCCGTATCAAGCGCCGACGTCAATGGCGACGGTCTTTCGGACCTTCTGCTGGGCGCGCCGCAGGGGCCGGGGATCAATCAAGGCACTAACTCGCAGCTTGGTTTCTCCGGCATCGCCTATGTGCTCTACGGCACGTCTGATCTGATCCCAGCCGCGCTGGAACTGAGCGCGCTCGACGGCACGCGCGGTTTCAAGATCGAGGGTCAGGTGCCGGGCGGCGCGGTCGGCTTCTCAATTGCCGGTGCCGGCGACCTCAATGGCGACGGTGTTGACGAGATCATTGTCGGCGCCCCCCAAAACGGCTTTGAGTTCGAGGGCGGCGGCAGCAATCCAATTCCAACCTACTCCTACATCATCTATGGCTCCGACACGGAGCCATTTCCGGCGTCGCTCGACCTGACCAATCCGGACAGTCAAACCGGCGACGTGGTTATCCTGACGGGCGATCAGAACAGCACCATGCGGGGCCTTGCCGTCTCCGCCGCCGGCGACATCAACGGCGATGGCTATGACGACATCATCACCGGCTCATGGCCGGGCGGTATCTCCGCCTCGGTCGTGTTCGGCGGGCCGGACATTCCCACATCGCCGATCGACTTGACCCAGCTTGACGGGACCAACGGATTTTCGGTCGTGACCGGCGAGAACGGGTTTCCCGGCCCCTGGCTGTCGGCGGTCGGCGACGTCAACAATGACGGCTTCGACGATATTCTGGTCGGCCAGCCGCAAACGGAACAAGACCCGGATTCGCGAAACTTTGAAGGTGCCGCCTACCTCATTTTCGGCACCGACCAGGGCTTTCCGGCGCTGATCCAAGCGAACGAACTCGACGGCACGAACGGCCTGATCCTCAAGGCCGAATCCACCACCAGCTCTGAGGTTGGGATCAGCGTCAGCGGCGCCGGCGATGTCAATGGCGACGGCATCGCCGATCTGGCGATCGCGACCCTGGGCGACGGCCAGCAAGCACCGTCGGCCTACATCCTGTTCGGCTCGGAGGATTTCGGCGAGGATGTCGGCTTCACCTTCGAAGGCGACGAGGCGGACGATGTCTTCATCGGCAAGGGCAGCAGCGACCGCGCCTTCGGCGGGGACGGCAGGGACATTCTGATCGGCCGTGACGATGACGACTTCCTGTTCGGCGGCGACGACAACGACATCCTGAAGGGCGGCCGGGACGACGATGTGCTGCGCGGCGGCCTGGGCCGGGACGTGCAAAAGGGCGGGCCCGGCGATGACACCTATATCGGCACGGCCGAAGAGCTGGACGGCGACCGCCTCATCGGCTTCGGGCGCGGCGACGCGCTGATCATCGAGGGCTATGACGGCGAGGTCGAGATCGAGAGGGGCTGGTTCGGCCGCACCGAGATCCTGTTCGACACGGACGACAACGGCTCGCTGGACGGCTCGCTGCTGGTTAAGGGTGTGTTTGGCGGCGTGTTTGGCGGCCTGTTCGGCCGCCGATCGTTCGAGGTCGACCAGGCCGGCGACGATACGGTGATCACCCTGGAGGGACAGGGGCCGTTCGGCGGCTTCTTCTCAAGCTTCGCCGAAAAGTTCGCCGACGGCTGGGATTTCTTCTAGAGCTCGACCCGCATCTCGATCGCGTCCAAGCGCCCGGGCTTAGTTTCTTAGTTTCGGTGACAGTTTAGTAAATGCTATTAATGCAATAAAAGGCGATTTAGTAAACTGTCATGTATGGACGGCCCCAGCTTTGCAAGGGATGATTGGTGGGTTTGGCGATCTGGTCGGGTGCAGTCATGTATCCGGCCTGTTGGTTGCGGTCGTCATGACCGCTGGCCCTGATGAAGTCCGCCGACCGGCTCCCAAATCACTGTAGCGCGCTGATGGGGCGCATGACAGTACACGGGTTTTGCCGGTCTCCGGGTTCTCCCGGATCGCCATCACGTCCCTTTTCACCCTCGCAAACGGAACACGGGTGTCGTTGCGTTGTCGGCTCAGGCGGCCGGTGTGCCGGCGGCCTGGCGGTAGACCCCGCCGTGGCACAGGATCGCCCAGGCGATGCGCGCCATCTTGTTGGCCAGCGCCACGGTG
>JBCDFV010000053.1:0-26180 GCA_039177555.1 Pseudomonadota bacterium | reverse complement strand
GCCATAGGCACTCACCCGCTCGATCTGTTCCGGCGTCAGCTTCGGAAAGGTCTGGCGTTCCCGCTGATAGGGGTCGCTGGGGTCAAGGCTTGGCTGGACGGCCTCGGCCGCGCTTTGCGGGTTGGTCGGCAAGACGGCGATGTCCTTGTTCTGTGGCTTGTCTAGCGGGCAGCAATAACGGTTTTGACAGTCGGCCTTTGAGATGGCCTCTCGGTACCGATTAACAAGGCCATCCCCGAACCTCTCCCGGTAGCTGCCCTTACCCATCGCGACAAACTGTCCCTGATCAGCACCGGCCACTTTCGCGGCTCGGCCGTCATTCTATGTGATGTTTCAGAAATTTCTGAAATTCCGGAAAGCCAATGCGCCTTTCACCGCTTCAACAGGACTTCGTGCTCCATTTCGGCGAGATGGGCTCGCGCTGGGGTATCAATCGCACGGTCGGGCAGATCTATGCGCTCTTGTTCCTGAGCGACCGGCCGCTTAACGCCGACGATATCGTCGATCGGCTGGGTTTCTCGCGCTCCAACGTGTCCATGGGGCTGAAGGAGTTGCAGGCCTGGAACTTGGTGCGCCTGAAGCACTTGCCGGACGACCGGCGTGACTATTTCAGCACGCCGGACGACCTTTGGGAGATCGTGCGCACCCTGATCGACGAGCGCAAAAAGCGCGAGATCGATCCGACACTGTCGAAACTGCGCGAACTGCAAATGCAGGAGCCGGCGACGCCGGAGGACCGCCACGCCCATGCGCGCATCGCCGAGCTTTCCCGCCTGATCGAACTCTTGACCGGCTGGTACAGCGACATGAACCGCCTGGAAACCGATCGCCTGGTCCAGCTTCTCGCCCTCGGTGCCAAGATCCAGCGGCTGGTCGACAAGACCGAGAGCATCGTGTCCCTGCCCCGGCGCAAGAAGCGATCCGCGGAGAGTTCGCCCACCGCCGCCACATCACCTGACCTGAAGGGCTGAACCATGGACGCGCTGATCCTGTCGCGCATTCAATTCGGCGCGAACATCTCGTTTCACATCCTGTTCCCAACCATCACGATCGCGCTCGGCTGGCTGCTTTTGTACCTGAAGCTGCGCTACAACGCGTCGCAAGACGACAAGTGGATGGCGGCCTACCGATTTTGGGTCAAGGTGTTCGCCCTGTCGTTCGCGATGGGTGTGGTTTCCGGCATCACCATGAGTTTTCAGTTCGGGACCAACTGGCCCGGCTTCATGGAAACCGTCGGCAACATCGCCGGCCCGCTGCTCGCCTATGAGGTGCTGACGGCCTTCTTCTTAGAAGCGGTGTTTCTGGGCATCATGCTGTTCGGGTTTTCGCGGGTGCCCGGCTGGCTGCACACGCTGGCCACGCTCCTGGTCGCGGTCGGCACGACCTTGTCGGCCTTCTGGATCCTGGTCCTGAACTCGTGGATGCACACGCCGGTCGGTTTCGAGATGCGTGACGGTGTCGCCCATGCGACAGACTGGTGGGCCATCGTCTTCAACCCGTCCCTGCCCTATCGGCTGACCCATATGCTGTTGGCGAGCGGTCTGACGGTCGCGTTTTTGGTGGCCGGGCTGTCCGCCTTTCGCTGGCTGTTGAAGGACCGGTCCGACGGCGTGCGCGTGGCGCTGCGCACGGGCGTGACCCTCGCCGCCGTGCTGATCCCCGTCCAGATCTACGTCGGCGATCTACACGGGCTGAACACGCTGGAATACCAGCCGCAGAAGATCGCGGCGATGGAGGGCAACTGGCAAACCGGCAGTCACGTGCCCCTGTTGCTGTTCGCGCTGCCGGACGAGGAGGCGCGCGAGAACCGGTTCGAAGTCGGCATCCCCAGCGGCGCCAGCCTGATCCTGACCCATCGCGCCGACGGCGTCGTTCCAGGCCTGGATGATTTTGTTACCGAGGATGGCACCGTCCTGCACCCGCCGGTCGCACCGGTGTTCTGGGCCTTCCGCATCATGGTAGGCACGGGCCTGGCGATGCTGGTGGTGTCCTGGGTGGCCACCTGGCTGGTTTGGCGGCGCGACGGCTTTGCGCGCTTCAACCCGTGGCTGGCGCGCGGATTGGTGGCCATGAGCTTTGCCGGCTGGCTGGCCACGCTGGCCGGCTGGTACACGACCGAAATCGGCCGTCAGCCTTGGCTGGTACAGGGTGTCTTGGCGACGGCGGACGCGGTCGGCGATGTCTCGGCCGGCATGGTTGCTTCGACCCTGGCCATGTATCTGACCGCCTACGCCTTGCTGACCGCGGCTTACGTCGGTGTCCTGTTCTATCTGGCCCGGCGGGCGGCCAAACAGCAAGAACCGTCGCCGACATCCGCCAAGGCCGGCGCCGTCACACACGCAGCGCCAGCGGAGTAGTCGCACATGGCCCTTTTTGACGATCCTTCGGTCTGGCTGCCCCTCGTGTTCGCACTTCTGATGGGGCTGTCGATCCTGATCTATGTCGTGCTTGACGGCTTTGACTTGGGTGTCGGCGTCCTGTTCCCGTTCGCCGATGCCGACGAACGCGACCGCATGGTCGCCTCGATCGGGCCGTTCTGGGACGCCAACGAAACCTGGCTGGTTCTTGCCATCGGCCTGCTGCTGGTGGCGTTCCCGGCGGCGCACGGGACGATCCTTACGGCCCTATATCTGCCGGTCGCCCTGTTGTTGATCGGCCTTATTCTTCGCGGCGTCGCGTTTGAGTTCCGGGCCAAGGCGCCGGCGTCGCACAAACCGCTTTGGAATGTCGCGTTCTTCGTCGGGTCGCTGATGGCGTCGCTGACCCAGGG
Source organism: Pseudomonadota bacterium (assembly GCA_039177555.1). Taxonomy (GTDB): domain Bacteria; phylum Pseudomonadota; class Alphaproteobacteria; order DSM-16000; family Inquilinaceae; genus JANQGH01. The sequence continues at coordinate 23,410 of JBCDFV010000053.1, read as the reverse complement.
CTTCATGCTGGGCCTATACATCATGGGGCTGGACTACACCGCCGAGACGATTGCTTTCGCGCTGCTCACCAGCGTTTGCCTAACGGCGGGGTATGCGTTCATCGGCGCATGCTGGCTGATCCTAAAGACCGAGGGGCGGCTGCAAGCCCGGGCGGTGGTCTGGGCCAAGCGCGGGCTCGCCGGTGTGGTCGCAGGCATCGCCGCCGTCTCGTTAGCCAGCCCGCTGGTCAGCCCCAGGATCTTCGACAAATGGTTCTCCGTACCAGAGGTTCTGTTGCTCGCGCCCCTGCCTCTGGTTTCGGCCGGGCTGGTCGTCCTGCTCTTCGTCTCCTTGCGCCATTTGCCGGACGATGGTGAGCGCTGGTCGTGGATCCCGTTCGTTACCGCGATCGTCCTGTTCGCCCTGGCCTTTGCCGGCCTGGCCTATTCTTTCTACCCCTACGTCGTGCCGGAACGGATGACGATCTACGAAGCGGCCAGCGCGCCGGAAAGCCTGTTCATCATCTTCGTCGGCACCTGTTTCGTGTTGCCCGCGATCATCGGCTATACCGTGCTCTCCTACACGGTCTTTCGCGGCAAGGCGCGGGAACTGCGCTACGATTAGGGCGCTGCGTCGACGATCAGGAGGGGCCCGGTGGCCGAGAACACGCATTACGAGGGCGGCTGCCAGTGCGGCGCGCTGCGATATCAGATCACGGCGGCCCCGCTCGTGCTCTATGCCTGCCATTGCAGCGAATGCCAGACCCAGTCCGGCAGCGCGTTCGGCATGTCGTTGGCGGTGCCTTCAGACGCGTTCTCGATGCGGTCCGGCACGCCGAAGGTCTGGACGCGGTCGAGTGCCAGCGGCCATGGCGTCGAATGTGCCTTCTGCGCCGAATGCGGGGTGCGCATCTATCACCGACCCGAACGCAAGCCGGGAAGCATCAACGTGAAGCCCGGCACGCTGGACGACACGAGCTGGCTAGACCCGGCCGCGCATCTGTGGACCGGCAGCGCCCAGCCTTGGATCAGTTTGGCTGACGGACGCATTCAGGCGGTCGCACAGCCCGACGATTTCCGGGCCATTCGCGCGGCATGGCACCAGCGAAGCGGAATCTAGAGTCCGCGACATGTTTGCCCTATAGTCCGCCCCCCTCATCCACCCGGTAGGGAAGAAACCGTGACTGCCGCCGTTCAAGAGGCCTTTGACGAAACCGAGGACCCGATCGCCCTGATCACCGCGATGGGCAAGCGGGCGCGTGAGGCCGCGCGCCTGCTGGCATCGGCGTCGTCGGACCAGAAGGACCGCGCGCTGAAAGCCATGGCAAGGTCGCTGCGCGAAGATGCGGACCAGATCCTGTCGGCGAACGCCAAGGATGTTGCCGTGGCCGAGCAAAACGGGCTGACGGGCGCGTTCCTGGACAGGCTGGCGCTGAACGCCGACCGGATCGAGGCGATGGCCCAAGGGTTGGAGGCGATCGCCGCACTGCCGGACCCCGTCGGCGAGGAGCTGGCCCGCTGGCAGCGGCCCAACGGGCTGGACATCGCGCGCGTGCGGGTTCCGCTGGGCGTCGTCGGCATCATTTATGAAAGCCGGCCCAACGTCACCGCCGACGCCGGTGCGCTGTGCCTGAAGGCGGGCAACGCCGCCATTCTGCGCGGCGGTTCGGAGAGCTTCCATTCCTCACGCGCGATTGCCGCGTCCTTGGCAAGCGGGCTGGCCGAGGCGGGATTGCCGACCGAGGCGATCCAACTGGTGCCGACACGCGACCGGGCCGCCGTGGGCGCCATGCTGAAGGCCCAAGGGCTGATCGACATCATCGTGCCGCGCGGCGGCAAGTCTCTGATCGCCCGGGTTCAGGATGAGAGCCGGGTGCCGGTGCTCGCCCATCTCGACGGCATTTGCCATGTCTATGTCCACCGCGACGCGGACCCAGAGAAGGCCAAAGCGATCGCGGTCAACGCCAAGATGCGCCGTACCGGCATCTGTGGCGCCGCTGAAACGTTGCTGATCGATCGGACGGCTGCGCCGGCCGTGCTGCCCGGCATTCTCGATGCCCTGATCGCCAAGGGTTGCGAAATCAGGGGCGATGCGGCGACCCAGGCGCTCGACAGCCGCGTGGCGGCGGCGCTGGACGAGGATTGGGACACGGAGTATCTGGACGCCGTTCTGGCCGTGCGGCAGGTCGACGGGCTGGATCAAGCCCTCGACCATATCGAGCGCCACGGTTCTCACCACACCGACAGCATCGTGACCGAGGACCAGGATGCGGCCGACCGGTTTCTCAACACCGTCGACAGCGCCATCGTGATGCACAACGCGTCGACGCAGTTCGCCGATGGTGGCGAGTTCGGCATGGGCGCGGAGATCGGGATTTCCACCGGCAGGCTGCATGCCAGAGGGCCGGTCGGGGCCGAGAAGCTGACGACGTATAAATACATCGTCCGCGGCCAGGGTCAGGTTCGGCCCTGAAATCTCGCGGTCCGTTCGCGCCGCCGGGTCCTTACGGTGGGTCTTTGTGGTCCGGCCTGCGGGTCGGGCTTCTTGGCGGTTCGTTCAATCCGGCCCATGACGGTCACCGCCATATCAGCCTGGAGGCCCTGCGCCGGCTGAACCTGGATGCCGTCTGGTGGCTGCTGTCGCCGCAAAATCCGTTGAAGCCGGTCCAGGGCATGGCACCGCTTGAGGACCGCATGGCCCGTGCACGGCTGGTCGCCGACCATCCAGCCATCGTGGTCTCAAGCCTCGAACGCGATTTGGCGACCCGGTTTACCGCGGCAACGCTGGCCAAACTCCGCGCGCGCTTTCACAGAACCCGCTTCGTCTGGCTGATGGGCGCCGACAATCTGAACCAGATCCGCGCCTGGCAGAATTGGACACGGATCTTTAACAGCGTTCCCATTGCGGTGTTCGATCGACCCACCTATTCTCTTAAGGCTTTGTCGGGCACGGCCGCACGGCGATATGCCCGAGATCGCTGGCCAGGGACATGCGCGCACACGCTGCCCGGGTCTGCGCCGCCCGCTTGGGTGTTCCTCACGATACGGCAACACACAGCGTCGGCGACCGAGATACGCGCAAACGGGGCGGCGCACATTATCGCCCCGCAAAGAAGGATGAGGTAAGGCCATAGCTTCGCGCCCCGAACCCGCCCGTCCGGCGACACAATCGCCGGCACCGACACCGGCCGCAAAGGCGGCCCTCGATATCGCCACCGCCTCTCTGGAAGACGACAAAGCCGAAGACGTGATCGTGATCGATCTCGTCGGCAAGACCAGCATTGCCGACGCGATGGTGATTGCGTCCGGCCGGTCGACACGGCAGGTCGGCGCCATGGCGGAACATCTCTTGGAGAAGCTGAAGCAGGCCGGCGTCAGGCCGATCTCGGCCGAGGGCAAGACCCAGGCCGATTGGGTGCTGATCGACGCCGGCGATGTGATCATCCACCTGTTCCGCCCCGAGATCAGGGCCTTCTACAACATTGAGAAGATGTGGGGCGCTGAACCGCCGCCCGCGCCAACGACGACTGCCTAGCGTACCTGTCGTCAAGCCCAAGAGAATGCAGATACAGACATGCGATTGTCGCTGATCGCCGTTGGCCGCGACCGCGATATGGCGGTCGATACACTGGTTGAGCGCTATCGTGAGCGCAGCCCCTGGCCCCTCACCCTTCAAACGGTCGACGTGAAGAAGGGCCTCAAGGGCGATGCGCTGAAGGCTGCGGAGGGCGACCTCTTGCTGGCCAAGGTGCCCGACGGCGCCAAGGTCGTGGCCCTGGACGAGCGCGGCAAGGATCTGACCAGCATCCAGTTGGCGGTTCGGCTGGGCGGATGGCGAGACGACGGCAGCCGCGATATCGCCTTCCTGATCGGCGGCGCAGACGGCTTTGATGCGCGGATTCGTGAACGCGCGGATCTCGTTCTGCGCTTGGGTCGATTGACCTGGCCCCATATGATGGTGCGCGCGATGCTGGCCGAACAGCTGTATCGCGCCCAAATGATACTGAACGGCCACCCCTATCACCGGCCCTGATACACGATCGGCCGGCGAAGGATGACGAAGGACCAGATCATGACCGACCGCGAACCGACCGCGCCGACGCGGCCTCGTCCCGTTGTTCTGTGCATCCTGGATGGCTGGGGCTGGCGCGACGGCCGTGACGACAACGCCGTCGCGCTCGGCTCGACCCCGGTTTTCGACGGTCTTTGGCGGCAAATGCCGCACGCCTTCTTGCAGGCGTCTGAGGAGGCGGTCGGCCTGCCGAAGGGCCAGATGGGCAATTCCGAGGTCGGCCACATGAATCTGGGCGCCGGCCGGGTCGTGTTGCAGGACCTGCTGATGATCCGAAAGGCGCTGGACGATGGCGAGGTCGCCGCCAGCCCGGCCCTCAACAAGCACATCGCCGCGCTGAAACAGACGGGCGGCACCTGCCACCTGATGGGCCTGATGTCGCCCGGCGGGGTGCATGCCCATCAGGATCACATCGCCGCCCTGGCGCGTATCGTGTCCGAAGCCGGCGTGCCGGTCGTGGTGCATGCCTTCACGGATGGTCGCGATACCCCGCCGAAGGCGGCAAAGGAGTATGTGGCGGCGTTCCTGCGCGAGATCGAGGACCTCAAGAACGTCGGAATCGGAACCGTCGACGGCCGCTATTACGCGATGGACCGCGACAAAAGGTGGGAGAGGATCAAGCGCGCCTATGACGCCATCGCGCTTGGCAAAGGCCATCATGCCGACGACGCCCTGTCGGCCATCCAGGCCGCCTACGACGCCGACACGGGCGACGAGTTCATCGAACCGACGGTGATCGACCCGTATGCCGGCATGAGGGACGGCGACGGCGTGCTGTTCGCCAATTTCCGCTCCGACCGGGCCCGCCAGATCCTGACGGCGTTGCTGGACCCGGCCTTTGACGGGTTCGCGCGCGACACGCTGCACTTCGCCGATGCCTGCGGCATGGTGGAGTATTCAGACCAGCTGAAACAGTGGATGGACGCGATCTTTCCGCCGCGGTCGCTGCGCCACGTGCTGGGCGAGGTTGTCGCCGAGGCGGGCCTGAAGCAGCTGCGCATCGCGGAAACGGAGAAGTACGCCCACGTCACCTTCTTCTTCAACGGTGGAGAGGAAAAGACGCTGCCGGGCGAGGACCGCATTCTGGTGCCGTCGCCAAAGGTTGCGACCTATGACCTGAAGCCGGAGATGTCGGCGCTGGAAGTGACCGACAAGCTGGTCGCCGCCGTCGATAGCGGCACATACGACCTGATCATCATCAACTTCGCGAACCCGGACATGGTCGGCCATACCGGCAGCCTGCCGGCGGCGATCAAGGCCGTCGAGACGGTCGACACATGTTTGGGGCGGGTTGTGGACGCCGTGACGGCCCAGGGCGGCACGATGCTGGTGACCGCGGATCACGGCAATTGCGAAACCATGCGTGACCCCAATACCGGCGGACCACACACCGCCCATACCACCAACAAGGTGCCGATCGTCATGGTCGACGGCGTTAAGGGGGCACGGCTGCATGACGGAAGGCTCGCCGATGTAGCACCCACGCTGCTGCAAATCATGGGCATGGCCCAGCCCGAAGAGATGACCGGGCGGTCGCTGATCGACCCGCCATCCGCCCGGCAGGCCGCTGAATAGCAATGGCCGTCCTGGCGGATCCAGTCGGCGGTCGCCGTTTGGTTTGCGCGCTTGTTGCCGCGACGGCCCTTGCTTCCGCCGCGGCACCTGTGGGCGCGCAAGGCCAGGACGCCGGCGATGCCATTGCCCGTGTCGAAAGCGGTGACGAACCGCTTAGCGTACAGCAGACCGAACGCGCTGCGACGCTGAACAGCCTCCGGATGGCGACGATTGACCTGGCGGCGGAAATCATCGCGACGCAACAGGAGATCAATGCGATCCAGAGCCGCATTGCGGCACTGCACGCCGATGAACAGGCGGCGCTGGGCGTGATCGACAGCCAGCGGGATCGGTTCAACCGCTTGGTCTCAGGACTGCAGCGCCTATCGCGCACGCCGATCGAGGTTTGGGCCGTCGCCGACGGGCCCTCTGCGGAGTTGATCCGGGGCGCATTGCTGTTGAACCGCGCCATGGCCCCTGTCGAGGCGGAGGCGGAAAGCATCAGCCATACGGTTGCGGAGTTGGCGGATGCGCGCGCGCGATTGCGCCGAGAACGCGGCGAACGGGACGCCATCACGGTGGTTTTCGACGAACAGATGGCGGCGCTTAATCGGCTGGTCGGCGACCGCCAGACCACGCTGGAACAGCTCATGCAAGACGGTGGCGCCATGACCCAGCGCCTGTCGGATTTGGCATCAGAGGCCATCTCGCTTGGCGACCTGATCAATGCCATCGAGGGCGATTTGCTGCTTCGGGCCTTGGATTCAAACCTCGCCGGCTATCGCGCGGCAATCGCCGATGTGGCGCCGGCAGGCGGAACTGGCGATGGCCAAGCACCCGATGAGGTCGACACGATCCTGCCAGCGGCCGGGACCATCGAGACCGAGTTCGGGGCGGAGGATTCGTCCGGCGAACGTGCGCAGGGCTTGACCTTGACGGTCGCGCCCGCAAGTTTGATCGTCGCACCGGTTGCTGGCGTCGTGCGGTATGCGGGACCGTTCGCCGACAGCGGCCTGATCTTGATCTTGGACCATGGCGGCGGCTATCACTCGACCATTGCAGGCGTCGGCCGGCTGGATGTCATGGCCGGGCAGGCGGTCGCCGCTGGAGAACCGGTTGCCGTAACGGCATTGCCACAAAGCGAAGCGACCCCCACATCCACACTATTCTTCGAGGTTCGACGCAACGGTAATCCAGTAAATCCGATGACAGAACTTGTATTAGCCCAAGGGAGAGGGCCAGAATGAACAGACTTAAACCATATGCGATCGCCCTGACCGCAGCATTGGCAATCGGCTTCGCTGCAACGTCAGACCGCTTGCTTGCCCAGTCCGACGACGATTCCTCCGAGACTTATCGGCAGCTCGATCTGTTCGGCGAAGTATTTGAGCGTATTCGCGCGCAATATGTCGAGGAAGTCTCAGACGCCGAACTGATCGAGGCCGCGATCGGCGGCATGCTGACCTCGCTTGACCCCCATTCCGGCTATCTCTCGGAAGAGAACTACCGGGAGATGCAGGTTCAGACCCGGGGCTCGTTCGGCGGCCTGGGCATTCAGGTCACAATGGAAAACGGCCTCGTATTGGTGGTCTCGCCGATTGATGAGACCCCGGCGTTCAGAGCCGGTATCGAGCCTGGCGACTACATCGTCGAACTCGACGGCGAGGCGGTGATGGGCATGGATCTGGACCAGGCGGTCAATTCCATGCGCGGCCCGCCCGGCACGGACATCACCATCATGGTCCAGCGCGGCGAAGACGAGCCGTTCGAGGTGACGCTGACGCGCGAGATCATCCATGTGGACAGCGTGCGCTGGCGCGTGGAAAACGACAATGTCGGCTATATCCGCATTTCCAGCTTCACCGAGCAGACCGAGCGCGGCATCGAAGAGGCGTTGGAGGAACTGGAGGCCGAGCTTGGCGACGCGATGGTCGGCTATGTCCTGGATCTGCGCAACAATCCGGGCGGCCTGCTGGATCAGGCCATCGCCGTCGCCGACGCCTTCCTGGATCGCGGTGAAATCGTTTCGACCCGGGGCCGCATCGACGGCGCCGAACAACGCTGGAACGCAACGGAAGGTGACTTGGCCGATGGCGAGCCGGTGGTCATTCTGATCAATGGCGGTTCGGCCTCGGCGTCCGAGATCGTGGCCGGCGCCCTGCAGGATCACGGCCGCGCGATTCTGTTGGGCACGGACACCTTCGGCAAAGGCTCGGTACAGACCATCATGCCGCTGGCCGGAAACGGCGCGGTGCGCATGACCACGGCGCGCTACTACACACCGTCCGGCCGATCCATCCAGGCCCTGGGCATCAGCCCCGACATCGAGGTGCTGCCCGCCCTGTTGGAGGAACTGGAGGTCGCCGGCCGGCGCGAAAGCGATCTTCGTGGCGCATTGGGCAACGACCAAAGTCCAACCTCGATGGCGACCGAAGAAGGCGCCGACGGCGAAGAGATGGCTGAAACCGAAGAGGAAGAGCCGCCGTTCGACTACCAACTGACCCGCGCGATCGACATGCTCGAAGGCATCGAGCTGTTCAATCAGCGCGCGGCCATGAACTGAGGCCGGCCGGTTCGCCGCCGCCATGCCGCGCACCACGGCATGGCGGCCCCTTGTTCCAGCGATGAGACGTTGAGCCGTGGCGCATCCCTACAAGCCGTCGCATCGCGGCATCGCCTTTGCGGCAACCCTGGTCGTTCTGATCATCGCCGCGGTCGCGGCCTGGGCTTTCTCGCGGCATGAGCCGGAGATGGCGGAACTGAGGCTCGCCGCCGACCGCCAGCATCTCAGCGCATCCGCGGCCTTACCCGAACGCCCCGGCGATCAGGGGGTGATCATTGAACCGTCCGAGCGTCCGCCCGAGCCCGTCAATCACGTCGAGACTGACGGGGTTGAACCGGAGGTTCCTAGTGCCGTAGCCTCAGGCGAGGTGTCGGAGCCGCCGACCATCCAAGGCGACGATCCCAGTGCCGCCGGCGCACAGGCGCCGGAACCGGATGCACCGGGCGCCTCACCCGCGCAGGATTTGCCCCGGCTGGCAAATGCGGAAGCCTTCGCCGCACCGGCGGACCAGCCACGCATCGCGCTCATCATCCGGGACGTGGGCAGGCTGAGTCTGGAAACGCAAGCCGCGATCGAGACGCCAGCGCAGGTCACGCTCGCCTTCAGCCCCTATGGCCGCGATCTGTCGACCTGGATCGGCCGCGCCCGTGTCGACGGCCATGAGACGCTGATGATGCTGCCCATGGAGCCCGTCGACTATCCGCGCAACGATCCGGGGCCGCTTGCGCTGCTGACCAATCTCGGCGCCGGCGACAATGCCGAAAGGCTGGACCGCGTCCTCGCTGACGCGGATGGCTCGGTCGGCATCATCGGCGAGGCGGGCTCGCGGTTCTTGACGGAGCCGATGGCCCTGGAACCCGTCCTGGCAACCCTGGCCGACGCTGGGTTCCTCTATGTCGACACCAATGCGGAAAACGACGCGGTCGCGGAAGTCGCCGAAGGGCTCGATCTGCCCGTCATCGACGTCGACGTCGAGGTGACCGATACGACGCTGCGCGCCATGATCGACCGCCGCCTGTTGGAACTGGAAACGATCGCCCGTGACCGGGGCCATGCCGTCGGCCTTGCGGACCCGTACCCGATCTTTCTCGAGCAGTTCGCGACCTGGTCCGAACGGCTGGAGACGCGCGGCTTCGTGCTGGCCCCGGTAACGGCGGTCGTTGGCGGCGCCAACGAGCCGTGACAGCGTCGGACACGCCCCCGGCCGGCTATCGACCCTGCGTCGGCATCGTGCTGATCAACCGGGATGGTCTGATCTTCACGGGCCAGCGGTTTGACACGCCGGACGCGTGGCAACTGCCGCAGGGGGGGATCGACGCCGGCGAAAGCGTTGAAGGCGCGGCCTATCGCGAGCTTCGCGAGGAAACCGGAACCGATCAAGCGGAGGTCATCACCCTGACGCAGGATTGGATGACCTACGACCTGCCTGCCAAGATCGCGAAGAAGCGCTGGCGCGGCCGGTTCCGGGGGCAGGCGCAGATCTGGGTCGCGATGCGCTTCGTCGGCATGGACACCGACATCGACATTGCCGCGCACGGCAAGCATGCCGAATTCTCCACCTGGCGCTGGTCGCCGCCCGAACGCGTCGCGCAGGACATCGTCGCGTTCAAACGCCCGATTTATCGACAGGTCTTGGCCGCGTTCGCGCCCTACCTGTCGACCGGTTCCTGATGTTGCCCGAGGGTCTCTTCCACCAGGCTCAAGAGCGAGCCGCCGCGGTATCGGACGCCGCGCACGCCGGCGGCACGTGCCGCTGCCATGTCGCTGTCCTTGTCGCCGATCATGAAGCTGCGTCCGCGATCGACCGGATAAGCCGCGAATAGATCGAGCAGCATGCCGGGCGCGGGCTTCCGGCAATCCGATACGCGCCGATAGCGCTCGACCACGCCGTCCGGATGGTAGGGGCAATAGCGCCAGTCATCGATCCGGGCACCGCGGTCGGCCAGTTCCACGGCCATCTGTCGGTGCAAGGTCAGCACGGCCGTTTCGTCATAATAGCCCCGCGCCACGCCCGACTGGTTGGTGACGACAAAGACCCAATAGCCGGCGCGGTTAAGCGCGGCGACTGCCTCCGGCGCGCCCGGGCACCATTCGATCTGTTCCAGCCTGTGGACGTAGCCGTGATCGACGTTCAAGACGCCGTCACGATCGAGAAAAAAGGCCGGCCGCCGCATTTTGTCCGAGGCACTTTCCATCATGGGAAGCCATCATAGAGGTCAGATGGACACCAGCAATGCTCGCGGGCAAGATCAACATGGGGTATACTGTCTGCCCTGAACACACCAGATAGTCGTACATCTATGAACGTACTGGGACTGGCCCATGTCAACCTGACCTGCCCGGCGGAGCAGGAAAATGCCGTCTTCGCATTCTATCGGGATGTCCTCGGTCTGACGCCGATCGCAAAGACGACCGGTCGGCGTCAAGCGGGCGGATGGTTCGACCTCGGCGGCGTCGAACTGCACGTCTCGGTCGATCCCGTATCAATCGCCGAACAGCGTGCAAACCCGCGCCACATCGCGCTGTTCGTCAGCGATCTGACCGCGCTGGAGGCCAGATTGACGGCCGCCGGGGTCGAGCTGTTGGAAGACCCGCGCCCGCCGGCAACCGGTCGCCGGCGCTTCCTCGTCGATCCCGCTGGCAACCGGCTGGAACTGATCGAACGGATCGCTCAATGATGCGCTGGACCTTCATTGCCTTGGCCCTACTGGTCTTCGCCAGTTGCGCGCGGCCAACCCCGATCGACAACAACGCGGTGGCCACCGTGCCGCTGCGCCAATGCTTGGCCGCCCTGGACGAGCGGCAGGCGTCGTACGCGCAGATCAACGCGTTTTCGGAAGGCCGCGGCTGCGGCATCCGCGACGGCGTTGCCATCAGCCATGGCCTGATCGCGCTTGACGAAACCGCCACGCTGACCTGTACCACCGCGTTGGCGGTCGACAGTTTCCAGCGCGAGGTCGTCCATCCCCTCGCCCTGCACTATTTCGGCCAGCCGGTCGTGTCGATGGAACTGTGGGGGTCATATGCCTGCCGTGGCCGGACGGGCAATGCCGGACGGCTTTCGGAGCACGCCTTCGGGCGTGCCATCGATGTTGCCGGGTTTCGCCTGGCTGACGGCACGATGGTCATGGTGACGGACTGGTATCGGTCGACACCCGGCGGAGCGTTCCTGCAAGCCGTGGCAAGGGGCGCCTGCGATCATTTCAGCGTGGTTCTAACGCCGGTGTCCGATGCCGCCCACCGGGACCACTTTCACCTCGATACCGGGCCGTGGCCGCTGTGCGAGGTCTGACTGGTGGACTCCGCTGCCCCTACTGGCGCAGACGCCTGCGCAGCGCCTCGGCAAAAGCGCGCGGGTCCTTCAGCGGCGGCGCCTCTGAGGCAGCCGATTTGACCGATCGGGCCGACCGTTCGATGACCGGGCGTGCGCGTGCGGCGCCATCCTTGACCTTTTGGCGCAGATGCGGGTCGGTCGCGATACGGCGCGCGCCCATCAACAACATGCGACGAAGAAGCAACGGGTCCACCCTTCAGAAGCGATCCATCCTGAGCATCAGATATGATCGCGACGCGGCCCGTTCTCAAGCAGTTTGGGATAGGGCGCTTAAGCCGCGACCTTTTCGAGCTTGCGCTGCTGGCGATGCATCATCCAGCGCGCACCACGATTGGCGATCTTGAACAAGGTCGACCGGGGCTTCAGCCCGCATGCCTTGAAGATCATGGCCAGCGCCCGATCCAAGTGGGGATCGCGGTAATAGGCCATGGCGCGGCTCATATAGGCGCGTGAGTTGACATCGAGATCGTAGGGCTCGCCATTGTTGTTGGCCGCCCAATAGGCACAGGCCAACTCGTCGTTTTCAGTCTCGGTGATGCGGCCCAAGGCAACGCGGATGCGTCGCAAGCGGTTAATGCGGTCCTTTTCCAGATACCGCTTCAGATTGTCGTAGAACAGCTTGTAATGGCGCAGTTCGTCGGCCGCGATCTTGCGGCAAATGAACTTGAAGGCGGGCTCGTCCGTCGCGTCACCCAGCGCGGTGTAGTAGGAACTGGTGCCAACCTCGACCATACAGCGGGCCACCATCTCGCCCGCGCGGCTGCCCCGGATCGACTCGTCGACATCGATCTCGATCTTGAAGCCGTGCAGGAACGCCTGGAACCGTTTCTCGAAGTCGAAATCGGGATCGACCAGCTTCGCCCAGCGCGACAGAGCCTCGCCGTGCTGGCGCTCTTCGTCGCCCCAGCGCCGCGCCTCCGGCAGGAACGTATCGTCACCATCGAAGACGTTTTCGAGATAGGCGACATAGTCGGCGGAGTTGAACTCGACCATCGCGGCCGCCTTTGCCAACTCCAGATGTTGCGGATTGACTTTGGACCGATCGAACTGGTCCCAAGGAACGTCATCGAGCGTCCAGTGCTTGTACGGCATTACCGCTTCCCCCATCGGATCGCCGAAATGTCGACTTAGACGGGTCAGCTTTACTCAAACCGCCGACCCAGTTCAACCCGGGCGAGCGGTCGGGTACGGTCGCGATGCCGTGCTAGATGGCGGCCAGTTTTGCCTGCGTAACGACGATCCGGGCTTCGATGGCCGTGCGTTCCGCCGGCTCCTTCGCGTCCTCAAGATCCTCACGCAAATCCTTGATGGACTGCTCGACCTCGGCCCGGTCCAGATCAGAAACCGGCACCGCCTCCTCCGCCAGGACGGTGCAGCGATCCGGCGTGACTTCGGCGAAACCGCCGGCGACGAACACCCGCTCAGCCTCTGCCGACCGGGTACCGAAGATCTCGATGACGCCGGGCCGCACGGTGCTGATCATGGGCGCATGGCGCGCCAGGACACCGATATTGCCCTCCGCCCCCGGAACGATGACCATCTCGACATCCTGCGACATCAAGAGACGTTCCGGAGAGACCAGTTCAAAGGCGGTTGTGTCGGCCATGGCCTAACCCTGACTTACGCTGTGGTTCGACGTCACGCGGCCTCGGCGGCCATCTTGCGCGCCTTTTCGACCGCCTCTTCAATCGTGCCGACCATGTAGAAGGCGGCCTCCGGCAAATGGTCGTAGTCGCCCTCGCAGATGCCCTTGAAGCCCTTCACCGTGTCCTCGACGCTGACGAACACGCCCGGCGTGCCGGTGAAGACCTCGGCAACGTGGAATGGCTGCGACAGGAAGCGCTGGATCTTGCGGGCGCGGGCGACGATCAGCTTGTCATCCTCCGATAGCTCGTCCATGCCCAGGATCGCGATGATGTCCTGCAGCGACTTGTAGGTCTGCAGAATGCGCTGTACTTCGCGCGCGACATCATAGTGTTCCTGGCCAACCACCCGTGCGTCCATGATCCGACTGGTCGAATCCAGCGGTTCGACGGCAGGATAGATGCCCAGTTCCGAGATCTGGCGGGACAGCACCGTCGTGGCGTCAAGGTGCGAGAACGACGTCGCCGGCGCCGGGTCGGTCAAGTCGTCGGCAGGCACGTAGATCGCCTGCACCGAGGTGATCGAGCCCTTGTTGGTCGACGTGATGCGTTCCTGCAGCGTGCCCATATCGGTCGCCAGGGTCGGCTGATAGCCCACGGCCGAGGGGATGCGGCCCAACAGCGCCGACACCTCAGCACCTGCCTGGGTGAACCGGAAAATGTTGTCGACGAAGAACAGCACGTCCTGGCCTTCCTCGTCGCGGAAGTACTCCGCCAAGGTCAGGCCCGACAGGCCGACCCGGGCGCGGGCGCCGGGTGGCTCGTTCATCTGGCCATAGACCAGCGCCACTTTTGAGCCTTCCGTCGATCCCGTCTCCTCATCGATCTTGATGACGCCGGAATCGATCATCTCGTGATAGAGATCGTTGCCCTCGCGCGTGCGTTCGCCGACGCCGGCAAACACCGAATAGCCGCCATGGGCCTTCGCGACGTTGTTGATCAACTCCTGAATGGTCACGGTCTTGCCGACGCCGGCGCCGCCGAACAGGCCGATCTTGCCGCCCTTGGCGTAGGGCGCCAGAAGATCAACCACCTTGATGCCGGTGACCAGCATTTCGGCCTCTGTCGACTGATCGATGAACGCTGGGGCCTGGCGATGGATCGGCAGCGAGTTGGCGGCCTTGACCGGCCCCTTCTCGTCGATCGGCTCGCCGATCACGTTCAGAATTCGGCCAAGCGTTTCAGGACCCACGGGCACCTCGATCGGCGCGCCGGTATCGGACACCTCGCCGCCACGCACCATGCCATCGGTTGAATCCATGGCGATGGTGCGGACCGTGTTCTCGCCAAGATGCTGGGCCACCTCCAACACCAGAACCTGGTCATCGATCTTGGTGTGCAGCGCGTTCATGATCGCCGGCAGGTCGCCGTCGAAGTGAACATCCACCACGGCGCCCAAAACCTGTGTGACGCGACCCGTCGTGTTGCTGGGGGTGGGCATATCTTCAGTCTCCTCGCGGAACGTTCGTCAAGCGCCGGACGGTCGTCAGACCGCTTCGGCGCCGGAAATGATTTCAATCAGCTCTTTGGTAATCACGGCCTGGCGTGTGCGGTTGTAGACCAGGGTCAGGCCGGCGATCATGTCGCCTGCGTTGCGGGTGGCATTGTCCATCGCGGTCATCCGCGCACCCTGCTCGCTGGCGGCCGATTCCAAAAGCGTTTTATAGATCTGGATCGCCAGATTGCGCGGGATCAACTCCGCGATAATCTGCTCTTCCTCCGGCTCGAAATCGTAGACCGCCTTGCCAACGCCGTTCGCCGACGGCTCGCTGTCCGCCTGCTCGGCCGGCGGTTCATCCAATGACAACGGGATGAGCTGCTGGCTGGTAACAATCTGGCTGATCGCCGACTTGAAGCGGTTGTAGATCACCTGAGCGACGTCGAACTCGCCCGCCTCGAACAAGGCGGCGATCTTGTCCGCTATACCGTTGGCATCGTCGAAGGACAGCCTCGGTTTGCCGATATCCGTGACGTCGTCAATGATCAGATTTCGATAGTCGCGGCGCAGATTGTCCCGTCCCTTGCGGCCGACACACAACAGTTTGACCTCTTTGCCCGCATCCCGAAGCTCGCGGATGCGCCGCCGCGCCTCGCGCACGATGGTCGAGTTGAAGCCGCCACACAGCCCGCGGTCGGACGTGACGACGACCAGCAGATGCACGTCGTCCTTGCCCGTCCCTACCATCAGGCGGGGCCGCTGGCCGCCGCTGACGCCGCCGGCCAGGCTGCCCAGCATGCGCTCCATGCGCTCGGCATAGGGCCGGCCGGCTTCCGCCTGTTCCTGTGCGCGGCGCAGTTTCGACGCGGCGACCATCTTCATGGCCGACGTGATCTTCTGCGTCGACTTGACGGTGGCGATCCGGTTTCGAAGGTCCTTAAGGCTGGCCATCGGCTTCCCTAATCCGCTCTCGTGCTCGTCGGTTCAGGGGCTTCAGACGAAGACCTTGACGAAATCGGCGATGAACGTGTTCAAGCGCTGTTCGGTCTCGTCGTCGATCTGCTTCTTGTCCCTGATCGACGCCAGGATGTCGGCCCCCTTCGCGCGCAACTCTTCCAGCAGGGCCTGTTCGAACCGATTGACCTCGTCGACCGCGACACCGTCGAGATGGCCGCGAACGCCGGAGAAGATCGACGCGACCTGCTCTTCAACCGGCAGCGGCGCATATTGATCTTGCTTCAACAGCTGCGTCAGGCGCGAGCCGCGCGCCAGCAGGCGCTGCGTCGAGGCATCCAGGTCCGAGGCGAACTGGGCGAACGCCTCCATATCGCGATACTGCGCCAGCTCCAGCTTAATCGTGCCGGCGACCTGCTTCATCGCCTTGATCTGCGCCGCCGAGCCCACCCGGCTGACCGACAGGCCGACATTGATGGCGGGGCGAATGCCCCTGAAGAACAGCCCGGTTTCCAAAAAGATCTGGCCGTCGGTGATCGAAATCACGTTGGTTGGAATATAGGCCGACACGTCACCGGCCTGGGTCTCGATGACCGGCAGCGCGGTCAGCGAGCCGCCGCCATGATCGTCGTTCATCTTGGCCGCGCGTTCCAGCAAGCGGCTGTGCAGATAGAACACGTCGCCCGGATAGGCTTCGCGGCCCGGCGGCCGGCGCAACAGCAGGGACATCTGGCGGTAGGCCACGGCCTGCTTCGACAGATCGTCATAGATGATCAGGCCGTGCATGCCGTTGTCGCGGAAGTATTCGCCCATCGTGCAGCCGGCGTAGGGCGCCAGGAACTGCAGCGGCGCCGGCTCCGACGCTGTGGCGGAGACGATGATGGAGTATTGCAGGGCGCCGTTGTCTTCCAGCACCTTGACCAGCTGGGCAACTGTCGAGCGCTTCTGACCGACCGCGACATAGATGCAGTAGAGCTTGGCGCTCTCGTCATCGCCCTCGTTGATCGTCTTCTGGTTCAAGATCGTGTCGATGGCGACGGCGGTCTTGCCGGTCTGACGGTCACCGATGATCAGCTCTCGCTGGCCGCGACCGACGGGGGTCAGCGCATCGATCGATTTCAGGCCGGTCTGCATCGGCTCGTACACCGACCGGCGCGGAATGATGCCGGGGGCCTTGACCTCGACCCGGCGCATCTCGGCACCCTCGATCGGCCCCTTGCCGTCCAGCGGGTTGCCCAGGGAGTCGACCACGCGGCCCAACAGGGCCTTGCCAACCGGCACCTCGACGATGGCGCCGGTGCGCTTGACCGTGTCGCCTTCCTTGATGTCCCGGTCCTCGCCGAAGATCACGATGCCGACATTGTCGTCTTCGAGGTTCAGCGCCATGCCCTTAATGCCGCCGGGAAACTCGACCATCTCGCCGGCCTTGACGTTGTCGAGCCCATAGACACGGGCGACACCGTCACCAACCGACAGAACCTGGCCGATCTCGGCGACGTCGGCCTCGGTTCCGAAATTGGCGATCTGTTCCTTGATGATCGCAGAGATTTCGGCGGCGCGAATTTCCATTAGCCAATACCTTTCATGGCCAGTTGCATCTTGTTCAATTTAGTCCTGAGCGAGCTGTCGACCATGCGCGATCCGATCCGCACGACCATGCCGCCCAACAGCGACGGGTCGACCGTCTGATTGATCGAAACCTTGGCGCCGACGACCTTCTTGATCTGATCGGTCAGCGCCTGGGCCTGCTCGTCCGACAGTTCGTGGGCCGTCACGACGTCGGCTGTAACCTCGCCGCGGCGGCGCGCAAGCTCTTCCAGATAAGCCGTGATCATGGCTTCAAGCGCGAACAGACGGCGGTTGGAAGCAACCACACCCAAAAACTTGCGCGTAAGGTCGGCAGCGCCGGCCTTGTCCAGAATGGACTTCATCGCGCCGGTCTGCTCGTCGCGGGTCAGGAGCGGGCTGCGCACCAGGACCCTAAGATCGGCGCTTTCCGCCAACGCCTGGTGCAAGGCCCTCAGATCGTCGGCGACCTGATCCAGCGCCTTGGCATCCTCCGCCAATTCCAACAAGGCGTTGGCATAGCGTTGGGCAAGGCCCGATGAACCGGTTGCTGTGGCTGCCACGGCGATCCTCTAATGCCGGAAAAGAACAAAGGCCCCACGCCGCATATTGGGCATTGGGGACAGCGATTTCGATGCCCGAACGGCCCGGCGCCGTCCAGTCGGGCCGTGGTCTATCATACCGGTTTGCGCAGCGCAACAACGTCCGGATCGCCGATCAATCGCGGGTTTGCGATGAGACCGGCGACAGTCAAAAACGCCGACGCATGGGTGTAGATAACGATGAAATATCCGTGAATGGTGGCAATTGGCTGGCCTCTCGGACCGATTTGGTGAAAATGGGTTTCTGGTACCGGTTTCCTTGGCCGGAAGCGCACGAAAACGCAGAGGATTGGCACTGCAGTGGGGCCTGAACCACGCGCCACCATGATAACAGGCCGAGATAACAGGCCGAGCGAAGCCAGCGATCGAGACCCTTCCGACGTCACGCTTCGCTCGGCCATCGACATGCAGCCTGACGGCGATTGTGCGGGAGAATGCAGACCAGTGGCTATGGGAGGCTCTTGTGGGCGCGCGGCCGACCCTGATCGGCGAGCAAAAACAGGCTATCTTAAGACACTGCCGGTTATCGATCAGAATTGAACTTGGGACCTTACTAATGCGGCAACAAAATGATGAAGGAAGGCCACCATTGTCGCTCTGATTGATACAATCTGTTACCCACCGCGTTGCTGCCGAAGGATGGCTGAACACCCATTTCGAATGAGCGCAGTTCAGCGGCGCTTGATCCTATGGTCACCAATATGAGGAACAGAAGGCATGACACGACTGACGACGACACTGATGGCGGCAACGCTGCTGGCCTCGGCACCGGCCCTTGCTGCGGACGAGTGGGAGTTCGACCACTCCCACACGATGATCGGCTTTACTGTCGATCACCTCGGATATTCGACGACCTATGGGGCGTTTACCGAGTTCGATGGCACGCTTTTGCTGGACCAGGACGATCCATCGAACTCCAGCGTGACGGTGACGATCGACCCGGCCAGCGTCGATACGCGCTACGCCGACCGTGATGCACATCTGACCTCCGATGATTTCTTCGACGTCCCAAACAATCCGTCGATTGTGTTTGAGAGCACGTCAGTCAACATAACCGGCGAAAACACGGCCGAGGTCACCGGCGATCTTACCATGCTGGGAACCACAAATCCCGTGACCTTGGACGTGACGCTGAACCAGCTTGGCCCGCATCCCTTTTCCCAGGCGCCAACCGCCGGGTTTTCCGCGACGGCAACGCTGAACAGATCAGACTGGGGCATGGATTTCGGTGTGCCGGTGATCGGCGACGAGGTTGCCCTGATCATCGAAACCGAAGTCGTCCAGCCTCAATAGACCAGCGGCCGCAACGATCCGTCGGGGCACTGTGATGGGACTGCGCAACACGCCACGCCGCTATGGCAGCCTCGCCATGTTGTTTCACTGGGTGCTGGCCGCTGCCGTGATTTTCATGCTGTGGTTCGGCATTGCCATGGACAGCATGGCACCCGACGGACGTTTGCTGGGTTTGGACCAATTCGCCGCCTACCAGCTTCACAAGAGCATCGGCTTTACCATCCTGGTCCTTGCCGTCTTGCGGCTGGCGTGGCGTTGGATCGATCCGGTGCCGCCCTTGCCCAACACCCTCAAGGGTTGGGAAACCTGGGCGGCCAAGATTACCCATGTCGCCCTCTACCTGCTGTTGATCGCGATGCCGATCGTCGGCTGGATTATGGTTTCGGCTTCGCCTTGGCAGATTCCGACTGTCCTTTATGGGGTCGTCGAACTACCTCACATAACGGGGCCAAGCGAACAGTTGGAGGGCGCGATGATACGATTGCACGCGACTCTGGGCTTCGTATTCATCGCAGTCTTAGTGCTGCATGTGATGGCCGCCGCCAAACACCACTTTGTCCTCAAGGACGATACCCTGAAGCGTATGCTGCCCGGTACACAGGTCTGACGGCGCTATCGCCTTGAGACTTCGAAGAACGAGGATCCCCCACGTGAAACCAGCCATAATCGCCGCCACCGCCGCCCTGATGACGGGCTTGAGCGCCCACGCCGCCGACTGGACGGTTATCCATGACGAAAGCAGGCTTGGGATCATCGGCCATCAAAGCGGTGCGGCGTTCGAGGGCGCGTTTTTGGACTTTGATGCCGCGATTTCCTTTGATCCGGCGGACCCGGCGGCTGCGACAATCGACGTGCAAATCGACATGAGCAGCCTCGACACCGACAATGCGCAGCGCGACGACATGGTTCGCGGCGGCGACCTGTTCGATGTCGCGACATATCCGACGGCGCAGTTCACCGCAAGCGGCTTTGCCGTCGAAGGCGAAGGCGCGTTCGAAACCACTGGCGAACTGACGATCCGCGACGTGACGCAGCAGGTTTCCCTGCCTTTCACGTTGACGATCGAGGGGAACCGCGCGCACGCGACCGGCGAACTGGTGATCAACCGGATCGATTTCGGTGTCGGACAGGGCCAATGGGCCAGCGACGATCCGGTAGCCTTCGACGTGAGCATCGTGATCGACATCGTCGCCGAGGCCGCGAACTAAAGAAAGCTGTAAGGATCGACATCCACCGAGACGCGGACCGATGACGGCAGGTTCGCCCGTGACAGCCAGTCGCGGATCAGGGCCTGTATCGGCGAGGTTCGCCGTGCCTTGACCAAAAGCCGCCGTCGGAAGCGGCCGCGCAGCAGCGACAGCGGCGCCTCCGCCGGCCCGATGATCTCCACGCCCTCCGCGCGCGGCGCCGTCTGCCCGAGCGTTCGCGCCGCCTGATCGGCCTGATGGCGATCCCGACCTGAGACGATCAGGGCGGCCAACCGACCGAACGGCGGCAGCCCGGCGCGGCGGCGGGCCTCGATCTGACCCTCGAAGAACCGGTCCCGGTCGTGGTCGATCAGCGCCTGCAACACCGGGTTTTCTGGCTCGTAGCTTTGCAGCAGGACCCGGCCCGGCAGGCTCTCGCGCCCGGCCCGCCCGGCGACCTGATGCAAAAGCTGATAGGTGCGTTCGAAGGCGCGGAAATCGCCGTTGTTGAAGCCCAGATCGGCATCGACGACACCGACCAGGGTCAGCCTCGGGAAATGGTGACCCTTGGCGATGATCTGGGTACCGATCAGCAGGTTGGTCTCGCCGGCCGCCATGTCGGCCACCAGTTGGGACATCGCTTTTGGGCCCGGCACGGTGTCGGAGGTGACCACCGTCCACCGCGCACCTGGCAAAGACGCGTCAACCTCCTCGGCAATGCGCTCAACGCCCGGGCCGCAGGGCACCAGACTGTCGACGGCCGCGCAAACCGGGCATTCCGGCGGATGCCGCGCAGTGAAACCGCAATGATGGCATATCAAGCGGCCGCGCAGCCGGTGGTCGACCAACCAGGCGCTGCAATTGGGGCACTCGAACCGGTGGCCGCAGGATCGGCATAGGGTGAGCGGCGCGTATCCGCGGCGGTTCAGGAACAGCATGGCCTGCTCGCCGCGCCCCAGCGTGTCGACCAGCGCCTCCAACATCTGCGGCGCCAGAAACCGGCCCGTTGGCGGCGCGCCCTGCCTCATGTCGATCGCCTCGACCTCGGGCAGTTGTGCCCCGCCAAACCGATCCGGCAGGTGGCAGGCCTGATAGCGCCCGCGTTCGACATTGACCTGGCTTTCGATCGAGGGGGTCGCCGACACCAGGACGATCGGGATATCCGCCAGGTGCGCGCGCATCACGCCCATGTCGCGCGCGTGATAGATGACGCCGTCCTCTTGCTTGTAGGCGCCCTCATGCTCCTCATCGACGATGATCAGTCCGAGATCCGAGAACGGCAGGAACAGGGCCGAGCGCGCGCCAACCACCACCCTGGCCTCGCCTTCCGCAACCGCGCGCCAGTTCGCCCGGCGTCGTGTCCCGCCGACATCGGAATGCCACTCGGTCGGGCGCACGCCAAACCGCTCGGCGAATCGGTCCAGCCATTGGGGCGATAACGCGATCTCCGGCAACAGCACCAGAACCTGCCGGCCACACCGCAATGCTTCGGCCAGCGCCTCGAAATAGACCTCCGTCTTGCCGGACCCGGTGACGCCGTCCAGCAGCGTCGCGCTGTAGGTATCGCTCCGGACCGCCTCCTGCAATGAAGCGGCGGCGCCCTGCTGGGCGGGGCTGAGCGTTGGGCCGGCGTGCCCGGGCTGTGGTGTGGGCGGTGGCGGCCGCCTCATCTCGACCGGCCGCAGCAGCCCGGCTGTGACCATCGCCTTGACCACCCCGATGCCGCAGCCGGCCTCGCGCGCCAACTCGCGCGCCTGTCTCGGCGGACCATCGTCGAGCAGGTCCAGCACACGGCGCCGGGCCGCTGTAAGACGCGCGTCGTCCGGCGGATCGGGCGCCGCGAGATAGCCGATCAAGGGCGCGGGCGGTTCCAAAGCGGCCGGCACCGACATGGCCATGCGCAGGACCGATCCCGGGGCGCTGACCGTGTAGTCGGCCACCCAATCGACGAAGCGCCGCATCGCGTCGGCCATGGGTGGAACATCCAGCACTGCGTCGATGTCGCGCAGCCGACTCTGGTCCACGGCACCGCTGCCGTCCCCCCAGACGACCCCTGCGACAAGGCGCTGGCCGAGCGGAACGGTGACGAAGCTGCCGACACTGACGGTCATGCCATCGGGCACGCGATAATCGTATGCCTCCGCCAACGGCAAGGGCAGAAGCACGCGCGCCCGGTCGCCATGCGTCTTGATGGCGGCTGGCGGTTCGGCTGTGGTATCGATCGGGGCCATCCGGTACACTTCGTTCAACATTGGCCGGACGATTCGAGCGTGCGGCGCCTGGCACGAACCGACTTTATCGGGGATTTGAGGATCATGAAGTTTTTCATCGACACAGCCGATCTGGCCGAGATTGTCGACCTGGCGTCGACCGGCCTGCTTGACGGCGTTACGACGAACCCGTCCCTGGTTGCCAAATCCGGCAAGAGCTTCCTCGATCTGATCGCCGAGATTTGCGAGGTCGTATCCGGCCCGGTCAGCGCGGAGGTAACCGCGACGGACCACGCCACTATGCTGGCCGAAGGACGCCATCTGGCGAAGATCGCGCCGAACATCGCGGTGAAGGTGCCGCTGACGGTGGACGGCCTGAAAACCTGCAAGGCACTGTCCGACGAAGGCACGATGGTTAATGTCACCTTGTGTTTCTCGGCCAGCCAGGCCCTTTTGGCCGCCAAGGCGGGCGCCACGTTCATCTCACCCTTCGTGGGCCGGCTGGACGACATCTCCTATGACGGCATGGCCTTGATTGCTGACATTGTCGAGATCTACAGCCGCTATCCGTCCCTGACGACCGAGGTTCTGGTCGCCTCGATCCGGGGACCGAGGCAGGTGGCCGACGCCGCCAAGCTGGGCGCCCATGTCGCGACAATGCCGCCATCGGTCATTCGCCAACTGTTCAAGCATCCGCTGACCGACAAGGGGCTTGAGGCCTTTCTGGCCGACTGGGCCAAGACGGGGCAGTCGATCCTCGGCAGCGAGGTCGAGCCGCTGCGCAAGCCAGCCTAATCGACGGGGTCCGACAAGATCATGGGGCAGGAAGACAAGGTCCAACCGGTTGCAGACGATGGCCCGCTGACAGCGGACAAGGTCGCGGACTATCTCGTCGCCAACCCCGACTTCCTGCACAACCGGCCCGACGTTTTGGCCCGCATGATTAAGGCCCAGAAGGTTCGCCCTCGGCCGGACGGCATCATCGACCTGCAAAGCTTCATGGTCGACCGGCTGC
>JBCDFV010000052.1:0-26312 GCA_039177555.1 Pseudomonadota bacterium | reverse complement strand
GGGTTAAACTGCGCCGCCCGTATTCCATTCTTGCTGCGGCCAAAGACGGCGGCCCTGCCGATACCTTCCAGGTCGGCCGTCTGGATCGTGAGATATTCGCTTGGCTCCGACCAGTCATCGCCCACCCAGCTGGGCCCCCGGGGCAGCATGACCCATTTTTTGGTTTTCGTGTCGTAACTATAGGCGACGATGCCACTCGCATCGCGGGCGATCAGCTCGGCCTTGCCGTCGCCGTTGATGTCTGCCGTCTGAATGGTCCGATAGAATTTCGCGTTGTTCCAACTGCCACTGTCCGCCCAGGCTGGACCGCGCGGTAACTCACCCCAGCTCATGAATGACGGACGGATCATCTCCATTCCTTCAGGAACCATATCGACGGGCGGGTCGAACAGCTTATGGATTCGGATCCCAGCGACATCCCGGGCAATCAATTCGTCGCGACCGTCGCCGTCGACATCGGCATACTGGATCGTGTCGCAATACTGCGGCGAGGCCCAGCCTTCCGCATCGGAGTATTTCGGGCCATAGGGCAGACGGATCATCCGATTGCCCAGTTCCTTGCAAAAATAGGCCCCGACGATGCCAGCCGAACTGCGCGCCATCACAGAGGCCTGGCCGGTACCCGTTACGTCGGCACATTGGATCGAGCCATAGTACGGCGGTACAGACCAGCCTAACGCATTGCTCCATGACGGTGTGTTGAAGCGAAAGGGCGTGTGTTTGAATGTCGATGTGTCGGCCACGAGGACGATCTCCCTGGGTTCCGGAAGTCATTCAGAAGGCAATCGATCACGACAGATACACCACAAAGAGAGGTAATTATACGATTACGTTCTCGCATGAATATACTATAGCGACTGGTGGACCCCGCGACAAATGCCAAACTTGCGCTTCTCGCCAGGCGGGCAACGCCTGGATCACCTTGAACGCTCGAGACATCTTTGGAGTCAAAAAGGGGCCGCCTTAGAGCGGACTCCTACCAGTCAGCATCGTCTCCGCAGGCGCTGAAGTAGTTGGCGCATTCGCGCGGCGTAGAATTGTCGATGATGCGACCGATGGCGGTCCATAGTCCGTCGCAGTGCGCTCAGCAGACTTTCGGAGCATGGCTTTCAGCTTGGCGAAAGCGTTTTCGATGGGGTTGAAGTCTGGGCTGTAGGGCGGCAGGAAGCGCAGTTCTGCGTCCGCTGCCTCGATCAGGGCGCGGATGCGTGCCTTTGTAGCTGGCGAGGTTGTCCATGATCACGCTGTCGCCGGGGCGCAGCTCGGGAACGAGGACCTGCTCGACATAGGCCTCGAAGGCCTGGCGATTGATGGGACCGGTGAGCACGAAGGGCGCGATCATGCCGCTTGTGGTGAGCCCGGCGGTGAAGGTGGTGGTCTTCCAGTGTCCGTGCGGCGCGCCCATGCGCAACCGCTGACCGCGCGGGCAACGCCCGTGCGTGCGCGCCATGTTGGTCTTGGTCCAGGTCTCATCGATGAACACAAGGCGGTTCGGGTCGAGGTCGATCTGACCGTCGAACCAGGCTGCTCGCCGCTTCAGGACGTCCGGGCGGTTTTGCTGGCTGGCGTGGCCAGTCTTTTTTTTATGTCATGGCGATGGAGGAGCCGCTGGATCGTGCAATAGCCGAAGCACTGGCCATGAACTGCCAGAGCGCGGCGCAACTCCTCGATGGTGATGTCCGGCGTCTCATTGAGCAGCCGAAGGATGAGACTGGCCTGTGCCTCGACCCGACCAGAGCGGCGGTTCCCGCCCAACGGACCGGGCCGCGTGTCGCCCTGTTGGCGCACCAGCGCACGCCTTCGGCTGACACTGGCCGCGCTGACACCGAACCGCGCCGCCGCCGCTCGGTGGCTGGCACCCTCAGCCACTGCAGCCAGAACCCGCGTGCGTAGATCCACTGAAAGAGCTTTCGACATACCTGCCGGCCTCCTTTCCGGCCGACAGGTTCAATCAGATCAAGGCCCGTCTGTGAATCCCCGCGCTTCACTCAGATCGGGGCAAGCTCTAGACGTCGCCGGCGGACCGGCGCGGCCTTGAGATTCCGCTTTAATCGATCACGTTGCCCAGTGGCACGACCGTCGTCTCCGAATGCCGGAACGTCCGCTTGCCCAACCGCGTGATGCGGTAGCGGGCGCCGCAATTGGGGTCGGGGCCGGCGATGTCGATATCGGTGGTCATCCAATCGTTGGGATGGGTCTCGCGCTGCTTGGCCGGCAGCAGGGGCAAGAGCGCCGCCAGCGCGTAGATCGAGAAACCCTGGCCGGGCGGCAAGGTCATCATCTCGCCGGACAGAATGAAATGGTCGCCTTCCTTATAGTCGCCCATCATCGGCGCGTCCGTCGCAATGATCTCGACCTTGAGGTCGTAAAGCTCGAAACTCTCGTCGCTATCGTCGTGCATGTCGCCAGGCCTTGATCCGAACTCACCGAATACAGAGCCTGGCTTCTACCAGAAAGGTGCTGGGCATTTGCAGGGCCTTTCTCCATCGGTTCATCGATGGCGCCCCCCGACTATCGGGCGCTCTATCCAGTGAGGTTTGCGACCGTCCTGTCGGATTGACCTCCAACTACCGGTGCACTAGCGTCGCTGCGGAACCAATAGCAAGGTGATGAATGCTCGATGAGTCGATCCTTGGGCAAGCGGGCCTTGCCGTCGAACGCATCTATGAAGACGCCGCCATTACCGCCTTCGGTGTCGCGGACGCGTTCAAGGGAAGTCACGACGCCAGACCTTGGCCGGCCTGGTTCCGCGAAACCGTGGAGCGCCTGACGAAGCTGCCCGGCGAGACCTTCGAGCCGGTCTGGCGCGAGCCTGTAACGCCGAGTTGGTTCGGCATGCTGGCCGGCAAGGCGGCCGCGGCGAACCGGGGTGGGGCGGACGCGATCGAGGCGCTGGACCGCCACATTGCGCAGTTCGCGCTGTTCGCTGAAGGGTTTCGGCAGGCCGGGGCCGACCTGCCGCCAACGCCGGAGCCAGTTGTCTTCGACCGTGACGTTCTGATCCCGGGAACCACGCTGGTCTTGCCGGCGGGCACACCGATCGGGCCGTCGGCCGAACTCTACGAGGTCGATGTCGCGGCCTGGAAGCAGGCCCGCTTGCGGCTGGCGCCGGAAGCGATCGACGCACCGTGGCAGCCGTTCGCGCCCGTTGCCAATGCGAGAGGCTTCAAGGACGGCAAGGGACCGGCCGCGACCGCCTCGGTAACCGCGATGCTGCAGGCGATCGACCGGTACCTGCCCGAGGCGTTCGATCGCTTTGCCGCCGATATAAGTGTCATCGGGCTGCTCGATAGTAGCGACGCCGACGTCTACAACGCCTCCAACTCCACCTATTTTGGCGGCTTCATCGTTGCCGCCGTGGGCGAGCCGAACGAGCTGGCGGCCTATGCGCTGCACGAGCACGCCCATAACCTGCTGTTCGCGATCGAAACCGTCGATCCGGTCCTGGCGGGCCTACAGGGGGATTATGAAGGGCCGCTGATCTACTCGCCTTGGCGCCACGATCTGCGACCGATGCGCGGGCTTGTGCACGCGGTCTTCGTCCATCTGCCGGTCTGCGCGTTCTGGCTCTCGGTGCTGCGCGATCCGGACACTGAAGCGCTCGAAGCCTATGCGCGCGACCAGTTGACCCGCTTTTTGATCCAGACGGACGTTGGGCTCCACATCATCGACAGACAGGCCAGCCTGACCGAAAACGGCACCAAGATCATGTCGGCGGTGAAGAAGGAGGCGGCGCGGCTGCGTGCGCTGGCGCTCGACGCGGGACTGGATGCCGATCGCCCGGGGCTGGTCTGTTACCGGGGTGCCTTCCAGCCGGAACAGCGGGCGGGTCACCCGATCACCCTGCGCGAAAGCCTGGTTGCCCATGCCGAAGCGGCGGGTGCACCAGAGACAGCGTTCGCCATGGTACAGCAATGGCCGCACCGGCCGGCCGCGACCTGACCGGATAAGGCGACGCCTCCGCATGATCATCTATGTGGCCAAGGGGCGCTATCTGGCCACGCTTGGCGCTTATCTGACCTCACATCACGCCGAATCGATCGGCAAGCGCATCCATCTTCTTTCGTACCGTGCTCTGTTTGCCGCCAAGCGGCTGCCGGTCGCGACATACATCTTTACGGATCATGACCGCCTGACCGCAGCGGAGTGCGAGCGTGCCTGGGGCGTGTGCCAGGCCTTGCAGGCGGGATCGCCGTTGGTCCGCATCTTGAACCATCCCGCCCGGGTCATGCTGCGGCTGGAGATGCTGCGGGCCCTCCACCGCGACGGCATCAACAGCTTTCAGGCCTACCCGCTGATCGGTGCCGAACGGCCGACCGAGTTTCCGGTCTTCCTGCGCAGCGAAGGCGAACATGGCGGCGAACGGTCGGAACTGATCGACAATGCCGAGGATCTGGCCGCCGAAATCCCGAAGTATCTGCGCCGGCGCCGCTACAAGCGCGGCTATGGCAGCGTGATCGTCGGCTTCGTCGACAGTAAGGACGCGCAGGGTCGGGCCCTGAAGTACTCGGCCTTCCGCGTCGGCGATCACATCATACCGCGCCATCGTTTCCTCGGCCGGACCTGGTTCGTCCGTGGGCCGGACCATCTGGACGAGGACACTGCGGGAGCGGAACTGGCCTGGCTTGGCGCATTCGCGGAAGCCGACCAGGTGCACCGGATCTTTGATATCGCCGGCATCGACTATGGCCGGCTGGACTTCGCGATCATCGATGGCAGGGTGCAGGCCTTCGAAATCAACACCAATCCGCAAACCATCGGCGCCAGGCAGGACCCGTTGCGCCAGAAGGCGGACGATTTCTTTGGCCCCCGATTCACCGGCGCCTTGGCCGAACTGGACGGCACGGAGGATGGTTGGGTGGTCAACGATATGCCGTTGACCCGCCGGGCGCTGTTGCCGATGTCGTTGACAATGCGGCTGGAAGATGCGCGTTGGCGCCATCGTGCGCGGCGCGAGAGCGCGCGCTTCCAACGGCAAATGCGCCGTGCCCAAAGGCGAAACGAAAGATGAGTGAACCGGTTGCGCCCGCGATCTCGGTCGTCATCCCGACGGCGGACCGGGCCGATCTCGTGATGCGGGCGGTATCGTCCGTGCTGAAAGGCGCGGGCGATGACGTCGAGGTCGTGGTGGTCGACGATGCGTCCACCGACGATACCGTCGCGCAGCTCAAGGGGCTGGCCGATGCGCGGCTTGAGATCGTCGAACTGCCCGAAAGGTCTGGCGCCAACGTCGCGCGCAATACTGGCGCAGCGGCTTCCCATGCACCCCTGATCGCCTTTCTCGACAGCGATGACGCGTTCGCGGCCGGCCGATGCGCGCGCCTGGTGGAATTGTTTCGCGCGCGGCCGGAGGTCGACGCCGTTCTGGACGACTTCACGGTCTGGACCGGTGGCAAATCCGAATCGGCCCGGCAGCCCAAGGGGATATGGGCCGGAGACCGACTGACGGCGTTGCTGGTCGCCCATGCGCTGCCGCTGACCAATTCGGCCCTGGCCATCCGCCGGTCCGCTTTTGAGGCGGTAGGGGGGTTCGACGTCGCCTTTCGGCGCCAGCAGGACCGGGATCTTTTGCTGCGGCTGGCCGGCGACCATCAGGTCGCTCTGGGAACCGGCCAGGACGTGGCCAAGCATCAGATCGTGCGCTCGATGTCGCGCAGCAACGACGGCTATATCGCCGCGCTGGACCTGCTGGTCGGCAGGCATCCCGCCTTTTTAGCGCCCGATGTGCGAGACCTGCTCGGCTATCTGATTGCGCGCGGCATCGTCAAGTCGTTAGCGCAACGGGACATCGCCGCCGCCAGGCGCGAATGGCGGGTGCTGAAACATGCCGGCAATTTGCCCATGGGCGGTGTGGCGGCCCTGATGCGGTACGGCGCCGGCCGCCGCCATAGGCGCACTGTCCGGCGCGACGTGATGGCGGGTGAGGGCGGGTAGTCACCCGTCACTTGGGCCGGCGGGGCGCCGACGACCCGGAGGCCAGCCCCAGAAACCGGCAACGGAAACCAGCACCAGATACCCACAACAGAACAATTGCGGTCGGTGGGCATCTCCGCTAGTGTTGAGATTGATAACGATTATCAATAAGAGCGCGCTGTCGACGCTCCGGCGTTTGGCTGGAAAGAGGAGGCCCGTCATGATCAGTCCTGCCGTGGTGAACCCGGTACCGGAGGCCAAGCCCGGTCTCGCGGCCGTGGACCGCATGATCGTATCGACGGGGCGTCTGGTGGCCCACGGTCTTGGCGCCTGTCCGCCGATCGCCAACACATTCGCGATCCTTTGCGGCGCGGAGGCAAAGGATGCGCTGAATGCCTTTCGCATGCTGTTGTGGCAGCTTCGGGACCATGGCTGGCGCAGGATGCGCATTCCGCCCCCCGGCTTCGACGGCCCCAGCCATGACGAGCGGGCCATCTTGGGCCTGATCGCCGCCGCTCAAGCCCAGGACCAGGGCCTATTGGATGCGCGACTGCGCTGGCTGGTAAAACACGACGGGCGCCGTTGCGCTGAGACAGCCGCCACAGTGGTTGGCATGGCCCTGGCGATGAATGGCAATTTCGTCCTGCTTCGGCCCCAGCCAAGCGGTTGAATCGCGCCGCCCCATCGCACCGGCTCTCAAACGGACAAGCGGACCATCGCCTCGCCTTGCTTTGTGGGTTAGGATGGCACTGCTGGTTGTGAATTCGGCACCGCTAGTCGGGCCGCCAACCAAGCAGAACGAGCGTCACGACGGAGGCCGACGATGCTAACCTGGGTGCTGATCTTCCTTGTCGTTGCAGTCTTCGCGGCGATTTTTGGTTTCTCAAACCTTGCCGCCGCCGCGGCCGGTATCGCGCGCGTCATCTTCTTCATCTTCATCGTCCTGTTTGTCATTGCCCTGATTCTTCATCTGACGGGCGCGGTTGCCTGAGCCGGCGATCGGTACGTCCAGCCTCGACTTGACGGGGCGTGAACCGGGTTTGCGGAACCGGCGCTGAGTCGGCGCCGCATTCCGGCGACCAAACGTAGCTTGCGTTATCCCGCGCCGCGGGGCGCAGGCGGTCTTCCGCGACCGCGCCTGGCGCCGTCGACGAGGGATACGCAGCTTGCGGGGGTGGCGTCTTCAAGTTGAAGAAGGAAGAGCGCTTCCAATGCCCTTCCTTTGCCACTTTTTTAGCCAAATTGGGTGATTGCCGGGCTGCAATTGATTCTCACCTGGCCCTGTGATGACAAGAAGGGCAGAATAAGGGTGAGTGTTGCCGATCGAGCACGAGGCCGTCTCGTTGACCTCCGGCTTGGGCGCCGCTGATACAGTTGTCCCAGGATTATTTCAATTATTTCAAATTCTTAGTCGACTCTTGCCGACGATGGCGCCGCTGTCGAAAGCGGCTCAACGTCTGTTTCAGATCTCCAATGTGGTATTAAAAAACCACATAAAACATCTACTAAAGAATATATATATAATTAAGAAGTTCCAAAAACCAATCCAAAGAAACAGGTAGAAAGGCTATGATATGGCGAAATTACGTAAATAGTAAGGTATAATACTCTCGTATAAAGAGATCAAAAAAATTATAAATTAATGAAGAGTAGAACATATCCATTTTGAATATGATCCTATTCCGATAACTAAATCGATGCGACCTTATACATATGCACGGGTTGAGAAGTCAGATCGCGTCGGTCTTATTACCGCCCGCGTCGGCCGGGCTGCGACGTGAATAATGAAGTTTTTTGGACCCGGTCACCCAACCTGACCTTCACTGAGGGGATTGACAGACAATGAAAAGAGTACTTTTGGCTTCGATCGCGGCGGTCGCGATCTCCGCGCCGGCCATGGCGCAAGACCTCGGCGGCGGTGCCGGCGGTGGTGTCGGGACAATTGGCGGCGGCTTGGGTGCCGGCGGCGATTTCACCCTTGACATCGGCGGGCTTGCCGGAACCGGCAGCGTCACCGGCGGTTTCGGCAGCGCCACCTCGTTCAACGGCGCCTCCGGTTTTTCCGGGAGTGTGTCGTCCACACGCGCTGGCGCTCAGAACCCGACGCTTGGCAACACGGGCACTAATGCCGCGTTTGCCGCCGGCAGTTCAGATTTCGGCTTTGCCGGTGTCGGGGCGTCTTCCGTCAACTTCGGCAGCGACTGCGGCTGCACGGAGCCTGGCGACTTTGACGCAGTCAGCGGCGGTGTCGACACGGCGGCTGGATCGGCCACGACCGGCTTTAACGACTCGGCTTCGTTCTCGGGCAATACAGGCAACTCTTTTGCCGAGAACAATGCCGGCGGCGCCTACGATTTCGCGAACGGTGCCGCGGCCGACGGCTTCTTTGCCAACGTCGAGTTCAATGAGTTCGGCGTGATCGGCGGTGTATTTACGGCTGATGGCGGCTTCGGACTTGGCATTGGCGGCGGTACCGACGGTGGCGGAGGTGGCGGCTTCGGCGGCGGCTCCGACGATGGCGAGGCGCCCGAGCCACCGCCGGCTCCGTGATCCTGCGGTCAGTACCGTACTGAGTGTTCCAACCGGGTCTTGGTTGACTTCGGATTGGATACTCAGAGTAGGTTGAGTTGGGGGAGTGGTTAGGACACAGTCCTGCCACTTTCCCCAAGCCTAGCCCAAATGGGGAGCAAATTGATGTACAAGGTTGCCATTCTTGCTGGCGCTGCACTGCTTGCACTGACGTCGGGGGCGAATGCCCAGACTGCCAATGCCGCCGCCGGGAACAACACCGACGTGGAAACGGTTTCCGGTTCCGCCGCGATCAACGACGGCAACACCCAGGCCATCGTGTTCGAAGGCTCTGACGTACCGGACGGCTCGCGGGCCGTACCCGACGTTGTCGTGCCGTCGGTCATAGGCAACGGCGCCTGCGCCGGTGCGGGCTTTTCGGCCGGTCTTGGTGTTTCCGGCTTCGGCCTCGGCGTTGGTGCCAACACCATCGACGAAGACTGCACCATCCGTGAATATGTCACGCTGATGTACAACATGTGCGCGGCGGGCAATCAGACCTGGTGCCAGGTTGCCGATCGCATGCTGTTGAACGAAGTGGATATGATCAACCGGGCCTGGACTGACGTCGTTAACCCGCCGCCGCCTCCGGCCCCGACCGCTGCCTTGCCCACCGCCGCAGTTCCGGCCGCAGTTCCGGTCGAAACGGCGCGCGCGCCCTCCGTTGTCATCCCGCAGGTTACCCGCGTTTCGGTTGACTGCCCGGCGACGGCGCCGCGTGATTCCGGTGAGTTGACCCGCCTGTTCAACGCCGGTTGCCGCTGGAACTAAGGTGTGCGGACCGGGGGGAGAACGGCCGGGCGTTGTTGCCCGGCGCCGCCCTCCGATGCCGCCTGCGGCAAGTCATCGAAGCACCGGCCGCTTGGTGGGAGGGCACCTATCGTGTCGACCAAGACAAAGGAGAGGCCTCACATGATGCCGCGCGTCGCTGGGATTGCTGGCACATTGGCTGCGATTGCGATGATCGCGATGGCACCGCCGGCCATCTCCCAAACCTCCGGCGTCTTTGCGCCACCGGTCGTGAGCGGTGGGCTGGCGGGCGTAGCGCCGGGCGATGGCTTCGGCGAGGGGCTGGCTGACGGCCGCCTTGACGGGCTCGACAGTATCCAGTCCACCGACCCGTTTTCGGCCGAGGCGCGACGCAAGGGGCTTGTCAGCGGCCTGAGCCTTGCGATGGAGTTGTTCATCGATCGTCCGCGAGACCTGCTGGTTATCGGCATCATCGGCAACTTCGACAACAATATCAGCACGCTGCCCAACAATTTGAGCCTGGGAAGAAGGCCGTAGTCCGCCGGGCGTTACACAGTGTCCCCGCCGGCCGGCATGAAATCGCAGACGGAATGTGGGGGGACCGTGAAACAGACCCGTTTGAGAGCCATTTGGGCGGTATTGGCACTTTTCGCCGTCCTTGCTTTCCCGGCCTCGGTGGGTGCCCAGGACACGGCGTCCGACGCCGAAAACGATCCAGTTCCTTTCACCTTCTTCGACGGCCGCGCTTACGGCTTCGATCACACCTTCGGCTTTGACCGAAGCCGCTTCTATCGCTTCGCTTCGGCGGGTGGTGCGTTCCGACCATGGCACCAAGACCGCCGTTACAGCGGCGACCTGATTGACCGCGTGATCGCAATCGACCGCATACGCGCGGCAATCGTCGTGCTCGATATCTTCGACAATGCGCCAGGAACAGCGGTGATCGTCGGGCCTTAGAGCGCTTGTCCCAAGGAGGGTCAGGCGCCGACGGCCGCCCCGCCGTCGAACAGGGCTTCGAACTCGCGCACCATCGCCGATCCCAAACCCGCCGCGTCGTTCAGGGTGATGGCGCGTCAGTACTAGTGGTCGACGGAATGGCCGATGCCGATAGCGCACAGGTCCAGGCTCGGCTGCCGCTCCAGCTCTGCGATCACGTCCCTCAGGTGTCGGTCCAGATAGCCAGGACCGTTGGCCGAAAGGGTCGCGGCATCGTTCGATGCGCCGTCGGAGATGACCATCAACACCTTGCCCGTCTCCGGCCGCATGGCGAGACGGCTCCAGGCCCAAAGCAGGGCCTCGCCGTCTACGTTCTCCTTCAAAACGGAGGGTTGCAGCATCGCCGAGAGCAGGAAGCGTTGGCGTCGCCCGGGTTTGCCCGCGCGCTTGTAGATAATGTGGTGGAGTGCGTTCATGGCGGGGCGGCAACATCACTGCTCACGGCAGGGCCCGCGAAATCTCGGCGGCGGCGCCCTGTAGAACGGGCAGGAAGCGTTCTTCCATGTCGCGGCGGCCAACACGGCTCGCATGGCCGCTGACATTCATGGCCGCAAGCACCAGACCGGCCTTGTTGCGGATCGGCACCGCCAGCGAACACAGACCCTCCTCCAACTCCTGATCGACGAGGGCGAAGCCGCGCTGACCGGCCAGCGCGATCGCGTTGAACAGCATATCCGGGTCGGTGATGGTGTGATCTGTGAACGGCTTCAGATCGGTCGCCGAGATGTAGGCCGTGATCTCCTCCGGCGTCTTGGTGGCCAGCAGAACGCGGCCCATCGAGGTGCAGAAGGCGGGCAGGCGCGTGCCCACCGTCAGGCCGACGGACATGATCCGCCGCGCCGGCACCCGGGCGACATAGACCACGTCGCAACCGTCCAGCACGGAGGCGGAGCAGGACTCCTCCAACTCCTTGCTGACCTGCTCCATGAACGGCATCGCCACCTGCCACAGATCCATCGAGGACAGGTAGGCGAAGCCGAGATCCATCACCCGGGGCGTCAATTGGAAGTGCTTGCCGTCCGTGGCGACGTAGCCGAGCTGGGCCAGGGTCAGAAGAAAGCGTCGCGCGGCCGCGCGCGTCATGCCGGCGCGTTTGGCCACCTCGGTCAATGTCATCGATGGTGCGTCGCGACCGAATACCCGGATGACCGCCAGACCTCGCGCCAAAGAGGCGACAAAGTCCTTTTCCGTAACGTCAGTTGACATGGCGTCTGCTCCGTGGCAGAATGTGCGCAATAAGAACTTTTGTTCGTATGTCGCACAAACCTAACGGGCCGTCAAGTCTCACTATAGCCCATCAAAGAACTCAGGGCGACTGGGCTGTTGTTTGAAGAGGACGACACGCATGACGACTTGCGAAACGCTGTTCGATTCGATCGACAACTACGTCAGGGGTGGCGTGGAGGTGGTAGACGACCGCCCGCGCAACTATGCCTTTTCCAAAGTCTTCAAAGTCGCGGCCAAGTCCACGCCATACAGGCGTGTCGCCGTTACCGGAAACTTAGGCCCCGTGTTCGGCACGACGTACCATCACGGTCAGTTCGAGATGTTCGTCGGGACCACGACCGAGGCCCATCGTGCATGTGGTCGCGAAATGGGCCTTCAGGTC
Organism: Pseudomonadota bacterium; assembly: GCA_039177555.1. Lineage (GTDB taxonomy): Bacteria > Pseudomonadota > Alphaproteobacteria > DSM-16000 > Inquilinaceae > JANQGH01. The sequence goes on along the minus strand of JBCDFV010000052.1, from coordinate 14,476 downwards.
ATGCGCGATTATGCCCAGGCCAAATCGGTCTGAATCGATGTCGATAGCCAGGTCTCGCTCTTTGGTAAACGCTGAGACGGAAAGGAATTCATGCCTGAAATCATATCTTTACGCGAAGCGGTTGCCGATTTGGTGCGGGATGGCGACCATGTGGCATTGGAGGGGTTCACCCATTTGATCCCCCATGCCGCTGGCCATGAAATCATCCGCCAGGGCAAGAAGAACCTCACGCTCTACCGTATGACGCCCGATCTGGTTTACGACCAGTTGATCGGCATGGGCTGCGCGTCGAAGCTGGTGTTTTCCTGGGGCGGCAATCCTGGCGTCGGCTCACTGCACCGGTTCCGGGATGCGGTGCAGAACAACTGGCCGGTGCCGTTCGAAATCCAGGAACACAGCCACGCCGACATGGCCAATTCCTATGTCGCCGGCGCCTCGAACCTACCCTTTGCGATCATGCGCGGCTATGTCGGCTCCGACCTTCCGAAATACAATGACCGCATCCGCTTCATCGACTGCCCGTTCACCGGCGAAAAGCTGGCCGCCATGCCCTCGATCCGGCTCGACACTGCGATCATCCACGCCCAAAAGGCTGATCGCCGCGGCAACGTGCTGATGTGGGGCATCGTCGGCGTGCAGAAGGAGGCCGTGCTGTGCGCCAAGCGCGCCATCGTGACGGTCGAGGAGATCGTGGACGACCTGAACCCAAGCCCGAACGCGGTGATCCTGCCGCGTTGGGTCGTGGACGCGGTTTGCCCGGTGCCGGGCGGCGCCGCGCCCTCCTATGCCCAGGACTATTACGAGCGCGACAACGTCTTCTATCAGCGCTGGGACCCGATCGCGCGGGACCGCGATGCCTTCTCTGCTTGGATGAAGGCGCATGTCCTCGATACCGACGATTTCGCCCAGTTCAAGAAGTCGCTCGCTGCAGAGCCGGAGGTTGTCCATGGCTGATCAAGGCTTTAGCGCGACGGAGATGATGACCGTCGCGGCGTCCCGATTGCTCGGCAACGGCAGTGTCTGCTTCGTCGGCATCGGCCTGCCCTCGACCGCGGCCAATCTGGCCCGGCTGTCCCACGCGCCGGATGTGACGCTGATCTACGAGTCCGGGCCCATCGGCGCCAAACCGGACGTCCTGCCCCTGTCGATCGGCGACGGCAATCTGTCCTTGACCGCCGATACGGTGGTTTCGACGCCGGAAATCTTCCGCTATTGGCTGCAGGGCGGCCGCATCACCACCGGCTTTCTGGGCGCTGCCCAGATCGACCGGTTCGCCAACATCAACACCACGGTGATCGGCGACTACGCCCACCCCAAGGTGCGGCTGCCCGGCGCCGGCGGGGCACCCGAGATCGCCAGCCTGGCCGGCGAAGTGCTGATCATCCTGAAGCAATCGCCACGCGCCTTTGTCGAACAGCTGGATTTCATCACCTCGGCGGGCTTCCTCGATGGCGGCGACGCCCGCGAACGGGCGGGCCTGCCGGGCAAGGGGCCGACCAACGTGATTACCGATCTCGGCATCCTGCGACCGGACCCGGAAAGCCGCGAACTGACGCTGGTCAGCCTGCACCCGGGCGCCACCGTCGAGCAGGCGGTCGAGGCGACGGGCTGGCCGTTGAAGGTCGCGTCCGACGTCCTGATCACGGAGGCGCCAACGGCGGATGAACTGGCGGTCCTGCGCGATCTGGAGGCCCGAACCGCCCAGGCCCATGCGGGCGCCGCCTGATGAAGTCCTTCGTCTATACCGGCATGCCCAGCCGCGTCGTCTTCGGCGCCGGCGCGCTGGACCGCTTGGCGGATGAGGTGGAGACCCTGGGCACCGCCAAGGCCCTGGTGCTCTCGACACCGGAACAGCGTGCGACGGCCGAGGACGTTGCGGAACGGCTCGGCGACCGGGCGGCCGGCGTTTATGATCAGGCGGTCATGCATGTGCCGATCGAGACGGCGGCCGCCGCGCGCGAAAGGGCCCGCGATCTCGGCGCGGATTGCTGCGTTGCCGTCGGTGGCGGCTCGACCATCGGCCTCGGCAAGGCGATCGCCCTGTCCTTCGGCCTGCCGATCGTCGCCGTGCCGACGACCTATGCCGGGTCGGAGATGACGCCGATCTGGGGCCTGACCGAAGCGGGGGTCAAACGCACCGGGCGCGACATGAAGGTTCTGCCGCGCACGGTGGTCTACGATCCGACGCTTACGTTGAGTTTGCCGCCCGCCATTTCCGGCCCAAGCGGCATGAACGCCATCGCCCATTGCGTCGAGGCGCTCTATGCCGAGGATGCCAACCCGGTCATCTCGCTGATGGCGGCCGAAGGCATTCGCGCCTTGGCCGCCGCCCTGCCGACGGTGGTGAAGGCGCCGGACGATTTGGCGGCGCGGGGCGACGCGCTTTACGGCGCCTGGCTGGCCGGCGCGTCGCTCGGCTCGGTCGGCATGGCGTTGCATCACAAGCTCTGTCACACGTTGGGCGGCAGCTTCAACCTGCCGCACGCCCAGACCCATACGATCGTGCTGCCACACGCCGCGGCCTACAACCGCGATGCCGCGCCCGATGCCATGCAGCGGATCGCGGCGGCATTGGGCGGTGGCGATGCTCCGGCGGGCCTGTTCGATCTTGCTGTGGGCATTGGCGCCCCGACCGCCTTGAAGGATATCGGGCTGAAGGAGAGTGATCTCGATCGCGCGGCCGACCTGGCGACCCGGAACCCTTACTACAACCCGCGCCCGGTGACGCGCGACGCCATCCGGGCCTTGCTGGACGACGCCTATTATGGTCGGCGTCCCGCAGAGCAATGAAGCGTGGCAATCAGTATGGCCATGTCCAAAAGCTATGGCGCCTTGAAGGTGACGGATGCTGCTAGGCGCCGCGGCCGTCGTGATCACGCTGCCGGCACCGCGTGGCCTTTAGGGGTTGCGACCGATCCCTGGGACATCCAGCTCTTCGTCGTGCGCCGCGCACTCGTTGTAAAGGAGACAAGGAATAGTGGCTGAGGCCTTCATCTGTTCACCCATTCGCACCCCGATCGGCCGCTATGGCGGCGCGCTGTCGTCGGTCCGCACGGACGATCTGGCGGCGGAACCCTTAAAAGCGCTGATGGCGCGCAACCCGTCGGTCGATTGGGAAGCGGTCGACGACGTCGCCTTCGGCTGCGCCAACCAGGCTGGCGAAGATAATCGAAACGTTGCCCGCATGGCGACGTTGCTGGCCGGCCTGCCGATCGAGGTGCCCGGCACGACGATCAACCGCCTGTGCGGCTCCGGCCTCGATGCCGTGGCGACAGCCGCCCGCGCGATCAAGGCCGACGAGACCGCATTGATGATCGCTGGGGGCGTGGAAAGCATGTCGCGGGCGCCGTTCGTCGTGCCGAAGGCGACCAGCGCCTTTTCACGCGCCGGCGAGATGGCGGACACGACGATCGGCTGGCGGCTGGTCAACCCGCTGATGAAGCGGCAATACGGCGTCGATTCGATGCCTGAGACCGGCGAGAACGTCGCGGAGGACTACAAGGTCAGCCGGGCGGACCAGGACGCCTTCGCCTTGCGCTCCCAACAGAGGGCGGCCGCGGCAGTCGATATTCTGGCCGAGGAGATCGTGCCCGTGTCCGTGCCGCAACGGCGCGGCGATCCGGTGATTGTCGAAAGAGACGAACACCCGCGCGCCGACACGACGTTGGAGAGGTTGGCCAAGCTGCCGACGCCCTTTCGCGATGGCGGCACCGTCACGGCCGGCAATGCATCGGGCGTCAATGACGGGGCCTGCGCGATGGTGGTGGCCAGCGAAGCGGCCGCAAGCAAGCATGGTCTGGAGCCGATCGCGCGTGTCGTGGGCGCCGCCACCGCCGCCGTGCCGCCCCGCGTTATGGGGATCGGGCCGGCGCCGGCGACGGAGAAGCTGCTGACGCGGCTGGGCCTCGGCATCGGCGACATGGATGTGATCGAGCTGAACGAGGCCTTCGCCTCTCAAGCCTTGGCGGTCCTGCGTCTGCTGGGCGTGCCGGACGATGCCGACCATGTGAACCCGAATGGCGGCGCGATCGCACTGGGCCACCCGCTGGGCATGAGCGGGGCGCGCCTGGCGACGACAGCGGCCCATGAGTTGAAGCGGCGCGGCGGTCGCTACGCGCTGTGCACCATGTGCATCGGCGTGGGGCAGGGGATCGCGCTCGTCATCGAGCGCGTCTGACGCATCGGTACGACCGAACAGGCTCTTAAATGTGCTTGCCCTTGGACCAGCCATGGTCGGCAAGGAAGCGGTCGCCGACCTCCTGCGCCTCGTCCTCCAGCGGCGTCGCCATGCTGTCGTTCCAGCGGTTCAGAAAGCCGAACAGAGCGACCACGCCCAAGATCTCGACAATCTCGCCCTCGTCCCAATGGGCGCGCAGGCGTTGGCCGATTTCCGGTGTGACCGCGTTGGGCACGCTCGCGGCGGCGGCGGCGAAATCGAGGGCGGCCCGTTCGGCGTCCGAATAGAGCGGGCTGGTCTGATAATCCCAGATCGCGGCGATCTTCTCGTCCTCGATGCCCTTGCGACCGGCGCCCAAGACCGTGTGAGCCATGCAGTAGTCACAGCCGGAGACCCGGCTGGCGATATGGGCGATCAGGCGCTTCAGGCCCGGGTCGACGGTGCCGTCCATCACCGCCGCGTTCAACTGCGCGAACGCCTTCACCATGGCCGGCCGGCGCTGCATGATGCGCATGGAGTTGGGCACGAACCCCAACGGACCCAAAAAGAACGAAAAGAACTCCTCCAGGTCCGGGTTGCTATCGGTGGGCAAGGGGTCGATCAGCGGCATTTTGGGTCTCTGTCCTCGTCGTGTTGCGCTAACTGCGGCGCGCCGACACCTGAACCACGTCGATCGTGCCGACCTCGAACCCGGCGGCGCAATAGTGCAGGTATTGTTCCCACAGGCGCTTGAAGCGCGCGTCGAAACCGAGCGGCCGGATACGCGGCCAAGCATCCTGAAACCGTTCGTTCCAGCCGCGCAGCGTGCGGGCGTAGTCCGGACCGAATCCGATGGTTTCACTGATCGTCAGGCCGACGCGGTTCATCTGTTCGCTCAGGGCTGCCGGTGACGGCAGCATGCCGCCGGGAAAGATATAGCGCTGGATATAGTCGGCCTTGCGGCGATAGCTGTCGAACAGGCGATCTGCGATGGTGATGATCTGAAGGCCGGCCATGCCGCCCGGTTTCAAGCGGTCGCGCACCGTTCCGAAATATGTCGGCCAGTACTTTTCGCCGACGGCCTCGAACATCTCGATCGAGGCCACCCGGTCGAAGCTGCCCTCGGTGTCGCGATAGTCCTGCAGCTTGATGTCGACCCGCTCGGCGAGCCCCGCCTCGAAGATACGTTGCTTGGCGAAATCGTGCTGTGCCTGGCTGATCGTGATGGCGGTGACCTTGGCCCCACGCTCGCCGGCGGCATAGGTCGCGAACCCGCCCCAGCCGCAACCGATTTCGAGCACGTCTTGATCCGGCGTCAGGGCAATCCGGTCGGCAAGGGCGGCGTATTTGCGCCGCTGCGCCGCCTCCAGGTCCGCCGCGCCCTCGGCGAAAATCCCGGCTGAATAGGTCATCGTCGGATCCAGCCAGGCCTCGTAGAAGCGGTTGCCGAGATCGTAATGGGCATGGATGTTGCGTCTCGCGCCCTTGCGGTCGTTCGGGCGCCACAGATGCCGGACATAGTTCAAGGCGCGATACCACGCCTTGCCCTGCATCTCGCGCTCCAGCCGCTCCTGGTTCATCAGGAAGAAGATGAACAGCGTTTCGACGTCCGGGCTGGACCAATCGCCGTCCAGATAGGCCTCGCAAAAGCCGAGCGTGCCGCCAGTCAGCGCCCGGCGTGCCAGACGATCGCGGTGGATTTGCATGATGGCCTTCGGCCCCGGCTCGTCCCCGGCATAGTGCCTTTGGCTGCCATCCGGCAGCACCACCGTGATCTCGCCGATCGCGAGCCGGCTGCCAAGGGCCAGCATCAAACGCATCGGCCGCGAGGGGCGGTAGGGCTTTACGGCCGCACCGTCATTGGTTGTCATGGTTGGGCCGTGTGGTTTGTCCGGCAGCTAGGGTTCGCGTGTCACCGCCGTCACCGGCCTGCCTGGCGGCGGCGGACGGCGATGAAACTTCGCACCTTTCAGCCACAGCCACAAGGCCTGCCAATGGATCGCCGTCATGACCTTGATCGTCATCAAGGGGTGGCTGACGAAGGCACGCAGCAGGACGCCGTCGGTCAGCGGCTTGTGCCGGCCGGTCTGGGTGGCGACGAGCATCTGACCTTCCGGCACCGCCTGCCAGATGACGATCGACAGTTTTTCCGCCGGTTCGTAAAGGCGAAATCGGTAGGTCGCCTGCATGCCGATGAAGGGCGAGACGTAGAAGTTCTTGTCGCAGGCCTGGCGGATCGGGTCATCCGGCTGATGGCCCGGTTCGACCGGTATCAGATAGCTGTGCATCTCGCCGAAGGTATTGCGGACCTGATGCAGCAAGGCCATCAGGCGGCCATCCTTATGATAACAAAAATAGATGCTGAGCGGGTTGAAGACATAGCCCAGCACGCGCGGGAAACAGAGCAGCCGAATGGCGCCGCCCTGCAGGTCGATCCCGGCCTCGCCGAGCGCGGACTCGACCCAAGGGCGCAGCTTCGACCCATCGCGCGGGCCGTGATCGCGATCGTGAAAGGACAGGAGATTGAACCGGTTGTGCGCGAACAGCCGCAAGCGGCGGCCCAGCGCAGGTATTTCGTCGAGGTCGAGCCAGAGCGAGAACACGCGGTATATGAAGCGATGGCCGAACGGCAGCAGCCGCTTGTGCATCACCCGGCCGACATAAACGGCCGAAACGGTCTCGCGGGCGCTTGTCATCTCATTCCGCCGCAATCTTCAGCGCGTCCGGCACGATCGGCACGTCCGGTGTCACGTTGCGGCCGGCCGGGCTGACCTCGTCAACCTGCCAGGGACGGCGCGCGCCCAGCGCCTCTGCCACCGCCAGGCCCGCCGACAAGCCGTCCTCGTGAAAGCCGTAACCGCAATAGCTGCCGCAGAACCAGGTCCGGTTGACGCCTTGCAGGTCGCCGAGGCGCCGCTGCGCCGTCACCGCGGCATGGTCGAACTGCGGATGGTCGTAGTTGAAGGCGGCGATCACGCTGGCAGGGTCGGGCTCGTGCAAGGGGTTGAGCGTCACGAAGACGTCCTGTGCGTTCTTCAGGTTTTGCAGCCTGTTCATCCAATAGCTGACGCTGACCCGTGCATCGTCCACGGAATGGCGCTGGCTGAGGTAGTTCCAGCTCGACCAAACGCGCCGGCGCCGTGGCATCAGGCTGGGGTCCGTGTGCAGTATGGCGCGGTTGGGTTCATAGCGGAACCGGCTCAACACCGCCTGTTCGTCGGCCGTCGGATCGCCCAGCAGGGCCAGTGCCTGGTCGGCGTGGCAGGCGAGGATTACCTGGTCGAACACGTCGACCGCGCCGCCCGTGTCCCGCACGGCAACGCACGGTCCCATGCGCTCGACCTTCGCCGCGCCCGCGCCGACGCGAATGCGATCGGCAAACGAGGCCGTCAGACGCTCGACATAGCGTCTGCTGCCGCCGCTGACCGTGCGCCATTGCGGGCGATTGCTGACTTGCAGCAGGCCGTGATTGTGGAAGAAGCGGATGAAGCTGGTGGCCGGAAATCGCATCATTTCGGCGACCGTAGTCGACCAGATCGCTGCCCCCATCGGCAGCAGATGGTCGTAGATGAAGCCGTCGCCATAGCCGTTGGCCGAAAGATAGGCTTCCAGGCTCGGGCTTTCGCGGTCGTCGTCGAACTCGGCGAGCAAGGAAGGCGCCCGGCGGTAGAAGCTCAATATGTCGGCCACCATGCGGTGATGGCGCAGCCGAAACAGGTTCGATGCCTGGGCGTAGAGATGCCGGACCGAGGTGCCGGAATACTCCAGGGCACCGTTGCGGGTGCTGACCGAAAACGACATCGAAGTATCGGTCGCCGGCACGCCCAAGTGATCGAACAGGGCGACGAGATTGGGATAAGTCTGGTCGTTGAAGACGATGAAGCCGGTGTCGACCGGCACGTCCGAGCCCTCCAGTCCCACCGGCGCATCGATCGTGTTGGAGTGGCCGCCTATTCGGTCGGCGTGTTCATAGACCACGACTTCATGCCGCTGATGGAGCAGCCAGGCGGCCCCAAGCCCGGTGACACCGCTGCCGATAATGGCGATCTTCATGGCTGTCCTCGTTCCTGCGGCATCATGCGCTTGCCTTGACGGTTTCGTAGGCGTTCAGGGCGGCCTTCCTGGCGTCGGCGTGGTTGACCATCGGGTGTGGATAGGTTTCCCCCAGCGTCACGCCCGCTGACTTCAGCGCGTCGGCCGGTGCTTCCCAGGGTTTGTGGACGTAGCGGTTGGGCAGGCCGGAGAGTTCTGGCACCCATCGACGCAAATAGGTGCCGTCGGGATCGAACTTCTCGCCCTGCAGCACCGGGTTGAAGACCCGGAAATAGGGCGCGGCGTCGGCGCCGCAGCCGGCGACCCACTGCCAACTGGCGGCATTGTTGGCCAGATCGGCATCGACAAGGGTGTCCCAGAACCAGGCTTCGCCTTGTTGCCACGGGATCATCAGATCCTTGATCAGAAAGCTGGCGACGATCATGCGCACGCGGTTGTGCATCCAGCCGATGGCGTAGAGTTCGCGCATGCCGGCATCGACGATCGGATAGCCGGTCAGGCCACGTTGCCAGGCCGACAACGCCGCGTCGTTGCGCGCACCCCAGGGAAAGTCGGCGAAGCGTTGGTCCAACGGCTCGGTCGGCAGGTGCGGGAAGTGGTAAAGCAGATTGGTGGAAAACTCGCGCCAGCCCAGCTCACGCAAGAACGACCAGACGGATGACTCGACGGACTTGGGGTTGCCGCTGGCCAGGCGCGCCTTTGTGGCGTGCCAAATCTGGCGTGGTCCGATCTCGCCGAAATGGAGATGCGGGGACAGGCGCGACGTGCCGTCGATGTCCGGCCGGTTGCGCAGCTTGCCGTAGCCATCGATGGCGCCGTCAAGGAACGCGTCAAGCCGCACGGCGGCGCCTGCTTCGCCGGGCTGCCAGGTCTCTCGCAGGCCGCCCGCCCAGTCCGGTGCGGTCGGCAACAGCGCCCAGTCCTCGATCGCCTCGGACGCGGGTTGATCGGCCGGTCCCGCCAGTCGGGCAGGCGCCTTTTCGGGCGCGGCCGGTTCGGGCAGGCTGAGGCACGCCCGCCAGAACGGCGTGAAGACGCGATAGGGCCTGTCGTCTTGCGTAGAGACGGTCCAAGGCTCGAACAGCAGCGCTGCATTGTGGCTGGTGACATCGATGTCGTGTGCCTTCAAGGCGCTTTTCAGCCTGGCGTCGCGCTCTCTTGCGCCCGGCTCGTAGCAGCGGTTCCAAGTAACGGATGCAGCGCCCACCTCGTCGACGAGGTCCATCACGACGCGGTCGGCAGCGCCCCGCCTCAGGGTCAATCGCGTGCCTAGCTGTCTCAAATCTCGGTCCAGCGCGGTAAGCGCGTGGTGCAGCCACCACCGCGACGCGCCGCCCAAACGCCACAGCCCTTCCGTTTCGTCATCCAGCACGTAGAGGGCGATCACCGGTGCACCGGATTTTGCCGCTCGAACCAGTGCCGGGTTGTCCGCCAGCCGCAGATCCTGGCGAAACCAAACGATCGTGGGGCCGTCGGTCACTGGCCGGGCCGACGGAGATTTGGGAACAGCGACAAAATTCTGTGTTTCAAAAGGTCACTAGCCATTCGGTATCGGGTGAACGTGGCCGAGGGCGTCTTTCTTCACCACGCCTGTCGATCCCCGGTCTGAGTTTATTACAACATCTGCATTACGACGCGAATGTCGGGATGGATCACCCGGACGCAAAAAATTTTTCTTTTTATTTCAAGAGGTTGACGAGCGTTCGGCGGCGCCTACTTCGCCTGTCACGAGCGCCAGATGTGCGGAACGCGGCGTTTCAAGTACGCGGTCCGGACGTAATTTGGTCTCGAGATTGTTCATCAGCAAACACCTCTAGGGGAGATCAAGATGAAGAGCTTGAAATTGGTCCGCGCCACCGCAATTGCCTTGCCGCTTGCCCTGATGCCACTTGCCGCCCAGGCGGACGATATCGTCGATACGGCGGTCGGGGCCGGCACCTTCACGACGCTCGTCGCCGCGGTTCAGGCGGCCGGGCTTGAAGAGACGCTGCGCGGCGATGGCCCGTTCACCGTGTTCGCGCCGACCGACGATGCCTTTGCGGCCCTGCCGGCGGGCACGGTCGAAAGCCTGCTGGAGCCTGACAATCAGGATCAACTGGTCGCCGTCCTGACCTATCACGTGGTGCCGGGCGAAGTGATGGCCGCCGATGCCGCCGGCGCGACGGTCGAACTGGCCACCGTTGAGGGCAGCAACGTCACCGTCGACGGCACGGGCGACGCCGTTACGGTCAACGGCGCCAACGTGGTTGCCGCGGATGTCGCCGCCGACAATGGCGTCATCCATGTCATCGATGCCGTGATCCTGCCGCCGGACATGTAGGGGTCGGCTACCTTCCCCGTGTATCAAGGGCCCGGCCGGTCGGTCGGGCCCTTCATGTGATGAGCTTAGCGGTCGGTGGCGCGGCTGTTGTCTGCAAGCAGCCTCTTGCGCGGCACGGCGTAAAGCCGGCGGTCACCGATCAGCCAGGTTTTGAAGCCGCGCTCCAAAAGCCGTCGAACCGCCGGCGTCAGGATGTTCAGGCCCCCGGTATAGGCGCCAAAGGCCGGCAGGATCAGGCGGCTTTCATCGTGCACGAAACAGCGCCGCCTGACGCGCCGCGCGCGCGTCGCCACCAAAGCGGTCGGATGAAAGTGGCCGGAAAGATCGCTTATGCCGTCGGGCTCTGCTTCGTGCCTCAGGACCAGCGGCCCCGCGCGCCACTCGCCGACTGACGCGCCCAGAATCGGATGTATCTGGGCCGGGTCGTGGTTGCCGCTGACCCAAATCCAGTCCCGCTCGCCCATCAATGCTGCCAGCTGGGCCAAATCGGCTGGGGCGATGCGGCCACCCGCCGCCGGATCGTGAAAACTGTCGCCGAGACAGATCACTCGAGTCGGGTCGAACCGCCGGATCACATGCGTTAGCCGATCCAACGTGTGTGCGGTGTCGTAAGGGGGCAGAAACCGTCCGCGCGATGCGAACGCACTGCCCTTTTCCAGATGCAGATCCGCAACGATCAGCGCCCGCTGATCGGGCCAATAGACCGCGCCGGAAGGATCAAGCCAAAGAACAGCGCTATTGACGACTGCCTGGACGCATCCGGCGACTGCTGGGTCGGATTTGGCAGGGCCAGAGTCCGAAACGGCCGACGCAGTCTCTGCATCGGCCGTCACGAAATCATGGAGGGGCGCAGGTTCATCCATATCGGTCATCGATTAGGCTGTAACCCCGTTCAGTCACGGCCGCCCCCCAGCCGGGTCGTTAGTTGCTGGTATCCGTGGTCGCGTCCCCGTCACCATCACCGTCGGTTTCCGTGGTCTCATCCGTGACGGTCTCTTCCACGACTTCCTCTCTATCGAAGACGAAGAAGTAGACGAGCACCGCGATGATGATCACGATGATCAAGATCACCAGGTTTCTACCCATGACTGTAAGTCCCCTTTCGATTCGAGACGCCACAGGGTAGGGCGAGGGACCTTGCGGAGCAAGCGCAACGCGTGCGGCCCAGCATTCCAATAACCTTAGAGGGGCAGGCGTGATTGGCTGTCCTTGGCGGCAGCAGCATCCGCCGACAGCTCCGGCATGGCCTCTTCCAACAAGTCCTCCTCCGCCTCGGCAAGCAGGGCGTCGATGGCGCCGCCCTTGACCTGTTCGCGGCCGATTTCCAGTAGAACAGGCACGGCGAGGGGCGAGACCTGGTCCAGTGACTTGTGAACGATCTTGCCTTTCACCCGGCGCAGCATGGCGCCGATGCGGCCGATATCGATCAGTTCGCGCGCGGCATCTCGTCGCGTGGCGCGCAGCAGAATGTGGTCCGGCTCGTGCCGGCGCAGCACGTCGTAGATCAGGTCGGCGCTGAACACCATTTGGCGCCCGCTTTTCTCCAGGCCCGGATGGCGTTGCTCAATCACGCCGGCGATGGTCGCGACCTTGCGGAAGGCGCGACGCAGCATGCTGGACTCGTCCATCCACTCTTCGAGGTCGTCGCCCAGCAAATCCTCGTCGAACAGGGCGTCCATGTCCGTCGCCCGCTCCAGCCCCCAGATGCCCAGCACATAGTCCGTGGCGACGAAGCCCAGCGGGTGCAGGCCCATGCGTTCCATGCGCTTGGTCAACAGCATGCCGAGGGTCTGATGCGCGTTGCGGCCTTCGAAGCAGTAGGCCACCAGATAGACCTTGTTGCCGCGCGGGAACGTCTCGACCAGTAAACCGCCCTTCTGCGGCAGTACCGAGCGCCAGCGCTGCAGCGACAGCCACTCCGTCACCGGGGGCGGCAGGTTGCGCCAGTTCTTGGGCTCGGCGAGCATCGCCCGGACGCGATCGGCAAGGTGGGTGGTCAGCGGCAGTTTGCCGCCCGCATAGGCCGGCACCTTCGGCTCGCCGCCATCGCCGAGCGAGACGACCACGATGTTCTCACGCATGCGCTCAAACCGCAGCAGGCGGCCGGCGAAGATGAACGTGTCGCCCGGCGTCAGGGCGTTGACGAAGTACTCCTCGACCTCGCCCAGCATCCGGCCGCGGCCAAGCTGGACCTTCAAGGTCATCATCTCGACGATGGTACCGACATTCATGCGGTAAAGCCGGGTGACCTGGGGACCCGAAACCTTCCAGCGGCCGGCATCGTCGCGTTTCAGGCACTTGAACCGGTCGTAGCTGCCCAGCGCATAGCCGCCGGTGGCTACGAAATCGAGCACCGCGTCGAAGTCGCTGCGGGCCAGCCTGGCGTAAGGCGCGGCGGTGCAGACCTCTTCGAAGAGATCGTCGGCATCGAACGGTGCGGAGCAGGCCATGCCCAGCACATGCTGGGCGAGCACGTCCAACCCGCCAGGCGGCGGCGGATCGCCGTCCAGGGTCATCTCGCGTACACCGTCGATGGCGGCACGGCACTCCAGCACCTCGAACCGGTTAGCGGGCACAAGCACGGCATCCGACGCCTGGTCGAAGCGGTGATTAGCCCGGCCGATGCGCTGCAGCAAGCGGCTGACCCCTTTGGGTGCGCCAATTTGCATCACCAGATCAACAGCGCCCCAATCGATACCGAGATCGAGCGACGAGGTCGCGACCACGGCGCGCAGCTTGCCCGCCGCCATGGCGGCCTCGACCTTGCGCCGCTGTTCGACGGCCAGGCTGCCGTGGTGCAGGGCAATGGGCAGATCGTCCTCGTTCATGCGCCACAGCGCCTGGAAGACGAGCTCCGCCTGGGCGCGGGTGTTGACGAAAACGATGGTGGTGCCGGCGCGGCGGATGCGGTCATAGATCTCCGGCAGGGCGTGCATGCCCATATGGCCGGACCAGGGGGTGCGCGCCGCCGGTTGCAGGATCTCAACCCTGGGCGCTGGTCCCGGCTTGCCGATCACCCGGTGCACCGGCGCGGCGTCGAAACCGCCGAGCCATTCGGCCAAGGCGTCCGGATGGGCGGCGGTCGCCGACAGGCCGATGCGCCGGCTGTGTGGCGCCAACCGCCGCAACCGCGCCAGGCCGAGGGACAGCAGGTCGCCGCGCTTGGTGCCGACCACGGAGTGGATCTCGTCGATCACGATCGTCCGCAACGACCGGAACAGGCGGCCGGCATCGTTGTAGGAGAGAAGCAGGGCCAGGCTTTCCGGCGTGGTCATCAGCAGGTTGGGCGGCCGCCGCCGCTGGCGTTCGCGCTTGGCATGGGGCGTGTCGCCCGTCCGGGTCTCGTGCCGGATCGACAGCCGCATCTCGGCGATCGGCGTTTCCAGGTTGCGGTGGATGTCGACCGCCAGCGCCTTCAACGGCGAGATGTAGAGCGTGTGCAGCCCCTCGCGCGGCCGTTCGGCCAGCTCGATCAGGCTGGGCAGGAAGCCCGACAGAGTCTTGCCACCGCCAGTGGGTGCGGTCAGCAGGACGTCATGCCCCGCCTGAACGGCCTCCAACACCGCCAGCTGGTGGGCATGGGGCTGCCAGCCGCGCTGGCGAAACCAGCCGGTGAATAGGGGCGGCAACGATAGCGCTTCCGATCCGACGGTGTTTTGAGCCAAACTCATAGGCGTCACTATAGCCCGATCAGCGATGCATACCGAGGAGCAGGTACAGCCATGTCCCGACCGGTTGGTTTGATTTCTGCCTTGCCGGCGGAGTTTTCGTATTTCGAGGACTTCGTCGACAGCTCCCCCGTGGTTCGGGAGGCGGGTTGGGAGTTTCGCAAGGGCGCGCTGGAGGGCATTCCGCTGGTCATCGTTGAAGCCGGCCTGGGCAAGGTCCAGACAGCGGTGGTCGCCACGTTGTTGATCCAACAGTTCGGTTGTGGGGGACTGATATTC
>JBCDFV010000051.1:0-26392 GCA_039177555.1 Pseudomonadota bacterium | reverse complement strand
TTGTTCTGAAACACGACCTCGCCGCGCGCCCGGTAGTTCTCGATCCGGTAGGGTCCGCCGGTCAGGTTCAGCACCTGGTTGGCTTCGATCGCCGAGGTGCGAGGATAGGCGCTGAAGGGTCCGACGCCGGTGCGATCGTCGATCTCCAGCCCTGCGATCTTGCCGTCCTTGCCAATCGCCAGGCGGCCGCGCACGCGGTGGTCGCGGGCGTGAATGTCGCTGACGAAGCTTTCCAGCCGGTCGGCGACGTACTTCACCGGGCGCCGCAGCGTCTTGGCAGCAAGCACGGTGGCCATGTCGTCGCCATAGGTGTGGATCTTGATGCCGAAGGACCCGCCGACATCCTGGGAGATGACGCGGATGTTCGCCTCCGGCACGCCGACATGGCGGGCGAAAACCGCCTGCATCATGTGCGGCGCCTGGCCTGAGTAATAGACGGTGAGCTGGTCTGACGCCGGGTCGTAGTCGGCCAAGGTCGCGCGCGCCTCCAAGGTCACGCCCGTGTGGCGGCCGAAATGGAAGGTTTCTTCGACCACGGTGACATCCGGGTCGGCGAAGGCGCCGTCGACGTCGCCGGCATCGACCGTGCGGGTCCAGGCCAGATTGCTGTCGAAATCGGGATGGACCAGGGGCGTGTCCGGGTCGAGCGCGGTTTCCGCATCCGCGACCGCCGGCAGTTCGTCGTAATCGACGTCGATCAACTCGCAGGCGTCCTCCGCCACCGCCCGACTGGTCGCCACGACCATCGCGACCGGCTCGCCCTGCCAGCGGGCGGCATCGACCGCCAGCGGATATTGCGGTGGGGAGCGCAGCCCGGCCAGATGCTTCAGCGTGCCGACCCAGGGTTCGCACAGCGCTTGCATCCGGTGGCCGTCGAAGACAGCGACGACGCCGGACACGTCCTTGGCCGCGCTTGTATCGACCGACCGGATGGTCGCGTGCGCATAGGGCGACCGCACGAAGGCGGCATGCAGCATGCGCGGCAAGACCATGTCATCGACGAACCGGCCGCGACCCTGGACCAGGCGTTTGGCGTTCGGTCGGGGGACGGTCTTGCCGACATAGCTGTTCGGCCGGTCGAAGACGGACAGCGGGCGGCGATCGTCGGTCATGTCCCGGCCCCCTCGCGGCGGGATGCGAGCACGTCCTCGACCGCGTCGACGATGGCCCGATAGCCCGTGCAGCGGCAATAGTTGCCGGAGATGAAGGCGCGGATCTCCTCCCGATCGGCGTTGGGCCGGTTTGCGATCAGTTCTGCGGCCGTCAGCAGCATCGCCGGGGTGCAGAAGCCGCATTGCAAGGCGGCGTGCCGTATGAAGGCCTCCTGCAGGTCAGCAATCTCGCCGGTGTCGGAAACGCCTTCAATGGTCTCGACCACGGCACCGTCGGCTTGCACAGCCAAAGTCAGGCAGCCGCGCACAATTGCGCCGTCGAGACGTACCGTACAGGCACCGCAGACGCCGTGCTCGCAGCCGACATGGCTGCCGGTCAGGTCCATGCGGGCGCGCAGGAAATCAACCAGGCTGAGGCGTGCTGGCACGCGTTCCTCGACAGGCTCGCCATTGATCGTGAGGCTGATGTCGACGGGAGAGGCCATGGGCTAGACCGTCCCCAAATTGCCGAGCACGCGGCGGGTCAGCACCCGCGCCAAGTGGCGCTTGGTCGCCGCATCGGCATGCAGGTCGCCATGGGGGTCGAGATCGGCGTCGAGTGCGTCCTCAGCAGCCGCGATGGCGGCATCGTCGACCGCCCGGCCGGCAAGCTTTGATGTGGCCGAATGTGCCAGAACCGGCCGATCCTCGACCGCGAAATAGGCGAGACGGGCAGCGTCGCAGATTGGGTCGCCCTCAATCATCGCGGCGAGGCCAACCATCGCGTAGTCGCCGTGGCGACGCGCCAGTTCCTGAAAGCCCCAGCGCGCACCCGGCGGCGCCTTGGGATAGTCGACCGCGACCAGAACCTCGTCTGGGCCGATGGCCGTCTCAAACAGCCCGCGAAAGAAGTCGGCCGCCGCAACCTGGCGTCGGCCAGTCGGTCCCGCGATTTCGAGAACCGCCTGCAGGGCGAGCGCACAGGCCGGCATTTCGGCGGCCGGGTCGGCGAGCGCCAGACTGCCGCCCAGGGTGCCGCGATTGCGGATCGCCGCATGGGCGACATGCGGCATGGCCGCAGCGATCAAGGGCAGATGGCGGGCGACGATCGGCGACCGTTCGACCGCGACGTGCCGCGTCATGGCGCCGATGCGGACCCCCGTCTCCGTCTCGGTGATGCCGGCAAGGTCCGTCACATGGTTGAGGTCGATCAGAACGGACGGCGCCGAGAGACGCAGATTGAGCGTCGCCATCAGGCTTTGACCGCCGGCCAAGAGCCGCGCCTCGTCGCCATGTTGGGCGAGCAGATCAAGCGCCTGGTCCAGGCTCTCCGCCCGCAGATAGTCGAAGTCGGGGGCCTTCATCGGCCTTTGGTCATGACGTTCCGCCCCGTGATCACGTGCCTTTGTTCGTTGGCCGCCAGAGCGGCGTTTTCATCTTATCTATCATTTGATAACTTGCAAGGTGATGCACCTGTCAGGGCGCGATCGACGCCCGCTCTCGAGGAATAACGCCATGAAAATCAAGCAAAAAGCCGTGACCACGATGCGCATGTCGGCGGAAGCCAAAAGCCATGCAAGGACCGATATCAGCGTGCGTGATCTGGCAAGCATCGTCGACGAACCGCCGGAGAGGCACGGCACCAACAAGGGCCTGACGCCGACCGAGACGCTGATGTCGTCCCTGATGGGCTGCACCAACGTCATCACCAGCCGCATCGCCGAGGCCATGGGCGTGAAGATCGAGGACATGACCATCGATCTGAAGGCCCTGTTCGATCGCACCGGCGCCTCGCTGCAGGACGAGATTGCCGTACCGTTCCCGGAGATCAACATGACCATCGCGTTGAAGACGGACGCAACGGCGGAGCAGATGGAGACGATCAAATCCGATCTCGCCAAGTTCTGTCCCATCGCCAAGGTGATCCGCGCAGCGGGCACGCCGATCAACGAGACTTGGGAGGTCTCGTCCCTCTAGAAACCGCGAGGCACCCGGAAACCTCATTGCTGCGTTGCAGCATCGTCACTTCGACTAACGGGACCGGCGCCCTACCTTCAACTCCGTAATCGGACTTAGAATAAGTCCGGGAAGGAGTTGACATGAACATGGCCGACAACATCGTCAGTCAGCACGAAGCCGAACGGATCGCCCGGCGGGAACAGGCAAAAGCCATGCGCGCGTTGTTTGTGCGTATCGGCCGCTGGCTTGCGCGCCGACCCATCAACGGTTCCGCGACCACGAGCGCTGCTCACTGACCCCAAACGGCCGGAACCCGGCCGCCAAACCCCCAGCAACTCGATTGAGGGCGCTGTCAGACCAATGACAGCGCCCTTTTTCTTTTCGCCATCGCGGGCTTGCGGACCATGATACGCCGTTGACCTTGCCTAAGGCGGCAACATGTCTCTGGCACCCAGCAACAGATATGGTCGACGGGAGCGGCGAAAGATGAGTTGGCAGAAAGCACAAGAGCCGGAATGCGGAACGGATGGACTTCCGCAGGGTATCGACACTGTGATCGTGCCAAGGGCGCGCGACCTCGGCGGTTTCGAGGTACGGCGCGCCCTGCCCTCGTCAAAGCGCAAGACCGTCGGTCCGTTTGTCTTCTTCGATCAGATGGGCCCGGTCGAACTGTTGAACGGCAAGGGCCTGGAGGTCCGGCCCCACCCGCATATCGGCCTGGCCACGGTGACCTATCTCTTCTCGGGCGCGATCATGCATCGCGACAGTCTGGGCACGGTGCAGGCAATCGAGCCGGGCGCGGTCAACTGGATGACGGCCGGCCAAGGCATCGTGCATTCGGAACGGACATCGCAGGCGCACAACACGCCCGGCAGCGAACTGTTCGGCATTCAGACCTGGATCGCGCTGCCGAAGGCACGGGAGGAGATGGCGCCGGACTTCGCCCATCATGGTGCCGGCGATCTGCCGACACTCGAAGGCGACGGCCTCAGTGGCAAGATCATTCTGGGATCTATCTTCGGCGCGACTTCGCCCGTCGAAACGCAATCCGAGACCGTCTATGCCGACGTTCAGATGGCGGCGGGCGCGCGGCTGAAGATCCCGGCCGACATGGAGGATCGGGCGACTTACGTGGTGAGCGGCGCCCTGTTGGCAGACGGCGTGCGCTACGAACCAGGCGCCATGATCGTGTTCAAGCCGGGCGCGGAGATCATCGTGACGGCGCCGGAGCCGGCCCGCATCATGGTGCTGGGCGGCGAGCCGCTGGACGGCCCGAGACACATGTGGTGGAACTTCGTCTCGTCGTCGCGCGAGCGGATTGAGGCCGCCAAGGAGGACTGGCGCCAAGGCCGGTTCGAGCCCGTACCGGACGACCACGAGTTCATCCCCCTGCCCGAAAGATGACCTGAGCCATGGAAGCACACGCCAGCGACGGCCCGGACCTGCTGACGGGCGCGGTCATCATCCTGGTCGCGGCGGTCGCCGCCGTACCGCTGGCGCGGATGCTGAAGCTGGGCTCGATCGTCGGCTATCTGATTGCCGGTGTTCTGATCGGGCCGTTCGTTCTGGGCCTGATCCCGGCGGCGGAAGAGGTGCTGCACTTTTCCGAGCTGGGCGTTGTCATGCTGCTGTTCCTGATCGGGCTGGAGCTGAAACCGCGCACGATCTGGGCCATGCGCAAGGACATTTTCGGACTGGGACTGGCCGAGGTGATCGTGGTGGGCGCCGCGGGCGCGCTGGTGGCCTGGGCGCTGGGCCTGCCTGAGGACACGGCGATCATCGTCGGGCTTGGCCTGGCACTGTCGTCGACCGCGTTCGTCATCCCGGTTCTGGAGGAACGCGGCGAGCGCAACACGGTCGCGGGACGCAAGTCCTTCTCCATCCTGCTGTTGCAGGACCTGGCCATCGTGCCGCTACTGGCCCTGGTGACCCTGCTGGCGCCGGTCGATATGCATGCAGGGGAAGAGGAATGGCCGCTATGGCAGTCGATCCTGGCCGTGATCGGCGCCATCGTCGGGCTGATCCTGATCGGCCGCTTCGTGCTGACGCCCCTGTTTCGCCTGCTAGCCAGGTTGGAGGCACGCGACGTGTTCGCCGCGACCGCCTTGCTGATCGTGCTGGGCGCGGCCCTGCTGATGCGCAGCGTCGGCATGTCCATGGCCATGGGCGCGTTCCTTGCCGGCGTGATGCTGGCGGAATCCAGCTATCGCCATCAGCTTGAAGCCGACATCGAGCCCTATCGCGAGATCCTGCTGGCGCTGTTCTTCGTCGCCGTGGGCATGTCGATCGACCTGAACGTGCTGGCGGCCAACTGGTGGATCGTGCTGGTCCTGCTGCCTTGCTTCATGATCGCCAAGGCCGCCATCATCTTTGTCATCGGCCGGCTGCTGTTCGGCCTGGAGACCAGGGTTGCAGCCAAAGTCGGCGCCCTGTTGGCCGGCGGGGGCGAGTTCGCCTTCGTGCTGTTCGGCGCGGCGACGACCGGGGGCCTGTTGGACGCGACGGCCTCAGCGGTGCTGATCGCCGCGGTGACCTTGTCGATGGCGGCAACGCCGTTCCTGGTCGGCGTCATCGATCGCGCGCTGACACCAAGAGAGGCCGATGAGGAAGAACCGGAGTTGGATTTCGCGGACAACGACCCACGGGTGATCCTGGTCGGCTACGGCCGGTTCGGACAGATCTTGGCGCGCGTTCTGACCGCCGAACGGATTGGCTTCACGGCCATCGACAAGGACGCCAACCGCATCGAAACGGCGCGCCAGTTCGGCTATCGCATCTATTACGGCGATGTCGCGCGCGCGGATGTCTTGCGCGCCGCCGGCGCGGACAAGGCAGACCTGATCGCGCTGTGCATCGACGATCCTGAGGCGCGCTTTGCCGCCATTGCGCAGATTCGGGAGGAGTTTCCGCAAGCCGCGTTGTTCGCTCGTTCCTACGACCGGGTCGACAGTTTGCGCATGATGGACACGGACGTCACCTATCACATCCGCGAAACCATCGAATCCGCAATCCGCTTTTCCGACGAGGCCCTGGCGGCGCTGGGCGTGGACGAGGAAGATCGCGAGCGCGCATTGGCCGAGTTCCGCGAACGTGACGAGGAGCGGCTGAACCTACAGCATATCCGCCAAGACCTGATGGCCGGCGCCGACCTTTTCGGCCGCGACTAACCAAAACCCGACCACGGCGATTGACTCTAAATGTATTAAATCTATAACATTTAGAACCGATCATCGCCTGGAGGGGGGAATCCATGAGCACGATTGAGCGAACCGTCGCAAAAGCGCTGACCCAGCAACGGATACGCCGGCGCACGGCCTTGAAGGCTGGCCTGGCTTTGGGCGGCGTTGCCGGCCTGCAAGGGGCCGCGTCCATCTTCATGCCGGGCCGCGCGCTGGCGCAGGATATCGGCATCACGACGATGCGTTCGACCTCGAAATCGTGGCTCTGGGCCGCCGAGGACTTCGCCACCGGCGGCGGCTACTTCGCCGAGGCCGGGGTCACGGTGGAAAGCAACGCCTCGGGGCGCGGCGTGAACGTGCCGGCCCTGATCGGCGGTGCCGTCGACGTCGTGCTGGGCACGCCGGACCAGTCGATCCGTGCGCAGGTTCAGAACCAGCCGGTGAAGCTGATCGCCGCGACGGTCGACAAATACGCGTCGAACGTCGTGGTCAACGCGGAAATCCTGGCCGAGCGCGGCGTGGACGAAAGCTCGCCCGTAGCCGACAAGGTCGAGGCGATGCGCGGCCTGCGCATGGGCACGACCGGCCCGGGTGCCGCGCCGGATTCGCTGCTGCGCTATCTGTTCTCGACGGGCGACATCAACCCGGACACAGAAGTTGAGCTGGTGACCATCCAGGGCGGCGGTTCGGCCATCCTGGCAGCGGTGGAGCAAGGCGTGATCGACGGCTTCTGCCTGTCCTCGCCGACCTCCGACGTGTCCAACCAGCAGTTCGGTACGGCCTATCTGTTCAACATGGCGACCAATCCGCCGCCGGCGCTGGAGAACTATTTCTATATCGGCTGCGCGGTGCTGGACGAGGCGATCCAGGAGCGGCGGTCCGATCTGGTGGCCTACGTGAAGGGGCTGACCCTGGCGCTGCGCGCGATCAACGACCAGCCGGACGTGTTCCGCGAATGGGCGCGCGGCTGGTTCGACAGCCTGGACGACCAGCTTTTCGACGTCGCCTTCGCCAACAACTCGCGCATCTACACCACCAGCCCGGTGCCGACCGAAGCCCAGTTCGAGCTGAACAAGCAGTTCGTGAATATCGGCTTCCAGACCCTGGGCGAGCCGGCACTGCCGGAGGATTTCAGCTTCCAGGATGCCTGCGACCCCAGCATCGCCGAGGAAGCCGTCGCGTCCCTGAACTAGCCGAAAAACCACGCGGAGCGCGCGATCGCCCAGCCGTAACGTGTCGATCGTCGTCACCGAGGTCGAGAAGCGCTTCATCGCGCGCGGCCGCGAGGTTCAGGCGCTTGCCGGCATCGATCTTGAGATCGAGGATGGCGAGTTCGTGGCCATGGTCGGCCCGTCCGGCTGCGGCAAGACCACCCTGTTGAACATGATGGCCGGCATCGCGCTGCCGACAGGCGGCACGGTGGTGCATGACGGCCGTACGATCGACGGCCCCAACCGGGCCGTGGGTTACATGACCCAGGTCGACAGTTTGTTGCCCTGGCGGACCGTGTTCCAGAACGTGGTGCTGCCGCTGCAACTGCGCGGGGTCGAGCGGCGGCGAAGCCGTGAAGTGGCCCAGCAAATGCTGGCGCTGGTGGGGCTCGACGGCTTTGGCCATCATTTTCCCACCGAACTTTCCGGCGGCATGCGCAAGCGCGCCGCGCTGGCCCAGCTTTTGAGCTATGAGCCCGCGACCCTGCTGATGGACGAGCCGTTTGGCGCGCTGGACGCCCAACTGAAGCTTGTCATGCAGGCCGAGCTGCTGAAAATCTGGCGCAACAGCGGCAAGACCATCGTCTTCGTCACCCATGATCTGGCGGAGGCCATCGCGCTGGCCGACCGGGTCATCGTGTTTTCCGGCCGGCCGGGCAAGATCAAGCTGATCCAGCCGATCGATCTGGAACGGCCGCGGGACATCTTCACGGTTCGGTTCCAGCCCGCCTTTCAAACGCTCTATGAAGGCTTGTGGGCGGAACTGGCGCCGGAGATCAGCAAGGGAGAAGCGCTATGAGCATCAGCCAAGGCGTGTTCGATGGCGGCGAAGGCGCGCCGCCGGCCAAGTCGGCCGCCGTGATCGAGGAAGAGCTGGGCGCGGCCCGTCGGCGCCGGATGCTGCTGATCGCCCAAATCGGCGTCGGCATCGGCATCTTGGCCTTTTGGCAGATCGCGTCCGGCTGGCTGATCGACGGGTTCTTCATCAGTTCGCCCGACGCGGTCGCCGCCCAGCTATGGCGCTGGTTCTCGTCCGGCAGCATTTGGGGCAATCTTTACCAGACGCTCTACGCCATGGTCTTCGGCTTCGCCATCGGCGCCTTCATCGGCTTTTGCCTTGGCCTGCTTTTCGGTCGGTCGGAGACGATCGCGACGGTCTTCGACCCCTACGTGACCGCGCTTTACTGCATTCCCAAGATCGCGCTGGCGCCGCTGTTTATCATGTGGTTCGGCATCGGCATCGAAAGCAAGATCGCCATGAGCGCGACGGTGGTGTTCTTCCTCGTCTTCCTGAACACCTATTCCGGCGTGCGCGACGTGAACCGGGTCTTCATCAACGCCGCGCGTATCATGGGCGCCAATGAATGGCAGCTGATGCGCATCGTGATCACACCCTCGGCGGCGGCCTGGGTTCTGGCCGGGCTGAAGGTCTCGGTGCCCTATGCGCTGATCGGCGTGGTGGTCGGCGAGTTCATGTCGTCGAACCGCGGCATCGGCTATCTGATCGCCCAGGCATCGGGCCTTTACAACACCGCCGGCGTCTTCGCCGGCCTGGTCATCCTGTCGGTGATCGGCGCGACGATGAGCGCCGGGGTCAAGCGCCTGGAACGCCACGTGCTGCGCTGGCGGGGCACGTAAAGCGCAGGTCTTGTTCCAGTCTCGCTCGAATCGTGTAGGATCGCGCCCGCGCGACAACCTGTTACGTGATGGAGACTGACCTTGGCCCGGATGACGCTTGAGAAGGCCCTTTCGGTCGATCGCAAACGCGGCCTTTTGCAGATGTGTGCGGACGGCGAACCGCTGGCCCACATGATTTTCGACGGCGGCTTCTTGGAACGCGAACTCCGCGACCTGGCCCGATTTCGCACCAACCTGATCGAGCCGGTGGCGGACGAGCTGGCCGAGGACATGGACCTGGAAATCCAGCGCGAGCCGAAATGGGAGGTGCCGAGCGAGCATTCCGGCCCCAAGGGCCACGTTTTGATGGTCTTGCGGCACGAGGGTTATGGCTGGACAGGCTATATGATGGAGCCGGAGCGGGCGCGGGAACTGGGCCAGGCCTTGATCGATCAGGCTGACGGCAAGTCCGGCGCGGGTCGCAAAGCCGCTGGCAAAAAGGCCGGCTGATCCGGTCAAATCGCCGGATCAACCAATACGGCGCGATCAGCATCGTGTGAGCGATAACGAAATTTCTATCCGGAGAAGACGCTCCAAGGTGACTTGGCAACAGGCCTGCAGGCTCGCAGAATTAGGCGGCGAACGAGAGCAACCAACGAGGCTGCCGTGAAAACGATTGGGCTTTGCATGATCGTGCGCAACGAGTCGCACGTCATCGAACGCAGCTTGGACAGCGTCCGTCCCCTGGTCGACTATGTGTTCATTGAGGATACGGGCTCGTCAGACAACACCCAGGCGATCATCCAGGACTGGCTGGATCGCAACGACATGCCCGGCAACGTGTATCATGAGCCGTGGCAGAACTTCGCCTACAACCGCTCCAGCGTGCTGGCAAAACTGCGCAAGAAGAAGCCGGACCTAGACTACGCCTTCATGATGGATGCCGACGACCGACTGGTCGTCCACGAAGGGTTCGACCCCATCGCCTTTAAGGAAGGGCTCGACAAAGACGTCTACAACGTCGAGATTCGGCAGGGCACGACGCACTATCACCGGCTGCAGATGTGCAGCAATCACAAACCGTTCCGCTATCGCAGCGTCCTGCATGAGTACATGCATCGCCCACCCGGAGCGGGACCCGCCGAGGATGCCAAGGGATTTCATGTGATCTCCGGTCGCGAAGGCGCCCGGAACCAAGACCCTCGGAAGTATCACAAGGATGCGGAGTTGCTGGAGAAGGCCCTCCGGTTCGAGAAGGACGGGTTTCTGCAGTCTCGCTACGTCTTCTATCTGGCTCAAAGCTATCGCGACGCCGGCGAAAAGGAAAAGGCGCTGGCCAACTACATCAAACGGTCACAGATGGGCCGCTGGCAGGAAGAGGTCTATGTCAGTCTCTACAATGCCGCGAAGCTGGAAGAGGCGCTGGAATGGCCGTTCGACGCCGTGCTCTCGGCCTACAAGAACGCCGCCAAGGCGCAGCCAGGGCGTATCGAGGCGCTTCATGGCGGCAGTCGCCTGTGCCGGAATGCCAAGCGCTACCAAGACGGCTACAAGCTCGCCAAGCAGGGGCTGGCGGTGGAGAAGGTCCCAGAAGGTCTGTTCGTGGAGCATTGGATCTATAATTACGGGCTGCTCGACGAGTTCGCGGTCAATGCCTACTGGGTCGACGCGTTCGAAGAGAGCCTCCGCGCCTGCGAGCGGCTTCTCGATGAAGGCAAGATGCCGGAGGACATGCGTGAAAGGGTCCAGAAGAACGCCGACTTCGCGCGCGAGAAGATCAGAAACGCGTCTTTGTCGTCGCCCAGCTTCGTGAAGGCCTAAGGTCTTGGAACGATCTTGCCGTCCTGGTTCCAGCAACATAGGCACGACGCGACGTCCGGCCTCAAAGCTGGTCGTCTGACGCAAGCGATCCGACTGCGATTCCATGCCTGCCAGCAACAGCTACTGCATCTGGATCGTCACACCGCCCGGGTATCAGCATGCCCATGCCTTCGACGAAATTGCCCTCAGTCTAGACCAGGGCCTTAAGAACCTCGGTAAGACATCGTTCATCACAAGGCGCCCGGAGAGAAGAAAAGCCCGGACCATTATCCTCGGCCCGCACCTGCTGCACGCGATACCCGATACCTTTGTTCTCACGGATTCAATACTCTACAATCTTGAGCAAATATACGATGGAAACTACATGTTTACTCATGCCTACTTCGACCTTTTGCGTCGATTCGAGGTGTGGGATTACTCCGATCGAAACATCGAGGCGCTCGCGCAATTCGGCGTCCATGTCGGCAAGAAATGCGCCATCGGCTATGTCGAGGCGCTGACCAGACTGCCTTCCGTCGAAGAAGACATCGACGTTCTGATCTACGGCTCATTGAGCGAGCGAAGGACGTCGATCATCAAGAATCTGAACGACATGGGCTACAACTGTCGGGCGCTGTTCAACGTCTATGGCAGCGAACGTGATGCGATGATCGCCAGAGCGAAGATTGTTCTCAACGTTCATCACTATCCAACGAAGATTTTCGAGATTGTCCGCGTTTCCTATCTGCTCGCGAACAAGAAGTTCGTGCTGTCCGAAACCTCGCAAGAAGACGAGGCCCTAGCCGCCGTAAAGGACGGCATAGCGCTGTGCGACTACGAGGACCTGACGTCTAAGTGTGTCTCCTTTCTGAAGGCACCCGACGAACGGAGGCGCATCGCCGAAAGGGGTTTCGCGATATTCCGCCAACAGCGGCAGGAAGAGATCCTTCGCCAGATTCTTTGAGGAAGGATCCGCCTGTGATTGGAGTGAGTTGAGCCGCGACCGGTTTTGGCCGGCACCAAATGCTCCGACTCCCACCAGGAACCCAGGAGCTGCCAGGCTCCCCGGGGTCAGAGGAAAAGGAAGCCGGCGTCCGCGTTGAGGGCGTCCTCGTCCAGATTGCCGATGTTGAGCTTGAAGCCCACAGCAATGGTCTCGCCGGCGCCGATCGAGCCGTTCCAGCCAACATCCGAGACCGTCAGGCCGTCGGATCCATCCGTCGGGTTCCAGTCGCTGTTCCAGCTTCCGGAGATCAAGGTAGGGTCGAGGCCGAATTCGACGGTCCAGCCGTCGGTGAACCGGAACTGGTCGACATTGCTGATCTCCAGGTGAACCACCGCGCCGCTGCCCCAATCGTTGACGACCTTCAGGCGAGCATCCAGGCTCTCCGAGCCATCGTCGGGGATCGGATCGACCGGGTCCGGATCGACGGGGTCCGGATCAACGGGGGGCGGATCAACCGGGTCGGGATCCGGGTCGACCGGCGGGTTCGGCTGGCCATCGGAGGGCAGCGCGTCACCCAGGGGATCGCCGAGCACGACCATGCTTTGGAAGTAATCGATCACGTCCTGGTGCGGCACATTCAGTGCTGCCCATTGCGGCCAGTCGAACGTGTCGTTCATGAAGGGCTGGGTCTGGTCGTGGCTGAGCACGGTCAGGTGGTTGACGTCGTGTGAGCGGGCGCCCTCGCCGTCCGGGAAGACCAGGCCGCCATGGACGCGGCCGTGCATCCAGCCGCCGTAATGGGGCTCCATCTTCAGCGTGTTCACGAAATGGTCGACAAGATCGTTTTGGGTGAGGTAGTCGGCGAAACCGTCATGGCCGTAATCCGCAACCATCTGCATAACCAAACTGGCGTCGCCCAGCCGGGCCTCGCGCTGGATGTCGGCAAGGATCTGCGGATCGAAGGCGTCGTCGCGGATCCAGCCCACCTTCGCACCCTGCATCGCATAGAACAGCCCAACGCCGAAAAGATCGTCGCCCCACGCCTGGCTGTTATTGGTCATGCCATTGTCGAACGCCCATTGGCCGATGGTCTGGAGCGCGGTGTCTTCCAGGCCGAGAAAGTTGCGCAGGCCGTTGTAGGCGACCAGCGCCTCGGTCGTGATCGCCGTGCGCCCGCCTGCCAGATCGCCATGCCCGGTGTGGCTGCTTGAGCCGTGGAACGACCCCCAGGCGGTGATGTCGGTGAACGCGCCCGGGTGCTGATGGCCGGGGTCTGGGTCCGGGTCGACTGGATCCGGGTCGGGATCGGGGTCTGGGTCGACTGGATCCGGGTCCGGGTCGGGGTCCGGGTCGACGGGATCGGGATCGCCGCCCGCCGCGTCGTCATCGACGATCGTGCCGGTGGCGACCACCTCGCTGCCGTCGAGATCGAACAGCACCAGGCTGAACGTCTCGTCACCTTCCGACTCGCTGTCGGGTATTACCTCGATCTGGATTTGCGCCGCCTGCTGTCCGGGCGCGAAGCTGACCGTGCCGGCGCTGGCGACATAGTCCTCACCCGCCGTCGCTGTGCCGTCGCGGGTTTCGTAGGCGTAGCTGACGCCCGTCGACGGCGCGTCCAGCAGCACGTCGAAGGTTAGGAAGACAGACCCGCCGCCCCCCGGATCGCCGGCCGCGTCCCCCTCCAGAAGCGGATCGAGCAGCTCGGCCGCGTTCTGCCGCACGGTCCGCCAGTCATTTTCAAGATAGCCGCCCGTATCGCTGGAGTTGGGGTTCCAGGACCACCAAGCGAAGCTCATGCCCACCTCGCCCGGGTCGAGGTCGTTCACCCCGTCGCCGTCGAAATCGCCAGCGAGATAGGCCGTGATCGCATCGGCCCAGGCCTGGTCCAGCGGGGTTTGCAGCCGCGAGCCGAACTCGCCCAGCAGGATCGGGGCGATCTCCTCCTCATAGATGAAGCCCCAGGCATCACGGAAGACGTCGTAAAGATTCGAGCCGTCGGTGAACCAAGGCTGCGGATAAACCGAGGCCGGATAGTCGTGCGGTGAGTAGACCAGCTTGTTGTCGACGGTGAGTTCGACCGGGCGGTCGCGTACGCCCTGAAGCTGCCCGCCCCACCAGTAATTGTTGCCCTGATAGCTGCCGATGCCCTCGACCAGGATCAGCCAGTCGGGCGCAATGTCCAAAACGGCATTGCCCGCCTGCTCAGCGGCCGCCGCCCAATCGTTGCGCTGCCCGGTGCCCCAGGTGCCCAGGTGCGGTTCGTTGAACAGGTCCGCGCCAATCACCGCCGGGCTGTCGCCATAGCGTTCGGCCAGGATTTCCCAGGCGCCGACCCAGTCGCTCTCGTCAAAGCCGCCGGTGTACCAGATGCCCTCCGCGCCGTTGCCCTGGGTGATCCGATGCGCATCGAGGATAATCTTGATGCCGATCTGTTCGGCATAGGCGACGATCTCGTCGAAGATTTCGAGCGTCGTCAGGCCGGCCAGGCTGGGATCGCCGGCGACCGATGTGGCCACCTGGTCCTCCAAGATGTTCTGGACCGAGAACGGCAGCCGGATGGCGTTGAACCCCTCCTCGACCATCTGGTCCATCATGTCGGTCATCGGCCGCGTCCAAAGCCCGTGCGGCGCGCGCACATCGTTTTCGGCGCCGAACCAGTTGATCGCACGGATTTGCACCGGATTGCCGTTCGCATCGACGATCTGGTTGCCCAAGGTCGACAGCGGCCCATCCGCGATCAGGCTGCCGCCGGGCGACGGTGTGCCGCCGCCGGAACCGCCAGCCCCCGGATCGCCCTCGGTCGCGCTGGCATCGGCCATCGAGACCACGGCAGCGGGCGGCGGCGTCGGGTCAGTGTCGCTGTCAGTGATCTGGCCGGTGCCCGAGCCATCCACGATGTCGGCGCCGTCGGCGGAGACGAGGCGCAACTCGAACTGTTCGGTCGCCTCCGGCGTGTCGTCGTTGGCAAGTTGAACGGTCACGGTGGCACTTGTCTGACCCGCGGCGATCACGACCTGCGACTGGGCGGCGACGAAGTCGCTACCGGCGACCGCCGATCCCGCCACCGTCTGGTAGCTCACCACCACGTCCTCGGCGGCGGCCTCGGACAGGGTCACGGTGAACGTGATCGTGCCGTCCTCCTCCGATGCCGCCGCGTCGCCGACCGAGACGGTGGGCAGCGGTTCAGGGGCCGGATCGGCCCCGCCACCACCGTCGAACAGATCACCGTTGATCGAGATTGGCGTGATCTCCGTCGCGCTGCCGCGCCCCTGAAAGCCGAACCCGGCTGAGGCGCCGGCGGCGAGCGCACTGTTGTAGCCAAGGCTCTCGATCACATAGCGGTTGCCGACCTGCGATACGATGCGCGCGTTCCAGATGTTGACGATGTCGCCGTCATACTCGAACTCGATGGTCCAGCCGTTCAGCGACTGTTCAGCCGTCAGCGTCAGATCGACGACGATGCCGCTGCCCCAATTGCTGCGCAGAACGACATCGAGATCGGCGGTCGATGATTCGGAAAGAGGCATGGGTGAGACCTTTGCATCTGGCCGCAGCAGCAGAGCGGCACCTGGTTTCAGGATTGGCAGGCACGAGATGAACACGCAGTACGCGAGTAACTACGAGGGATAACGCACCGAAGGAAGAGTCTATCGGCGCGTGTTGCCGGAACTGTGGCAAACCTGCGTCGGCAACGCGGCAGCCGTAAAACGCGGCCGCGAACCTCAGCCGTGTCGGCGTCCCACCCGATGACCGTCCGCTCGGCCCGCCAGGGCCGCGACACGGGGCGGGCGCCTTGCTTACGCGCCTTGAAGCAGCCGAAGATCAGGACATTGGTGTCGGGATCTTGAGATCGCCTAGGTCCGTCCGCGCCTGACGTCGAGGAACCGATTGAGCAGGACGGCCGCGATGATGATCACGCCGGTGATCGTCATCTGATAGAATGAGCCGAGACCCAGAAGGTTGAAGATGTTGCGCAGAACCTGCAGCAGCATGACGGCAAACAACGTGCCGACGACGCTGCCTCGGCCGCCGAAAAGGCTCGTGCCGCCTAGCACGACCGCAGCGATCGCATCGAGTTCCAGGCCCTGGGCCGCCGTCGGCTGGCCGATGCGCAGGCGCGCGGTCAACAGGATGCCGCCCAGGGCGGACATCAGGCCCGAAATCGCGAACACCGCAACCACGATCCTTTTCGTCGGCAGGCCGGCCAGGCGCGCCGCCTCGGGATTGCCGCCGGTGGCGTAGACATATTCGCCGAACACCGTCAGGCGCAGGATCAAGGCGGCGAGCACCGCGGCGACGATGAAGATCAGCCCCATGGACGACAGGTTGAAGCCGGGAAAAAGCGGGATCATCGATGAACTGATGGACGCAAAGCCGGCCGGCAGGCCGCTGACGGGCACACCGTCGGTCAGGAGATAGGTCAGGCCTCTAAACGACACGAGGCCGGCCAGGGTCACGATAAAGCTGGGCACCCCGGCAAAGGCCGAAATCGCCCCCATCGACGCGCCGGCGGCGGCCCCGATGACCAGGGTCAGGACGACCGCCAAGGCCGGATTGACCCCGGCCGCCAGCAGCAGGGCCACGACCATGCCGGCAAAGGCCACGACGCTGCCGACCGACAGGTCGATATTGGCGGTCAGGATGACGAAGGTCATGCCGACCGCGACGACGCCAACGACCGCCGCCTGTTGGACCAGGTTGGCGATGTTGGTGAAGGTCAGGAAATTCTCGGACAGGAACGATGCGATGACGACGACGACCAGAAAGATCGCGACGAAATTGTACTGAATAAGAAGATCGAGGGGACGAAACTTCTCAGCAGAGGCCTTCGCCGGGGTGTCACCGGCTCTGCTCTCGCTATCAGGCATGGTTTCTCCCCAGTATCTGCGCGCTCAGCATCGTGTTCTGGTCCGTGGTTGCAGGATCGAAACTGCCCAGGAGCCGGCCTTCGTAAAGGACCCAGATCCGATCGCAATGGGCGTGAAGCTCGTCCAGCTCGCTGCTGGCGATGATGACCGCGGCACCGTCCGCGGCCAGCTCCGAGATCAGCTCGTACAGGTCCGCCTTGGCGCCGACATCCAGGCCGCGACTGGGCTCGTCCAGCAGCAGCAGCTTGGATCGATTGGCCACCCATTTGGCCAGGACCACCTTTTGCTGGTTACCGCCGGACAGTTGGATGACCTTTTGCTCGGGCTGGCCGTACTTGGTCGAAAGCCTGGACAACACGGATCTGGCGGCGGCCTTGCGACGACCGTGCCGGGCCAGGCTGGATTTCCGCATTAGGGGCAGGGTGGCGTTCGTGTAGACCGGTGCATCGAGGATCAGGCCCTCGACCTTCCGGTCTTCCGGCACCATGCCGACGCCCCTAGCGATGGCAGCGATGGGCGTGCGCGGGTGAAACGGTCGGCCGTCGAGGGTGACCGTGCCCGAAAACGGCCGAACACCGAACAGAGACCGCAACAGGCTGGTCCGGCCAGAACCATTAAGGCCGGTGATGCCGGCTATTTCACCCCAGCGCACCTCGAAATCGGCGATGTCGAGCCCGTCGGCACCGGTCAGCCGCTCTATCTTGAGCGCAGTATCCTCACGAAGCGGCGGGCGTGCATGCCGTTCAAGAAGAGTCCGGTTCTCACCGATCACGGCGTGCACCAGCGTCCGGTCGTCGGTATCGGCGACATCGAACGTCTCGATCGTTCGGCCGCCGCGCAGGACCGTGACCCGGTCGCCGATTTCGTGCAGTTCCTCCAACCGGTGACTGACATAGACGATGGCGACGCCCTGGGCCGTTAACTCCCTGATGATGGCGAACACGCGTTCAAGTTCGGTCTCGTTCAGAGGCCCGGACGGCTCATCCATGATGATGATCGACGCCTCGCGCGTCAGCGAGCGGGCAATCGCCGTCAACTGCCTGTTGGCGACAGACAGGCTTTCCACCCTCGCATCGGGTTCAAACCCCGCCCCGACACGCCGCAGCGCTTCGACCGCGCGCGCACGCCTGGTCCTGGCGTCGATCACACCCAGGCGGGCCGGCACCTGACCGAGGAACAGGTTCTGCTCCACGGTCAGTTGCTGCACGAGGTCAAGTTCCTGATAGATCATCGAGATGCCGCGGCTGGCGGCGTCGGCCGGCGATCGCAGGTGGGTTTCTTGGCCGTCGATCCTGATCGTGCCGGCCGTGGGCTTCACGGCGCCCGCGATGATCTTCAGCAAGGTGGATTTGCCGGCGCCGTTGGCACCGATCAGGCAGTGAACCTCACCCTTCGTGACATGAAGCGATGCCCGCTCAAGGGCCACGATGTTCGGCGGAAAAACCTTGCTGACATTGTCGACCGCCATTGCCTCAGCCATCGGGCGACCCATTCGTGGCGGCTTCGATGGCGTGTCTTGCTGTCGCCTCGTCTGTCACGATAACCGAGACATAGCCCGCCTTGAGCGCGGCGAGCGCGATGGCCCGCTTGTCCTCACCGGCGACCACACCGATGGCCCTGTCGACAGAGCGCAGCTTTTCCAGGCGAAGGCCGACGGTGCGGTCGTCGAGCGCCTGATCGACGATCCGACCATCACCGTCGACGAAGCGCCCGAGAATGTCGCCAACCGCACCACGGTCGCGAAGCCGGTCGATGTCGCCTTCGTCGAAATAGCCGGAGTCGAGCAGGACGGAATGGTGCGTGAGACCGCCCATGCCGAAGCAAATGACCTTGGCCATGGCCGCGAGTTCCAGGACACGCTCCACGATGGGGTCTGCCTCCAGCGCCTCACGGGTGCTGCGCTTGCCGACGATCGCGGGCACCGGCAGAAGGGTGGCCGTGCCCCCGGCGGACTGCGCGAATTCCTCGGCGACCGCGCTGGTCCGCGTCGATGTCAGCCTGAGCGCCGTGGAGCCGTTGACGAGAATAATGTGGACCCCGGGGTTCCAGGCGTCTGGCAAGGAGCGCGCGACGGCGGACATCGTTCGCCCCCAAGAAAGGCCGATGAGATCGGGCTTGGGGTTGAGGGACGCGAGATATGTCGCCGCCGCCTGGGCGACGGCCTCCATCAAAAGCGCGGCATCGGAGACTTCGCCGACCGGAACGACGACCGCGTCTCGGAGGCCGTAATGCTCCTGAAGCTGGACTTCCAACGACGCGCGGCGGTTGACCCTCGGCCTGATCTCGACCCGCACGATGCCGACACGCTTGGCCTCGGCCAACAGCCGCCCCACCTGCCATCGGGTCAATCCAAGATCTCGCGCGATCTCGGCCTGGGTGCGCTCAAGGTCGTAATAGGACTTGGCCGCTTGGACCATGAGATGCTCACGCTGTTCATCCGACGGCAGCCGTACGGAAGCTGCCCGCGTCGCGTCCGTCATGGCCCCGCACCCGAACGCTGCCGATCGGAAAGCGCGTGCATGACTGGCGTCAGCACCTCCGTGGCTTGACGGTAGAGCGCCAGCGACGACCGGTACCACTCCGTCCGCGACGGACGCGGTTCCACGCGTCTGGTCGGTGCCTCAAGGGCGCGGGCGGCCGTGGCGAGATCGTCGAACAGTCCAAGCGCGGTGGCCGAACACACCGCACATCCAAGCAGCGAGAGATTGTCTTCCTGGGCCACGCCGACCGGCCGACCCAGCGCATCGATCGTCGCCTGCAGCCAGAGCGGGTTGCGGCATATACCGCCCGCCATCACGATGCGGTCAGGCTCAATGCCGCGTTCGGCCAGAACGGCGACGACATTTGCCGATCCCAGCGCAACGGCATCGACGGCCGAGGCGTAGATGTCGGCGCGCGAATGACCAAGGGACAAGCCGAGCAGCGCGCCCCGCAGGTCGGCGTCGCGGTAGGGCGTGCGGTTGCCCATCCAATAGTCAAGCGTTAGGAGGCCGTGCTCGGGATTGTCCGCTGCCAGCACCTCGTCCATGAGTTGCCGGTGGCCTTCGTCGTCGAGGCCGAAGACCGTCTCGGCCAGCCAGGACAGGACCGACCCCGTCGAAACCTGGCCCGCTTCGACCAGCCACAGGCCGTCCATCAGGGCGTTGGGGTAGGGTCCCCAAAAGCCGCTCATGTCCGACATCGCGGACAGTTGGGCGAGATGGACGTTGGACGTCCCGCCGATGATCAGCATGCTGCCCGGGTTCACCGTGTTTGCGCCCAGCATGCCGATATGCGCGTCGATACCGCCTTGGGCAACCAGCGGCTGGCCGGTGATGCCCATGCGCGCGAGCAAGGGTCCGGACGCCTGCGCAATAGGTGCACCGACCGGGACAATGCGTCCCGGCAGCTTATCGGAAAGCTCTGCGATGCCGAGGCTGGCGTAGATCTCCGGCACGAACGCACCGACAAGCGAATCGTAGTTCCACTTGCAGGCCGCGTTCATGCGCGAGCCGACCCATTGGCCCGTGAGGTGATAGTTGACGAAATCCAGCGCCTCGCAGATGACGTCCGCCTGGCGGAAGCTGTCCGGCTCGTGGCGCGCCAGCCACATGGCCTTGGGCACCAGCCATTCCGCCGCGTCCCCGCCGCCGCAATAGGCCATTACGGCATGATCGATCGCTTCCGTCGCGCGCGCCTCCGCGCTGGCGCGGGCATCCATCCACAAGATGGCCGGCCTGACGGGTTGGCCGTCCTGGCGGCAAAAGGCCACGGTCGATGCTGTCGTCGCCACGCAAATCGCCGCGATGTCAGGGGATTTGGCCGATGTGACGGCCGAACGGCCGGCGTCAACCATCGCGGCAAGCCATTGGCTGCAATCCTGCTCGGCCCAGCCCTTCCTTGGATAGTGCGTGTCGTAGGTGGCTTCGGCGGACGAAACCATCCGAAGTGCTTCGGTACAATAGACCCCGGCGCGTACACCGCCCGTCCCAAAATCGAAACTCAACACGCGCGCCATTGCACCAATCCCTTTCCGTCCAACCGGCCTTTCAGCATGTTGGCTGAACGTCGTCCGACCGTCTCGCTCGCCGTATGGTCACTCGGCGCTCGCAAGGGCCTAGGGGCGAAACATGATCTTGCTGTAGCGAAACGAGCGATCCTCGCGCAGTCGGCCAAAGATGTCGGGCAGTTCCCCCAATGAAAGCTCGTGACTGATCATGAATTCCCAGTTCAACGCGCCCGACGACAGCTTATCAATCGTCGCCTTCCATTGTGAACCGGGGAACGGGGCGGTGAATGAGTTCCAGGCGCCGCACAAGCTGATCTCCGAGCGCAGCAGGTGCTGAAACGTGGCGTTTTCCAGCGGGACATCGCCGACCGGAATGCCGATGGCGGCGACCCGGCCGCCCGGTGCGGCAAGCTTGATCGCGAAGTTAATCGAACTCGGATGCCCGGCCGCCTCGACGATCAGGGTACACCGGGGTACGTCAGCCGGCGGCTCGGTGCTCAGGACCGTATGGGTTGCCCCCGCCTGGCGGGCCAGATCCAGCTTCTCGGGCACCACATCGACCGCCACGACCGTATCCGCCCCCATCAGCCGCAACCACTGGATGGCGAACAGGCCGATCGGCCCGCAGCCCACGACACCGCCGACCTGGCCAGGCTCCAAGCCGCCCCCCTTGGAGATCGCATAAAGCGCGATCGACGCCGGATCGGCCATGGCCAGGGCACGTGGATCGAGACCGTCGGACACCCGGATCAGATTGCCTTGCGGGACCGAGACGAACTGCGCGTAGGCGCCATCGCGGCGAGAGCCGAAATAATCGTAGTTGCGGCAGCGCGAAAACGCGCCGATGCGGCACTGGTCGCACACCCCGCATGGAATCATCGGGGTAATCGCGACCCGTTCACCCACGTCGAACCCGGAGACGTCGGGCCCCAGGGACGCAATCGTCCCGGAGAACTCGTGGCCGCAGATCAAGGGCATCGCGTGGGCGCCCTTGACCAGCATGCGCGGCAGGTCGGACCCGCAAACGCCGACCGCCTCAACGCGAACGATCACGTGGCCGGGTTTGGGCTCTGGATCGGCGACCTCTTCAATGCGGATGTCACCGGGTGCGTGGAGTACGGCCGCCTGCATGTGCGTCTCTCAACTTACCTGGAAATCTGAAGCCGCCTGCACCGTGCGATCAGCTACGCACGGTGCAGGCGCCGCTGGCTGGGCAAGTCCGGCCCGTTGCGAAGACCGCGCTATTCGGAGAAGATTTCCGGCCGGTATTCGGCGAACAGCCCGTCGCGCGGAAACTGGTCGACATTGTCGACCGTTACGGCGAGAGAGCCGGCGTCGACAAAGTCAGGCACGTCGTCGCCCGCCACCAGTTCACGCGCGACCTGGATGGTCACGTCACCGAGATATTGCGGATCGTTCAAGGATGTCGCGACAAAGGCGCCGCCCGTGGCCATGACCTCCAGGGCCTCCGACAAGCCGTCGACACCGGCAACCAGCACGTCGTCGCGGCCGCTTTCCTGAAGCACCTGCAGGGCGCCCAGCGCCATATCATCATTGTGCGCATAGACCAGGTTCACGTCCGGGTGGGCCTGCAAAAGGTCCTGCATCGCGACCACGGCGTTTGCGCGGATGTATTCGGCGAAGGGGCCTTGGACGATGGTGTGGTCCGAACCCTCGATGGCGCTGTGAAAACCGTCTCGCCGGTCCATCATCACCGCACCACCGGCATCGCCCTGGATCTCGATGATCGTGGCCCCGTCGACGCCATCGGCGGCAAGCCGGGCCAAGACCGCCTCGCCGACCATGCGGCCCATGGCGACATTGTCGCGGCCGATATGGGCCGCCACTTCGCCTTCGTTCACGCTGCGATCGACCGTGATCACCGGAATGCCGGCGGCGGCGGCGGCCTCCAGCGACGGCGCCACGGCAACCGGATTGACCGGATTGACGATGATCGCATCGACGCCGCGGGTGATCAGGTCCTGAATGTCGTTGTTCTGCCGGCTGACGTCGCCGTTGGCGTCCAGGAACACCAGGGTATCGCCCCCGGCCTCGGCGGCGGCCTGCGCCCCGTCCCTCAACTGCACATAAAAGGGCGACTGCAGCGTCACCTGGCTGAAGCCGATGGTCAGCCCCTCGGCGTGAGCCAGATTCGCGGCGGAACCGGCAGCTAAGGCAAGCAACGCCGTGGATCCGACAGTTGCCAACATCTTTAGGACTGGGCGACGCATCATCATTGTTTCCTCCCATGGGTTGCGCGCGAGCAGGCGAGGCTGGAGCCTCGTGAACGCTCTCTTGAGCAAGAATTGCTCTTTTGCAGCTACAGGGGATCGGATCGAACGACAGTTGTCAAGGCAACCTCCGTATCAGCACGGACGTTTCCAAAAACCACCCGAGAATGTCATTTAATAACAACAGGCTAGGGGACCCTGCTCAAAGGCGATGTGGCGACGCCACGGGCATTGGCCGTGGGCCTCGATCGTTGGGTGGCCTCTGAATTGACGTGCGCACTTGAGCAATTTCGGCCGCGCCCCGCGCACTCCGTGGCTTCGACAGCGCTTGACGGGGGCTTCGGGATCAGGCTCCAGAGACCCGGCCCGTTGGGCCTTCTGCCTGCTCTGCGGACGTCGCTGATGCTTGCCGACCGAGCGCGCTCTCGCCCTTGCGATTGGCATCGGCCTCGGTTGACGTGGCTCCGGCCGTCGCCGCTTTGGAGTTCTAACGGTTCAAATGAACCACTACGCCAAAGGGCCAAATCAATAAGTCATTGAAAAGATTGGCGTCCCCTAGGGGATTCGAACCCCTGTTGCCGCCGTGAGAGGGCGGTGTCCTAGGCCTCTAGACGAAGGGGACGCTGGATTGCGCGGCGCGCCATGGGTAGCGCCGAGGCCGAAGCGCATCACTTAGTCCAGCGGTGGCTCGGATGCAAGGCCCGCGACGGCTTGCGTGGCCTCTTTCGCCAGCGCAAGCGCGCGGTCGACATCCGCCGGGTCGGTGTCGAAGGCGGTGACCAGACGCCAGGTTCCATCCGGCCATTGGTTCATGCCGACGCCCTTGTCGGCCAGCGTCTTGGCCAGGCAAGGCGCCATCTCGATGAAGACTTCGTTGCCGTCGACCGGATAGAGCAGATCGATGCCCGGCAGACGAGACAGGCCGTCGGCCAAACGCGCGGCCTGACGGTTGGCGTGCCGTGCCAGGTCCAGCCAGAGGCCGTCGGCCAGATAGGCGCGCAGTTGCAGGGCCAGAAATCTGTGCTTGGACACAAGCTGGCCGGCCCGCTTGCGCCGATAGGCCAGGTCGCGGCGCATTGCATTCGTCGGGTTGAAGGCGATAACGGCCTCGGCCATGAGGCAGCCATTCTTGGTCGCACCGAAGCTGAGCATGTCGACACCGGCGCGCCAGGTCAGATCCGCCGGATCGGCCTCCAACCCAGCGACCGCATTGGCAAAGCGCGCGCCATCCATATGCACCGCCATGCCGTGACGTCTGGCGATGGCGCTGAGCGCGCCGATCTCCGCCGCTGAATAGGCGGTGCCGTGTTCGGTGAGCTGGGTCAGGCTCAGGGCCGCCGGCTTGACCCCGTGCAGGCCGCGATGGCCGGTCCGTTCGATTGCCGCCTGCAACGCCGCCGGATCGATCTTGCCGGCAGTTCCAGGCAGCAGGATCAGCTTCGCGCCGCCGGTGAAAAACTCCGGCGCGCCGCATTCATCCACGGCGATGTGCGCCTCTTCATGGCAGAAGATACCGCCATAGGGCGGCGACAGGGCGGACAGGGCGAGCCCGTTTGCCGCACCGCCGGTGGCCACGGGCAGAACCGCGACCGGACAGCCGAACAGGTCCGCAAACAGCGGCTCCAGGTCGCCGGTCACAGGGTCGGCGCCATAGGCGGGAACCGAGCCGCCCATGCCTTCCGACAGCGCACGCAGGATGGGCGCCGCCACGCCGCGCACATTGTCGCTGGCGAAGTTCATGGCGCCGACCGCGCCGGATCAACAGTGCGACCCCTTGGCAAGCGGCTGGGCATGCCCCTATCTATCCGCGTCGTCATCGCCCAGAAGCCGTTCAGGGTCGACCGTGAGCAACCTTTGTTCGCCCGCCGCTGTTTCCACCAACACGATCAACCTGCCGTCGAGGGCGGTAAGGGAGACGATTCGGGAGGATGTTTCCAGACCCAGGCTGTCCAACGGCACGTCGACAATCGGTCGCTCGTCGTTCGCGGTCGGCCCCAGCAGCTGGACAACACCGAAGATGAGCACGACGAAACCGGCAACCAGCAAGACGCCCATGGCGATGACGACGGATTTCAGGGCGCGCAATGGGTGACCTCGAAAACGGGACGGGTACGGTTGGCGCCAGCGCTGGTCGGGTTCTCTCGGCCACCGCCGAGACCGCGGGTCGTCTGGACAAGGTGCTGGCTGACGCCCTGCCCGACCTGACGCGATCGCGCCTGAAGGCCCTGATCGAGGACGGCCTGGCGACGATCGACGAGGACACGGTACGAGACCCGTCGGCGAGGGTCAAACCCGGCCAGCGCCTGACCGTTGCTGTCCCGCCGGCCACGCCGGCCAAGGCCGAGCCCCAAGCCATACCGCTGGACATCATCTATGAAGACGACTGGCTGCTGGTGGTCAACAAACCTGCGGGGCTGGTGGTTCATCCCGCGCCCGGCAACCGCGACGGCACCCTGGTCAATGCACTGTTGGCGCATTGCGGCGCCAGCCTGTCAGGCATCGGCGGCGTCGCCCGGCCGGGCATCGTTCACCGCCTGGACAAGGACACCAGCGGCCTGATGGTGGTGGCCAAAACCGATGCGGCGCATGTCGCGCTGAAGGCCCAGTTTCTCGATCGCAGCCTGACCCGGACCTATTGGGCGCTGGCCCGAGGCGTGCCCTGGCCACGGCAAGGGACCATCGATGCGCCGATCGGCCGCAGCCCCCGCAATCGCAAGAAAATGGCGGTGATCGCCGGCGGCCGACCGGCCTTGACGGACTATCGGACGACTACCACTTTTGGTAAGTGCGCCAGCCTGTTGGAGTGTCGCCTCAAGACCGGGCGGACCCATCAGATCAGGGTTCATCTGGCATCGATTGGACACTCGGTGATCGGCGACCCGCTCTACGGTCGGGCGAATAAGCGGGCGGATGCTGAGACTCTGACGCTGGAACGCCAAGCGCTGCACGCCAAGATCCTCTCCTTCATCCACCCCAGCACGCAACAACGCATGAGATTTGAGGCTGACATTCCTAACGATATGAAAGCTCTGGTCAAAAAATTGGAATTAATCCAGTAATTTGGCGAGGGCGCCAGAAAAGCGCTATACTGTGTAAACGGTCACTGAGGTTGATGGCCCGATGGCATAGCTTCAAACCGTCCGGGGCTGCCGCATGAGCGGGGCCCGTCGAGACATTCGGAACTGAAGGATCCCCAATATGGCATCCACACCCAGCGTTCCCGTGGTTGGCTCTGAGAGCAACCTAACGCGTTATCTTCAAGAAATCCGTACCTTCCCCATGCTGGAGCCGCAGCAAGAATACATGCTGGCCAAGGCCTGGCGCGAACACGAAGACACCGACTCCGCCCATCAACTGGTCACAAGCCATTTGCGTCTGGTGGCGAAAATCGCCATGGGCTATCGCGGCTACGGCCTGCCGGTTTCGGAGCTGATCTCCGAAGGCAACGTTGGCATGATGCAGGCGGTCAAGCGCTTCGATCCCGAGCGCGGCTTCCGGC
>JBCDFV010000050.1:0-27712 GCA_039177555.1 Pseudomonadota bacterium | reverse complement strand
GGTGGATCGAGACCGACAGGATCAGGCCCATGGAAACCATCACCGTCAGCATGGCGGTACCGCCATAGGAGATCAGCGGCAAGGGCACGCCGACGACCGGAATGCGCCCGGTGACCATAGCGATATTGATGAAGACATAAAGGAAGAGGTTGGTCGCCAGGCCGATCGCCAGCAACCGGCCAAACTGGCTGGTGCTGCGCAGGCCGATGATGATGCCGGCCGCGATCAAGAGACCGAACAGGCCGATCAGGGTCAGGCCACCGACCAAGCCGAACTCTTCCGCCAGCATGGTGAAGATGAAGTCGGTCTGGCGTTCCGGCAGGAAGTTGAGATGGCTTTGCGTGCCCTGCCCGAAGCCGCGGCCGAACAGGCCGCCCGAGCCCAGCGCGATGGTCGACTGGGTGATGTGATAGCCGGCGCCGAGCGGGTCGCGCGACGGGTCCAAAAAGGTCAAGATCCGTTCGCGCTGATACCCATGCAGGAACTGCCAGGCGACCGGGATCGCGGCCAGGCCGCCGGCTATGACAATCGCGAACTTCCACAAGCGCACGCCGGCGACAAAGAAGATCGCCCCGGCGACCATCATCAGCATCAGCGCCGTGCCTAAATCCGGCTGTTGCAGAACCAGCGCGGTGGGCGCGAGAACCAGGGCCAACGGCAGGATCAGCCGGGTCAGGCGGCCGATCTCAACCAAGCTGGTGCCATGGAAGTAGC
Organism: Pseudomonadota bacterium; assembly: GCA_039177555.1. Taxonomy (GTDB): domain Bacteria; phylum Pseudomonadota; class Alphaproteobacteria; order DSM-16000; family Inquilinaceae; genus JANQGH01. The sequence continues at coordinate 26,998 of JBCDFV010000050.1, read as the reverse complement.
GAGCAAGCGCCAGCACGGTGGCAACCTTCATAAGCTCTGACGGCTGCAACTGCATGAAGCCCAGATTGATCCAACGCTGGGCGCCCATGCCGACCTGGCCCATGACCTCCACCGCGACCAGGAGAGCCAAGGACGCGAAGTAGATGACATAGGCAAGCCGCATCCAAACGCGGATGCTGATCAGCGCGATCACCAGCATGACGACGAAGCCACCGGCAAATCGGACAAGCTGGCGACGGGCCCACGGGTCCCACCCGCTATCCCCGGCCGAATAGAGCATGGCGCAGCCGATCGCGCCCAAGACGCAGATCAGCAGGGCCACCGGCCAGTTCAGCCGCAACAGCTTGCCGCCGAGCGACAGTTTCTGTTCGTTTGCCAGCGCGCCGCCGACGCCCGCGCTGTCGAAACTCAGGCTCATCCGTCCTGGTCCTCCAGACTATCCGCGAGATCGCTGGCCTGGATCAGCGGCCGCGCCGGGGCGCGCCGCTGGGTTTCGCGCAAGATATCGCTGGCGATCGGCGCGGCCACGGCACTGCCACCACCGCCATGTTCGACGACGACGGAGCAGGCATAGCGGGGCGCGGCGATTGGCGCGTAGCCGACGAACAGGGCGTGGTCGCGCCGGGCCCAGGGCAGATCCTGGTTGCGGGTGATGCCGGCCGCCCGCTCCGCCACCGTGATGCGCCGGACCTGGCTGGTGCCGGTCTTGCCGGCCATTTCGAAGCCGGGCTCGTCGATCTGGGAACCGCGCGCCGTGCCGGTTCGGCCCGAGGTCACGGCGATCATGGCCTCGCGCACCACCGCCATGTTCTCCTCGGCAAAGCCCAGCGGCTCCGCCGGCGGGTCGACCAGCGGCGCGTCCGGTCCGCCAACCCGGAGCGTGAGATGGGGCGTAACCTCGCGGCCGCCATTGGCCAGGCGGGCCGTCATCACAGCCAACTGCAGCGGCGTGGACAGCACATAGCCCTGGCCGATGCCGGCGATCAGGGTCTCGCCCTGAAGCCAGCTCTCGCCCCGTGTCGCCTCCTTCCAGGCCCGGGTCGGTACCAGGCCCGCGCGCTGACCGGGCATGTCGAGCGGCAGATTGATGCCCAGCCCGAGACGGTTGGCGAAATGAGAAATGCGGTCCATGCCGATGCGCCGCGCCAGCTCATAGAAATAGACGTCGCAGGATTGCGCGATGGATTCGATCATGGCCAGGCTGCCGTGGCCGCCGCGCCGCCAGCAATGAAACCGGTGATTGCCGAAATCCATATGGCCTGGGCAGAAAATCCGCTCGTCCGGATCGATCACACCGTCTTCCAGACCGGCCAGCGCCACCACCATCTTGAAGGTGGAGCCGGGCGCGTATTGACCGGCGATGGCCTTGTTGACGAGCGGCGTGTGCGGGTCGTTCAGCAAGCGCTGCCAATTGGCATGGTCGATGCCGTTGGTGAACAGGTTGCCGTCATAGCCCGGGTGCGAGGCGAGCGCGAGGATCTCGCCGGTCTCGGTGTCGATGACGGTCGCCGCGGCGCTGATTTCGGTGCTGAGACGTTCCTGGACGTATTGCTGCAGACCCAGATCGAGGGTGAGTTGCACATCCTCGCCGGGCTGGCCCTCCTCACGCGACAGTTCGCGGATGATGCGGCCGATGGCGTTCACCTCGACCTGGCGGGCGCCGGCCTGGCCGCGCAGGGTGAGGTCGTGCTCGCGTTCGACGCCCGACTTGCCGATGCGGAAGCCGGGCAAGGCCAGCACCGGATCGCCGGTCAACTCTTCCTCCGAAACGGCACCGACATAGCCGACGACATGGGTCGTGAGCCGCGCGTGCGGGTAGCGGCGGAGTTCGCCGACATCGATGCTGAGGCCCGGCAGGTCCGGCGCGTTGACCTCGATTTCGGCGACCTGCCGGTAGGACAGGTTCTCGCGCACGGTCACCGGCACGAAAGAGCGGCGACTGGAGACGTCGCGCAAGACGCGCTCGACCTCGTCATCGTCCAGCGGCAGCACGGCCGACAGCCGATCCAGCACCGCCTCGACGTCGCCGGCCTGCTCGGCCACCATCAACAGCCGGAAGTCCTGATCGTTCACCGCCAGGTCCTGGCCGAAACGGTCGACAATGCGGCCACGCGACGGCGCGATCAGTTGGACATTGATGCGGTTATCGTCGGCCAGTCGCGCATAGCGCTCCGCCTGGTTCACTTGCAGGTCGTAGAGCCGCGCGCCCAACACGCCTAACAGCCCCACCTGCAGCCCCCCCAGCACGAGGGTCCGGCGGGTCAGGCTGCGTTGACGGTCGGTATCGCGATCCATGCGCCGGTCCCTCAAGCCCGCCAGCTACGCGGCTGGAACAGCATCAGCCGATGGATCTGGATCATCAGGCCGCCGACCAGCGGGAACAGGGCCGTGGTCAGCAAGGCCCGGAAGGCCAGCGGTTCGACAGGCATCAGCCGGGCATAGAAGACCGAGAACACCAGCCATTCCAACCCGACCCCCAACGCCGCAATCAGCAACATGCCCCACCACAGCACGAAGAAGCCCTTGCCTGCGAGGAACCGCCGTTGCGAGAAGGCGGCCCAATAGCACAGCAGGTATACCAGCGAATGCACACCCAGCGGGGCGCCCGCCAGCGCGTCATGGACAAGGCCGATCGCAAAGGCGAGGCTGAACGTCATCAGATCGGGCCGGTGGACCGCCCAATAATAGATCGGGATCAGCGCCAGAAGCGGTGAGATCGGCCCATACACCGGCAAATGCAGCGGAACCACGCCCAGTAGCGTAAAGATGAGCGTCGACAGGCCCGGCACGGCGCTGCGCAGGCCACGATCGAGCCGCTGCAGCAGCGACGGGTTCATGGTGCTGCCGCCGGCGTGCCGCCAAAGCTAATGAACCGGGTCAACGCCTCGATCACGGCCGGGTCCGGCGCCTGCTCGACACCGACCGCCCCCATGGCTTCGAACGACAGGCCGCCAAGGCCGCGCTGCATGCTGGCCGTCTCGTCGACCGTCTCGAAGCCGACGACGCGGACGAACTCCAGCCGATCCAGCTGCTCAAAAGGTTGGATCCGGATCAAACCATCGTCCAGGCCAACCACCGTGCCGACCGGCAGGCCCGGCGGAAACATGCCGCCATGTCCCGAGGTGACGACCCGGTCGCCGACCGCGATGGAGGCCTCTTCGCCGAGATAGGTCAGGTGTGGGCGGTCCGTGTTGTCGCCAACCAGCATGGCGCGGTCGCGGGAGCGTTCTAGCAAGACCGGGATGCGGGCGTTGAAGTCGGTGATCAGCAGAACCCGGGCCGTGCGCTCGCCCGCCTGGACGACACGGCCCGCCAGGCCGTTGCCGCCAAGGACCGCCTGACCGCTTTCGATGCCATCCGCCGTGCCGACATTCAGGGCCAGGCTGCGTACGAACGCGCCGGCACCGTCGGCGATGACCCGGGCGGTGAGGAACCGATGGCGATAGTCCGGTCGATAGTTCGTCAAGGCCCTCAGGCTGAGATTCTCCGCCTCCAACCGGAAGGCGATTTCCTGGTACTGCAGCAACGCGCGATTTTCAGCCTCAAGACGGGCGTTTTCCGCGCGCAGATCTGACAACTGGCGCACATCCTCAACGACGGTCGCCACCGTGGCGGCGGGCCGCGAGACGGCGTTCAGGACCGGCGACACCGCATCGGTCACCCGGGCCCGGACATCCTCGACCACCAGGGTATCGATCTTGGTCAGCATCATGAGGCCGATGGCGGCGACAAGAAGAATCGCAAAGGAGAAGCGATGCGCCCACGATCTGAGCGCTATCAATCGAACCGTGGATCTTGTCCGCGCCTTCACCCGTTGTCCTGCCCGCGCCCAGGGTCCCCATCACAGCCGGTTTGCGCCCCGAATCCAGGCTGTGGCCGCCGACCTCCGACAAGCTACCACACGCGGTGGTTTAGTACATGTTAATCAGGACGTTTCGCAGCGTTTTCATCTCTTCCAGCGCCCGGCCGGTGCCCAAGGCGACGCAAGATAGCGGATCGTCGGCGATCGACACCGGCAAGCCGGTGGCGTGCCGCAGCACATAGTCGAGATTGCCCAGCAGTGCGCCGCCGCCGGTCATCACGATGCCCTTATCGACAATGTCGGCGGCCAACTCCGGTGCGGTGTGTTCCAGGGCCACCTTGACCGATTCCACGATCGCGCCACACGGCTCCGCCAGGCTTTCGGCGATCTGGGCCTCGGTGATGATCAGTTCCTTCGGCACGCCGTTCATCAGGTCGCGGCCCTTGATTTCCAGGACCCTTCCCTCGCCATCTTCCGGCGGATAGGCGGAGCCGACCTCTTTCTTGATGCGTTCGGCCGAGCTTTCGCCGACCAGCAAGTTAAAGTTGCGGCGAATATAGCCGATGATGGCTTCGTCCATCTTGTCGCCGCCGACCCGGATGGAGCGGGAATAGACGATGCCGCCGAGCGACAGCACCGCGACCTCCGTCGTGCCGCCGCCGATATCGACGACCATGGACCCCGTCGGCTCCGTTACCGGCAACTGGGCCCCGATGGCGGCCGCCATCGGCTCCTCGATCAAAAAGACGCGGCGGGCGCCGGCGCTTTCGGCCGATTCCTGGATCGCGCGGCGTTCGACCGCCGTGGAGCCGGAGGGCACGCAGATGATCACTTGCGGGCTGGCGAAGGACCGCCGGTTGTGCACCTTGCGGATGAAGTGCTTGATCATCTCTTCGGCCACGTCGAAGTCGGCGATGACGCCGTCGCGCAGCGGGCGAATGGCCTGAATGTTGCCGGGCGTGCGGCCCAGCATCTGCTTGGCCTCGTCGCCCACTGCCAAAACCTGCCGCTTGCCGCGCAGACTGGCGATGGCGACCACCGAGGGCTCGTTCAACACGATCCCGCGGCCCTTCACATAGACCAGCGTATTCGCGGTGCCGAGATCGATGGCCATGTCGGCCGACAGAAAACCAAACAGGTTAGAGAACATGTCGCGCTGTCGCCTGGGAACGGGAAAGGCGGTTTGAAAATCCGTGATCTTTGCGGGGCCGCCGAAGGGCGATCAATAGAGCAATGCCCAACCCACCTCAAGGCCGTAATGGGCAGCATGTCGGGTGTGGAGGACGACAACGTTGCGGGTGTCGGGCTTGCCGGCGTCGGCAGGCATCCCGCCCTCTGTGACCGCATTGCGCGCGCCGCTGGCATCCCCCTCGAGAGCCGCGCTCAACGGCGCTGTGATGAATGCTACACTCAAAAAAATTACTGTTTTACATTAATTAATCATTGCCAATGGAGATACATCGAGCTATCTCACCCCAGCCTGAATGCAGCGATTCCACCCCTGGCCCGATATCAACAGCTTGATCTGAGTGCGGCATGACACCCATTCCCACAGCAACCTTTGCGCTCTTGCTCGCTTTTCAGCCCGCCTATGCCGGCTCTGCGGGGGTGCCAGACGATGACGGCTTCTCAGGCACCAGCATTCGTGCCGACGGCAGCACGATCGATTGGCACCTCGACAGTTTGCCTGGCGACCGCCCGGTCGGCTTGGTGCTCGTCTCCCAGGGCTCCGGCTGTGCTTCGACGCTGACCAACCCGAGCATCCAGCTTTTGGCGTCGGCGTTGGGTGACCTGACGGTCCTGACGATCGAGAAGTACGGCGTCGAGCCGTGGGACGCGCCAGTCGACCCGATCGAGGACTGCTCGGCGACGTATTATGCCAACAACACGATCTCGCAGCGGGTCGACGACGCCGAACAGGTGTTGGCCGAACTGCGGAACGCCGACGTTTGGAACGGCGACCTGGCCCTGTTCGGCGGCTCGTCGGGCGGCCCCGTGGTTGCCATGCTGGGCGCCAGGCTGCCGGAGACCGATGCCATCGTCGTGTTTTCCGCCGGCGCCGGCCTGACGCTCGCCGAGAGCCTTCCGGAGGTCGTGCCCCCGCCTGTCGAAGCGGCGATCCAGGAGCAGTTTGATCGCATCAGGCTGCAGCCCGACAGCCTCGAAGTCATGAGCGGGAATTCGTTCCGCTGGTGGGCGGGCATCATGGATCACCGGCCCGTCGACGATCTGCTGGCCGCATCGGCGCCGGTTTTGCTCGTGCATGGCACATTGGACGAATCATCGCCCGTCGCCTCGGCCCGCGCGACGCGTGATGCGTTTGCCGCCGCCGGCGACGACCGCTTGACCTATTGGGAACTGCAAGGGCTTGATCACCAGATGGTCGACACGTCCGGCACCTCTCAGATGGGCCGAGTGCTCGACTCAGTCGCCGACTGGATATCAGGCCGGCTTCAACAATGATCGCCTGGCTTGCAGATTTCGCCCAAGCGCCGATCCACCGTCGCCACAGGGCCGCCTTGCCCCACGTACCAACCATGGTCGCAGAACAAGAGGTTACCATGTCCGCTCTCACCCGCGTCGCCAGACTGGCCGGCATCCTGAGAATCACGTGCGCTATCGGGATGGTTGCCCTGCCCGCCCTGGTCCTGATCGAGTTCTGGACGAGCGACGTTACCGGTTTCCTGGGCGTGCGCGCGGGCATCACCACGATCGACGCGATACCGTTGCCGGCCCGGATACTGGCCCTGGTCGTCGCCATGATCCCCATCGGGCTGGGCGTCTACGGTCTTTACTGGTTGCAGCGATTGTTCGCCCTGTATCGCGCCGGCACGGTCTTCGCGGTTGCCAACAGCCGGTGTCTGAAGATGTTCGCCTGGACACAGATCATCTCCGGCCTGCTGCAGCCCGTCATAGGCGCCGCGTTAAGCGTCATCATCAGTTGGCATAACCCGCCCGGGCAACGCATGCTGGCGATCACGCTCGATTCGAACATGCTCGGTACTCTCCTGTTTGGATTGCTGATCCTTGTTATCGCCTGGGTGATGGGCGAGGCCAGCCGCGTCGCCGACGAAAACGCCCAGTTCGTCTAGGGCCGCTTATCATGGCCATCATCGTGACCCTGGATGTCATGCTGGCCCGCCGCAAAATGCGGTCCAAGGAGTTGGCCGCGCGGATCGGCATCACCGAACAGAATCTGTCGCTGCTGAAGTCCGGCAAGGTCAAGGGCGTGCGGTTCCAGACGCTGGAGCAGATCTGCCAAGCGTTGGATTGCCAGCCCGGCGACCTGCTGGCCTACGAGCCCGAGGACACGATCAATGATTAGAGTTTTCGCGATCGTGGCGCTGATGACCGCAGCGGCGTGCAGCCGGACCGAGATCGAGGATTTCACGGTCGATCTGGCCGGCAACATGCTGTCGAACTATTGCGAGGACAGCAGCCGCTGCAACCGCGTGTGCCCCGACGGCAGCCCGACTGACGACCGCAGGCCCGTCTGCCCCGCGCCGGTTTGGGTCGAGCCCTAATCAGTTGAGCGCGCGGCCCTTGGTCTCCGGCGTGAGGATGAGCGCGACGAGGCCGACGACCGACAGGGCCATAAGGTAAAAGGCGGGGCTGTAGTCATTGCCCGTTTCGGCCACGAGAAAGGTCGCGATTAGGGGCGCCGTGCCGCCAAAGATGGCGACCGGCAGATTGTACGAAAAGGCCGTGGCGCTGTAGCGCACTTCCCGCGGGTAGAGTTCGGTCATCAGCGCGGGCAGCGGCCCCAGGCCCGCCCCGACCAGCACGGCGAAGATAAGATCGCCGACAATCTCCCACACCAGGTTGCCGCTGTGGAGCATGACGAACAGCGGATAGGAAAGGAGGAGAAACAGCGCCGCCGAGGCGATCATGACCGGCTTTCTGCCGATCCGGTCGGTTAGCCAGCCAAAGGCCGGCATGACGATGACCACCAGCACCATCGCGGCCGTATTCATGTCCAGCGCCACGCCGCGATCGGTGCCTACAACCTCGGTCAGATAGGACGTGAGATAGACAAACACGATGTAAAAGCCGGCACTGATCAGTGCCGTGATGCCGAACGCGCGCAGCACGGTCGGGAAATGGTCGCGAACAACGATCAAAATCGGCAGCCGGGGCGGTTCATAGGTGCCGCCCACCGCCTTGCCGACATCGGCCATGTGCCGGCGCAGCATGAAGCCAATAAACCCAAGCAGGAGGCCGGCGAGAAACGGCAGGCGCCACGCCCAGTCGTTAAGCGCCTGCTCCGTTACCGCGGCTTGCAGCAGTGCCGCGACGGCAGATGCGATCAGAATCCCAACCGTGCCGCTGGTTGAGCAGACGCTGGCGGCCAAGCCGCGTCGGGACCGAGGTGACCGTTCGGCGATGAAAACGACAGACCCCATATACTCGCCACCGACCGAAAGACCCTGCAATAGGCGCAGGACTGTCAGGAGGATCGGTGCTGCGATGCCGATCGTCTCGAAGCTGGGCAAGAATGCGATCAGGCTGGTCGGTATCGCCATCAGGGCGATGGAGAGCATCAGCGCGACCCGCCTGCCCGCCCGGTCGCCAACATGGCCGATCAGAATGCCGCCCAGCGGGCGCATGAAGTAGCCGGCGGCCAGAACCCCAAATGTCACCAGAATGGCGCTAACCGGATCGTTCGTCGGAAAGAACTGGCGCGCGATGATTGGCGCAAAGAAGGCGTAGATCGCGAAATCGTACCATTCCAAAGCGTTTCCGACCGCGCCTGCCGCCAGCATACGGAGACTCAAGGGTTGTCGCATCACGAACTCCAAGCCGGCCGGCTACGCACAGGATGATGGTCCCGCCCGCCAAGCCACCGGTGCGAACAAACCGTTTCGATCAAGACTAAGGGGCCGAAGATCTTGCGACCCCCGGCCCCATTAACCAGCCATCGAGGCGAAACTCAGGCCGTGAGCTGGGTGTCGACCTCCGGCGGTGCGGATTTCTGGCGTTTGACCATCAGCTTGTTCAGGGCATGGATGTAGGCCCGCGCCGAGGCCACCAGCGTGTCGTGATCCGCGCCCAGCCCGTTCACGCTCTTGCCATCCTCTTCAAGCCGCACCGTCACTTCGGCCTGGGCGTCGGTACCGCCGGTCACCGCGTGCACCTGATAGAGCTGCAGGTTGGCCTGGTGAGGCACCAGTTCGGTAATGGCGTTGAAAATCGCATCCACCGGGCCGGAACCGCCGGTTTGCGACCATTTCGTCTCGCCGTCGATCTCCAGCACGATCTGCGCCGACTGCTTGCCGATCGACCCGGCCATGACGCCCAGCGAGACGAACTTGATGCGCTCGTTCGTGGTCGCCAACTGGTCGTCGACCAGGGCGACGATGTCCTCGTCGAAGATATCCTTCTTGTGGTCGGCCAGTTCCTTGAAACGCTGGAAGGCGTCCTGGAAGGCGTTGTCGCCGATATCCTCAAAGCCCAACTCGACCAGCTTGCTGCGGAAAGCGTTGCGGCCGGAATGCTTGCCCATGACCAGGGTCGAGCGGACCAGCCCGACCGATTCCGGCGTCATGATCTCGTAGGTGCCGGCATGTTTCAGCATGCCGTCCTGATGAATGCCGGCCTCATGGGCAAAGGCGTTGGCACCGACGATGGCCTTGTTAGGCTGAACATGGAAGCCGATCGTGGCGGCCAGTAAGCGCGAAGCCCGCATGATCAGCTCGGTGCGGATCTGGTGCGTGTAGGGGTAGGCGTCGGGCCGCGTACGCACGGCCATGACGACCTCTTCCAGCGAGGCGTTGCCTGCCCGTTCGCCGATGCCGTTGATTGTGCATTCGATCTGGCGCACGCCGGCATTGACGGCGGCCAGCGCATTGGCGACGGCCAGACCGAGATCGTTGTGCGTGTGCGCTGAGAAGATGACATCCTCAGCCCCCGGCACCCGTTCGCGGACCATGCGGAAGATGCCGGCATAATCCTCCGGCGTGGCGTAGCCGACCGTATCGGGGATGTTGATGGTCGTGGCACCTGCCCGGATGGCCAGTTCGACCGCGCGGCAGAGAAAATCCGGCTCGGTCCGGCTGCCGTCTTCCGGGCTCCATTCCACATCGTCGGTGTAGTTGCGCGCCCGGCTGACACTGTCGGTGATCGCGTCCAGCACCGCCGTCGGCTCCATCTGCAGCTTGTGCTTCATGTGCAGCGGGCTGGTGGAGATGAAGGTGTGGATGCGCGGCCGTTCGGCGTCCCGCAACGCCTCCGCCGCGCGGTCGATATCCCGTTGCGCCGCCCGGGCCAAGCCGGCCACCACGGAGGTCTTCACCGTCCGCGCGATGTGCTGAACCGCCTCGAAATCGCCGTTTGACGCGATCGGGAAGCCGGCCTCGATGATGTCGACGCCCATCTCTTCCAGCAGTTTGGCGATGGCCACCTTTTCCTCGAGGTTCATCGAGGCGCCGGGCGACTGCTCGCCGTCGCGCAAGGTGGTGTCGAATATCCTGATATGGTCTTTGTCGCTACTCATCACGGGCGTCCTTCAAGCCTGATTGGCGAGACATTGTTTCCGACGGGCGCAGGCGAAATCGCCGACGCGTTGTCAGTCACCATAATCCCCCGGGGCGATCCGACCCAGGCTGTCTCGATGTGTCAGGCGTGGGCCGGTGGTCAGCGCGCCCGGGGGCGGCTAAGTCGCAGGTCTAGGCCGAGAAGAAGCAGGCCGGCGTCGGCCCGGGCGATCCCCGGCCGGCCGATAATCGGCTTCGTTATCTGGCGTTCACGACCCATTTTGGAGCGGCTCTCTCTTCGCTGTGACGCGCCTCGGCGCGTCTACTGGCGCCCTAATATGCGGATTTGCCGGCGTGAGGCAACTGATTTGTCGAACCACTGGCCGTACCGCTTTTTGGCCGGGCGAGCGTTTTGCTTTCGTTTTTCTCAACGACACGGCATCATTTACATCCCGACTCGCGCTTGAAAGGAAACGGTCGAGACAAGAACCATGAAGCTGCTGTCGCGATTGCTGAAAACCGTAATCCGTGTCGGCACGCTGACCGTGACCGACGCAAACGGCCAGACACACGTCTTCCAGGGCCGTCCTGGCCCTGTCGCCGCCTTTAAGATCACCGACCCGGCACTTCATCGTCGCCTGGCATTGAACCCGGAACTGGCCGTCGGCGAGGCGGTGATGGACGGCACGTTGCAGCCGGTCGATTGCAGCCTCTACGAGGTGCTGGAACTGCTGATGAGCAATCGCAGCAACCTGCGCCTAAGTGGCTGGCAATCGGTACTGATGCAGGCCAATAGGCTGCTGCGCCGCATCCATCAGCACAATTCGATGCGCCGCGCGAAGGCCAATGTGGCCCATCATTACGACATGTCGAACGAGCTCTACCGCATGTTCCTGGACGAGGACATGCAGTATTCCTGCGCCTATTTCCGATCGCCGGACGACACCCTGGAACAGGCGCAGCTACAGAAGAAGCTGCACATCGCCTCCAAGCTTGACCTGAAGCCCGGACAGCGGGTGCTGGATATCGGCTGCGGCTGGGGCGGCATGGCGATGACCTTGGCGGAGTTGACCGGCGTCGAGGTTCTCGGCATCACACTGTCGAACGAGCAGCTCAACCTGGCGCGCCAGCGGGTCGCCGAGCGCGGCCTGGAGAACCGCGTGCGCATCGAGGCGATGGACTATCGCGCCGTCACCGGGCCGTTCGACCGCATCGTCTCCGTCGGCATGTTCGAACATGTCGGCGTGGCGCACTACGACACCTTCTTCGCCAAGGTGCAGGAGTTGCTGACCGACGATGGCGTCGCGCTGTTGCATTCCATCGGCCGCTGCGATCCGCCCGGCGGCACGAACGCCTGGCTGCGCAAGTACATCTTTCCAGGCGGCTACACCCCTGCCCTATCCGAGACGATGGCTGCGGTCGAGCGCACCGAGCTGTGGGTCACGGACATCGAGATCTGGCGCCTTCATTATGCGGAGACGCTGCGCCATTGGCGGCACCGTTTCATGGCCAACCGGGACCAGGTCGTCGCGCTGTTGGACGAGCGGTTTTGCCGGATGTGGGAATTCTATCTGGTGATCTGCGAACTGAACTTCCGGCTGGAGGCCGGGGAAGTCTTCCAGATGCAGCTCACCCGCGACCGATCCGCCGTGCCGCAAACCCGCGACTACATGGCAGACGCCGAAGGGCGCCTGCTGGACCAAACCCAAACGCGCGCGCCGCTGACAAGACACGACGCGGCCGAATAGGCGGCCGGCTAATGCTTGACGGTCGGCCCCCGCTTGAACCGGCTGGGATCGAAACCGCCGGGCGTCACGGCCGCCGTGGTCGATCCGGTGAATGACGGTTGCGCGGCGATAAAGGCTGAGAGCAGGTCGTCCGTCCCGTCGCCCTTCCCCGCTTGCTTGGGCTCTTCGGCCAGATCGCCGTGAACCTTCGCCAAGAGCTCGTAATGGCTCGGCAGCTTGGTCAGCACGGAGTGTTTCTTCCTGTCGATCGTGGCGCTGTATTCGCGCCAGCGGTCCGGTTGCAGCAGGCTGTCCATCGACAGTTCACGATTGGCGTAAAACCGCTTGCCCATCAGCACGAAGATGAAGTTCCACTCGTTGAACAGGCTGTTGCCGGCGACGTCGAGGGCGTAGGGCAAGGTGTATTGCCAGATGTCCAGATTGTTCTTCAGCCAATCCGACACGTCGACCTCGTTGCGCGCCGCCTCCCAATAGTCGCCCGTGCGGTTGGACAGCAGATAGTGCAGCATGACGAAGTCGCGCACTTCGGCGTACAGCCGCTCCATCCGCTGGTTGTAGCGGCGCGCCAGGGGTTCGGAGACGCCGGCGTCGGGGAACAGGTCGACGATCCAGCGGGCCGACATCTCGATCAGATAGATCGCGGTCGATTCCAACGGCTCGATGAACCCGCCCGACAGCCCGATGGCGATGCAGTTGCCGACCCAACTGCGCTCCGTCCGCCCGACCTCCATCTTGATGCCGCGTGGCGTCTTGCCCTTGGCCCGGGGGCCGAGATGGGCCAGGAATTCCTCGGTCGCCTGCTCCTCCGTCTTGAAGGCGCTGGAATAGACGTAGCCGGTGCCGATCCGGTGGTAGAGCGGCACGTTCCAGACCCAGCCGGCGCTGAGCGCCGTTGAGCGTGTGAACGGTTCCAGATGGGTCTGGTCGTCATGGTCGATCTGCACCGCCAAGGCGCGGTCGTTCAACAGATGGTTGGACCAGGACGTCCGGGGCTCCTTCAAGGCCTGGCGCATGATCACGCCGCGGAAGCCCGTGCAATCGATAACGAGTTCGACCTCGCGCCGCCCCGTGCGTTCGAACTGCAGGGAGGTGATACGGCCATCCTCACCGATCTCGACGTCCTGCAGGTCGTCCAGAATATGCTCCACGCCACGCTCGACGCAGACATCGCGCAGGAAGCCGGCAAACTTTCCGGCGTCCAGGTGATAGGCGTAGGACATGCTCGATTCATAGTCCTTCGCGCCCATCTCGCGCGGCGCCTTCAGATTGTCGATCGCCGTCATCTGCGGCAGCGTCGCGTCGACGAAGTCGCCCTTGGCGAAGGCGTGGTAGTAATAGGCGACCGGAAAGCCGTCGATGTACGGCGCGGCCTGGAACGGGTGCACGAAGCTCTGCGGCGTGCCCTTCTTCGAGCGGTTCCAGTCCTGAAAGCGAACGCCCAGCTTGAACGAGCTGTTGCATTCGCGGAAGAACCGGGATTCGTCGATCTTGAGCTGGCTCAGCAGCCGGACCATGCCGGGCACGGTCGCCTCGCCGACGCCGATGGTCGGGGTGTTCGGCGATTCGATGAGCGTGACCTGCACCGGCCGCTGATCGGAACGGCGATTGAGGAAGGTATGGACGATGCAGGCCGTCAGCCAGCCCGCCGTGCCGCCGCCGACAATGGTTACGTTCGATACCCGATCCGCCATGCGCTTGAACCCTTGCCTGGAACCTGTCGCTGTTGGCGCGGCATACTAGTCAAATCAGCCGCAGGCGCCACTCAGAAATCTGTCGCGGCGGAGCTGGTTCATGCGCTTCACCGGTGCTGCCCGGCCGATGGCTGTCAACCTTCCTGCAGATCCAGGAACTCAAGCACCATCGCGGCGGTCCAAGAGAAATGGCCGCCGCCGAGGCCCTGGCCGGTGTGCGGGTCGTAATACTCCGACAGGTCGCCGTCCTTGGTCAGCGCCAGACTGCTGTCGATGATCCGCCGGGCCAAATCGCCCTCGCCCGCCCGCGTCAGGCCATCGACCAGCAGGTAGTTCACGATCAGCCAGGCCGGGCCGCGCCAATAGCGCAGGCCGTCGAATCGCGGATCGGCCGGGTCATGGCTGGCGGTGGCAAAGCGCGCCCGAGACAGCAGCAGAGTCAAGCGGGCGACCGTGGCCGAGAACCGCGCCGGATCAGGAATGCCGGCGAAGATGGGCAGGATGCCGCCGATCGTGGCGCTGTCGACCGGGGCGGACGATACGCGGTCGAAGCAGACATACTGGCCGTGATCGTCGCTCCACAGGCTGTCGAGCGCGGCGCGGCCATTCTCCGCGTGCCGCTTCTGCCGATCGGCCAGGGCCGGTTCGCCGAGGCTGTCGGCCAGCCAAGCCAGATCGTCCGCCGACCTGACCAGGATGGCGTTCAGACCCGGATCGACGACGCGAAACGGCGAGGCGTCGTGAATCCGGGAGTTGTCCCAGCCGAGGCTTCGAAAGTGCTGCACGAGCCAAAGATAGCGGTCGTACTCCGCCTTCGTCGGACGCTGGGCATGATCGACATGGGACGTGTCCTTGCGCACATAGGGTGCCACGCCCTCGTCCGGCACGCGGGCAAGCGCCTCGTCCCAATCGATCGAATTGTCGCGGCCGGATTCCCACGGATGCACGATGGCGACCAGGCCGGTGCCCCCCGGGTCCCGATTGGCATAGAACCAGTCGTGCCAGGCGGCGACCTTGGGCAACAGCTCGCGGGCGCGTTCCTCGGCCAGCGCCTTGTCTCGTGCCCGTTCAAACAGCCGGCGCATGACAAAGCCGGCGATCGGCGGCTGGGTGATGCCGGAGGTTGCCACCGGCCGGCCCGTGCCCCAGACGTCCGGACCCGGAAAATAGCTGTCGTCCTGCTGGTGAAAGATGATGTGGGGCACCATGCCGTCGGGCCATTGATGCTCCATCAGCGTAGCGATCTCGGTCCAAGCCCGTGCCTCGTGCCGCCGGGCCTGGCCCAGCGCGGTCAGGCAGGAATCCCAGTTCCATTGAAAGGGATAGAGCCCGCTGGTCGGCACGGAGTATTGGCCGCGGTCGTTGTCCTCAAGAATGGTCCAGGCCAGCGCGGACAGATCCGGCGGTGGGCTGGCGCCTGCGCCAACCTCGCTCATTGCAGCGCCTGCTCCGATTCCGGATCGAACCAGCGGATGCGATCCGGCTTCGGCGCCAGGGTGATGGTCTCGCCGGAGCCGATCGGCAAATCGCTTTCCAGCACGGCACGGAACAAATGGCCGTCCACATCCATGGTGACGAGCTGATGGGCGCCGAGCGGTTCGACGACCCTGACCCGGCCCGACAGACCCGTGTCCGACGGATCGAGATCCTCCGGACGGATGGCGAACTCAATGGTCTCCTTGTCGACCGACGGGCCGTCGAAGGCCACGCCCGCCGCCGTCCAATGGCCGTTGGAACGCTTAGCCGGCAGGAAGTTCATGGGCGGGTTGCCGATGAAGCTGCCGACAAAGCGCGAGGCCGGATCACGATAGACGCTGATCGGGGATGCGGCCTGGATAATGTGCCCGCCATGCATGACAGCGATCCGATCGGCCATGCTCATGGCCTCCACCTGATCGTGGGTCACATAGATCGTCGTGGTCTTGCTTTCCTGAAGGACGCCCTTCAACTCCGCCCGCATCTCCATGCGCAGCAGGGCGTCGAGATTGGACAGCGGCTCGTCCATCAACAGGACCTCCGGCTCCATCGCCAGGGCGCGGGCGACCGCCACGCGCTGGCGCTGACCGCCTGACAGTTGGCCGGAATAGCGCTCCAGCAATTGCTCGATATGCATCATCTCGGCAGCCTTGGTGACCTTCTGGCGGATCTGGTCGCTTGGCATCTTCTTCATGCGGAGGCCAAAGCCGATATTGTCGAACACGGTCAAGTGCGGAAACACCGCATAGTTCTGGAACACCATGGCGATCTCGCGCGAGCGCGGCGGCAACTCGTTGACCCGCTTGCCGCCGATCTGGATCTCGCCCTCGGTGGCAAAATCCAGGCCGGCGATCAGACGCAGCAAAGTCGTCTTGCCACAGCCGGACGCGCCCAGCAGCACAAGAAACTCCTGATCCTTCACCGTCAGGTCGATGGAATGCAGGGCGGTGAACGAGGCAAAGCGCTTCTCGACACCCTTGATGTTGATTTCAGCCATATGATTGCTCCCTACCGGTGTGGCCTAGCGGTTGGCTATGCCCCACATGGCGAACAGGTACTTGCGTACGGCGAAGATGAAGAACAGCGCCGGCAGAACCAGCACCGCGCCGCCCGCAAACTTCAGTTCGGTCGGCGCCTCGTTCAAGCTGGTCAGCAAGAACGCTGGCAGAGTCCGATTCTGGATCGTCAGCACCGCCGCGGCGAACACCTCGTTCCACGAGATCACGAAGGCGAACACCGCCGAGGCCGCGATGCCGGGCATGACCAGGGGCAGCACCACCTTCACGAAGGCGGTAAAGCGGTTGCAGCCAAGCGTCCAGGCGGCTTCTTCCAACTCGTACGGAACCCCCATAAACAGCGACGCCGTGATCAGGATGGCAAAGGGCATCGCCAGCATTGTGTGCACCAGGGCCAGGCCGAACCGCGTATCGTCCAGACCGATCTGGATGAACATGATGGCCAACGGCAACGCCAACAGCGGCAGTGGGAACGCCCTGGTCATCAGCACGACGACGCGAAACACGTTCTTGCCGGGAAAATCGAAGCGGGCCAGCGCGTAGCCCGCCGGCGCGCCCAGCCCGATCGAAAAGATCATCGTCAGCGCGGCGACGACTACAGAGTTCAACAGTGCCCGGGCGACACCCTGATAGTTGGCAAAGAATGTCAGGCTGCCCAGATCGAACGACGGCAAGAACTGGCGCGGCCAACCGTTAACTTGGGCCGGACTGGACAGCGTATTGACCAGGATGAGGTAGATCGGAACCAACACCCAGAGGCACAGAATCGTGATCGTGGCCGCCATCAGCCAGCGCGAGGCGGTTCTATGGTCAGCCATGCGTACCTTTTTGGCCGGCACGGCCATATCGGCGGCGGTCATACCCTTGCCTCCTTGGGTGTGCGCAGGACCCAAAGGAAGAAGATCGTGAAGACAATGGAAATGCCGAGAACGACAAGTGCGTAGGCAGAAGCAACGCCGCTATCTCGAAGATTGAATTCCCAACGGTAAACTTCTCCCATCAAAATTGGCATGTTGGTGCCAGCCAAGGCGATGACCACGGCGAACACCTCGAACGCCAGGATCGTGCGCAGGATCAGGGCCGTCTGCAGGCTGGGCCGCAACAGCGGGAGCGTTACCTTGACGAACCGCTTCCACGGTCCGGCGCCGAAAACCTCCGCCGCCTCGTAGTACTCCTTGGGGATCAATCCCATGCCGGCAACCAGGATGACCAGCACGATCGCTGTCGAGCGCCAGATCTCGGCGATGGCGACAGCGATCAACAACACGAACGGGTTTTGGTAGCCTAGATAGGTTACCGGGCTATCGATCACGCCGAGTCCGAACAAGGCACTGTTGAGGAAGCCATTTTGCTCAAGGATCGCCAGCCAGATGATGCCAGCGGCCAGATCGGAGATGCCGAGCGGGATCGTCCAGACGTAGAGAATCAGATCCCGTCCCCGCTTCATCTTGGTCACCATCGTCGCCATGAACAACGACAGGGCCAACTGAAGCGGCACGACGATCAACGCCAGCAGCAGCGTGTTCCTAAGGGCTCTGTTGAAGTTCCAATTGCTGACCATCTCGTCGAAATTCGACCACGTCCACTCGCCGTCGCTGGTGAAGGCCTGGATCGCGACATCGATGGCCGGATACAGGAAGAAGATGACCAGAAACAAAGCGGCCGGCGCGAGCAGCAGGTACGGCAGCGCCCTTACTTGCATCGGATTTCCTCCAGGATGGACGCCGGCGGCTCAGCGCCGCCGGCGTTTTCACGGACTTAGTTGACCGGGCACGGTCCGTCCGATGGCGGGTCGGGCGCCCAGCACGGGGCACCGGCCTCATCCATGATCGACCGCAGCGTGTCCGCCTGGTCGTCCAGAACCGTCCTGATGTCCTGGCCGGCAAGCGCGATGCGCTGGAACGTGTCGGTATAGACCTGGTTGAACTGGCCACCCAGGTCACCGAGGCCGACCGGCAGCAGGCCCGGATTGGCGTCAGGCGAACCGGACTGCGCGGCAATCGCCGCGCTGGACGCACGCACCGATGCCGGCATCTGGGCCGGCAACTCGACGTCGACGACGGGGAAGAAGTTGGTCGCCCGCAAGGTCGCGATCTGCGTATTAGGCTCCAACAGGAACTCCGTCAGATCCATCGATACGGTTTGGTCAGGCGCC
This sequence comes from Pseudomonadota bacterium, assembly GCA_039177555.1. Classification (GTDB taxonomy): domain Bacteria; phylum Pseudomonadota; class Alphaproteobacteria; order DSM-16000; family Inquilinaceae; genus JANQGH01. The sequence goes on along the minus strand of JBCDFV010000050.1, from coordinate 8,637 downwards.
GTACGCGGGATCGCCACACCGGCCAGCACCGGCATGAAGCCGCGACCGGTCGGGCCCGCCGGTGCTGGGAAGGCGACGAAATCCTCGGGCCGCTCGTTGAAGGCCTCGGCCAGCCGGGCGGTATGGTCGAACGCGACCCAAACCTCGCCGGTCAAGAGCTGCTCCTGCATGAAGTTGTAGTTGGGCGAGGCCGGGCTGGTGACGGCCCACAGATCCAGGAAGGTCTCCCACATCGCCTCGGCCTCGGCAGACCGGAACTCGGTCACCATCGAATCCGTGAATGACGGGTAGAGATAGCCTTGGAAGAACCGGTGGATCAGGCCGCTGGGGCCGGCCGGAATGCCAATCTTGGGTGATCCCTCGGCTTCCGCCATGTTTTGACCCCACTCGATCAATTCCTCGTAGGTCAATGCGTTGATGTCGGCACCGTCCGGCAGATAGGGCAACGCCTCGCGATTGGCGGCCATGATGTAGGTCGCCTGCATCCAGGGCATGTAAAGCTGCTCGTCCGAGCCCATGCGGCCGAGTTCCAACAGCGCGTCGCTGATGCCCAGGCTGGCCGTGTCGACGCTTGAGAGGTCGACCAGATTGTCGTTGCCGAGTGCCGTGAAGTCGCCGTGCAGGGCGCCGATCAGACCGATGGTACCGGTGTCGGTGGCGAACTCCGCTTCAAGCCTAGTAAGGAACGGACCCTGGTCCTGGGGCTGATAGTTCACCGCCCCGGCGCCGTCAAAGCCGGCCAGCACGTCGTCGCGCATGGCCTGCGCCTCTTCCACCGGGCGGGCCTGGGTCGACCAGAACAGAATTTCCTCCTGCGCCAGGCCCGGCGTCGCCGCCAGACCAGTGGACAGGAACGCGGCGGCCGAGGCCAGAAGAACGGACTTGGTCATTCGTGTCATGAGATCCTCCCTTGTTGACATTTGGGTTTGCAAAACACTCAGCCGACCGCACGCACCGATGGCCGGGCCGGCGGGGCCGGCCCGTGGCTGCCGCGGGCAATGAAGTCGGCTTGCACCAGACGCGGCTCCACCGCGTCGATCCCTTGGTCGATCAGTTTGACCAGCATTTCGGCGACGTGCACCGCACTGTCCTGAATGCTCTGGTCGAACGTCGTGATGCCCGGCGAGGCGTAAGCGGAAACCGGCAAATTGTCGAAGCCGATGATGGAGAGATCAGCGGGCACGTGGATGGACCGTTTGGCGGCCACGTCCAACAGCTTGATGGCCAGTCCGTCCGTGGCGCACAGGATCGCCGTGGGTCGCGGATCGAGGCTCAGCAGCCTATCGGCGGCGCGCTCAACCTCGGCCTCGTCAAACCTGCTGACGGCGGCAATGGCCTGATCGGGCAGGTTCAGCCCGTGGTCGCGCAACGCGCCCTCCAGCCCGATGCGGCGAAAATGCGCGAAGGTCAACGGTTCGGTGAACGTCAGATAGCCGAAATCCCGATGCCCAAGATCGATCAGCATCCGCGTCGCTTCGCCGAATGCCGTTTCGCCGTCAGTGTCGAACCAGACATAGGGTCTGTCCTCGCCCAGCACCCTTCCGTGCAGCACGAAGGGAACTTGCTGATCGAGCAGATAGGTGACCCGGTCGTCCTCGCTCAAGGCCCTGGTGAGGACCACCCCGTCGGCCTGCTGGCCGTTCACCACATGGCGCAGGACGTCGACCTCGCGACGGTCCCTCGCGGCGGTCGTGATCGTCAGGTCGCGGCCACTGTCGGTGAAGGCCTCGCTCAAACCGACGATGAACTCGCCCAAAAACGCGTCGATGAAGTGGGAGTCGCGCAAAGGCACGACCAGACCGACAAAGCCGCTGTTGCCTGAGACCAGCATCCGACCGGCCCTGCTGGGTACATAGCCGCGTCGCGCGGCCATCTCGCGCACCCGCTCGCGTGTCGCCGCGCTGACATCCGAATAGCCAGCCAGCGCCCGTGAGACCGTGGTGATCGACAACCCCAGCTCCGAAGACAACTCCTTCAGGCGCGGCTGCCGGCGACCCTTTGTAGCCATGAATGGCGGGCCCCCCTTTTTCTCGCGGCGCTTGGTTTGGGCCGCTTCCAAAACGTTTTGGAAAGAATGCGTCGGGCTTTTCATATTGTCAAGGAAGTCCGAAATGCGTGGTACAGCGCCCCTGGCGCAGCCAGCCCCGCTGTGCTGTTTTCGGTCGTCGCGGCAAGACCGTTAGCGCCCTGAACCGATGTGATTTTGGAACCGTGCGATGCAGATCTACTACTCCAGCAACTCGCCCTATGCCCGCAGTGTCCGTATCGCGGCCAAGGAGACCGGCCTCGACCAGGCGATTGCATGGGTCAAGGTCGAAAACCGGTCACCCGACAGCCCGCTGCTGGCCTACAGTCCGGTATGCCGCGTGCCGACCCTGGTGGACGGCGATCTGGTGCTGGGCGAGGCGCGGAACATCTGCGACTATTTCAGCCGGGTGGCCGGTGCGGCGCCGTTGCTGCCGGATCCTGCCGACTGGCCCGCGCGCGCGCTGGAGAGCATGATGACCGGCTTTCTGGATGGCATCGCGGTCTGGGTGCGCGAGTTGCGGCGGTCGGAATCCCGCCGCTCGGGCTTCCTGCTCGAAGTAGAGTCGAAGCGGGCCGAACGATGTCTCGCCCATTTCGAGGGGATCTGGACGGACTTGGAGCGGCCGCCGGCCTGGGACTTTGGGCACATGGCCCTGGCCTGCGCGCTGGACATCGCCGATCTCAACACGCTGATGCCAGACTGGCCGCAGGGGCATCCGGCGCTGGCGGCCTGGCTTGCCGATCGCCGAACGCGCCCGTCGATGATGGCGACGAAGCCGCTGCAAGGCGCCCATGACCAAGCCCCACTTGGTTAGCCGACCGCCATAACCACCTTGAGAGGCAAATGAAGGGAGACACGGCGATGGCCGCAGAGGCTGCCCGACTGCCCGAGGTCGTGATCGTTGGTGCTGGGTTCGGCGGGCTGGCCGCAGCCAGAGGGCTCGCCGATGCGCCGGTGCACGTCACCATCATCGACCGCACGAACCACCATTTGTTCCAGCCCCTGCTCTATCAGGTGGCCACGGCCGGCGTCTCACCGGCCGACGTCGCGGTGCCGATCCGCAGCCTGTTTCGCAAGCAGATGAACGCCACCATCCTGATGGACACGGTCGTCGACGTCGACGTGACCGCCGGCAAAGTGCGGGGCGAGCGGGCCGACCATCCGTACGACACGCTGATCCTGGCGACGGGGTCGGAATACAGCTATTTCGGCCATGATGACTGGCGGCCGCACGCGCCCTCGCTGAAATCCCTGAAGGACGCGCTGGACATCCGTGAGAAGGTCTTGCTGGCCTTCGAATATGCTGAAACGACCGATAACGAGGCCGAGCGCGAGCGCCTGATGACCTTCGTCATCGTCGGTGGCGGCGCAACCGGCGTTGAACTAGCGGGCGCACTGGCGGAGCTTGCGAAGAAGGCGCTGGCGCGGGATTTCCGCCATATCAGGCCGCGCGAGGCGGAGATCATCCTGCTGGAGGCGGGGCCGTCCCTGCTTTCCGGCTTTCCGCCAAAGCTGACCGACTTCGCCAGGCGCGCGCTGACCAAGCTAGGCGTCACCGTGCGTCTGAACACGGCCGTCGACCAGGTCGACGGGTATGGCGTGACCCTGCAAGACGGGCGGGTGATCCCGGCGGCGAACATCCTCTGGGCAGCCGGCACCAGGGCCCCTGCAGTTGGCGACTGGCTGGACGCGGAGACGGATCGGCAAGGACGCGTGATCGTTGCCCCGGACCTTACCGTGCCGGGCCACCCGAACATCTTCGTCATCGGCGATGCGGCCAGCTATACACCGGAAGGCGGCAAACCCCTGCCCGCCGTGGCGCCGGTCGCCAAGCAGCAGGGCGCCCATCTGGCGAAGGTCATCCGCGACCGGCTCGACGCGGCATCAAGACCACGGCCGTTTCGCTACCGCGACGACGGTATGCTGGCCACGATCGGCCGCCACGCCGCCGTGGCCAATCTGCGCTGGATCAAGATGGCCGGCTGGTTCGCCTGGATGTTCTGGGGCCTGATCCACATCTATTTCCTGATCGGCGCCCGCAACCGGATGATGGTGTTCATGAACTGGGCCTGGGCCTATTTCACCTACGGCCTCGGTGCCCGGCTGATCACGCGGTCCAGCGTGTCGGCAACGGACAAGAAGCGCAAAAGAGAAAGGCCGGCCGCCTGATCGGGCGGGCCGGCCTCTCGCGGCGCCATAACGCCGTCGATCAGTTCTTAGCCTTGTCGACCAGCTTGTTCTGGGCGATCCAGGGCATCATGGCGCGCAGCTTTTCGCCGACCTTTTCGATGTCGTGGGCGGCCGCACGCCGCCGGGTCGCCTTGAAGCTGGTCTGGCCGACCTTGTTCTCCAGCATCCAGTCGCGCGTAAACTGACCGTTCTGGATCTCGGACAGCACCTTTTTCATCTCGCCGCGCGTCTCGTCGGTGATGATGCGCGGGCCGGTGCGATAGTCGCCATACTCCGCCGTGTTGGAGATGGAGTAGCGCATGTTCGCGATGCCGCCCTCATACATCAGGTCGACGATCAGCTTGACCTCGTGCAGGCACTCAAAATACGCCATTTCCGGCGCATAGCCGGCGTCGACCAGGGTCTCGTAGCCGGCCTGGATCAGCGCCGTCAGGCCGCCGCACAGCACCACCTGCTCGCCGAACAGGTCGGTTTCGCATTCTTCCTTGAAGGTGGTCTCGATCACGCCGGCACGGCCACCGCCGATGGCCGAGGCGTAGGACAGGCCGACATCGAAGGCGGACCCTGTCGGGTTGCGGTCGACCGCCAGCAGGCAGGGCACGCCACCGCCCTTCAGATACTCCGAGCGCACGGTGTGGCCCGGGCCCTTCGGCGCGACCATGAACACGTCGAGGTCGGCGCGCGGCTCGATCAGGTTGAAGTGAATGTTCAGACCGTGGGCGAAGCCGAGGGCGGCGCCCTCCTTCATGTTGTCGTGTAGATGGTCACGGTAGATGTCGCCCTGCAGTTCGTCCGGCGTGCACATCATGATGACGTCGGCCCAGGACGCAGCCTCGGCCGGGCTCATGACCGTAAAGCCGGCCTCCTCGGCCTTGCGCGTTGTCGCCGAGCCGGGGCGCAGTGCCACACGGACATCCTTCACGCCGGAGTCGCGTAAGTTTGCGGCATGGGCGTGGCCCTGGGAGCCGTAGCCCACGATCACGACCTTCTTGGCCTTGATCAGATTAACGTCGGCGTCGCGATCGTAGTAAACGCGCATTCTGTCAGTTCCTCGATGTTCTTTTGATTTGTGGACGGCGGCGTCGCGCCTAGCCGTGGATCAGCAGGCCCTCTTCGCCCCTGGCGATGGACGCGACACCGGTGCGGGTGATGTCGACCAGGCCCAAGGGCAGCATCAGGCCGATAAAGGCGTCGATCTTCTCCGACGCGCCGGTAACCTCGAAGACGAAGCTCTCGGTCGTGCTGTCGACCACGCGGGCGCGGAAGATGTCGGCGATGCGCAGGGATTCGATGCGCTTTTCGCCAGAGCCGCGCACCTTGATCAGCGCCAGTTCCCGTTCGATCGACGGGCCCTCGATGGTCAGATCGTTCACCGTGTGAACCGGCACCAGCCGGTCAAGCTGGGCCTTGATCTGTTCGATGATCATCTTGGTGCCGCTGGTGACGATCGTAATGCGCGACCGGCCACCGGCACGGTCGACCTCCGCCACCGTCAGGCTCTCGATATTGTAGCCGCGGCCGGCAAACAGGCCGATGACACGCGCCAGGACCCCCGGTTCGTTGTCGACGAGCACGGCGATGGTATGGCGTTCGGTGGAGTCTTGCGGCGGCATTGGGGGCGCCCGATTGTCGGTGGGAAGCGATCGATGAAAAGCGACGCGGAACGGCGGCATCCAAGGCCGCCGGCCGCGTCAGCCGGTAAGGGCCGGCAGGCTATACCAGAACCATGCCCTCTTCGGAAGCGGGCTGCTCGGCCTGGTCTTCTGGGCCCAGCAGCATGTCGTAGTGCGCGTGACCGCCCGGGATCATCGGGAAGCAGTTCTCGCGCTGGTCGACGCACATGTCGACGACGACCGGCCGCTTGATCGCGATCATCTCGGCGATGACGTCGTCGACCTCCTCCACCTTGGTGGCGCGCAGGCCGACGCAGCCGAACGCCTCGGCCAGCTTCACGAAGTCCGGCAAGGCCTCGGAATAGCTGTGGGAATAGCGCTCGCCATGCAGCAATTCCTGCCACTGGCGCACCATGCCCATCCACTGATTGTTGATCAGGAACAACTTCACTGGCAGGTCGTACTGCTTGATGGTCGACAGTTCCTGGATGTTCATCATCGCCGACGCTTCGCCGGCAACGTCGACGACCAGGGCGTCGGGATGGGCGATCTGCACGCCCATGGCCGCCGGCAGGCCGTAGCCCATGGTGCCCAGGCCGCCAGAGGTCATCCAACGGTTCGGCTTCTCAAACGGGATCAGCTGCGCCGCCCACATCTGGTGCTGGCCGACCTCGGTCGTGATGTAGACATCGTCGCGGTCCTTGGTCGCCTCGACCAGCCGCGTGATGGCGTATTGCGGCTTGATGATCGAGCCGGGTTCGGTCGGCTGGTTAAAGCGCAGACTGTCGCGCGCGCGCCACTGATCGATCTGCTGCCACCATTTGCTCAAAGCCTGTTCCTTGGGCTTGTAGCCGCGGTCCTTCCAAACCTTGATCATGGCCCGCATGGTGGCCAGCGCGTCGCCGACGATGGGGATGTCCACGGCGACGTTCTTGTTGATCGAACTGGGATCGATGTCGACATGGATCTTTTTCGAGCCCGGCGAGAACTCGGTCAGCAATCCGGTGACGCGGTCGTCGAACCGCGCGCCGATATTGATCATGACGTCGCAGTTGTACATCGCCAGATTGGCCTCGTAGGTCCCGTGCATGCCCAGCATGCCCAGGAACCTTCTGTCCGAGGCCGGAATCGCGCCCAGGCCCATCAACGTGTTGGTGATGGGATAGCCCGTCAGGTCGACGAACTCGGTCAGGACCTTCGACGCCTCCGGCCCGGCATTGATCACGCCGCCGCCGGTGTAGAAGATCGGCCGTTCCGCCTCGGCCATGGCCTCCACGGCCCGCTCGACCTGGGCCATATCGGGCTGAAGCTGCGGCCGGTAGGTGCGGTGCTCCACCGCCTCCGGCGGGGTATACGGCCCGGTGGCGAACTGAACATCCTTCGGCAGGTCCAGCACGACGGGCCCCGGGCGGCCGGACTTGGCGACCAGAAAGGCCTCGTGCACCGTGCGTGCCAGCTGGTTGATGTCCTTGGCCAGATAATTGTGCTTGGTGCACGGCCGGGTGATGCCGGTCGTGTCGCACTCCTGAAACGCGTCATTGCCGATCAGATGGGTCGGCACCTGGCCGGTGAGGCACAGGATCGGGATCGAATCCATCAACGCGTCGGTCAGGCCGGTGACCGCGTTGGTCGCGCCGGGGCCTGAGGTGACCAGCACGACGCCGACCTTGCCGGTCGACCGCGCATAGCCCTCCGCCGCGTGGACGGCGCCCTGCTCATGCCGGACAAGAATGTGGCGGATATGGTTCTGCTGAAACAGCGCATCGTAAAGCGGCAGGACAGCGCCGCCGGGATAGCCGAAAATGACGTCCACGCCCTGGTCGGTCAGGGCTTTCAACACGATCTCGGCACCGCTCAGCATCTTCTCGGACATGGGGTCTTTCATCCGCCTTTTCTGCCGTACAGCGGGAAGCTGAACGGCTTCACTAACATCTTGTTTTGTCGATCATTTTTGCACCGAAGCTGGTCTTGCCGCAGTGCGGGAGCGGCAAGCTAGACGGGATGCTAAGCGAGGTCAACGGGATTTTCGAATTTTCTGCAAGATTTCTGCCGCCAAACTTTCCGAATGTTGCGCGCCGTAAACATGGCTGGCATGCACCGACGGCGCCAGCCGCTCCGGCGCAACTTGATTGCGAAACCAGGTAAACTGCCGCTTGGCGAGGTTCCGCGTCGCCTGCTGGGCCTTCGCAATCGCCGTCGGCAGGTCGATCGTGCCGCCCAGATGGGCCAAAAGTTCCGGCACACCTACCGCCTTCATCGCCGGCAACTCCGGGCTGAGGCCACGTGCCGCTAAGGCGGCCAACTCGTTCAACGCACCCAGCTCAATCATGGTCAAGAAGCGGGCGTCGCAAACCGCATAGAGCGGCTCACGCGGCGGCATGAGAATGTGCAGATCGAACCGCATGTCGGGCGGCGGGCCGACAGTTTCGTCCGCCTGCCAGTCGGCCAGCGACCGGTTGGTCGCGGCCATCACCTCCCAGGCGCGGATCAGGCGCTGGGTGTCTCCAGGCTCCAAGCGCCGTGCCATGGCCGGGTCCCAGCGCGAGAGCTGCTCGTGAAAGGCCTCGCCGCCAAGCTCTGCATGCATGTCGCGGGTGGCCTGACGCACATGCGCGGGAATGGCCGGGATCTGGTTCAGGCCCTCGGTCAGCGCCTTCAGATAAAGGCCCGTGCCGCCCACAAGAATCGGTTGCCGCCCCTCGGTCTGTGCCAAGGCAATCTCCGCCAGCGCCATGTCGACCCAGGCGGCGGCCGAGCAGGGCTGTTCGGCCGGCAGCACGCCATAGAGGCGGTGAGGTGCCGCCG
>JBCDFV010000049.1:0-27856 GCA_039177555.1 Pseudomonadota bacterium | reverse complement strand
GTTGAACGGCAGGTCGTAGACGTTCTCCTTGTCCAGGATGTACATCGCCAGCCGTTCCAGCCCGTAGGTCAGTTCCACCGGCACCGGATCGCATTCGATGCCGCCGACCTGCTGGAAATAGGTGGACTGGGTCACCTCCATGCCGTCGCACCAGACCTCCCAGCCCAGGCCCCAGGCGCCGAGCGTCGGGCTTTCCCAATCGTCCTCGACAAAGCGGATGTCGTGCAGGCCCGGATTGATGCCCAGCGCGTAAAGACTGTCCAGATAGAGGCCCTGCGAATCTGCCGGCGACGGCTTCATCATCACCTGGAACTGATAGTAGTGCTGCAGGCGGTTGGGGTTTTCGCCGTAGCGCCCGTCGGTGGGCCGGCGCGAGGGTTGAACGTAGGCGCAGTTCCACTCCCGCTCCGGCCCCAGCGCGCGCAAGGTCGTAGCCGGGTGAAAGGTGCCCGCCCCCATCTCCATATCGTAGGGCTGCAGGACCACGCAGCCCTGATCGGCCCAAAAGCTTTGCAGACGCAGGATGATCTCTTGAAAACTGCCGGGCGGATCGGCGATCGCGGGACGGGTGGTCATGTCGAGAAGGCTATTGTGCAGCGCAGAAGGGCGCGCACGATACAGGGGCGGCCAGTGGCGATCAACCCGACACCGCCGGGCTCCGACCTAAAGAACGGCGATCGCCAAGATCAGGCTGCTCAGTCCGACCGCCGCCGCGACCGTATCGTGACGGCTGAACCCCGGCACGTTGATGATGGTTCGATGCTGCGACGCAGCAAAACCCCGCGCCTCCATAGCGATTGCCATGCGGCCCGCGCGGCGGATCGCGAAGGCCAGCAGGGGCACGACAAGGCTGGCCACCTCGGCGGGTGTCGGCAGTTTGCAGACCTTGCCGCCGCGGTGCATGGCGCGGGCCATGCGGATCTGCTGGGCCTCGCGCAGGATTTGAGGCACGAGTTGCATCGCGCCGACCAACGGATAGCCGAAGTGTGCCGGCAGGCGCGCATGGGCCATCAGGGCGCGCAGGAAGGCACCGGGGTCCGTGGTCAGCGCGAAGAAGACGGAAACCATGCCGCAGGCGATCGCCCGCAAGGCCAGCGTTAGACCGGCCGACAGCGCATCCGACGATATCGGTGCCTCTTCCGAGACCATGGTGGCAAAGTCTGCCTCCTGGCGAAACAGCAGGTTGGTGGTCACGAAGCCGAACCCGAACAGGGCAAACGGGATCATCAGCAAGAGCAGCGTCAGCGGCGAGGTGCGCCGCATCACCAACAGCGCCGTGGCGAAAAGCACAATGGTGAAGATCAAGAAGCGCGCATCGAGGATGATCAACGCCGCGACGATCCATGCGGCGCAGATGCAAAGGGTCGTCAGAGGGTTAACCTGTTGCATGGTCGCTGTGGCCCTTTAACCAACGCACCGCCGGCATGAACGCGGGTTCGTCCAGCGCGGCGGCATCGAGTACAGACCGGTCGGCCAGCACGTCAGACGCTGGGCCGTCGGCTGCTATCCGGCCATCCGCGAGCACCAGCAGCCGGTGACATGTGGTTGCCGCAAAGGCCAAATCATGGGTGATCAGCAGGATGGCGGTATCGTCCGCCGCCATGTCCATCACCTGCCGGGCCACTTCCTCAGCGCCGGCACCGTCGAGACCGGCGGTGGGTTCGTCCAGCACGACCATCGGCCAACGCTTGGCGATGGTTAGCACCGCGAACGCCAGCCGGCGCTTTTGGCCTGCCGAAAGCTCCAGCGGATGGTGCTGCTCAAGACCGCCCAATCCCCACCGGTCGATGGTATCGCGGATTGTCTCGGTCCTGGTCGGGGGCGCAACGCGCTTGGGCAGTCCAAGATCCAACTCGTCGCAAACCCGACCGGTTAGAAACTGGCTGTCGGGCCGTTGAAACGCAATGCCGCCGGCGTGCCCATGGCGCCGGCCGGCCCGCAGCGGCAAGACGCCCGCCAGGGCCGCGCCCAGCGTCGTCTTGCCCGCCCCGTTCGGCCCGACCAGGCCCGCGATTTCGCCCGCGTAAAGGGTCAGAGAGATGTCGTGCAGCACGGGTTTTGCCAGGAACGGCGCGCAATCGGCGTCAGTCAGCCGTACCACCGGTCGGCGCGCTGGCGAATGCGGCGGCGAACGTGTGCAGCTATCCGCGAAGGTGGCGACGGCGGCGCGGGTATCTGTCTTGGGATGGTGTTGTTCCGCGGCATCCAGCGCCTCGCGCACCGACAAGGGCGGAACCGGCACCCGGCACCCGGCCGCGATCAGCCGCCGATCAAGCCGGGTCGCGGGGGGCAGCCAGACGCCGGCATCGACAAACCGGTCGTAGGCGTCGCGCAGCACCGTGCGCGGCGGTCCCTCGGCCTGGATGCGGCCGCCACGATCCAGGACGATCATTCGGTCGATATGCTCGACTACGTCGTCGAACTGATGGTCGACGATCAGGATCGACTGGCCCGGTCGCGGCCGTGCAACCCAGTCACGGAACCGGGCAGCCGCCGTCGACGCCAATTGCGCTGTCGGCTCGTCGGCCAGCACGAGATCGGCTTCCTGCACCATGACCGATGCCAGCGCGACAAGCTGGCGCTCGCCGCCCGACAGGGTCGCGCACGAGCGTTTGCGCCAGGCGTCGGGAATCCTGAGAGCGTCAAGCCCGCGGCTGATCCGCTCGTGAATCTCGGCCTCGGCCATGTTCTGGTTTTCCAGGGCGAAGGCCAGCTCGTCCTCGACGGACATGCCGCACAGGGTCTGATCGGCATCTTGGAAGAGCTGGGACACGCTGGTCCTGACGCTGACCGTGCCTTCGACCGTCGCCGAGATGTGGCCGGGGATCAGCCCGGTCAAAGCCAGCAGCACGGTCGACTTGCCGCTGCCGGACGGTCCGGCCAGCAAGACCCGCTCACCCCGCGCGATCGACAGGCTGACCGGCCCCACGGTGGCCCGATCCGACGACGCAAAGCGCACCGTCAGATCGCGCACCTCCGCCACCGGCGCGATGGTCTGGGCGTCCATGGTCGCAGGCCTTCTAAGTCTGGCGACGCCGGTCAACGTCGATGGCGAAGCCGGCCAATGCGCCCGTTCGGTAGAGTGCTCGGACGATGACATAGCCGAGCAGACCGCCCAGTAGCGCCCCGCTGAGACAGCGCAGCACGAACATCACCACCAGAATGGACGGCTCCAGCGCGCCATAGTCGAAGCGGACCCAGGTATAGGCAAAGCTGAACACCGCAGCCCCGACCCCGGAAGCCATCAGCACGGGCAAGGAGTAGTTGCGCCAGCGAAAGGCTGCGAGAACAACCTCCGCACCGGCACCCTGGACCGCGCCGGTGAGCAACAGCAAGAGGCCGGCCGGGCTGCCCAGCAGCACCTGAACGGCGGCGGCCAGAAACTCCGCCGCGAAGGCGACACCGGGCTTGCGGATGATCGCGGCCCCGACGATCGAGGCGATGAACCAAAAGCCCATGAAGACATCCATGGTCAGGGTGCCGAAGATCGCCTGGGTGATCAGCCAAAGCTGTACCCAGCCGAGATAGAGCACCGCGAACACGGCGCCGATCACGGCGATCACGAGGGTCTCGCGCAAGGTCCAACGGTTGGAATCGGTCATTCCGGTCTCACCAAGTTTTCGAGGATTTGAGGGTGGGCGCGGCATGCCGCGACCCGGTTCAGGTCGCGCTCGGGCTGTTCGCCGATACGGTCAGATCGAGGGCGACATGGCGCTCAGCGGCACCGCCGAAGGCCAAAAAGGCTTGGCCGATCGCCGCAAACACCGGGCCTGCATCGCCGCGCAGCTTGGTGCAGAAATGCTTCGAGCGATCGAAAACGCCGGAGCCTTTCAGAAAATCGATGCAGGCATAGATTTCGCCCATATGCCGGTCGGCACCGAGCGGATAGAGCGAGAACTGCGCCGCCACGGGCTGGCCTGTGATCGGCGCTTCGCGCACCGCCTGAAGGGCGTTCGATACCCGGTCGGCCAGCGGCACATCGTCGGTGGCGATACCACCCGTGCCCGCGCAGATCGGATCGTCGGGCTCGCCCGGGCAGCCACGCGACACGGTCGCGGACAGGACGCAGTGCACGCCGCCTTGCGATGCCGCACCGTGGAAATCGCGCATTGCCGGAAACAACTGATCCGGCGGACCGACCAGCAAGGTCGATACATCGTCCGTTTCGATCCGGCACGCATCGCGATACGGGTCGAGCGCGGACAGGCTGCCGATGATGATGTCCACGAAACCATTGGACATCGGATACAGGGAGATTTGTGCGCCAGAAAACATGGTCGTCCTCGCTCCGCTGGCATTACCCAGATCAGCTAGAGGGTTGCCTGGCTTGGCGCCTTGCTCTCAGCCCCGACGGTACGGAGCACCCCTGTCCATATATCTCGGTTCTAGACCGTCGTCGCGGCTCACGCAACCGGGCGGCGATGCGACCGGATGACGCTGTTCATCTCTCCGCCTCGACGCAGAGGATCAGCCCTTGTCGGAATCCCGGTCCCGGCGCGGCCGATAGGACTTTGTGGCCTCGTCCCATTCCAGGTCGTCAGCCTCCGGCTGCTTCTGCTCCAATGCTGGCGGCTTCGTCTTGGCCGGCGCGGCGCCGCGGCTTGATACGCTGCCAATCACCCGGAAGACGACGATCACGACCACGATCACCGCCAGGGTGAGCAGGATTTTGGCGATCATTGTCGCAAGTCTCCCGTGCCCGTTAGAGGCCGTAGCGTTGCCACAGCGCCCGCTCTTCCATACTCGCGAGCGCGCCGCCGATGGCCGCCTGCCCGATGGCGGCACTGTCCATCAGGCCAAAGCGCCGCAAAAGGCCGCGCTGCGGACCGAAGACCTTCATCTTCACCTTGTCGCCGAACCGTTCGCGCAGGATCGGTCGCAGATGCCCGATGCCGTCGATAAGGCCCAGGTCCTGTGCCTCTTGCCCGACCCAGATATCGCCGTTGAACAGGTGTTCCGGGGTGCCGATCAGCTTGTCGCCGCGCCGGGACTGGACATGGGCAATGAAGTCCCGGTGGATACGCTGCTGCAAGTCCTTCACCCGGGCGACATCGGCCTCTTTCTCCGGCTGAAACGGGTCCAGCATCAGCTTGCGCTCGCCGGCCGTGTAGACGCGGCGCTCGATACCCCACCGATCGATGAGGTCGCTGAGACCAAACGTGGCCGCGATCACGCCGATCGAACCGACGATGGAGCTGTTGTCTGCGAAAATCTCGTCGGCGGCGCAGGCAAGCCAATAGCCGCCGCTGGCCGCGACGTCCTCGACGAAGGCCAGCACCGGTTTCTTCTTCTCCTCCGACAAGTCGCGAATGCGGCGGGCAATCAGGGCCGACTGGACCGGCGATCCGCCTGGCGAGTTGATGATGATGGCGACCGCCGGCGCATCGTCGATCGCAAACGCCTTTTGGATTGGCCCCGCCATGTCGGCGAGAGACAGCCCTTGGCCGCGCCCGGTCCGTCCCCGGCCGATCACGCCCTCAAGGCGCACCACGGGCACCAGCGGCGGCGGATTGCGAAAGCGGCGGATCGGCAGCGCGGCAAGAAGGGAACGCATGCTGGCCATGGGAGAACCCGGGATGGTGATGGTCAGGCATGCATAAATAGGTGGCCTGGCCGCAAAGGCCAACAGGCTTCGTCCCGCGATCAGTCGGGTTCGATCGCGGCCAAATCGCGCAGAACGGCCTGCGCGGCCGGCGTGTAGGCCCCGCTATCGTCATGCAATGTCAAGCCACCCGTCAATCGCCCAGGGCTGCGGACCCCTTTTCGCGCCCGGACGATCACGCGCTTGGCCTCGACACGCTGCTTCGGCCAGAGCGGGATCAGGGTCAGCGCCCCAAAGCGACCGGACAGACGGGCGACGATCCGGTCGAACCGGTCCGCCCGATGGATCAGGGTCAGCCAACCCTTGTTGCGAAGTGCGTCATGCGCCGTATCGATCCATAGGCCGAGATCGCCGTCGGCATGCGCGGCCGCGCGGCCCTCGTCCGGCGGTCGCGTACCCTCGCGCCGATCGATGTACGGCGGATTGGCCACCACATGGTCAAACGCGTCGTGAAGCGACGCCGGCAGTCGCGCAAGATCGGCCTCGACCACGCTGATTGCCCCGTCGGCGCCGTTGACGGCGATGTTGCGCCGGCACAGGGCCGCCGCCTCGGCCTGCCGTTCCAGGGCGATGATGACAAGGTCGGGCATGCGCTTGGCCAGGCAGAGGCTGACGGCCCCCGAACCCGCCCCGAGATCGAGCACGGCCTGGCCAGCCTGAGCCGGCACGGCCCCGGCCAGCAGCACCGGATCGATCGCCGCACGATAGCCCGCGCGCGGCTGGATCAGTCGGACACGGCCGCCGAGCAACCGGTCATCGGATTCCTCACGCTCGGTTGGGCGCTCGGCAGGGCGATCTGAAGACTCAGTCGCCATCCGCGGCGCGAACCGCCTCGTCCAAGAGCCGGCGTGCCCGGCTGTGATCATCATCGGCGACCATCAACCGGCGCGGCAAAATGCCGAGGCTGCCCTCCAACACCGACATGTGCGTGTCGAGCACGATAGGCTCGATGCCCGCATCCTTCAGCACGGCTTCGGCATAGGACAGCTCGACCGGGTTGGTCGTTCGCAACAGTTCCTTCATCTGCTCTCCTGCCGGTTCGCTGTCCGTGACGATAGGCGCGCTTGACGCTGTCAAGCCGCTGCCTATGCTGGCGCCGCCAATTGAAAGCGTCAATCAAGCGAGCCAGCGCGTGTCCGCTCCTTCGCCGAGCCCCGAGACGGTGGTTTCAGACCTTAGCGATCATACCGACAATGCCCTTGAGCGTCTGAGCGCGCTTTTGGCGGACGATCTGGCCGAGGTCAACACCGAGATCGTGTCCCGTATGGACAGTCAGGTGGCGCTGATCCCGCAACTGGCCAGCTACATCGTCGGGTCCGGCGGCAAGCGCTTGCGGCCGTTGCTGACCTTGGCCAGCGCGCGCCTGTGCGGCCATACGGGCAAGCGCCATATCGGCCTGGCTGCGGCCGTGGAGTTCATTCACACCGCCACGCTCTTACACGACGACGTGGTCGACGAAAGCGATCTCAGGCGCGGCAAGGCGTCCGCCAACGAGGTGTTCGGCAACAAGCCCAGAGTCCTGGTCGGCGACTTCCTGTTCGCCCGCGCCTTCCAACTGATGACCGAAGACGGCTCGATCGATGTCCTGCGCATCCTCAGCCGGGCATCGGCGGTCATCGCCGAGGGCGAGGTGCTGCAACTCGCCGCAGCCAATGATTTGGGCACGAACGAAGACATCTATCTCGACGTCATCGGCGCCAAGACAGCGGCGTTGTTCGATGCCGCCTGCCGCATCGGCGCGCTGGTCGCCGACCGACCGGCGCATGAGGAACAGGCGCTGGCCGACTACGGCGCCAACCTGGGCATCGCCTTCCAACTGGTCGACGACGTCCTCGACTACTCCGCCGCCCAGGCCCAACTCGGCAAGGCGATCGGCGACGATTTTCGCGAAGGCAAGGTCACGCTGCCGGTGATCCTGGCCCACGCGGCCGGTACCGAGACCGAGCAGGCGTTTTGGCGGCGCACGGTCGAAAAGCTGGACCAAACGCCGGAAGATCTCGATCACGCGCTCTCCCTGATGGCCCGTCACGGCAGCCTGGATCGTTCGATCGATCGCGCGCGGAGTTACAGCAACAAGGCCATCGCGGCGCTTGAGCGGCTGCCCCCTCACCCCTTGCGCGAAATCTTGGCCGACATCGTGCGCTTCAATATCGGGCGCGATTATTGACCGATCCGGCGACCGGCCGCTTGCGCGGGCGGAATGAAGCGGCTATACACCCGGCGCCCAAGGCCGCAAGAGCGGCCATTCCAGGCACCCCGGTCGGAGTGTAGCTCAGCCTGGTAGAGCACTGTCTTCGGGAGGCAGGGGCCGGTGGTTCGAATCCACTCACTCCGACCATTTTTTCATCTTTTCAAAGAATTAGACGGCCTTTAGATTCGGCCTCCAGTCTGCAGTTCACCCTGCGGTTTGGACCGGTCCTATCACCCTTGCCACTTGGAATGGGTTGCGTCAGATGACTTTCAGAAAATCCGCGGCTGTGTGTACCGTATTACTGGCCTTCGGCATCGTCGGTGTGCAGGACGCTGCCCTCGGTCAGTCGGATGGATTTCCAGACGTCACGGGCGTTTGGGCAGGCGAGTATCCGGTAGCGTTTGCCGAGTCGAATGCTCAGCATCCCAATGGGATGGAAACCATCGAAATGCAGCTCGACGTGTACCGGCAAGAGGAGAACCTGTTCTGGGCACACAATCGGTGGCGGCCCGTGGGAACCGCCGAATGGATCAGTGAAGAGGCGACCGGCACGTTCCGACTGGACGACCCGAGCGCGTTGTTTATCGCCGAGAGCGCGCCGACGCCCAGCGACTGGGCGTCGACCGGCTTTTTCGTCGGCACCGCCACGGGCGATACGATCACGCTGACCTATGTCGGCGTGGGCACCGGCACGTCCTTTTCGGTCGAACTCGATCGCAACTAGCCGGTCACCAAACCGCCTAGGACGTCTCCGGCGCCGCCTGATTCGGTACGGCCGGCACGGGTTGTAGGAACTCCAGCACCTCCTCATAGGTGTAGTGCCGGTCCGCGGGGGCGTCGAACGTACATTCCAGCGCGTCGACCTCACAGATGAAGCAGCCCTCGTCGACACAACACATCGAGATGTCGCCATTGTCGCGCCAACGGCCTTCGGCCGCCAAACAGGTGCTGCGGCCGACATGAAGGCGGCTGTCGGTACCCTCGCCGTCGGCCAACGCTGGCACCGATCCGGCAGTTGCGAACAGCATTGAGGCCGCGCAGACAGCGGCGGACAGATCCATGTTCATAACCGTAGATCCCAATTGGCTAGTATGCGGAAATGGCGGCCGGCCAAACGACGGCCGCCCAGTGCGGCCGACGGTGACGGGCATCTGTTTCAGTGCGATGTCGTCAGAAACGAAGTCTGGTTTCTTCTGTTTCCAAGTTGTTTCCCAACCGCGACAATGAGCGTCAGCCTGCCCGGTCTAGGAAAACTGCAATTGGACCACCGATGATCCGCCACCAGTCGTCAAGACGATGAAGCGGTCGACGCCGATCGTGTTATTGAGCCCGCATGCGCTTGCCTGCGTGCTGTTCGTCACCGCCTCCATTTGGATGGAGTTCATTCAGACCAATCGGTCGGCGCCCGACCTGTACCTCGCCATCGCCGGGTTCGTGGCGCTGGCTGCGGCCGTCCTGGCAAGCCTGTTCTTACTGGGACTGGTGATCGTTCGACCCGAGGCGCGGCGCGGCTGGCCCTGGCTGATGGTCCATTTGGGTGCGCTTGTCTTGGTGGCCGCAATGGCCAGCGAGTGGTTTGGCACACACCTCGCCTAAGCCAGACATCGAATAAGAAGACGGGGGCGCCACCACAAACGGTACCCTTCAGTCTCGTCACCGGAGATAGAATGGACGAAAGACACGACTTCCTTACGCTCGCCGACCGGGAGATTCACGTCACCGAGTGGGGTGATCGGGCCAACCCGCCGATCATCCTGTGGCACGGCCTGTCGCGCCTTGGATATGATTTCGACCCCCTGGCCCGGCGATTGGGCGATGATTTCTGGCTAATCGCGCCGGACGCGGTCGGACGCGGCAAGTCCCAATGGGCCGAGGACCCAACATCCGAGTACACGATGGCCTTCATGGGCCGGCTGGCGGGCGCGCTGATGGATGCTTTGGGTGTTTCCACGGCCCACTGGGTCGGCACCTCAATGGGCGGGGCGCTGGGCATCCATCTGGCCGGAGGGCCGCTGAACGGGAGGATCGACCGGCTTGTGATCAACGACATCGGCCCCGAGGTGCCGGCACAGTCCATTGCCGATATGCTGAGCTACATCCCCTACCCGCCCGTCTTCGATACCATGTTGGAACTTGAGGCCTATCTCCGGACGCTCTACGCGCCCTTTGGGCCCGTCTTGGACCGGCAGTGGCGCAATATGACGCTGACCTCGGCCCGCCGCCGGGAAGATGGCCGCCTGACGCTGCATTACGACCCCCGCATTGCCGAGCAGTTCACGCTGCCCCAGGACGACTATGCCCAGTGGCCGGCCTATGATGCGATTACCGCGCCGACATTGCTGCTGAGAGGTGGCCAATCCGACCTCCTGCCGCCTGAGATTGCCCAGCAAATGACCGAACGCGGTCCCCGCGCGATCCTGCGCACGGACCCGCGCTGCGGCCATGCGCCGGCCCTGAACAACGATTTGCAGTGGGGCTGGCTGGTCGACTTCCTCGCCTGACGGCAGGAGGCGGCGAACGCTACAGGTCACGTTCGGCCAATTCGCGAAAGGCGTCCGGAACCGCGCGGCGGTTGCCTAGGAACACCGAGCCATAGCCGATCGCGTCGCGCCCAAAACGATCGCGGATGGCATCCATGGCGCGATCAGCGGTCCAGCGGGCCGCCCCCTTTCGCGTTCCAGGACGGCGCCTGTCGTCATGCAAGCCCAAGGGCAGTTCGAGTTGCAGGTCCGGGCACGCCTCGAGATGGGACACGGAAACGCCGAGCAGGGAAATGCTTCGTTCATCGGGATGGTCGATCAAGGCGGCGCGCACCAGATCCTCACCGATCTCGGCCAGGATGCCCGTGGCCGAGATCGCGGCGGGCAGCGTTACCGATCGCGTCACCGCGTGCAGATCGGCGAACCTGACCCGCGCGGTGACCGTGCGGCCGGCCAGTGTCTTGGCGCGCAGGCGCGAGGCAACCCGGTCGGCCAGATGCAGCAGCGTGGGGCGGAAGACGGCCTCGATCGCAGGTTTCCGGCCGAGGGCCGACTGAGCGCCGACGGATCGCGCGCGCCGATGGGTCGCAACCGCCCGTGGATCGCAATCGCGCGCCAAATCGGCCAGCTTTTCGCCGGCGGCACGGCCCAGCAACCGTTCCAGTGACTGCCCGGGGGTTTCGGCTAGTTGGCCGATCGTGAACACTCCCTGGCCTGCCAAGCGCGCCTTGGCAACGGGACCAACACCCCACATCAGCTCGACCGGCAGATCTCGTAGAAACGCTCGCTCGGTCCCCGGCGCGACGACAACCAGCCCGTCCGGCTTGGCCACCTGCGAGGCGATTTTGGCGAGATGCTTGGTGCGCGCGACGCCGAGAGAGATGGGCAACCCTACCTCGGTCCGCACCCGCCCTCGGATCTTGCTGGCGATGGTTTCCGGCGCGCCGAACAGGTGGTCCGTGCCCGCCACGTCGGCGAAAGCCTCGTCGATCGAAATGCGCTCCACCGCCGGGGTGAAGTCGCGCAAAACGTCGATGGCGGCGTCACCCAGCCGTTGATACTGCCGAAAATGGCCGGGAACGAAGGTGAGATCAGGACAGAGATCACGGGCGCGACGACCGGGCATGCCGCTGCGAACCCCGAACGCCTTGGCCTCGTAGGATGCGGCGAGCACAACCCCGCCTCCGACTGCTACGGGTTTTCCGCGCAAGGACGGATTAAGCAGCTGTTCGACCGAGGCGTAAAACGCGTCAAGATCGGCATGAAGGATGGTGGCGTGGCCCGTCATGTTGGCGGCGCCAACAGCCCTACGCTGCTGCAAGCTCGAGCGCTGCGTGATACGGAGATGCTCAGCATAAGAACATAAAAAGAACATGCTGGAGGCTCGTCAAGCGGAAACACCAGAGCCGTCGTTCATTTTAATTCTGATCTTTGCCTATTATTTTATTGTTTTTAATTCTCTTTATTTCATCTCTTCACCTGGCCGAATCTTCCAGCCTCTCGGCGCAAGTGTTCCAACCCCGGGCGAAGCTGTGGCCGAACGAAAAAGCCGGCCCGACACTGATTTCAACACTGTCGGGCCGGCTATCAGCTTGCCGCTTCGGCCGAGAACTGTCTCAACCGGCCGGCGCCTGTCGGGACCTTAGTGCAGATCGAACCGGTCGAGGTCCATCACCTTGGTCCAGGCGGCGACGAAGTCGGTCACGAACGTATCACGCGCGTCGTCGCAGCCATAAACCTCAGCCAGCGCGCGCAGCTCGGAGTTCGACCCGAAAATCAGATCGACACCGGTGGCGGTCCATTTGAGATTGCCCGTCGCCCTGTCCCGGCCCTCGAACACATCCTCTTGGCCGGGGGAGCGCTGCCAGTCCGTTGCCATATCGAGCAGATTGACGAAGAAGTCGTTGCTCAACGTCTCCGGCCGGTCCGTGAACACGCCATGCGACGACCCGCCATGGTTGGCATTCAAGGTGCGCAGGCCGCCAACCAGCACCGCCATTTCAGGCGCCGTCAAGGTCAGCAACTGCGCCCGGTCGACCAGCATGTCCTCCGCCGGGCGGTGGCCGCCATTGGCGTAGTTGCGGAAGCCATCGGCGGCGGGCTCAAGATGGGCCACGGAGTCGATCTCGGTCTGCAACTGGGTGGCGTCGGTCCGCCCCGGTGCAAACGGTACCGTAACGTCATGGCCGCCGCGCTTCGCCGCCTCTTCGACGGCCGCGCTGCCGCCCAGAACGATCAGATCGGCCAGCGAGACCTTCTTGCCGCCGGTCTGCGCGTTGTTGAAGTCCGCCTGGACCTTCTCCAGCACCGGCAGCACCTTGGCCAGTTCGGCCGGCTGGTTCACCTGCCAATCCTTCATCGGCGCCAGGCGAATGCGCGCGCCGTTCGCGCCGCCCCGCTTGTCGGAGCCGCGGAAGGACGATGCCGAGGCCCAAGCCGTCGCGACAAGCTGGGAAATCGACAGGCCCGACGCCAACAGCTTGGCCTTCAGGTCGGCGATGTCCTGATCGTCGATCAACGCGTGGTCGACGGCCGGAACCGGGTCTTGCCAGATCAATTGCTCTTCGGGAACCAGCTTGCCGAGATACCGGCTGACCGGCCCCATGTCGCGGTGCGTCAGCTTGTACCAGGCCCGGGCGAACGCGTCCTCGAACTCCGCCTTGTTCTCAAGGAAGCGGCGCGCGATCGGCTCGTAGATTGGGTCCATGCGCAGCGCCATGTCGGCGGTCGTCATCATCGGCGCGTGCCGCTTCGACGCATCATGCGCGTCCGGAACCGTATTCGCCGCCTCCGGGTTCTTCGGCGTCCACTGGTTGGCGCCGGCCGGGCTCTTGGTCAGCACCCAATCGTAGCGGAACAGGACCTCCAGATAGTTGCTGTCCCATTTGATCGGCGTTTCGGTCCAGGCACCTTCGATCCCGCTGGTGATCGTGTCGCCGCCCTTGCCGCTGCCATAGGTGTTCTTCCAGCCCAGCCCTTGCTCTTCGATGCTGGCACCTTCGGGCTCCCGGCCGACATATTTCGACGGATCGGCCGCGCCATGGCACTTGCCGAAGGCATGACCGCCGGCGACCAGCGCAACGGTCTCCTCGTCGTTCATGGCCATGCGGCCGAACGTGTCGCGGATGTCCCTGCCCGACGCGACCGGGTCCGGATTGCCGTTCGGGCCTTCCGGGTTCACATAGATCAGGCCCATCTGGACTGCACCGAGCGGGTTTTCCAGGACCCGGTCGCCGGTATAGCGCTCGTCGCCCAGCCACTCGGTCTCAGGTCCCCAATAGATGTCCTCCTCGGGCTCCCAGACGTCTTCGCGGCCGCCGGCGAAACCGAAGGTTTTGAAACCCATCGACTCCAGAGCGACGTTGCCGGTGAGGATCAGGAGATCGGCCCAGGAGAGCTTCCGGCCGTATTTCTGCTTGACCGGCCAGAGCAGACGCCTGGCCTTGTCGAGGCTGGCGTTGTCGGGCCAGCTGTTCAGGGGCGCGAAACGCTGGCTGCCGGACGATGCGCCGCCCCGGCCGTCGGCCACGCGGTAGGTGCCGGCTGAGTGCCAGGCCATGTGGATGAAGAACGGGCCATAATGGCCGTAATCCGCCGGCCACCAATCCTGCGAGTCCGTCATGACCTTCTCCAGGTCCTTCACGACGGCGTCGAGGTCGAGCGTCTTGAACTCTTCGGCGTAATCGAAATCCTCGCCCATCGGGTCGATCAGGGGCGAGTTCTGGTTCAGCACTTTCAGGTTCAGCTGATTGGGCCACCAGCGCTGGTTTGCCGAGCTACCTGTCGCTGCGCGTATATGACCGCCGCTGATAACGGGGCATCTGCTTTCACCATCCATGGCTCATTCGCTCCTGCTGTGTAGGTGCCTGTTTGTTGATGGCTGTAAGGTACATCGCCGCTTGCTATCAGGTCCAATCGCAATATGTTTACAGATCAATAAGTTTTTCTGATTTTAAGAATGAGTCTCGGGTCGGTGATCTCTCTCAAGCAGCTCCGTTACTTCGCGGCCGTCGCTCGGTTCGGCCATTTCGGCAAGGCCGCTGAATTCTGCAGCGTGACGCAGCCCGCACTGTCGATGCAAGTGCGGGAACTTGAGGCCGGATTGGGCGTGAAGCTCTTCGAGCGCCGTCAGCAAGGCCTGCATTTGACCGAGGTCGGCCGAGAGGTGCTTGAACGGGCGAAGGGCATCCTCAACGCGGTCCGCGACTTGGACGACTTCGCCCATCATCACGGGGAAGCGCTCGCGGGTCCGCTGCGCCTGGGCATCATCCCATCGCTTGCGCCGTACATCCTACCGACAGTGCTGCCCTTGATGCGCGAACGGTATCGCGACCTTGACCTGCATGTCCGAGAGACCTTGACCGAGACCCTGATCGACGAATTGATCGACGGCCAGCTTGACGTCCTGTTGCTGGCGCTGCCGGTCGAGCATCCGGATATCGCGACCGAAGCTTTGTTTGAGGATCGCTTCCTGCTGGCTGCACCGGCCGGCTGGCGCAAAGAGGCAGCCATGGCGGGGTTGGACGAAGACGGTTCGACCGTCGCCATGCCCGTCAGTTCAGAGTTGCTGAAGGGCGGACGATTGCTGCTGCTGGAGGATGGCCACTGCCTGCGCGATCAGGCGCTGACATTCTGCCGCGCACGCCAGATCGACGCCTTGGATACCTTCGGCGCCTCGACCTTGTCGACGATTGTCCAGATGGTCGCGAACGGGATGGGCCTGACGCTGTTGCCCGAGATCAGCCTCAGCGTCGAGGCCAGGCATAACGGTATCCAGGTGTTGCCGTTCGAGGCCCCGCAACCGAGCAGAAGCGTTGGTCTCGCGTGGCGAAAGACATCGCCGCGCACTCACGATTTCAAAGCCTTGGGCGCACTGGTTCTGGACGTCGCGCAACGGCCGGCTTAAGCGCGTCTCATTGCCAGCCGCTGACGGCTTTCACTTCGAGGAAGTCCTCAAGCCCCCAAATACCGCCTTCGCGCCCGTTGCCCGATTGGCGATAGCCGCCGAACGGGGCGCCGGCGCCTTGCGAGGCCCCATTGATCTGCACCATGCCGCTGCGCAGGGCCCGGGACGTCCGGCGGGCCTTTTCCAGATCCTGCGTCTGGACGTAGTTGGCCAGGCCGTAGGCGGTGTCGTTGGCCAAGTCGACGGCCTGGTCTTCACCATCGAACGGCGAGATCGCAAGCACGGGGCCGAAGACTTCCTCGCGCCAGATCGTCATGTCCTGCGCCACATCGGCAAAGACAGTCGGCCGGGCAAACCAGCCTCTGTTCAGGCCGTCGGGCCGGCCGGTGCCCCCGGCAACCAGCCGCGCGCCCTCGTCGATGCCTTGCTGGATCAGGCCCTGGACCTTGTTCCATTGCGCCTCGGACACGACGGGGCCGATCTGTCGTCCGTCCAGGTCCGCGGCCGCGACCTCGGTCGTCTCGGCCACCGACCGCGCGGTTTCGACCGCTTGATCGTAGATCGAGCGTTCCACCAGCATTCGGGTCGGCGCATTGCAGGACTGACCTGAATTGTTGAAGCAGTGGCGCACGCCGCGCGTCACCGCCTTCTCGTCGGCGTCGGCGAAGACGATGTTGGCACCCTTGCCGCCCAGTTCCAGCGTCACGCGCTTGATGGTCTCGGCCGCGTTCTTGGTGATCGCACGGCCCGCGCGCGTCGACCCGGTGAAGCTGACCATGTCGACATCCGGATGCACGGATAGCTGCGTGCCGACGCCGGCCCCATCGCCGTTCACGAGGTTGAACACCCCTGCGGGAAGATCGGCCGCGTCCACCATCTCGGCAAACAGATACGACGACAGCGGCGCGAGTTCGGACGGTTTCAAGACTACGGTGCAGCCGGCCGCCAGTGCCGGTGCGACCTTCAGCACCACCTGGTTCATCGGCCAGTTCCACGGCGTGATCAGGGCGCAGACGCCGATCGGCTCCATCAGGATACGGTCGCCGGGCGCGTGATCGCCCAGCATCTGGTCGAAGTCGAAGCCCTTCAGCGTGCGGATGGCGCCCTTCAGGTGGCCTAGGCCGGCCCCAACCTGGGACTTGCGCGCCATCGCGATCGGCGCGCCCATCTCCTGGCTGATCGCCTGCGCCATGTCGTCCGCGCGGTCCTGATAGGCGGCCAACAGCCGTTCAAGCGCGGCGACGCGTTCGTCCTTGGGCGTTCGCGACCATACCGGGAAGGCTGCCTTGGCCACGGCCACCGCGGCATCAGTGTCGGCCTGGCCACCGAGCGAAATCGTGGCGAAGGGTTCTTCGGTCGAGGGATTTGTCACCATCTCGTCGCGACCGTCGAGCGGCATCACCCAGGCCCCGTTGATGTAAAACCTGCGTGCGTCGTGCATGATTTCTCCCCTAAGAGATGGCGTGTTTGGATGGTCTCGTCGGGGCTTTCGTCAAACGAAGAGCGCACCGCGAATGGCTATCCGAAACCTATGCACGGTTGGGATGAGTGTCCAGCCGTCCCACGCGGATTGACGCAGCCAACCGCAGCCAACTGAGGGTCGGCTGCTGGCCTACCAGTTAATGCGCAGTCCGCCGCTGGCCTGGAGCGCCTCGATCCCGTCATCGAACGGCACCCGGTAGTCGACCTCGGCATAGAGGGAGATGGTTTCCGACAAGGCCAGCGCACCGCCCAGCCCGAGCTCCGCCGCCGTGCCGCCAAGGTCCTGAGCCAGGGTCGTGCCTGCCGCCGTGACCTGATTGTCGGCCAGGAATTCATGCAACAGGTTGGCCTCGGCATAGCCGGTGGCAATCGCGGCGCCGAACAGTTGCCGCGCCTCAACCGACAGACCCAAGCGCCCGATCAGACTGTCACCGTCATCGAGCCGCACCGTCACGCCATCCCGGTCGTTGAAATCGTCGAAGTCGACCGTCTGCCAGACCAGTTGGGCCTGGGGCACGATCATCAGGCCGTCGCCGGCCGGAATGCGATAGCCGGCCTCGCCCGAGACTGCCACGCCCCATCCGTCGGTCGAGCCGAGGCGGCCGCCAACCGTGGCGTTCAGGTCGACATCGTAAGCCGTGTACTGCACCACCCCATCGGCATAGAACCCGCCGGCGCCGTACCAGGTGGTGCTGAGGCCAACGCCATAGGCATCGATCTCGATGTCGCTGCGCTGACTGCCGAAGCGGTCGAAGGCGTCCAGCGTGCTCTGGCCGACATGGGCCATGCCGCCGACCAACAGACGGCCCGACGCGGTGTCGGAGACGATGAACTCGGCACCCGCCTGCAACAGCCACAGATCCTGTTCGAACGATCCCCCGGTCGTGCTGCTAAGGTCGCCCTCGCTCTCCGCCGAAACGCCAACCGCACGGGCCCAGGCCCCGTTGGCCATGGGCAAGGCCAGTGTCGGGCCGTCGATTCCGGCAACCGCACCGCCGACGCCGACCCGCTCGGCCAAGGTGCCGATGGCCGCGCTGCCAACCGCCTGCAAGGCACCCGGCAGGCTCTCATACGCGAAAGACTGGCCGATGAAGATCTCCGAGGACTGCAAGAACCAGTCCTGACCATCTTCCGTCACCAACTCCAGCTCGAACAAGCCGGAGATCACCGCGTCGCTGAGAGCGAACGTGCCGGTTGATGGCTCAGCCACCGAGATCAGGAGCACGCTGTTGCTGTCCCCGGCCTCGCCTTGCTCGACCACGTTCAGGGTGACAGCCGTGTCTCCGGTGGCGGAGCCCTCGATGGTCAGCGCATCGGCCGCCAGATTGCCGTTTGCGCCCACGAAGACATCCATGAACAGGTCGGATCCGGCCGTGTAGTCGCCGGTCACCGTCAGGTCCGTGCCCGCCTCGCCGTCGGCGCTGAGATCGATCGCGCCGAAATTGGTCAGGTTTCCGTCGATCACGAAATCACTGACGAACCGCAGGATCGACTGGTCGCGGACGAAGAGGCCCTGACCAGGTGCGCTGCCGGTACCCAGCATGGCCCCGGCCAGCGTCAAGTCGGTCTGGTCAGCCAGATCAATCGTTTCCCAACTCACCAACCGTTCGCCCGTCATCGTGCCGACGATGCCCCGGAAAAGGAGCCCGTCCAGGCCTGCTCCGCCGCCCAGGTCGCCTTGAATGTCCGCCGGGTCAAATCCAGCCAGAAGTTCGACCGTATCGTCGCCGAGACCACCGAAGACGCCGCCGCCGATCACTGTGCCGGGGCCCAATACGATCACTTCCTGATTGTCGATGCCGGCGTCGGTCGCAAAGACGTCGCCCGCGACCTCGGTGTCGATCAGCACGACACGACTGTCCTCGACCCGCACGGCCTCGACATCGGTCAGGCGGTTCAACGTCGCATCGGACTCGTTGCGCAGGCCGACGATCTCCCACTCAGCGATTTCGGAGATCGTTCCGGAGAAACCATCAAAGGTTACGATGTCGCTGTCGTCTCCGCCAGTCGACGCAGACAGATCGATGTCGAACGCACCGGAGAACAGGACAAGCTCGTCCGCACCCGCGCCGCCCTGGATCGTACCCGACAGATCGAAACCGGGGCGCAGTTCGAACAGGTCACTACCGTCACCACCGAGCACATTGCCGTTAAGCTGTTGGGCCGAGACAAGCAGGATCGTGTCGTCGCCCCGGCCGCTGTCGATGTCGCCATCGATGAAGGCCGTACCGCTAACGATGATCGTATCGCCAACCGGAACGGCGCCGGCACTGTCCTCGCCGCTAGCGTCCACGCCGCCGGTCAAGGTGCCCGCTGTCAGTTCGATGACATCGGCACCAGCGCTGTTCAGGATCCCGGACTGGACCAGGGCGCCGTTCAGACGGATCGTGTCGTTGCCGCTGCCGTCGCGGACTTCGTCGGTGATGCCCGCATCCAACAGAATGAGATCGTCGCCGCTGTTGCCGTTGAGGATGGGCACGGTCGCACCGCTGAGCCGGATCGTATCGTTGCCACGGCTGCCCGCCGCGGTCTCTAGCGCGCCCGATAGCAGCACAATTGTGTCGTCGTCATCGCCACCAAACACGCGTGCGCCGTTGTCGACGAGGCCGTTCAAGACAATCGTATCGGCGCCCTCCGCGGCCCCCAACGCACGGAAGCCGCCGGAAATGAGGTTCGCGACAT
Source organism: Pseudomonadota bacterium (assembly GCA_039177555.1). Lineage (GTDB taxonomy): Bacteria > Pseudomonadota > Alphaproteobacteria > DSM-16000 > Inquilinaceae > JANQGH01. The sequence goes on along the minus strand of JBCDFV010000049.1, from coordinate 8,513 downwards.
CATCGCCGGCACCCAATTGGATCTCGCCGGCCTCGGCGACCACGCCGCCGTCCAGAACGACCGTATCGTCACCAATGCCGGCCGACACATCGCCCGCGATCGTCGTGCCGGCGCCCAGAACGATGGTCTCCTCGTTCGTGACGCCGATGTCGGTCGTCTCGACACTGCCGCTGACCGTGGCGCCGGTCAGTTCGATGAAGCTGTCTTCAACCGAGACGTCGGTAGCGGTTATGCCATCGGCCGTGACTGTCGATCCGTTCTGTACGCCCAGGCTCTCCCACGAGCCGAGGCCGGTGGTGGTGCCGGAGAAGGCGTCGAAGGTCAGGGTGTCGTTGCCGTCTCCGCCGTCCGCGCCGTCGATATCGGCCTGGACTGCGCCGGAGAAGACGATCAACTGATCGTCACCTTCGCCACCCAGTAGGCTGCCGGCGAGACCGACATCGCCGCGCAGTTCGAAGACGTCGTTGCCGTCACCGCCGGTCACGGACCTGACCGACCCGCTGGTCAGCACAACGGTATCGTTACCGGCCCCGCCGTCGACGTCCCCGCCAACCTCGGCGCCGTTCAGGATGATCAGATCATCGCCGTCTTCACCAAGGGCGCTGCCGGCAAAGGTCTTGGCTGAGGTCAGGATGACGGTGTCATTGCCGACAAAGCCACCAATGTCGCCGAGTATCGACGCCGTACCGGATAGGATAATCGTGTCGTCGGCGTTGGTGAGCACCGGCGCGCCATTCACAAAGTCCCCGCCAGTGACGATGCCAGTGGCCGTGCCACCAGCAAGCCGAATCACATCGTTCCCAACGCCACCACTCACGGCATCGACAATGCCACCATCAATAAGGATGGAATCGTCACCAGCTTCGCCGCGTGTGCTGCCAGTAACCGTGCCGCCCCTGATGACAATCACGTCGCTACCGTCACCGGCGCTTACCCCGCCCACTTCGCCAGCAAGCACCTTGATGGTGTCGTCACCGCCTCCCTGATCCCGAATACTGCCAGACAGAACCGCACCGTTCAGCACAATCAGATCATTGCCTTGGCCGCCTTCGACACTGCCGAAAATCTCGAGGATTGAACCGAAGACCAGTTCAATGACGTCGTTCCCGGCGCCCGCATCGATCGCGCCATCGATCGTCGCGCCGTTCAGCACCACCGTGTCATTGGCCGCGCCTGTCATCACATCGCCGCCGATCGTGGTGCCCGCGCCCAGAACGATGGTTTCCTGATTGGCCGCGCCGCCGTCGGTCGCGGCCACGTCGCCGCCAACCGTGGCGCTGACCAGTTCGATGAAGCTGTCTTCGACCGTGACACTGACGGCCGTGACACCCTCGGCCGTGACGGTCGAGCCGTTCTGCACGCCCAGGCTCTCCCACGAGCCCAGATCGGTGATGGCGCCGGAGAAGGCGTCGAAGGTCAGCCGGTCATTGCCGGCGCCACCATCCGCGCCGTCGATGTCTTCTTGCACAGCACCGCTGAACACGATCAACTCGTCGTCGCCGATCCCGCCTTGGATGGTGCCGGAAAGGCCAACATCGCCGCGCAACTCGAAGACATCGTCGCCGTCACCGCCCAGAACATCACCGCCGATCAGGTTGGCAGCAGCCAGCACAATCGTGTCGTCGTCGGCACCGCCGTCAATGCCGTCTAGAATGCTGGCCGTGCCCGAGACGACGATGGTATCAAGACCATCATTGCCGGCGATCGATCCCGCCGTGCCGCTCAACAGCTCGATTAGGTCGTCATCCTCGTTGCCCTCGATCGCGCCTTGGGTCTCGGCACCAGCGAGCGTGATCGTGTCGTTGCCTGCGCCCCCCTGGACCATGTCTGTCAGCAAGGTCAGGCTGCCGGACAGGAGTTCGATCGTATCGTTGCCCGCACCGCCGATGATGTCGGCGCCCAAGGTTGCGCCGTTCAGGCGGATCAGATCGTCATCGTCGCCGCCGCGAACCTCGCTGTCTGGGTCAGGCATTGTGCCCGAGGACAGCTCGATCGTGTCGTTGCCCGCACCGCCGTCGATGTCGCCGCCGACCTCGGCGCCGTTCAGGATTATCAGGTCATCGCCGTCTTGCCCGAGCGCGCTGCCGGCAAACTCCTTTGCCGAGGTCAGGATGATGGTGTCGTTGCCGAACGAGCCACCAATGTCGCCAAGGATCACCGCCGAGCCATCCAGGATAATCGTATCCTCGGCGTTGGTGAGCACCGGCCCGCCATTCCGCGTGTCCCCGCCAGTGATGTTGCCGGTGGCCGTGCCGCCTTCCAGCCGAATTACATCGTTGCCAACGTCACCGCCAATGAAACCGACCACGGCACCACTAAGAAGTATGGTGTCGTCGCCTTCGCCGCCGCGTGTGATACCGGTAGCCGTGCCATTGGTCAGGAGGATAAGATCATCGCCCTCTCCTGTAGAAATCGACCCCACCAGCGCGCCTTGCAGGCTGATGGTATCGATGCCGGAGCCTGTGCGCACCTCTTGCGCCTCGCCCGCTAATAGGATGACGGTGTCGTTTCCTCCAGAATCGTCAGCAATCCCAGCATCAGGCAGAATCGCACCATTGAGCACCACCAGATCGTCGCCTTCACCACCCTCTATGGTGGCCCCAAAGCCCTGAATCGCGCCGGACACCAGATTGATCGTGTCGTTCCCGGCGCCGGCATCGATATTGCCGCCGAACGTCGCTCCGTTCAGCACCACCGTATCGTCGGCCACACCTGCCAAGACATCGCCGCCGATCGTGGTGCCGGCGCCCAGAACGATGGTTTCCTGATTGGTCGCGCCGTCATCGGTCGCGGCCACGTTGCCGACGACCGTGGCGCTGACCAGTTCGATGAAGCTGTCCTCGACCGTGACATCGACGGCCGCCACACCCTCGGCCGTAACGGTCGACCCGTTCTGAACGCCCAGGCTCTCCCACGAGCCCAAATCCGTGATGGAGCCGGAGAAGGCGTCGAAGCTGAGCCTATCGTTGCCGGCGCCGCCATCGGCGCCGTCGATGTCGGCCTGCACCGCGCCGCTGAACACGATCAGCTCGTCGTCACCCTCGCCGCCCAGGATGCTGCCGGACAGGCCGACATTGCCGCGCAACTCGATCACGTCGTTGCCGGCGCCGGCATCGACATCGCCGCCGATCAGGTTGGCGGCGGTCAGGATGATCGTGTCCTCGCCCTCATCAGTCTTGATGTCTCCGCCAACACTGACCGTGCCGCTGACCACGACGACGTCGTTGCGCAGCGAGGTCGCGGTGTTTGGATCGACGAACTCGACAACGCTACCCGTCAGCGTGCCCGCGAAGAGATTGATGGTGTCGAAGCCCGAACTGGAACTTATGTCGCCGCTCAAGATCGCGCCGTTCAAGGTAATCGTATCGTCGCCGTTACCGTCGCGCGCGGTGGTTGCCGTCCCGGACTGAAGAATGATCGCGTCGTTGCCGGCGTTGCCCGAGATGCTGCCCACCGTAGCCCCATCCAGCACGATGCGGCCATTGCCGGAGCCACTGTCCACCGAACCGGCCGAACCGGACAGCAGCAGTACCGTGTCATTGCCGGCACCGCCGCCGATAGCCGTCAACGAAGCACCGTTGAGGGTGATCCGGTCATTGCCGTCTTCGCCAAAGGCGAACAGGGCCATGCCGGCCTTCAAGTCGACGACATCGTTGCCGTCGCCGGCCCTGATGGCCTCCGTCACCGTCGCGCCGTTCAGGACAATGGTATCATCGCCCAAGCCGGCCTCCACACCGCCGCCAACCGTCGTGCCGACGCCCAGAACGATAGTCTCCTGTTTGGTGACGCCCCCATCCGTGGCGACGATGCTGCCGTCGACCGCGGTGCCGAGCAGTTCGATGAAGCTGTCCTCCACCGCGACACGATCGGCGCTGATGCCCTGGACCGTCAGCGTGGAGCCGTTGCGCGCGCCCAGCACCTCAAAACCGCCAAAGGTCGTAATCGTGCCGGCGAAGGCATCAAAGGTGAGCGTATCTGTACCGTCGCCGCCATCGGCGCCGTCGATGTCGGACTGAAGCGCGCCGGAGAAGACCACGACCGTGTCGTTGCCCTCATCGCCCAGGACCGAACCCACTAGGCCGACATCGCCGCGCAGTTCGAACAGGTCATTGCCCTTGCCGCCCCGCACGTCGCCGCCGATCATCCTGGCAGCGGTTAGGATTACCGTGTCGTCGCCCCGGCCGCTCTCGACATCACCGCCGACCGAGGCCGTCCCGCTGACGACGATTGTGTCGTTCACCGTCTCTGTGGAGGCGTTGTTTTCATCGCCGGCCTCAATGCCGCCGACCACGGTACCGGCGATCAGTTCGATCACGTCATCGCCGCTGGTGTTGGAGATGTTGCCCAGGACCAGGGCACCATTCAGGCGCGTTAGGTCTTTGCCGCGCCCGTCATTGACGAAGTTGACCGTGCCGCTGCGCAGCAACAGCGTGTCGTCATCAAAGCCGCCGTCAATCGACGCGAGGACTGCGCCGGACAGCACCAGCAGATCGTTCCCGGCGTCGCCCTCCACACTCCCAAGAGTTCCGTCGAGCAGCAAGAAGGTATCGTTACCGTCACCCCCCGAGGCAACACCCGAAGGCGATACCATGCCGTTGGGCACAATCGTGTCGTCGCCGTCATCGCCCGAGGCGCTGACGATCGTGCCGGACAGCAGCTTCATAACATCGTTGCCCGCGCCGCCGTCGATCCGGCTTGGGAATTCAACCGTGATGCCGTTCACAGTGATGGTGTCGTCGCCGTCCGCCCCCAGGACATTGCCGCCGACGGAGCCTGAGGTCAGGCGGATGACATCGTTGCCCGCGCCGCCATCGATGTCGCCACCGACCTCGGCACCGTTCAGGAGGATCAGGTCATCGCCGTCGTCGCCAAAGGCGCTGCCGGTGAATTCCTTGGCCGAAGTCAGGATGATGGTGTCGTTGCCGAAAGAGCCACGGATGTCGCCAAGGATCGCGGCCGTACCCGACAGGATGATCGTGTCGTCAACATTCGTGAGCACCGGAATGCCGCCATTCACGGTATCCGCCCCGTCAACCCGATCGGAAACTGTGCCGTTGACCAGCCGGATAAGGTCATTGCCGGCGTTAGCGAATAGGCTGCCGACTTCGCTGCCATCGAGGACGATGGTATCGTCGCCGTCACCAGCCAAAACGGAGGTCTGTACGACGCCACCGCTAAGCACAATGAGGTCGTTATCCGCCTTGCCGCTGATCTGATTGACGGTCGCGCTGATCAGAGTGATCGTGTCGTTTCCACTACCGCCAAGTACCGTGGTCGCAGTTCCGTCGAACAAATTGATCGTATCGTTACCATTGCCGGCTTCGATTCTACGGATCGTGGCGCCATTGAGCAGCACCAGGTCATCGCCCTCCCCACCATCAACTTTGGCATCAGGGCCGGAAAGCGCGCCAGATACCAGGTTGATCGTGTCGTTACCGTCGCCGGCGTCGATGCCGATCGCCCCATCGATCGTCGCACCGTTCAGCACCACCGTATCGTCGGCGTCGCCGGCCAAGACATCGCCGCCGATCGTCGTGCCGGCGCCCAGCACGATGGTTTCCTGATTGGTGGCGCCGTTGTTGGTCGCTGCGACGTTGCCGGTGACCGTGGCGCTGATCAGTTCAATGAAGCTGTCTTCGACGAAAACGTCGTCGGCGGTGACGCCGGATGCGGTCACGGTGGAGCCGTTCTGCACGCCCAGGCTCTCCCAAGAGCCGAGCGCCGCAATGGTGCCGGAGAAGGCGTCGAAGGTCAGGACATCCGTGCCGTTGCCACCATCGGCGCCATCGATGTCCGACTGAACGGCACCGGAGAACACGACCAGCGTGTCGTTGCCTCCGCCGCCTTGGATCGTGCCCAGCAGCCCGACATCGCCGCGCAGTTCGATGACGTCGTCGCCGGCTTCGCCGCCCACATTGCCGCCAATCTGCTGGGCGGCGGTCAGCACGATGGTGTCGTTGCCCCCACCGCTGCCGATGTCGCTGCCGACGAAGACCGTGCCGCTGACGAGGATTGTGTCGTTGCCGGAGAAATCTGTGACCTGAGTAATGATACCTGCCTCAAGCACGATGAGGTCGTCGCCCGGACTTCCCGAGGGGAAATCGACGGTTGCCCCTTTGAGCAGAATTGTGTCGTTGCCACTGCCGCCATTTGCAGCAGAAAGTGCGCCGGACAACAGCACCAGAGTGTCATCGTCGTTGCCGCCACCAACAACCGCTGATGCCGCGACCAAACCGTCCAGGATGATGGTGTCGTTGCCGTCCTCGGCAATCACACTCCGCAGTGAGCCGGACCTGAGCGCGATCAGATCGTCACCCGCCCCTGTTCGGATTTGTGACGATGCAGCTACGGACCCCCCGTCAAGTATGACCGTGTCGTCGCCGCCGCCGGTGTTCACACTGCGGATCGTCGTTCCGGCGCCCAAGACGATGGTCTCTTGGCTGGAGCTGCCGATGTCGGAGGCGGCGACACCGCCCGAAACGGTGGCACCGATCAGCTCCAGGAAGCTGTTCTCCACCGTGACGTCGTTGGCAGTGATGCCGTTGGCCGTCACGATGGACCCGTTCTGGACGCCCAGACTCTCCCAGGCTCCGAGCTCCGTAACCGTGCCGGAGAAGGCGTCGAAGGTCAGCGTGTCGGTACCGCCGCCGCCATCCGCGCCGTCGATGTCCGACTGCACCGCGCCGGCGAACACGACCAGCGTGTCATTGCCCTCGCCGCCCTGGATGGCGCCCACCAGCCCGACATCGCCGCGCAGTTCGAACAGGTCGTTGCCGTCGCCGCCCAGCACATTGCCGCCAATCAGGTCGGCGGCGGTCAGGATGATCGTATCGTCGCCGCCACCGCCGTCGATGTCGCCCAGCACCTTGGCCGTGCCCGACACGACGATGGTGTCGAGACCGTCATTGCCGGCGATAGAGCCCGCCGTGCCGCTGAACAGCTCGATCAGGTCGTCGTCCTCGTTGCCCTCGATCGCGCCTTCGGTCTCGGCGCCTGCGAGCGTGATCGTGTCGTTGCCGGCGCCGCCCTGGACCGTGTCTGTCGACAGGGTCAAACTGCCAGAAAGCAACTCGATCGTATCGTTGCCCGCGCCGCCGATGACGTCCGCCGCCAGAACCGATCCGTTCAGACGGATCAGATCGTTATCGTCGCCGCCAAGCACGTCGCTGTCCGGGTTCGGAATCGCGCCGGAGATCAGGTCGATGGTATCGTTGCCGGCACCGCCATCGATGTTGCCCTGAAGCCCGATATCGCCGCGCAACTCGATCAGGTCGTCGCCTTCCTCACCGTCGACCGTGCCGCTGATCAGGTTGGCAGCGGTCAGAACGATTGTATCGTTGCCCTTGCCGGCACCGATACTGCCCTCGACCACCACCGTGCCGCTGACAACGATTGTGTCGTCGATGTTCGTCGAATCGCCATTATTGCCCTCGCCGTCAGACGTGATGCCTCCAATCAGGGTCCCATCCAGCAGCCTGATCAGGTCATTGCCTCGCGCATTGGTGATATCGGACTGCACCAGCGCGCCATTCAGGGTGATCGTATCGTTGTCGCTGGCATCGATGACCCTATCGACCGTGCCCGTGTTCAGCAGAACGACGTCCTCACCTGGTCCACTGGTAATTCGCCCGATCGTTGCGCCGCTAAGCACGATGGTATCGTCGTCAGCTCCGCCGTTCGCGAAGCCAAGGCTTCCAGACAGCAGTAGAAGCGTGTCGTTGCCAGAGCCACCTCCTACCGTTGCCCCGATATCGATCAAACCGTTCAGGGTAATGGTGTCGGCGCCGTTTCCAGAGTCTAGCTCGACGAAAGTACCGGACCGCAGTTCGATGACATCGTCGCCTTCGCCCGCGCTGATGCGGCTGGCGACGCCATCGTCATCATTGATCGTGCCGCCGGCCAGGATGATCGTGTCGTTGCCGATGCCGGCATCCAGATCCTCGACGATCGTCGTGCCGGCGCCAAGCACGATGGTTTCCTGGTTGGTGGTGCCGTTGTTTGTGGCGAGGACGCTGCCGCCGACCGTGGCGCTGACCAGTTCCAGGAAACTGTCCTCCACAAAGACGTCATCGGACGTGACACCGGACGCGGTCACCGCAGAGCCGTTTTGCACGCCAAGGCTCTCCCAGGAACCGAGCGCCGTGATGGTGCCGGAGAAGGCGTCGAACGTGAGCACGTCCGTGCCGCCGCCGCCATCCGCCCCGTCGATATCCGCCTGAACCGCGCCGGAGAACACGACCAGCGTATCGTTGCCCTCGCCGCCCTGGATCGCGCCCACGAGCCCGACATCGCCGCGCAATTCGAACAGGTCGTTGCCGTCGCCGCCCAGCACATTGCCGCCAATCAGGTTGGCGGCGGTCAGGACGATCGTATCGGCGTCGCCGCCACCGTCGATATCGCCCAGCACGTTGGCCGTGCCCGACACCTGGATCGTATCGAGGCCGTCATTGCCGGCAACCGAGCCCGCCGTGCCGCTCAACAGCACAATCAGGTCGTCGTCTTCATTGCCCTCG
>JBCDFV010000048.1:0-30085 GCA_039177555.1 Pseudomonadota bacterium | reverse complement strand
GACAACACGATCCGCGGCGTCGGCGAAGACGTTCAGAACACCGGCGAAGCGATCGAGGACGCCGCGACGCAATAGTCGCTGCATCCGGATGTGTGAGCGCGAGGCGACTAACTGGCGCTCCGCGTCAAGCCGACGCGTCTAAAACTGTCGGTTGCTGCCCAAATCGCCGGCCAGGCTGGCGGTATGAGCCTTCTTGCGCCCGTCTGCACCCCAAGATATAGCGTCGCCCGACCAATAAATGTCATGCATCTTGTGTTTGATGATTGACCGGACTCCGCCCCTGCCATACCATATCTAGTGTGGAGGGGCCGGGGATACACAATCAGTAGATTACCCTAGGGTTTCTCTGCGCTTGGGCCAATTGGCCCGGCAAATCACCGACGATTTGGTAGCAGGGGAACACCATCATGACGCCGCCCGTCACCGCCACGGCCGCTCTCGACATCGTTGAATCCGTTGTTGGTGCGGAGCTACCTAAACGGGAGGTCAGGGAGGCGTCCGTCTCGCTGACGCGGCCGCAGAAGAAGCTGCACGATGTCAGCCTGCGGCTTGACAGGTCACGCGACGCGCTGCTGACCGATTTCGGCAAGACAACGCTTGAAGACCGCTATCTGCTGCCCGGCGAGAGCTATCAGGACATGTTCGCCCGCGTGGCCATTGCCTTTGCCGACGACGGCGACCACGCCCAGCGGATTTACGACTACATTTCGCGCCTCTGGTTCATGCCGGCCACGCCCGTGCTGTCGAATGGCGGTTCGACGCGGGGTCTGCCGATCTCCTGTTTCCTGAACGCCGTCAGCGACGATCTCGACGGCATTGTCGGTACCTGGAACGAGAATGTCTGGCTGGCCTCCAACGGTGGCGGCATCGGCACCTATTGGGGCCAGGTGCGTTCCATCGGCGAACCGGTGAAGGGCTGCGGCCACACCTCGGGCATCATCCCGTTCGTGCGGGTGATGGACTCGCTGACCCTGGCGATCTCGCAAGGCTCGCTGCGGCGCGGCTCGGCCGCCGTCTATCTCGACGTACACCATCCGGAAATCGAGGAGTTCCTGGAAATCCGCAAGCCGTCGGGCGACTTCAACCGCAAGAGCCTGAACCTGCATCATGGCCTGAACATCACCGACGAGTTCATGGAGGCCGTGCGCGACGATGCGGAGTTCGGCCTGCGCAGCCCGAAGACGGGCGAGGTCCTGCGCACGGTGTCGGCCCGCAAGCTGTGGCAGAAGATCCTTGAGATCCGGCTGCAGACCGGCGAGCCCTATCTGATCTTCTCCGACACAGTGAACCGCCAGATGGCCGCCCATCAGCGCGAATTGGGTTTGAAGGTCTCGACCTCCAACCTGTGTTCCGAAATCATGCTGCATACGGGCGCCGACCATCTGGGCAATGATCGGACGGCCGTGTGCTGCCTGTCGTCGATCAACGCCGAGAAATGGCACGAATGGTCGACGGAGCCGCGCTTCATCGAAGACGTCATGCGCTTCCTCGATAACGTCCTGCAGGACTTCATCGACACCGCGCCGCAGTCGATGGCGCGGGCCAAATACTCCGCCATGCGCGAGCGGTCGGTCGGGCTGGGCCTGATGGGCTTCCATTCCTTCCTGCAATCCATGGGCGTGCCGCTGGAAGGCGCCATGGCCAAGTCCTGGAACCTGCGCCTGTTCAAGCACATCCGCGCCGGTGCCGACGCGGCGTCCGTCACCTTGGCGGAGGAGCGCGGGCCGTGCCTGGACGCCAAGGAGCGGGGCATGATGGCCCGCTTCTCCCACAAGCTGGCGATCGCGCCGACGGCGTCGATCTCGATCATCTGCGGCGGCGTTTCGCCCTGCATCGAGCCGATCCCGGCCAACATCTTCACCCACAAGACCCTGTCGGGCTCGTTCACGGTCAAGAACCGGCACCTGACCGACCTGTTGGAAGAGAAGGGCCACAACACGCCGGAGGTCTGGGCCTCGATCCTGGAACAGGAAGGCTCGGTCCAACATCTCGACTGTCTCGGCGAAGACGAGAAGGCGGTCTTCCGCACGGCGTTCGAGATCGACCAGCGCTGGCTGATCGAACTGGCTGCCGACCGCACGCCCTACATCTGCCAGGGCCAGTCGCTGAACCTGTTCCTGCCGGGCGACATCGACAAGTGGGACCTGATGATGCTGCACTGGCGGGCCTGGGAGACCGGCGTGAAGAGCCTCTATTACTGCCGCTCCAAATCCGTCCAGCGTGCCCAGTTCGCGGGGGTTGAGGCCGACAACACCAAGGACTGGCCCGAAAAGGCGCTGGCCCTCGGCGGCGAACGGACGGACTACGAAGAGTGCCTGGCCTGCCAATAGGCCTTCCCAGACACAACCCTGACCTTCGGTTGGCGCGCAACAATCGGGTGGTGTGAGCCGGCGCCCGGCGCCATGATCGGCTGAGCGGTCCCAAGGGGCCGTGCTGATCCACCAACACCGGACGGTCCATGGCACCCAGTACCCCAGCCGCCCAGACGATGGGCGCGGCCGAATGGCTGATGCTGATCTCACTGTCAGTGCTGTGGGGCGGGGCGTTCTTCGGCGTCGAGATCATGCTGGAGGCGCTGCCGCCCTTGACCATCGTCTTGCTTCGCGCCGGGCTGGCGACCCTCACGCTGTACGCGGTCCTGATCATCGGCCGCATTGCCGTGCCCCTCACCGCCCGGCTGTGGGGCGCTTTCTTCGTCATGGCGCTGTTGAACAATGTCGTGCCCTTCTGCCTGATCGTCTGGGGCCAGACCGAGATCACGGGCGGGTTAGCCGCGATCCTGATCGCGACGACGCCGCTGTTCACCGTTCTTCTGGTCCAGTTCTTTGCCGCCGACGAGCGCTTGACGATCGCCCGCGTCGCCGGTGTGTCGCTCGGCCTGGTTGGCGTCGCGGTGATGATCGGTCCTGCGGCCCTGCGCGGATTGGGCGGCGACGTGCTGGCCCAGCTAGCGGTCCTGGCGGCGTCGTTCTCGTACGCCTGCGCCGGCGTTTATGGACGGCGGTTTCGCCGGCTGCCGGCAATGATCCCGGCGGTTGGCCAGTTGACGGCGGGAACGGCGATCATGCTGCCGGTCGCGCTGGTGATCGATCGGCCCTGGTCATTGCCGATGCCGGGCCTGGAGGTCTGGGCCGCCGTCATCGGCGTTGCGATCCTCTCCACGGCGATCGCCTACAATCTCTATTTCCGTCTTCTGTCGACCGCCGGCGCAACCAACGTCCTGCTCGTCACGTTCCTCGCGCCGATCAGCGCCCTGTTGCTCGGCGCGCTGATCATTTCCGAGACGCTGGAGCCGCGCAATCTGGCCGGCATGCTGCTGATCTTCGCCGGCCTGGCGGCGATCGACGGCCGGCCAGGGCGATGGCTTCGGGCGCGCTTTGCCTGAACCCCGATGCACGCGAAACAATGCTGCTTGCGGAAGGCTGGGCTGACTGACACTGTCGCTTAGCTCAGGTTCCTATCTGGCCAGCCACGTCACGACCCTACTGCCCCGTCTTCTGATGAACGTTCCGCCTAACTCCGACACTCCCGACATCCGTGCCACCGAGGGCATGGGCGGCGACGGCTTCTACGACAGCTACTCGGAGATTCAGCGCAGCGCGGTGCTGAACCAGGTCGGGCGGCTGAAGCGCGCCGTTCATGCCCTCGACCTCAGCGGGCGCGAGCTTCGTGTCATCGACTATGGCTGTGGGCCGGGCCGCAACTCCATGGCTGCCTTTCTTGCGGTTATGGACGAGGTTCATGGGTTGCGGCCCGATCTGCCGATCGTGACCGTGCACAACGATCAGATCGGCAACGACTGGAACGATCTGTTCGCCAACATAGAGCGCTCGGACGGCTACCGGTCACGTGCCGGCTTGGCCCGGCCGGAGGCCTCTGCCGCCAGCTTTTTCGGCCCGGTTGCCAGCGTCGGCTCGATCGATCTGGGCATGTCGTTCATGTCCGCGCACTGGCTGGACGGCGCGGTCGCCATGGCCTCGCCCGACTCCTTGTTCTTCGCCGACATGGTGGGCGCGGCCCGCCAAGAGATCCGCGAAAAGGCTGACCGCGATTGGACACTATTTCTTCGCCGGCGCGCCGAGGAGGTAAAGGCCGGCGGCTGGCTCGTCATTGAAACCATGGCGTCGATCAAGGACCCGAAAGACCGCAGCGGTCTCGCCGCTGGCGGCCACAGACTTTACCGCGCCTTCTGGCACATCGCCGACGGCATGGCGGCCGATGGGCTGCTTGATCGCGAGAGCCTTAATCGGTTCGTCTTCCCACTCTATTTCCGAGAATTGCATGAGGTGCGCGCGCCGCTAGAGCGGGAGCCGGATCTTCGGGCGGCGTTCGAGATCGTCGAACTGGTCAGCGAACTGGTGCCGAACCCCTATGTGCAGTTTCTTGAGGGCGGCGGTGACGCACCGCAATACGCGCGGGACTATGCCGACTTCGCCCGCGGCTTTTCCGAGTCAGCGTTCCGCAACGGCCTGTTCAATCGGGTTGCCGCCAGCTCGCAGCATGCCGACCGGCTGGCCGACACGTTTTTTGCACGGCTGCAGGCTCTGTTCGCAGCCGAACCCACACAGCACACGTTCGAGACGCATTCCATGACGCTGGTCTTGCGGCGGCGTTGAGACCGCTCAACCCGGCGCGCGCATTTTGAGGACGAGAACGTATGAGCGACTACACCCTATATTACTGGCCGGTGCCGTTTCGCGGCGAGTTCGTTCGGGCGGTGCTGGCCCATGTCGGGGCCTCTTGGGCCGAGGCGGACATGGACGTGATGGTCCGCCAAATGCGGGACGCGCCGGCGGAACAGCTGGTGCCGCATATGGGGCCGCCGGTCCTGACCGATCATGCCGCGACCGTAACGTTGGCCCAAATGCCCGCGATCCTGGGCTATCTGGGCCGCAAACATGGGCTGATGCCGGTCGACCCGGAACGCGCGGCCCTGACCGACAAGATCGTCGCGGACGCCAACGACGTGCTCTACGAAATGACCCTGCACAATGGCGCCCAGATGTGGACGCAGGCGGCATGGGACGCCTACCGCCCGCGCCTCGGCCGCTGGATGGCGATCTTTGAGGCGCACGGGCGCCGCCACGGCCTGACGGTAGACGGTGGCCACATGCTGGGCACCGACGCGCCCGGCATCGCGGATCTCGTGACCGCCATTCTATGGGGCGTCATGACTGCGAAATTGCCGGCGCTGCGGCCGATGCTGGACACGACCGCGCCCGCCATCGCCGCCCTGACCGACCGCATCGCCCGCCTGCCGGAACAGCAAGCACTGCGCGCCCGCAGCGACCGCGACTATGGCGATGAGTGGTGCAGCGGCGAGATCGAGGCGTCCTTGCGCGCTGTCCTCGCAAGCCCCGCATCATCGTAGTCTGCACAAAAGCGCCGCAAGTGCGAACGATCCCAGCAGACCGGCGACGGGTACCCCCACGGACGTCGCGGTCCCAACCGACGAGAGGCAACCATGGCCCTATCCGATCAAGTGCCGACCCAGTCCGGCTTTCACGCCAAGAGCACGGCGGACGAGGTGCTCGCCGACATCGACCTGGCGGGCAAGACCGCCATCGTAACGGGCGGCTATAGCGGCATCGGGCTGGAGGCGGTGCGCGCGCTGGCGGCCAAGGGTGCCGCCGTCGTGGTGCCGGTCCGCTCGCCGGACAAGGCGGAAAAGAGCCTGGCGCGCGTCGACGGCGCTGTGACCATGGCGCCCATGGACCTGGCGGACCTCGCCTCTGTGCGCCGGTTCGCCAAGGACATCGTCGACAGCCACACCCATCTCGACCTCTTGATCAACAATGCCGGCATCATGGCCTGTCCCGAGGCGCGGGTCGGCCCGGGCTGGGAGTCCCAGTTCGGCATCAACCATATGGGCCATTTCGCGCTCACCGACGCCCTGATGCCGCTGTTGCAGGCGACGGAGGGCGCGCGGGTCGTCGCCCTGTCGTCCAGTGGCCACAAGGTCTCCGACATCATCTGGGACGACATCCAGTTCGAGACCCACGACTATGACAAATGGCGCGCCTACGGCCAGGCCAAGACCGCCAACGCCCTGTTCGCCAACGGCCTGTCGCGGCGCCTGAAGGACCATGGCGGCCTCGCCTTTGCCGTTCATCCGGGCGGCATCTTCACGCCCTTGCAGCGCCATTTGCCGCAAGAGGAGATGATCGCGCTGGGCTGGCTGGCGGAGGATGGCGGCCCGTCGGAGCTGGCCAAGCAGGGCTTCAAAACGCCGGAGCAGGGCGCCTCAACCACCGTCTGGGCCGCGACCGCGCCGGCGCTTTCGGCCAAGCCCGGCGTCTATTGCGAGGATTGCGACATCGCCGCGCCGACCGACCCGGACAGCCCCATGGGCCGCTATTTCGGCGTCGACCCGCACGCCGCCAGCGACGAGTCGGCAGAGCGCTTGTGGGCGCTGAGCGAGCGGCTGTTGCAGGCCGCCTAGCCCGGCCGGCGCCCGTTCGCCATCAGCCGCGCCGACGCCAAACCCTCACGCAACAGTGAGGATGGTTGACCGCGCGAACCGTCGCCCCGGCTTCGGAAACGGTCGCAAAAGCGCTACAATGACTCTCAACACTGCGCGAAACCGATCGATCGGCGCGGCGTATGCGCGCCCGACAGGAGACATCGATATGCCCGCGACCCTGATCACCCGCCGAAACGTCCTCGTCGCCGGCGGTGCCGCCATGGCCGCCGCGATGGCCGGGCTTTCCGTATTCCGCCTGCCCGCCCAGGCCCAGGGCCTGGCGCCGACGCCGACCATGCGCGGCGGGGCCAACAATTACCGCCCCGGCGCGCCGATCGTGGAGCGCATTGGCGGCGGCGGCTTTTGGACGTCCGGCACCGTGCGCCGCGCGGGCGACGGCGCGCGCCTGCCCGGCGTGCGCATCCAGATGTGGGCCCACACCACCGAGGGGCACGAGCGGGACGAGCGCAGCCATGGCGCCACCTTGACCGACGCCAATGGCTTCTTCCGCCTGGAGATGCCGCAGATCGTCCCCGCCTTTGGTCAGCCGCACGGCCACCTGGCCTATGACGCCGACTTTGCCGGTGAGCATGACGGCAGGTACGAAACCGTCTTCCTGCGCCCGATCATGCCCAGCTCCAGCGACACCAGCCTGGAAACCCACTTCGTCCTGCAGCCGATCTGACCGGCACCCGCCGGCCGCCCGCATTGGGTTCGGCGCCATCGGGCGCGGGCCGGCCGGCGTCGCCCGAGACCGGCGTGTCGCGCTCGGACAAGACCCCGGCGGAGACGGCCACGGCGCCATCTGAGTCGAGCCAGCCGCCCGCGACCGGGGCGCGATCAACCGGTCCGCAATCAACTGAGCCGCAATCGACCGGGCCAGCCGCGAAGCGGCCGTGGCCGAGGCGGGCACCGCCGCGCCAGGCCGGCCGCCCCCGCGCGATCCTGATCTGGGCCGTCCTGGCCATCGTCATCGCCGTGCCGATCGTCGCGGCCGCGTTCAGCCCACTGTTGGCCTGGCGCCAGCCGGTCTACATCGCCGCCGGCTTCGCCGGCGTCCTCGCCATGGCGTTTCTCCTGCTCCAGCCCTTGCTGGCGGGCGGCACCCTGCCGGGCCTGGCGGGGGAGCGGGGGCGGCGCCTCCATCGCTGGATCGGCATCGCCCTGGTGATTGCCGTGGCGGTCCATGTCGGCGGGTTGGCGATCACCAGCCCGCCGGACGTGGTCGACGTCCTGCTCTTCCGCTCGCCAACCCCGTTCGCGCTCTGGGGTGTGATCGCCCTATGGACCGTCCTCTTGGCCGCCCTCATCGCCGCCCTGCGCACCAGCCTGGCGCTGCGCCCCCGCACCTGGCGCCGCATCCACACCACCCTCGCACTGATCACCGTCATCGCCAGTGTGGTCCACGCCGTCTTGATCGAGGGCACCATGGAGACGGTGTCCAAGGTCCTGCTCTGCGCGGCGGCGGTCGGGGCGACGGCGAAGGTGATTGTTGATTTGAAGGTTTGGGTGGGGCGGGGGCGGCCGGCGGCGCGGAGGTGATGGCCGAGCGGCGGTTGAGGTGCGGCCGTCCCGCTTCAATAACAGCAATCAGCGGTCACGGGCAGGTCATGTCGAACGCCATCTCGACGTCATCATCGTTGAAGGTCAAGGTGAGCGTGCCTGTGGCGCCGGCATATGCTCCGGTCCCGCCGAGGATCGCCCGTTCCCGAGTATTGCCGGCCCCGACCGGGTTCACATCGGTGTTGTCGAGGGTGTTTGTTGGCGCAACCGTCGGCGTCGACGCGGTGAATATGATGCCGTCGTCCAGAACAAAGAAGTTATCGAGTATGCGTGGGCCGAGGCTGCCGTCGTCCCGCACCTCGGTGATGTTAGCGACCAAGAGGTGGAGGCCAATGGCATTGCCATCGGGATCGTTCAGGGTATTGGAGACATAGCGTTTGTCGCCCGCGCTGAGGTCACCACTCTGGTCGGTGTCGCCGAAATTGTTCTGGCTCGTTTCGTTCAGCACCATGCCCGAAAAGGGGCCGCACTCGGCCCAGGCGGTGCCCGGCAGCAGCGCTGCCGCAAGGACAGTAAACGTCAAAGCCGAAGCCATCTTCCGCATCTTATGCTCCCTCGTGCCGATTATCGTAAAGCTTGCTCGCTGGTGACGAAGTTATCATGACCGTATGATCGAGCGAGGAGTCAACACCGAAGCAACGGTCGTCGGCCTCGGTCGTCAGGTCGTGCAGATGTCACCCAATCGCGCGGATCGGCATCGCCCTGGTGATTGCCGTGGCGGTCCATGTCGGCGGGCTGGCGATCACCAGCCCGCCGGACGTCGTCGACGTCCTGCTCTTCCGCTCGCCGACCCCGTTCGCGCTCTGGGGCGTGATCGCCCTATGGGCCGTCCTCTTGGCCGCCCTCATCGCCGCCCTGCGCACCAGCCTGACGCTGCGCCCCCGCACCTGGCGCCGCATCCACACCACCCTCGCCCTGATCACCGTCATCGCCAGCGTGGTCCACGCCGTCTTGATCGAGGGCACCATGGAAACGGTGTCCAAGGTCCTGCTCTGCGCGGCGGCGGTTGGGGCGACGGCGAAGGTGATTGTTGACTTGAAGGTGTGGGTGGGGCGGTCTCGGTCCGGGGAGCGGCGATGAGCCTGGCCGGTGCGCTAGCGGCCGTCGGCATTGCACAGCGTTCCGCTGCGGGTCGCACTCAAGCGCGACTGTTCTGCGAACACAGCACTTCTAGCGTGCGCTCAAAAACGGTAGAACTATCGACAATAAAAACTGATTGTTGGCCTTGAAATGTTCTTTGTCCGTTCACACGTCATGGTGATCGGCGCCGTTTGGGTGTCGCAGTCGATCGTTTAAACTGTCAAGTCCAGTTGCAAGGATTGTGCAGATTGCGAGTTCCACCTGTTGGGCTCCTTTGTTCAAGCCGACGGCTAGACGCCAAGTCGTGATTTCGATTGCGACCTGTAGGACATTATAGACGACTACGTCGAAAGAAGGGCATTACGCAGAACAGTCGGGGCCGGAACCAATAAGGGCAAATGCCCTGCCCGAGGTTTCGGCCCCTCTCGCATCTCCATGGAACCGGATTTTTCGGCCAAAGACCTCAAACACTACCCGCACTTTGACCGCCGTTTGTCAAAGGAAGAAGCAGAGGCGATCGTCTCTGACCCAAAGAGAGTTGCTGCAAACAAATTCTATCCATTCCTACTCTATTACGATTCCTGGCAACCGTTTCGAACAAGGGAAGACGGCAGACCAGAGCTAAAGTCGCGACCAATTCGGTACGCCGCTCGTCGGGATGCATATATTTTTACGCATTATCGCAGAATATTGGCGGAAAAGTACGAAGAACGGCTTGTCGATCAAAGCCTTGAAAACTGTCCGATAGCCTATAGGAGTATTCCAAAGAAGCGCGGGGGCAACAAATGCAATATCGACTTTGCGAAGGACGCATTTGATGAAATCCAAAGGCAGGGAGACTGCGTCGCGGTTGCGCTTGATATCAAAGGATATTTTGAGAGCCTTGACCACGCCAGAATAAAGAAGATCTGGTGCGACCTTCTTAACCTAGAACGCCTGCCTCCAGACCACTTTGCAGTCTTCAGGAACATAACACGGTATCACGTAGTTGATCAGAAGGAAGTATACCGGCGGTTGGGATTCATCGAGACGATTGAGCTCAACGGCTACGCGCGTGAGAAATACACAGTTCCGTTCAAGAAAATGCCCACCCAGCTTTGTACACCTTCAGACTTTCGCAAAAAGGTATGCGGTGGCGATCCCAATTTACCAAGTCTGGTAAGGCCGAACGCGGATGAACACGGAAACTTACTCGATTATGGTGTACCGCAGGGCGCTCCGATATCTGATCTGATTGCCAATTTTTACCTTTTGGATTTCGACATCGCGCTTAAACGTTATGTAGCAAAGCGTGGCGGAAGCTTCATGAGGTACTCAGACGACATTCTGTTGATTGTGCCCGGAGGAACTAAAGAAGCCGACGAAGCTGAGGCGTTTGCTGTGAACGAGATAAAGAAGTACGGCAAGGCACTTGAGATAAAGGAAGCCAAGACGTGCATCGTCAAGTATCTCAGCTCTAATGCCGGTCTGATCTTTGAGCATGTTCGTGGCCCGCAGGGCAAGAACGGTCTCGAGTATCTTGGCTTCCGTTTCGACGGAGAGTCAGTTTTTGTGAGAGACAGCACAATCTCGCGACTTTATCGCAAGGTGGCTCTGTCCGCCAAAGCAGTGGCCCGCGGATTTGCGGCGGCCCACCCCGATCTAAATGCCTCTGAGATTTTGTCGAGATTCAATTATTCAGAATTCAGCCAGCGGTTTAGCCGCGTCGATCCAGATGCGCTTTCGCCTGATGATTATGGCACCTGGACGTTCTACAGCTACTTGAAACGAGCATCGGAGATTTTTGGATCGCAAGGCGCACCAATCCTTCCGCAAGCCAGAAATTTCAACAGGATTATGAAGGAACGGATCGCGACGGCAATGGTGCGGGCGGTAACGCGTCGCGATCTTATTGCAGCCCAATCAGAACAGATTTCGATCCCATGAGGTCAAGTCTTTGGACGATCCTTCTGTATCTGCGACGCCAGAGTTTTCCAGAATAGACATTGTGGCGGTTTTTCCGGGCGGGACGGTATGGATCATTTCATGGCGCTCTTCTAACTGACGCAATAATTTTCTCTAGGTTATCTCCTATGCTTATTGTTGAATTTTGTACAATAGAAACAAGGCGCTCAAGTGCGACTTTGATCTGGTGCTCTGTGACTATTGATGTGCCTAAATCGCCAGCCTTGCCGGCCTTGAAGAAGTAGTAGTGTTGCAAGTGATTGGGGTGGCACACCTCGCTTATGAACGCGTAGTCGTCCTCTGCGCTGGCATTTTGAGAACTCCACTGCTTGATCCGGGTTAGGATGTTTACGCTTTTGGGCTGTTCGATTTGGAAGGGCTCGAGCCAATAGGGGCGCCGACCGCCCAAGGCTAGATGCGCGATTCTTTCGTGACCTTTCGTCCAATTGTCATCGTCTTCAGCCCGCGAAAGGACTGCAAGAATATAGTGAATTGAAGCCGCGTACTCGACAATTAACCTGCCGGTTAAAGAAAAACTGACAAAATCACCATTCAACCAGTGCTGTGTGCAGGCGTCACAAACTGATTGAACTGTCTGCGAAGCGTAGTAAGCATAGTGCAGTGCGAGTCTTTTCGATTGTTCTTTGCTGGTTCGAACGGATCCTTCGTTTTCTTTCCTCCTGTCTTCGAATGACCCCCATGCTTCTAGCACGCCAATTTCTTTCGTAGCTTGGCTGAAGTTGGATACAAATGAGCGAACGGTTTCGTCGTGTGGGGCGGAGCGTCTTTGCCAAAAAGAAGGCCAGTTATCATCTCTGTGTGACAATTTAAACCTCAGAAGTTTTGGGTATATTTCTTACCAAATATCAAAGAAACTGGAATCACTGATGTTAGTATGCTAATATGTGCGATGTGGTGCAAGTATATTTGATTATTGAATAGAGTTTTGATGTAGAATAAGCCCGACGTACGTAATGCGAGCGGGGTGACCCCCTTCCACTTAAGAACAGCGGGGAGAGCCCACCAACGGCGAGACCTGGTTTGCAGATCGGCAATTCTCGCCTGGGAGCACTGCGTCCAGTGTTCAAACTTAGTCACCTCACCAAACCCCGCTACCGGTCCAAGGTCCGGCATTAGGCTCTGGTTCTGGCCCGACGCACCGGAGCGCCCTTGCCGAGGTTATCGGGTTGGGCGACCAGCAGAGTCTGGCCGGACACATGGGTGGCGAGCCGGTCACGTTGGACCGTAACTGGCTCGCCACAAGCAGCCCTAACCCCCCTCCGGAATCCGTGCGATCACCTTGATCTCGAAATCGAAGCCGGCGAGCCAGGTGACGCCGATGGCGGTCCAGTTGGGGTAGGGCGGCTCGGGGAACAGGCGGGTCTTTATGGGCATGATGGTTTCGAACTGGGTTTCGGGGTCGGTGTGGAAGGTGGTGACGTCGACGATGTCGTCGAGCCTGCAGCCCGCCGCCGCCAGCGTTGCCTGCAAATTGTCGAAGGCGCGTTGGACCTGGGCGGCGAAATCGGGCTCGGGCGTGCCGTCGGGGCGGCTGCCGACCTGGCCGGAGACGAACAGCAGGTCGCCGGAGCGGATCGCGGCGGAATAGCCGTGGGCCTCGTACAGGGCATGCCGGTCGGCCGGGAAGATGGCGTCGCGCTTGGTCATCGGTCGGTCTCTCGGTGTTCTTTTGAGTGGGTCATTTTGAATGGGAGTCGTGTCGGCCAGGGCCGTGAGTGTGTCGTGTCGTGACGGTGAGGCGTCGGGTGGGTGTCGTGTCTGGCCCGTGTCTGGGGCGTGTCGGGCGGCGCTCGGCGCGGGTAATTCCGGCCACGGGGCCTTCACAGGCCCCCGCATCGTTTGATATACGCCATGTATGTGAAATAGGTGATATACGCGGCGTATGTCAAGTCATATACGGTGCGTATGTGAAGTTTCGAGGGATGGGATGAGCGCGAAGCGGCGCGTCGAGACGATGGCGGAGAACCGGGCGAAGCTGATCGCGGCCGCGCGCAAGGCGTTTGCCGCGCAGGGCTATGCCGCCGCCTCGATGGACGCGCTGACCGCCGAGGCCGGCCTGACGCGCGGCGCGCTCTACCACAATTTCGGCGACAAGAGGGGCCTGCTGGCCGCCGTGGTCGATCAGATCGACGGCGAGATGGCGGCGCGCGCGCAGGCGGTCGGTGCTGCCGCCGGTGGTGGGGCCGGTGTTGGTGCCGGTGTGGGGGCGGGCGCGGGGGCCGCCTCCGCAGACGACGCATGGCGGGGCCTGCTGGCGGAGGGGGCGGCCTATATCGAAATGGCGCTCGACCCCGAGGTGCAGCGCATCGTGCTGCTCGACGGGCCTGCGGTGCTGGGCGACCCCTCGCACTGGCCCAGCCAGGACAGTTGCCTGAAGCGCACCAGGCAGGCGGTCGAACGGCTGATCGCTTCGGGGCTGCTGAAACCGGTGGACGCGGAGGCGGCGGCCCGGCTGCTAACCGGCGCCGCGCTCAACGCCGCGCTCTGGATCGCCGCCAGCGACGACCCGCGGGCCGTGCTGCCCAAGGCGGTCGAGGCCTTTCGCGCCCTGGCCGAAGGCCTGCTTTCGGAACCGACGTGATCTTAGCCCTAGCCCACGGCGGCGCCGGCCGGCGTGCGCTTGGCCAACAGCCAGACCGAAAAGCTGAGAATGATGGCGAGGCCGGAGATGAAGGTCATCACGGTGCCGGGGAAGAAGTTGACATAGCCCGGCAGGTCGACAAACAGCAGATAGCCGACATCGGCCAGGCCGCCGACCATGCCGGTCACCCAGATCGCCGTGATGCTGGCGCGCCAGATGAACACCGCGCCGACGATGGTGACGACGCCGAACCAGGCCAGGTTCCAGCCATGCTGGTTCAGGATGCCGCCGGCCGCGGCGGGATAGTCGAGCGCCAGGGTCTCCGGCGCGACGGCGTCGGCGATGGCCTGCACGCCGCCTGTCGCGTCGCTCGACAGCACCATGATGCCGGCAAAGGCATGCACCAGGCCCCAGATCACCCACAGGACCGCCGCCGCCCTCAACAGGGCCGTTTGCGTGTTTGCGGACATTTGCACTTCTCCTTTTCGCCCGATAGACTGCTGGATAGGTAGATTAAGTCCACCAAATCGAACTTGGTGGACTTTGTCAACTAAATGCCGAAACGCGGAGCAGAACTGTGGGCGAGATCGGGAGTGAAACCCTGAGCGAGACTGTGAAAGAGACCGCGAAAGAGACGGTGAACGAGACCCGGGGCGCGGACACGCATCTGGCGATTCTGCTCGACCGCTTCATGCGGCGCCTGCACATGGCGCTGCGGCGCAAGGCGCCGGGGTTCGACACCGAACGGATCGGCCCGGGCGGCGCCCTCGTCCTGCTCACCATCGAGGAGACGGGCACGATCCCGCTGAACCAGCTCACCGACTGCCTGGTGCGCGACAAGTCGCAGATGACGCGCACGGTGCGGGCGCTGGAGGGCAAGGGGCTGGTCGCGCGCCTTCAATGCCCGACCGACTCGCGGGTCAGCCTGATTGCTCTGACCGAGGCCGGGCGCGACGTGGTCGTGACCCACCAACGGGAGATTGCCGAGACGATCGACGAAACAATCGGGCCGCTCTCGGATGCGGAACGGCGGGTGTTTCAGGCCGTGCTGGAACGGGCAGGGGATCGGGACCGCGCGGCGGCCGCTTTAACGGCGAAGTCCAGGTGTTGAGGCGTCGCGGCCGCTCGACTGTCGCTTAAGCCGCCGCCGCTAACCCTTCGCCCAACCCGGCCGCCGGGTCGAGGTCCAGCATCAGGTTCAGGTTCTGCACCGCCGCGCCCGAGGCGCCCTTGCCGAGATTGTCGAGCTGGGCAACCAGCAGGGCCTGGCCGGCCTCGTGGTTGGCGAAGACATAGAGGCGCAGGCGGTTGGTGCCGTTCAGCGCCTCCGGCTCCAGCTCGACCATGGCGTCGGCCTCCGCCGGATCGGCGACGCTGACGAAGAGCTGGCCGCGATAATGCTCGGCCAGCGCGGCGTGGATGGCGTGCGCGCTCGGGGCGCCGGGCAGGGCGGCGAGCGGCAGGGGCACGGAGACCAGCATGCCCTGGCGGTAGTTCGCCACCGAAGGCACGAACAGGGGCGGCCGCGCCAGGTTGGCGTGCGCTTCGACCTCGGGCAAATGCTTGTGGGTCAGGCCCAGCGCGTAGAGATAGTAGGGCGGAGCGTCGGCCCCGTCCTCCTCATAGCGCTTGATCAGCCCCTTGCCGCCGCCGGTATAGCCGGAGACGGCGTTGATGGTCAGCGGCCAGTCGGCCGGGATGAGGCCGCGCGCGACCAAGGGCGCCACCAGGGCAATCGCGCCGGTCGAATAGCAGCCGGGATTGCTGACACGGGCGGCCTCGGCCACCGCCCGGTCGTGGCCCGGCGCCAGTTCCGGGAAGCCGTAGACCCAGCCCGGCGCGGTCCGGTGGGCGGTGGAGCAGTCGATGATCCTGGTGGTCGGCGAGGTGACCATGCCCGCTGCCTCCCGCGCCGCCGCGTCGGGCAGGCAGAGGATGACCAGATCGGCGGCGTTCAGCGCTTGCGTCCTCGCGGCCGGGTCCTTCCGCACCGCATCGTCCAGGCGGATCAGCTCGATATCGGCGCGCGCGGACAGGCGCTCGCGGATCTGAAGACCCGTGGTTCCTGCTTCGCCATCGATGAAAACCCGCGCGGACATCGCCTTTACTCCTGAATTAGGGCCGGCCTTTCTATCACAGACGACATAATCTTTCGAGCGGATTATCCCCGCCTTTCAACAAACCCACAGCCAGGTTGTGGTTGTTGTGCCTACATAATCTGGTAAGATGTACGGCCATACACACAAGATATAGTGATCCGCCATGCCAGATGCGCTGTCCGTTCCCGGCCTGATGACGCCCAGCAAGGGCTACAAGCCCTTCCGCTATCCCTGGGCCTTCGACTTCTGGCAGCGCCAGCAGCAGGTACACTGGATGCCGGAGGAGGTGCCGCTGGGCGAGGATTGCCGGGACTGGGCCAACCGCCTCGACGATGGCGAGCGCAATCTGCTGACCCAGATCTTCCGCTTCTTCACCCAGTCGGATGTCGAGGTCAACGACAACTACATGGAACGCTATGCCCGCGTCTTCAAACCGACCGAGGTGAAGATGATGCTGGCGGCATTTTCCAACATCGAGACCGTGCACATCGCCGCCTACGCCCTGTTGCTGGAGACCATCGGCATGCCGGAGGCGGAGTTCTCCGCCTTCATGGACTACGAGGCCATGGCCGACAAGCACGATTACATGCAGCAGTTCGGCGTCGACAGCCCGGCGGACATCGCGCGCACGCTGGCCATGTTCGGGGCGTTCACTGAGGGGCTGCAGCTGTTCGCCAGCTTCGCCATGCTGTTGAACTTTCCGCGCCACAACAAGATGAAGGGCATGGGCCAGATCGTCAGCTGGTCAGTGCGCGACGAGAGCCTGCATTGCGAAGGCATGGTCAAGCTGTTCCACGCCTTCGCGCGCGAGACCGGCTGCCTGACACCGACCGTGAAGGACGACATCATCGATTGCGCCAAGACGGTGGTGGGGCTGGAGGACAAGTTCATCGACCTCGCCTTCGAGATGGGCTCGGTCGAGGGCATGACGCCGGACGACATCAAGACCTATATCCGCTACATCGCGGACTGGCGCCTGGGCCAGCTGGACCTGCCGACGATCTACGGCGTCGACCAGCACCCGCTGCCCTGGCTGACCGAGATCCTGAACGGGGTCGAGCACGCCAACTTCTTCGAGGCACGGGCGACGGAGTATTCCAAGGGCGCCACCCGCGGCGACTGGCACGGCGACGAGGGCGTCTGGGCCCATTTCGACAAGGTGCAGTCGGCGAGGGTGTCCGGTTAGCTAGCCGCGGTGGCGGACCAGGCCGGCGGACTGGCTGAGGATAAACAGCGCCAGGGCCGCGACGACGATCGACGGGCCTGACGGGGTGTCGGCGGCGAGCGAGAGCTGAAGGCCGCCGATCACCGCAAGCACGCCGAGGCCGGCGGCGGCGACCGCCATGAGTTCCGGCGTCGGCGAAAAGCGACGGGCGGCGGCGGCCGGGATGATCAGCAGCGATGTGACCAGAAGCAAACCGACCACGCGCATGGCAACGGCGATGACGATCGCCAGCAGCAGGGTGAAGACCAGCCGCACGGCCAGCACGCGCACGCCTTCCGCCTGCGCCAACTCCTCATTGACGGTTACCGCGAGCAGCGGTCGCCAGATGATCACGAGACCAACCAGGACCACGACCAGCCCGCCATAGATGATCGCGAGGTCATTGGTCGACACGGCCAGGATGTCGCCGAACAGATAGCTCAACAGGTCGATGCGAAAGGCCGGCAGGAAGGCGACCGCCAGCAGGCCGATCGCCAAGGTCGAATGGGACATCAGGCCGAGAAACGTGTCGCTGGACAGGCGCTGGGACTGCATCAGCACCATCAGAACCGCCAAGGTGGCGCAGGTGAGCGCGACGCCGGCCATGGGCTGGATCGACAGGATGAAGCCGAGGACAACCCCCAAAAGGGCGGAATGGGCCAGCGTGTCGCCGAAATAGGCCATGCGCCGCCAGACCACGAAGCATCCGAGCGGCCCCGTCGCCAGCGCCACGCCGGTGCCGGCCAAAAGGGCACGCACAAAAAAATCGTCCAGCATTCAGGTGATCTCAGGCAGGTGATCTCAGGCAGGTGATCTCAGGCAGGTGATCTCAGGCAGGTGATCTCAGGCCGCGTCGGGCTTTGAATGGGTGTGGCCCCCATGATGGGCCTCGTGATGGTTCAGGTCATGCTCATACATGGCCAGCTCCTTCACACCCTTGACGCCAAACAGGCGCCGGTATTCGGGGTCGTTGGCCACGACTTCGGGCGTGCCTTCGCAACAGACGTGATTGTTCAAACACAGCACTCGGTCGGTCGCCGACATGACGATGTGCAGATCATGGCTGATCATCAGCACCGCGCAGCCCAAGGTGTCACGCAGGCGCCTGATGAGGTGGAACAGCTCAACCTGGCCGGCAACGTCGACGCCCTGGGTCGGCTCGTCGAGCACCAGCAGGTCGGGTTCGCGCAGGATGGCCCGGGCCAGCAGAACGCGCTGGGTTTCGCCGCCGGACAGCGCACTCATCTGGCGGTTCGCCAAGCCGCCGACGCCTGTGCGCTCAAGTGCTTCGTCGACCGCCCGCCGGTCGCTCTTCTGGGTTAGGCCCATGAAGCGCCGGACGGTCAGGGGCAGGGCGGGGTCCACCATCAACCGCTGCGGCACGTAGCCGATCGTCAGCCCGCTGGCCCGATCGATGTCGCCGTCCGTCGGCCGCAACACGTCAAGAACCAGCTTGGCCAGCGTCGTCTTGCCGGCCCCGTTCGGCCCGATCACGGTGACGATCTCGCCGGGCAACAGGGTCAACGAGATGCCGGATAGGATCTGAGTTCGGCCCAGCCGGCAGCTGACGCCATCCAGCTGAATCAGGGGGACTGGAACCCGGCCGTGCATTCAGGCTGCCTTCTGGCAGTCGGCGCACACACCGCTGAGTTCGACCACGCGCCGGTCGACCTTGAAGCCGCTGTTCCTGGCGGCCTGGTCGAGCGCCTTGCGCAAGGTGGGGTCGTCCAGCTCCAGCGCCATGTTGCAATCCCGGCAGATCAGGAATTGGGCCGCGTGGCCGTCCACGCTGGTCGAGCCGCAGCCGATGAAGGCGTTCATCGATTCCAGCCGGTGTACAAGACCCTGCTCCAGCAGGAAATTCAGCGCGCGGTAGACCGTCGGCGGCTTCGCTGGACTGCCGTCCTTTGCCATCCTGTCCAGGATATCGTAGGCGCCGACGGGGCGATGCGACTCCCAGACGATCTCCAGCACCCGCCGCCGGCTCTGGGTCAGTTTGGCCGTACCTGTGCAGCGCGCCTCAGCCGCCGCCAGGGCGCTGGACACGCAGTGCGCATGATCGTGCTGTCCGGTTGGCGTAATCGCATGGTCCATTGGGCGGTCTCTGGCTTAGGCGGTCGATCTCAGGTGCGACCATATCGCCATCTGCCGCAAAACGCAGCAGAACGCGCTTGATATGACCCATGTTATAACATAACACAAGGCCATCCCGTCCAACTCAGTGGAAAGTGGTTATGGCTCGCTCTTCGACCTTGCTCCGACAGCTTGGCGTTTCTTCGGCTTTGGTAACAAGCCTTCTGGTCGCCCAGCCGGCCTTGGCCGACGTGCCGAACGTGGTCGTCAGCATCAAACCGATCCACAGCCTGGTCGCGGGCGTCATGGACGGCGTCGGCGAGCCGGGCTTGCTGCTTGAGGGCAACGAGTCGCCCCACTCCTACAGCCTCGTCCCGTCCGAGGCGGCCATGCTCAGCGACGCCGATATCGTCTTTTGGGTCGGCGAGGATCTCGAGGCGTTTTTGGAGCGCCCGTTGGAGGCGCTGGCCGGTAACGCCCAGCGCGTCGCCATCATGGAGATCCCCGACATGACCCTGCTGCCGGTTCGCGAAGGTGGTATCTGGGACGAGCACGCGCATGGCGACGATCATGGTGGTCATGACGACCACGCCGACCACGCCGATCATGATGACCACGCAGACCATGACGACCATGCAGGCCACGGCGACGATGATCACGCCGAACACGCCCACGACGATCATGCCCATGATGATCACGGCCACGACGATCACGGCCACGAAGATCATGCCCACGATGATCACGCCCACGACGATCACGGCCATGACGATCACGGCGATGAAGACCACGCGGATCATGATGATCATGCCCATGATCACTCGGGCGCGGACCCGCATGTCTGGCTGGACCCGCAAAACGCGGCCATGGCCGTTGCGCTGATCGCGGAGACGCTGTCGGAGGCCGATCCGGCCAACGCGGATCGCTACGCCGCCAACGCGGCGTCAGTTCAGGAAGGCTTGACGCAACTGAACGACGATATCGCGGCACGGCTGCAGCCGGTGGCCGATCGGCCCTTTATCGTCTTCCACGACGCCTATCAGTATTTCGAACAGCGCTTCGGCCTGACGCCGGCCGGGTCGATCACCCTGTCGCCGGAACAGGCGCCGGGTGCCCAGCGCCTGGCCGCGCTACACGATCGGCTTGATGATCAGGACGTCGCCTGCGTGTTCTCCGAACCCCAGTTCGAACCCAGGGTCGTTGCAGCCCTGACCGAGGGCCGCGACGTCGGCACCGCCGAACTCGACCCCTTGGGCGCCGCGATTGAGCCGGGTCCGGATGCCTATGCAGCATTGCTATCCGGCATGGCCGATGCCATCGTCACTTGCTTGGCGGAGAGCAGTTAGGCAAGCTGCACCAACAGGCGGTCCTGGCGCCGACAGGCTTGAGCGCGGGGACCGTGTCTGTAGCGACGCAGCGGTGATGGCATAGACGGCTCTTGCGGGATCACGCCTCGATGCGCCGCCGCCTGTATTCGCTGGCCAGGTAAACCACGATGGCGGTGAAGGCGAGGCCGATCACCATCTGAACCCAGTCGATGTTAGCCAGCATCGACCGCAGCAAGGCGAACGGCGCGTTGTCGCCCTCACCGAAGAGGATGGTGACGGCCTGCGTTTCGTCGAGGAAGCCTTCGAAGCGCCAGCTAAGAAAGTCCGCGACGGGCCGGCCATCGACCGAACTGCGGATCGTGTTCAGGTATTCCAGCAGGATCACCGTGCCGGGAATCAGGAAGGCAAGCGGAATGCTCCAGCGCCGGAAGAGGGTCGACAGACCGGCGACCCAGGCCAGGCCCGGCGCGTACCAAAGCACGGTGAGCGCCAGGAAGAAGACCCCGACGATGCCCGTTTGAAACAGGCTCCATAGGGCGCCGATCGGGTCGGGCGCGGTGATCACGGGGAACAGGGCCGAGGCGATCAGCAGCACGCCGTAGATGATGACCGCCGTCACGATGGCAAAAACCGAGATCAGGGCGAGAAAGATGGTGATGCCCGACAATGCCTTGGAGGTCAGGATCTTCAGATCGCTTTGGGGCATCGATTTCCAGAACAGCAACGTGTTGTTGCGCCGGTCAGCCGAAAAACTGTCGGCGTAATAGAAGAACAGGCCGACGATCAGATAGACCGACCAGATCAGGAAGGTACCCGCCACGCCGACCCGGTAAACCGCGTCGCCCAGCGGCAGCTGCGTCGGCGGCAGGTCGAACTCGCCATGGCCCGACAGCATGGCGAACAGGATGGCGATCGTCATGATGATCAACAGCACGATCGGCGCGTACAGGAACGCACCCCGATGTTCGTAGAACTCGCGTTCGATAAGGGCGGTCATGGCACGCATCACGCCGCTCCCCGCGTGTCGTCTTCACGCTCAACCATGGTGACGAACAGGTCCGACAGGCTCGGTATCGAAACCTGGCCCAGCGGCTCAAGCCGCTCCGGCGGCGTCCGCTCGAACACCATCGCCGTCTGGCCGAAGCGGGTCTCGGCGTAGATCGGGCCCAGCTTCTCGGCATCGGCCAACCTGTCCTTGTCGACGATGACCTGGGCAAAGCGCTCGCCGATCGCGTCGACCGGCATGTCGAGAATGATCTCGCCATCCTTCAGAAACATGATGTCGGTCAGGATCTGCGCGATCTCGTCCACTTGGTGGGTGGTGATCAGCAGCGTGCGGTCTTCCGCCATATAGTCCTCCAGCAACCGGCGGTAAAAGCGCTTGCGATAGACGATGTCGAGGCCAAGCGTGGGCTCGTCGAGCACCAGCAGCTTGGCATCGATCGCCATGACCACGGCCAGATGAAGCTGGGCCAGCATGCCCTTGGACAGCGTCTTGATCTTCAGGCCGGGCTTGAGGTCCGTGCCCTCCAGGAAACTCTCGGCCGTTTGCCGGTCGAAGCGCGGATGGATCGCACTTACCAGGTCGAACAGTTGGCGCACCTTCAGATAGCGCGGCAGGCTGGCAACGTCCGAGACGAATGCGACGTCGTTCATCAGCCTCGCCCGGTGCCGAAACGGGTCCAGGCCCAAGACCTCGATCTGGCCGCCGCAGTCGGTCAGGCCCAGCAAGGTATTGAGCGTGGTCGTCTTGCCGGCGCCGTTGAGACCCAAAAGGCCGTAGATGCGGCCGGCAGGGATGGTGAAGTCGATGCCGTGCAGCACGGTTTTCCGGCCAAAGCTCTTGGTCAGGCCGCGTGCGCTGGCGATTGCCGGAAGATCGGTCACGTGGGTTCTCCCGCGTCGAGCAATGCCTTCAAATCAAGCTCCAGCGCCGCGATCTGGGCGCGGATGCGCGGCCAGTCTTCGGCAAGGAAACGTTCGCGTTCATGGGCCAGCAGCTTTGGCCGCGCGGCCGTTGCCACATACATCCCCAACCCCCGTCTTTTCTCGATGATGTCCAGATCGACCAGCGACTGGTAAGCCTTGGTCACGGTCAGTGGATTGACCGAAAGATCCGTGGCGATCTGCCTCACCGACGGCAAGGCCTCGCCCTCGGGCACGGCCCCCGTCAGGATCATCTCGATCAGTTGCTGCCGAATCTGCAGGAAGATCGGCTGTGTGTCGCTCCAGTGTGCCATGGATCGCCGTGTTAGTGTACTACACATGTAGTACACCATGACGCAGATGCAAGGTGACTCTGATACAAGGTTATGCCGTCGCTAAGACAGTTTCGCCAGGCGCGCGCCGCTGCGCGCGAGGATCTCCAGCTTGGCCGCGCGATCCGACGTCGCCCAGGCCGCGATTTCGTCGAGCGTGCGGCCACAGCCCGTGCACACGCGACTGGCCGGATCCAACAGGCAGATCTTACGGCAGGGGCTTTCGATATCTGGCGGGTCCATCATGCAACCCTGGTAGTACCGCCGTCCTTGGCATGCAAGCCCGGCCGGGGTGCTACGCTGAACCCATGACCTCTCCGGTGAGCCAGACGAATCACACCGCGCCCAGCGGCGGCAGCCTGCCGGCGATCGGCTTCATGCTGCTAGCGACCCTGACCTTCACGGTCATGCATGCCGCCATCAAATACCTGTCGACGGAGCCGCTGGCCGGTGCCGAGCCCTTGCATCCGATGGTGATCGCGTTTTTCCGCGTGGCGTTCGGCATGATCGTCATCGTGCCCTTCATTCTGCGCGACGGTTGGGGGCTGTTTCACACCAAGCGCCTTGGCATGCTCGGCCTGCGCGCGGTTCTGAACGCCTGCGCCATGCTGATGTTCTTCACCGCGCTCAGCCTGACGACGCTCACCGCCGCGACGGCGCTGGGTTTCACCGCGCCGATCTTCGCCACCATCCTGGCCATGGTCCTCTTGCGCGAAAAGGTCGGCTGGCGCCGCTGGACCGCCATCCTGGTCGGCTTCGCCGGCACCATGGTCGTGCTGCGCCCGGCGGTTGGGTCGGTCGGGGTGGGGGATCTGCTGGTCCTGGCGTCGGCCTTGCTTTGGGGCCTTGTCATGATCGTGGTCAAGGATCTGGGCCGCACGGAAAGCAGCGTCACGATCACCGCCTACATGCAGCTCATGATGGCGCCGTTGATCCTGATCGCGGCCGTTTTCGTCTGGTCCTGGCCGAGCCTGGAACAGCTTTTGGCGCTGGTGCTGATCGGGGCGCTGGGCGGCAGTGCCCAGATGGCATTGGCGCAGGCCCTGAAGCTGGCGGCGACCCATGTCATCATGCCGTTTGAGTTCACAAGGCTGATCTGGGCCGGGGCCCTGTCGGCAATCGTGTTTGCACAGTTGCCGGATCTCGGCACCTGGATCGGCGGGGCGATTATCTTCGCCGCCGGCATCTATATCGCGGATCGGGAGCGCAAGACCGCCCGTGCCGCCGGCCGAACGCGGCCCACCGACACGACTTGACTGGGGCTATTCGGCTGCCTCGCGATGCGGGTGGGGCGGGTTTTCAAAAGCCTGCCAAAGCGCCTGCTCCTGGGCCTTGATCGCCACGATATGGGCCTCGCGGACATGGCCGTAGCCGCGAATGTGCTCCGGGATGGAGGCGATTTCGACGGCGATGGGATGGGCGTCATGGTTCAGCCCGTCGACCAGCCGTTCGATGCCCTTGAGGTAGTCGTCCCGCAGCCGCTTTTCCGCCTTCCGCTCGGCGCTGTAGCCGAAGATATCGAGCGCGGTGCCGCGCAGCCGCTTGAACCGCGCCAGAACGCGGAACAGGCTCAACATGCGCGGGCCGTAGGTCTTCTTTTTCAGATGCCCCGTTTCGGGATCGCGGTCTGCCATCAGCGGCGGCGCCAAATGGAACTTGATTTTGTAGTCGCCGTCGAAGGTCTGGCGCACCTGTTTCAGGAACGTGCCGTCGGTGTAGAGCCGCGCGACCTCGTATTCGTCTTTGATGGCCATCAGTTTGAAGGCGTAGCGGCCGACGGCTTCGGTCAGCGGCAGGCGGCCCAGCGGCATCGGCTGCGTCGTGTCGGGCTTCAGCAGGGCGGCTTCGGCCGTCCACACCCGGGTCACCAGCGCCCGGTAGCGCCTGGCATAGGCCGCGTCCTGATAGTCGGTCAGCATCCGTTCCCGCCGATCGATCAGCTCGTCCAGGCTCTCCGACAGGATGCGTCCGCGCGGCAGCGCCTCGCGCGGTTTGGCGACCAGCGCCTCGACGGAAGCCGGGTCGACCGCGGCACGCCGGCCCCATTGAAAGGCCTGGCGGTTCATCTCGATGCCGACACCGTTCAGTTCGATGGCCCGGTCGATCGCTTCGCCTGAGACCGGGATCATGCCCTGCTGATAGGCGACGCCCAGCATGAACAGGTTGGCCGCGATCGAGTTGCCCATCAGCGCGGTGGCGATGCGGGTGGCGTCGATGGTGGTGGCCGGCCCCTCAAGCGTCTGTTCGATAAGGGAAACCATCTCGTCGCCGAAAAAGGCGAAATCCGGGTTCTTGGTGAAGTCGCCCGTGATCGTCTCGGCGCGGTTGACCACCGCCCGTGTGACGCCCGGGTTGATCTTGCTCAGCACGTCGGGACTGGCGGCCACCACGAGATCGCAGCCGAGCAGCGTGTTGGCCGCACCCGCGGCGATGCGCACGGCATTGATGTCGTCGGGCCGGTTGGCGATGCGCACATGGCTGACCACCGCGCCGCCCTTCTGGGCCAGGCCGGTCTGGTCGAGAACCGAGACGCCGCGCCCCTCCAAATGGGCCGCCATGCCCAGCAGTGCGCCGATGGTGACGACGCCTGTGCCGCCCACGCCGGTGACCAGAATACCGTGTGGCTGGTTCAGGTCGGGCAGTTCGGGGTCGGGCAGGGCGGGCCAGTCCTGGCCGCTCGCCAACGAAGCGGCTGGCTTCGGCTTACGCAGGTCGCCGCCCTCGATGGTGACGAAGCTGGGGCAGAAGCCGTTGACGCAGGAATAGTCCTTGTTGCAGCTCGACTGGTCGATGGCGCGCTTGCGGCCCAGTTCGGTCTCCACCGGCACGACCGACAGGCAGTTGGACTTCACCGAACAATCGCCGCAGCCCTCGCAGACCATCTCATTGATGAACACGCGCTTGGGCGGATCGACCATCAGCTTGCGCTTGCGCCGTCGCCGCTTCTCCGCCGCACAGGTCTGGTCGTAGATCAGGATCGAAACGCCGGGATGCTCGCGCAGATCCTTCTGCACGGTGTCCAACGCGTCGCGATGCTCGACCGGGATATGATGGGGCAGGGCGAGGCCGCCCTGATATTTGTCCGGCTCGTCGGTGACGACGACGATCTTCTCGATACCTTCGGCGGCGACCTGGTTGACGATCATCGGCACCGAAAGCTGCCCGTCGACCGGCTGGCCGCCGGTCATAGCGACCGCATCGTTGTAGAGGATCTTGTAGGTGATGTTGACCTTGGCGGCCTGGGCTGCGCGGATCGCCAGCAGGCCGGAATGGAAGTAGGTGCCGTCGCCCAGATTGGCGAAGACATGGCCCGTCTCCGTGAACGGCGCCTGGCCGATCCAGGCCACCCCCTCCCCACCCATCTGGCTGAACGTGTCGGTGTTGCGGTCCATCCAGGTGGCCATGTAGTGGCAGCCGATCCCGGCGATCGCCCGGCTGCCGTCGGGCACGTTGGTCGAGGTGTTGTGCGGGCAGCCGGAACAGAAGTAGGGCACCCGCTCGACCGCGTTGGGGTGCTTGACGACCTTCTGGGCCTCTTTTTCCTCCAGGAACCGCACCTTGGCGGCCAGCCCGTCATTGTCCATGCGGTTCAACAGGCGCTTGCCGATGACCACGGCGATCTGGGCCGGCGACAGCTCGCCTGTCGAGGGCAGGACCCAGCGGTTCTGTTCGTCGAACTTGCCGACGATCATGGGCCGCTTGTCAGCCTGCCAGCTGTAAAGCTGTTCCTTGAGTTGGTTTTCGATGACCGCGCGCTTTTCCTCGACCACGATCAGCTCGTCGAGCCCTTCGGCGAAGGCCCGAACCCCTTGCGGTTCCAGCGGCCAGGGCATGCCTACCTTGTAAATGCAGAGGCCAAGGCGTGCGGCCAAGACCTGATTGATGCCCAGAATCTCCAGCGCCTGCAGAACGTCCAGATGACTCTTGCCGGTGGTGACGATGCCGAAGCGGTGATGGCCGGAATCGTAGACCAGCCGGTCGACCTTATTGGCCCGGGCGAAGGCCAGTGCGGCATAGACCTTGTGCCGCATCAGCCGCTCTTCCTGGACCATGGGCGGGTCCGGCCAGCGGATGTTCAGGCCGCCCGTCGGCATGTCGAAATCGTCGGGCAGCACGATCTCGCCGGCATGCGGGTCGATGGTGACCGAGGCCGAACTGTCGACCGTTTCAGAAATCGTCTTGAACGCGACCCAGCAACCGGAATAGCGGCTCAGCGCAAAGCCGATCAGACCGAAATCGATGATCTCCTGAACGTTGGCCGGATGCAGCACTGGGATCATCGCAGCGATGTAGGCGTGCTCCGACTGGTGCGGCACGGTGGAACTCTTGCAGGCATGATCGTCGCCGGTAACCGCCAGCACACCGCCCAAGTGCGAGGTCCCGGCGAAGTTCGCATGTTTGAAGACGTCGCCGGTCCGGTCGACCCCCGGGCCCTTGCCGTACCACATGCCGAACACGCCATGATAGCGCCCGCCGGGCCACAGATTGACCTGCTGGCTGCCCCAGACTGCGGTGGCGCCCAGATCTTCGTTCACTCCAGGTTGGAAGTGAATATCGTTTTCCGACAGATACTTACGGGCCGTCCATAAAGCGCGGTCGAAACCGCCGAGCGGCGAGCCGCGATAACCGGAAATGAAGCCTGCCGTATTGTGCCCGTGGGCGAGATCGCGTTGGCGCTGCATCAGGGGGAGCCGAACCAGGGCCTGTGTCCCGGTCAGGTAAACCCGCCCTTGCTCGAGCTCGTACTTGTCATCGAGCGTTACGGCCGCCAACGTCATGAAGATGTCCTTCGCGTTTGGAGCTCCGTACCCTTATCAAAGACGATAGGGATGTCTGCCTCCATCAACAATGCAGCATTTCTGTCATGTCGAAGTTCGCAAGGATGGGTTGTGAGAGGGAGCGGCGGCGACCCAACCTTTCCTATGCCGGGAACTGCACGCACAATTAGGTCTGACATTCTGACCTATTGCGGCGCAGCATGTGTTCCTGCATTGCGGCATTTCGTCTCGAATCGGTACTTTATCACACTCGCGCACCTCAGTCTGTTTTCGGCAGGAAGATATATCGAGGGGTACCGGGCACCCTTCAATGTGACCATCTGTTCCGCCTGCGCCTGGCGGTCGTGTCGGCTGGCTTGGCATCGGCCCCGCAAATCGCCATTTGCAACAGGCGCGATTTACGACAGACATCATTTGCGACAGGCATGGGGATGTCGATCTACCCCATGGTCTCGCTCGTTCTCTTGCCATCAAACCAAGAAGTAATGGTCCATGACTGCACAAGCTGCTGCCGATTCTGCTCCTGACGCCCTACCCACATGGGATCTACGGCATCTCTATGACGGCCGCGACGGCGACGCCCTGAAAGCCGACCTGGCCGATGCCGAGGAGAAGGCGAGCGCCTTCGAAGACCGGTACAAGGGCCGGCTGGACGGCCTTTCAGGCGACAGCCTGGCGGCCGCTATCGCCGACTACGAGGCGCTCAACGAGACACTGAGCCGGGCCACCAGCTTTGCTTACCTCACTTATGCCGAGGATATGAGCGACGGTGCCAACGCCCGCTTTCTTCAGTCGGTGCAAGAGCGCGTGACGGCTGTCTCCAGCGCTTTCTTGTTCTTTCCGCTGGAGCTGAACACGCTGGAGGACGCCCATCTCGAAGCGCTCTGCGATGCGCCGGCCCTGGCGCGCTATCGTCCCTGGCTGCGCGACGTTCGCATGCTGCGCGACCACCAATTGTCCGACGAATTGGAACGCCTGCTGCATGACAAGCGGGTTGCGGGCAGTGCGGCCTGGAACCGCCTGTTCGATGAGACCATGGCCGATCTTCGCTTTCCGATTGCCGGAAAGGACTTGGGCTTGGCCGAGGCGTTGAATTGCTTGATGTCGGCCGACGCCGCGCTGCGGAAGGAGGCGGCGCAGGTGTTCGGGGCTGTCCTGACCGACAACGCTCGCTTGTTCAGCCGCATCACCAACACGCTGGCGAAGGATAAGCAGATCGAGGATGACTGGCGCCGCTTTGCACAGCCATGGTCGGCCCGCAATCTCAGCAATCAAGTCGAGGACGCGGTCGTCGACGCGCTGACCGACAGTGTGCAAGCGGCCTATCCGCGCTTGTCGCACCGCTACTACGCCATGAAGGCGCGTTGGTTCGGCGCCGAAGCCCTGCCGCACTGGGACCGTAACGCGCCGCTGCCAAACCAGCCCGATCGGCACATACCCTGGTCGGAGGCGACGGATATCGTTTTGTCGGCCTATCGCGGGTTTTCGCCGACATTGGCCGATGTCGGGGCCAGGTTCTTCGACGAGAACTGGATCGATGCGCCGGTGAGGCCCGGCAAGTCGCCCGGTGCCTTTTCCCACCCGACGGTCCCGGGGGTCCACCCCTACATCCTGATGAACTATCAGGGCAAAACCCGGGACGTTATGACCTTGGCGCACGAGCTGGGGCACGGCGTCCACTAGGTTCTGGCTGCCGATCAGGGCTACCTGATGGCCGGCACGCCGCTGACGCTGGCCGAAACCGCCAGCGTGTTCGGCGAGATGCTGACTTTCAGATCGCTGTTGGCGACTGAGACCGACCCGGCGGCCCGCAAGGCAATGCTCGCCGGCAAGGTCGAGGACATGCTGAACACCGTTGTTCGGCAAAACGCGTTCTATCTGTTTGAGCGCGCCGTCCATGCCGAGCGCAAGGCTGGCGAATTGGCGCCCGAACGGCTTGGCGAGATCTGGCTGAAGACCCAACGCGATAGTCTTGGGCCGGCGATCACGTTCGACGATAACTATGCCGCCTACTGGTCCTACATCCCCCACTTCGTGCATGCGCCTTTCTACGTCTACGCCTACGTTTTCGGCGACTGTTTGGTGAACTCGCTCTATGGGGTTTATCAGGAAGCGGACGACGGCTTTGCCGACCGTTACCTTAAGATGCTGCAGGCCGGCGGCACGCTGCGCCATCGCGAGCTGTTGGCTCCGTTCGGGCTCGACGCCTCGGACCCAGCCTTCTGGCAGCGCGGCCTGGCGGTGATCGAGGGCATGGTCGACGAATTGGAAGGGATGGACTAACAAGACGCCCTTGCCCCCAACGAATGGCGCCCAAGGTTAGTCGCATGGCGGATCAAGAAGAAAACTCTCTCGGCGGCAGGCTGCGCCGCTATGCCCGCGTCTCCGGCACCATGAGCGGGCTGGCGGCACGCCTGGCCGGCGAACGCTATCTCGGCGTCAAGATCGACCGAGACAAGCACTCGCGCGACCTGAAAGACGCGCTGGGCGGCCTGAAAGGTCCCCTGATGAAGGTGGCTCAGATCCTGTCGACCATCCCGGAGGCCCTGCCGAAGGAGTATGCCGACGAGTTGCGCCACCTGCAGGCCAATGCGCCGCCGATGGGCTGGCCCTTCGTAAAGCGCCGCATGCGCGCCGAGCTGGGGCCGGACTGGGAAAGCAAGCTGAAGGACTTCAGCCGCGAGGCGGCGGCGGCG
>JBCDFV010000047.1:0-32716 GCA_039177555.1 Pseudomonadota bacterium | reverse complement strand
CGGCGAACGCGCCCAACGTCGCGATCGAGGCGACCGAGAAGTTCGGAAAGCGCAGCACGGCGAAGATGGTGGTAAAGCCGATGGCGGGCAGGGCCAGCAAACTGCCGTACAGTACGCCGTTCACCAGCAATTGCGGGATCAGTTCCATCCCAACGGGCTGCTTTCGTTACACCGGAAAGGGTGGCGGGCGGCCACTGGCCACCCGCCGCACAAGATGGATGTTAGACGGTCTCGAAATCGACCGGCTGGCCGTCCTGGATCTGCCGGAACAGGAACTGGGTGCCGGTGATGTCACCGATTCTGGTGAAGTCGCACGGGCCGCTGGCACCGTTATAGTTCACCGAACCGCCATCGGCGAGGATCGCCAGACCGTCGACGGCATTGTCGATGATCTCGCCATCGCCTTGCGAGATCGTGCGCACCCCGCCGCGCATGTCGGCACCGGTCGACGATCCGGCCGCGGCCATCGCCAGGATGGCCAGATTGGCGTGATCGTAGGTTTGCGCGGAGTAGGGGTCGACCACGTCGACGCCGAGGATTTGCTGAACCCGCGCATAGGCCCCGGAGGTGACGTCCGGCGTGCCTTCCCAGGTGAACAGGCCCTCTACGACGTCGTTCGGCAGCGCGTCCAGCACGGAGGCGTTCACCGCATAGGCCGGGCCGATGATCTTGCCCTCATAGCCGGCCTGGAACAGGTCGCGCAGCAGGACCGTACTGTCGGCCGCGTAGCCGCCGAGCATCAGGAAGTCCGGATCGCCGGTCATGATCTGGTCGACCTCGGACCGGTAGGACGTCCGGTCGGCCTCGTAGATCAGGCTGTCCATGCTGGCGCCGCCTTCTCCGGCAACGTCGCCGAGAATGGCGATCGACGACTCCGCAAACGGCGTCTGCGGACCGATCCAGGCCACCCTCGTGGCCCCCTGGTTGACCATGAACTGGGCAGCGACCTCGATCTGAAGCTGGCTGTTCGGCTGGGTGCGGATGATGTAGCCCTCATGCGGCAACTGGGTGATGCTGTCCGACCCGGAAACGGTGTAGACCATCACGCCGCCTTCCCAGCAGACCGGCGCGACGGCCGTGGTCACGGACGAGGCCCAGGTGCCGATGACCGCGGACACGCCGTCGACGTCGACCAGCTTGCGCGCCGCCCTGACGGCGGCCTCCGGGTTGGTCTGGGTGTCTTCGGACACCAGCTCGATCTGCCGGCCCAGCACGCCGCCGGCGCTGTTGACACTGTCGATCACGCCCGCAACCGCGTCGCGCATGGACGGTCCGTAGGTGCCGCCGACGCCGGTCAAGGGCGTCAGCGTGCCAAGCATGATCGGGCCGTCCGATTGCGCCAGCGCCAAACGCGGCATCGCCAGGGCGCCGGCGCCCATGGCGCCGGTGGCCAGCAATTGGCGGCGCTTCATCGTCAGTCTGCGGTCCATGTCTTTTCTCCTTCTCTTCTGTGAAGCCATGTCATCGGGGGTTATGGTCGTCTGTCAAGCCGGCACGGCGGCGCCCAGGAACAGATGCCGAAGTTCCGGATCGTCCAGGAAGCTGCGCGCCGATCCGGTCTTGGCGTTGCGGCCGTCGACCAGCAGGCTGGCGTCGTCGGCCCGTTCCAACGCGGCGACGGCGTTCTGCTCGACCATGGCGATGCCGACGCCGTTGCTGCGGATCGCGGCCACCGTATCGAACAGTTCCGCCGCTGCCTTGGGGCTGAGGCCGGCCGATGGTTCGTCGAGCAGCAGCAGCTTCGGCTCTGTCATCAGCGCGATTGCCATCGCCAGGATCTGGCGCTGACCGCCGGACAGGGTGCGCGCCTGCTGCTGCCGCTTTTCGGCCAGCACGGGGAACCGATCGAAGGTCTCGGCGATGCGTGCGCGGGTGTTGGCCGGGGTCGTCCAGCCGCCCATGTCCAGGTTTTCCGTCACCGTCAGCGTGCCGAAAATGTTCGCCTCTTGGGGCACGAAGCCGATACCGAGATTGGCGACCCGCCTGGGGCTGGCGCCCGTGATGTCGACATCGTCCAGCGTGATGCGGCCGGCCGTGATGACGATCAGGCCGGCGACCGCTTTCAGCAACGTCGATTTGCCGGCCCCGTTCGGCCCGATGATGGCGATGATGCGGCCCGGCTCGATCGCCAGGTCCACGCCCTTCAGGATACTGTCGGCCTGGGTGTAGCCGCCCTCCAGGCCCGTCACGCGCAATCTGCTCATGCCGGCACGTGACCCAGATAGGCGTCCTGAACCGCGCGGTTGGCGGTGACTTCCTTGAAGCTGCCGGTGGCGAGATCGCGGCCCTCGGCCATCACGACCACCGGGTCGCACAGGCGCGCCACGGTATCCATGTCGTGCTCGACCACCAGGAAGGTGTAGCCGTCGTCGCGCAGGCCGGCCAGCACGTCGGCGATGTCGCGTGACAGGCTGGGATTGACCCCGGCGACGGGCTCGTCCAGCAGGATCAGGCGCGGCTCGGCCATCAGGGCGCGGCCGATTTCCAACAGCTTCTTCTGCCCGCCGGACAGGGCCTCCGTTCGATTGTCCAAGACCTCGGTCAGGCGCAGCTTGTCGGCCACCTCCGCCGCCCTGGCGGCGATCTGCCGATCCTGCTGTCGCCATCGGCTGGGCCGGAAGATCGCCGTTCTGATGTCGTCGCCGGCTTGGCCCGGCGCGTACAGCATCAGGCTCTCAAGAACCGTAAGGGACGGAAAGCCGCGCGCGATCTGGAAGGTGCGCGTCAGGCCGGTGCGCGAGATGCGTTCCGCCGGCCAACCGGTAATGTCGATGCCGGCGAACGTCACCTGGCCGCCATCCGGCCGCAACGTGCCGGACAGGATGTTGAACATGGTGGTCTTGCCGGCGCCGTTGGGCCCGATCAGGCCCGTGATCGTGCCCGCCTCGACCGACAGGCTGGCGCCATCGACGGCGGTCACGCCGCCGAAATGCTTTGAGACGCCGTTCGCCCGCAACAGTTCTTGCATCTAAGGTCTCTGTCCCCGGTTCTTGGGCGCCAAGATGGACCAACCGTCCGGGTTCGGCAAGATTTGGCGATGGGTGGGTCTCGCGCGCTTTAGATAAGGCCGGCAAAGACCGCTCTATGGTCGCGCCACAGGCGCTTCAAGACGCCGAGGCCGGCGCGAATCGGGGGGTCGTGGCGCCTGGTGTCGGCGGTTACGAACCATTGCTCCTGCCGCAAGGCCGGCAGCGGGTCGCCGACCCGGCGCAGTCCGCTCGTCCGGTCGCCGACAAAGCAAGGCAGCAGGCACAATCCAGCGCCCGATCGCGCCAGGTTCAAAAGCGGCATCGGATGGTCGCTGGTTGCGACCGGAGGCCCGGCCAGCGACGCGGACAGGAAACGGGACGACGCCGTCGGCCGTTCGACATCCAGCGCGATCCAGGGCAGGTCGGCATAGGCCTGGTCGAGCCCGACCGCCGCGGCCCGGGCTGCGAGGTCGGGCGCGCCATAGACCGCGTAGGCGACATGGGCGACGCGCTGGCCGGCCAGGCCCAGCTGGCTGGGGGCCAGGTTTCGAATGCCGATGTCGGCCTGGCGCCTTGTAAGGTCGGCCTGGGTCGTGCCGATCAGCAGGCGCAATGGTCGCCCTTTAAGCCCCTCGGCAATCGCGGCGCCCATGTCGCCGATGAACATGGATGTCCAAGGGCCGCAGGCGATGCGCAAGGGTGGCTGTGCTGTCTGTCCGGCACGCCACTCGTCGATCTTGACCATGGCGATGGCCGCGTCGTCCATGAGGCCCCGCAGCTCCCGGCCCTTGGCGGTCAGGCGATAGCCGTCGGCGCCGCGCTCGAACAGCGCCATCTTCAAGGCGCTTTCCAGATCGGCCATGCGCCTGTGCAGGGTTGGCGCGCTGACGCCGGTCCGCGACGCCGCCAGTGCCAGCGTGCGCGCGTCCGCCACCTCCATGAACAGTCTCAGCGCCGACCAATCCAGGCTTTCAATCTTGAAAGGCATCTTGCGAATTCTGGCAAAGCAATTGTGGCTGATGACCCCCAATCTAGCCGTGAGACGATGTTTTCAGGAGAAAGAAATGAAATACGTTCCTTTGGGTTCATCCGGTTTGGCGGTTTCCCGGCTTTGCCTGGGGACGATGCTGTTCAATGGTGAAACGGAAATCAGTCTTCATCGCGCGACATGCATGTCGATCATCGACGCCTTTTTAGACGCGGGCGGCAACTATCTGGACACGGCAGATGCCTATGGCGACGGCGCGTCGGAACAGGTGTTGGGGGAGGCGTTGAACGGCCGGCGGGACAGTGTCGTCATCGCGACCAAGGCCGGCGCCCGTTTCGGCGGCGACCCGTGGAACCCGCGCGCAGGCCTGTCGCGCCATGCGGTGCGCAGCGCCATCGAGGGCAGCCTGCGCAATCTGAAGACCGACTACATCGACCTTTGGTACATCCACGGGCCGGACCGGCTGACCCCAATCGATGAGACCATCCGGGGCATCGAGGACGCGCTGCGCGACGGCAAGATCAGGGCCGTCGGGTTTTCCAACCTGCCGCCCTGGCAAGCCGCCGAGTTCGTGCTGAAGGCGCCGTTCGCGGTCAGTGCCGCGCAGTATCAATACTCGCTCGTCTGCCGCGAGATCGAAGAGGATTATTTCGACGCGTTCGCTCGCCACAATCTGGTCCTGCACGCCTGGGGGCCGCTGGGCCAAGGCTTCCTGACCGGGCGCTACAGCCGGGACGCTATGCCGGAGGAC
Source organism: Pseudomonadota bacterium (assembly GCA_039177555.1). Classification (GTDB taxonomy): domain Bacteria; phylum Pseudomonadota; class Alphaproteobacteria; order DSM-16000; family Inquilinaceae; genus JANQGH01. Next base: position 28,008 of record JBCDFV010000047.1, on the reverse strand, counting down.
GGCCGCGTCACCATGGCCGGCGAGGATTATGAGGAACATGTCTCGCGCCGAGCGACGAGGCAGAACTGGCAACTGATCGATGCCATGCGCGAGATGGCCAAAGCCCGCAACGTACCGATGGCCCGCCTGGCGATCGCCTGGGTTTTGGCCCGCCCGATCGAAACGGTGACCATCGCCGGACCGAAGTCAACGTCCCAGCTGAACGACTTGGCACCGGCGACCGATCTGCAACTGAGCGAGGATGAGATCGCCACGCTCGACCGCCTCTCGGCGCCACCGGTGGGCTATCCGCAGCGCGTGATCGACGTCTATTTCGACCGTGCCTTGGCGGCCTGACGGTTCAGCAGGGTCTCTGTCGCTGGTATTGCGTCCTCATCTCTGAGGGGGCGAGCGCCGCCGGCAGCTCCAGCAACACGATAGACGTCGCCGCGCCAGACCATGTGCGCATTAGGCAGCTGATCGGCAGGGGCTTGGTGGTGCTCGACCGCTGACCCTTACGCCGCTTCGGCCGTGCTACCTGCAATTCCGTTTTGACTGGCGTTCGAGAAACGACTTCGTTAGAGCACGCGCCCTGAGCGGCGGGCGGGGTGTTCCGCCTGGCGCATGGGCTGTCGGTCGAGAGGACGTCGGAAATGCTGGGAGTGTGCTACTACCCCGAACACTGGGCCGAGGCGCGATGGGCTGACGATGCCAGGCGCATGGCCGACATGGGCCTCACTTACGTCCGCATCGCGGAGTTCGCCTGGGCGCGGATGGAGCCGCGGGAAGGCGAATACGATTGGGGCTGGCTCGACCGCGCGATCGAGACGCTGGCTGGTGCCGGCCTGAAGATCGTGCTGGGCACGCCGACGGCGACGCCGCCCTATTGGCTGGTTGCCAAGTATCCCGAGATCCTGCCGGTCGGCATCGACGGGCGTCGGCGCGACTTCGGCTCGCGCCGGCATGTCAGCTTCTCCAGCGCGGTCTATCGGCGCGAGGCCCGGCGCATCATCGACGCCATGGCCACGCGCTACGGCAGCCATCCGGGTGTTGCCGGCTGGCAGACGGACAATGAGTATGGCTGCCACGACACCGCCCGCAGCTATGGCGATTTGGACCGCGAGGCGTTTCAGGTCTGGCTGGCGGAGCGGTACGGCAGCATCGAGGCGTTGAACGCGGCCTGGGGCAATGTCTTCTGGTCGATGGAGTATCCGGATTTCACCGCCATCGGCCTGCCCAACGCCACGGTGACGGAGCCCAACCCGTCCCACGCGCTCGACTTCGCCCGCTTCGCCTCCGACATGGTGATCGAATTCAACCGCGCCCAGACGGAGATTCTGCGCGCAAAGTCGCCGGGCCGCTTCATCACCCACAACTTCATGCAGCGCACGCTGACTTTCGATCACTTTCGATTGGCGGAGGATCTCGACTTCGCGTCTTGGGACAGCTACCCGCTGGGCAAGCTGGAAGTCATCTTCGACGACGACCGCGATGCGGACCTGAAGCGAACTTACGCCCGGGTCGGCCATCCGGACGGCCCTGCCTTTCATCATGACCTCTATCGCGCCATGGGCAACGGCCGGTTCTGGGTGATGGAACAACAGCCCGGTCCGGTGAACTGGGCGCCCTGGAACCCGGCACCGGTGTCGGGCGCGGTCCGGTTGTGGACGTGGGAGGCCCTGGCCCATGGCGCCGACGTGGTGTCCTACTTCCGCTGGCGCCAGCCGCCTTTCGCGCAGGAACAGATGCATACCGGCCTGCACCGGCCCGACGACAGCCCGGATTTCGGCGCCGAAGAGGCCATGCGCGTCGCCGAGGAACTGAAGTCCGTGGCCCTGGAGCCGACGGCGCCGGCGCCCGTCGCGCTCTACTTCGACTATCAGACCGCCTGGACCTACGAGGTCCAGCCGCAGGGCCGCGACTTCGACTATTTCCGTCTCTGCTTCGACTGGTATTCCGCCGTCCGACGGTTGGGGATCGATGTCGATATCGTTGGCTCTGGTCACGATTTGGCGGACTATCCGGTCGTTTTGGTGCCCTCCCTGGCGATGGCGGACGATGCGGTCTGGCAACGGCTGGGGCGGCGGACGAAGACGACCCTTTACGGCCCGCGCACCGGATCGAAGACGCTGAACATGGGCATTCCCGAAACCCTGCCGCCGGGCCCGCTGGCCGAAACGCTGCCGCTGCGCGTCCTGCAGGTGGAAAGCCTGCGCCCGGGTGTTGCCCACACCTTGCGGATCGGCAACCGAACGGGCTCCGCATCGCGCTGGGCGGAGCGGCTGGAGACCGATCTCGACGCGGATATCCGCTTCGACGACGGCACACCCGCCCTGGTCCGCAAGGGACAGCAGCGCTATCTGGCGTGCTGGCCCGACGATGAGACGCTGGTCGACATCATGACCGATCTGATGCGCGATGCCGGCCTGGAACCCGCCTTGCTGCCGGACGGGCTGAGGCTGCGTCGCCGGGGTTCCATTACCTTCGCTTTCAATCGAAACAGCCAGGCGATGGAGGTTCCTGCGCCCGCCGGCGCCCGCTTTTTGGTCGGCGGAAGGACGATACCAAATGGCGGCGTCGCGGCCTGGCGCGACGAATAATTGCCGAAATCCTGGAAAAAATGACCGTTCCGTGATGCAATCGGCTTGACAAGTCGTTCGCCTGCTGAGAACACTTGTTTCGAAGAGAAAGAAAACTGAACGAAAAATTCAGAAACCTCCGTGAGCGAGAGATCGCCGCGGATTTTGCCAACCGCTCGACGCGAAGGCCCCCCTTTGAACGATCGAGCCATTCGGGAGGAAAGCGAATGAAAATCCGTCTGGCCCTTGCCACGGCCGCGATTGCCCTGATGACCGCCTCCGCCGCGCAGGCAGGCACGATTACCTTTAACACCGATAATGCCGATCCGGCCCCGCGTGCGGCCATGGAAGCGCTCATTGAGCAGTTCCAGGCAGACAATCCAGATATCACTGTCGAAATGAACGTGTTTGATCGGGAGGCCTACAAGACGGCGATTAGAAACTGGCTCGCCAGCGATTCTCCGCCGGACGTCGTGACGTGGTACGCCGGCGAGCGGATGAACACCTTTGCCGAACTTGGGCTTTTCAGCGATGTCACCGACGTTTGGCAGGACAATGATCTGTTCGACCTTATGTCGTCTTCGGCGTCGGCGCTTGCCTACGATGGCGTGCAGTACGGCGTTCCGTTTACCTACTATCAGTGGGGCGTCTACTACCGAACCGACATCTTTGAAGACAACGGCATCGAGGTTCCGGAAACATTCGATGACCTGATCGCCGCCTGCGTGACGTTGCGCGAAGCTGATATTGCGCCCGTCGCAATCGGCACACGCTACCTTTGGACGGCTGCGGGTTGGTTCGACTACCTGAACCTGCGGACGAACGGCCTTGACTATCACATGGGGTTGATGGCCGGCGAAATCCCTTACACTGACGATGGTGTTCGCGAGACGTTTGCGAATTGGCAGCGGTTGCTCGATGCCAACTGCTATATCGACAACCACGCCGCCTACTCCTGGCAGGAAGCCGTACCCTTCGTCGTCCAAGGGGAAGCGGCAATGTACCTGATTGGCAACTTTATCACGCCGTTCTTCCCTCAGGACGATATCGAGAACTACGGTTTCTTCCAGTTCCCGGTGATCAATCCCGACATCGGGATGTATGAAGATGCGCCGATCGACACGTTCCACATTCCAACGAACGCGTCCAATCCTGAGGATGCTCGGCGGTTCCTGGCGTATCTGGCTGAAGCGGGTGTTCAGACCCAGATCAATGAGGCGTTGCTGCAACTGCCGCCCAACAGCGACTCTGTGGTTCTGGATGACCCGTTCTTGGAGTCCGGTTTTGCGATGCTGAGCGCCGCTGATGGAATCGCCCAGTTCTATGATCGTGACACCGACCCTGAAATGGCCAGAACGGGCATGGAAGGATTTCAGGAGTTCATGGTCAATCCGGACCGGCTTGACGGTATTCTCGAGCGACTAGATCGGACGCGTCAACGCATCTTCCGATAACGCGCTAGCCAATCTCTCCCCCCGGCGTCGGTTCTCGGCGTCGGGGTTCTCTTTCATTTGAGAGGAGGGTTTCGCCGTGGCCGCATCGATTCCGCGCGAACATCGTCGGGCAGCGTTTTGGTTCCTGCTGCCGGCGCTGATCATGTTCACCGTCTATGTCATCTATCCGATCCTGCAAAGCTTTTGGATCAGCTTTCATGAGTGGGACGGGCTGACGGACTCCATGGAATGGGTCGGTCTTCGGAACTATGAAGATCTGATCTTCTATGACTTCGAGTTCTGGACGGCGATCGTCAACAATCTCTGGTGGCTGATCTTTTATCTGCTGGCGCCGGTGTTTGGCCTGCTCATGGCGTTGTTCCTGAACCAGACTGTGCCCGGTATCCGGATCGCCAAATCTTTGTTCTTCTTTCCCTTCGTGATCAGCCAAGTGGTTGTCGGGCTGGTCTTCTCCTGGTTCTACGATCCGTCCTTCGGTTTGCTGAACGAGGTTCTGGGCTTTTTCGGTGTGCCTACAATAAGCCTCTTGTCATCGGAGCGGTGGGTCACGTTTGCGATCATTTTCGCTGGTCTGTGGCCGCAAACCGCGTACTGCATGATCCTGTATCTGACGGGCCTCAACAACATCAATCCGGAGCAAATCGAGGCTGCCCGCATCGATGGTGCGAAGGGCTTCAAAATGTACTGGCACGTGATCCGGCCCCAGCTCAGCCCGGCCACATTCCTTGCCATCGTGGTTACGGTGATCGGCGCGTTACGCAGTTTCGACCTGGTCTCGATTATGACCAGTGGCGGTCCTTTCGGCAGTTCTACTGTGCTGGCGTTCAAGATGTACGAAGAGGCGATCTTTAACTTCCGGGTCGGCTACGGCGCCTCGATCGCGGTGGTGCTGTTCCTGATCATGGCGGTCTACATCGCGTACTTCCTGACGCGCATGCTGCAACAAGAACGGTCGGGGGGCTAAGGCGATGTATCCGACACCGATCGAAAAGTACGGCGCCGGCACGCGCACCGGCTACAACGTCGCGCTGTGGGTCGTTCTGGTGATCTGGCTGTTGCCGCTCTTGGCGGTCATGCTGACCAGCATCCGCAGCCTGGAAGACATCTCGACCGGCAATTATTGGGGCTGGCCGACGGACTTCTTGCTTATCGAGAACTATACCGAGATCTTTCGGGCGACCCCGCTCGGCCGGTATCTGTTGAACAGTGTCATGATCACCGTTCCCACCGTCATCGGCGTGTTGGTGCTCTCGACCTTGGCTGGTTTCGCCTTGGCGATCTACAAGATCAGGCTCGGCTTTCTTGTCTTCGCCATGTTCATCGCCGGCAACTTCATCCCGTTTCAGATCCTGATGATTCCCGTCAGAGACCTAACCGAGTTTCTCGGCATGTACGACACCATGCCCGGCCTGATCATGTTCCACATCGCCTTCCAGAGCGGCTTTGCGGTCTTGTTCATGCGCAACTTCATCAAGGCGCTGCCGCATGAGTTGATCGAGGCGGCGCGGGTCGAGGGCGCGAACGAGTTCCAGATCTTCTGGTACGTGGTCGTGCCCTTGGTGCGGCCGGCGATCGCGGCCATGGCGGTGCTGGTCTTCACCTTCATCTGGAATGACTATTTCTGGGCCATCGTTTTGGTGCAGAGCGACAATGCCCAGCCGATCACAGCCGGCATCCAGTCGCTGCGTGGCCAATGGGTGGCGAGTTGGCAGTTGATTTCCGCCGGCTCGGTCGTTGCGGCCCTGCCGCCGGTAATCATGTTCTTCTTGATGCAGAAGCACTTCATCGCCGGCCTGACCATGGGCGCGACGAAGGGTTAGGATCGTCGCATAGCGATTCGGAGGGCGAGGGCTGACCGTTAGTGGTGAACACATCGTTTGCGTCGGATGGTGTCCTTCGATTGGACGCGTCGGGGACCACGTTGCTGATCGGTATCGGCGGCGTGGTCCCCAAGCTTTTGCACTGGGGCCGCGCCCTTCCTGACCGGATGCCGCTGGCCGGCATCGAAGACAGCGGCGAACGCCCGGTCTATCTAAACAGCGTCGACGAGGACGTGCCGCTGACCCTGCTGCCCCAGTCCGGATTGGGGTTCTTTGGCCAGCCGGCCATCGAGGGCTCGCGCGATGGCCTGGACAGCGTCACCGACCTCGCATTGACGAAAGTCGAAGCGTTGGAAAACGGCTTCGTCTTCAAGCTCTGCGACGAGATTGCCCGTCTGTCGGTCGATCTTGAGCTGAAGCTGGACCCGGAAACAGGCGTCCTGGCCCAGCGGACCACCTTACGAAACGACGGCGACCGGCCGTTCGACATCGGCTGGTGTACCGCCGCGTCCTGGGCGATGCCCTGGCGCGCACGCGAGGCGCTGAGCTTCGAAGGCAGGTGGAGCCGTGAGTTTCAGGAACGGCGTGTTGCGCTGTCGCTCGGGCGCTATGTCCGCGAAAACCGTAAGGGCCGAACGTCCCACGACACGTTCCCTGGGATGATCGTCGGCACCCAGGGGTTCGGCGAAACCATGGGCGAGGTCTGGGGCTGCCATTTGGGCTGGAGCGGCAATCATCGCATGCTGGCGGAAACCTTGTCCGACGGCGGCCGCCAGGTTCAGCTCGGCGAACTGCTGTCCCCTGGGGAGGTCAAGCTACCAGCTGGTGCCGCGTACACCTCGCCTTGGGCCTATGGGGCCTACAGCGCGGACGGGCTGAACGGCCTGACCGACCGGTTCCACCGTTTCGTCCGCGACAAACTGATCACTTGGCCCGGCGGTTCGATGAAGCCGCGCCCGGTGATCGCCAACACCTGGGAAGCGGTCTATTTCAGCCACGATCTGGACCGGCTCGCGGCGCTCGCCGATCGGGCGGCCGCCGTCGGTGCGGAACGCTTCGTGCTCGACGATGGCTGGTTCGGTGGGGACCTGTCGGGGCGCGACGACGACACGACCAGCCTGGGCGACTGGCAGATCGACCATCGCAAATGGCCGGCCGGCCTGCACCCGCTAATCGATCACGTGCGCGGTTTGGGGATGGAATTCGGCCTCTGGGTTGAGCCGGAAATGGTCAGCCCGCAAAGCGACCTCTACCAGGCCCATCCCGATTGGGCCTTGCATGTGCCCGGGCGCCGCCGGCCCACCGCGCGCCATCAACTGGTCTTGGACCTGACCTTGCCGGAGGCCTTCGACCATGTCTGGCAGGCGCTCGACACCCTGCTGAAAACCCATGAGATCTCCTATCTGAAATGGGACATGAACCGGGATCTGGCGCCGAGCGCCAGCGCCGGCGTGCCCGTGCAGTCGGCGCAGACAAAGGCCGTCTACGCGCTGATTGAGCGGTTGCGCGCGGCCCATCCCTCGGTCGAGATCGAAAGCTGCGCGTCCGGAGGGTCGCGTGCCGACTATGGCGCGCTTGCCAGGACCCATCGGGTCTGGACCAGCGACTGCAACGACGCCCATGAACGCCAGCGCATTCAGCGCGGCGCGGCCCGCTTCCTGCCGCTGTGCGTGCTGGGCTGCCATATCGGCCCAAACCCGGCGCACACGACTGGCGGCCATGACAGGCTGGAGTTTCGCGCGATCACGGCGCTGTTCGGCCATATGGGGCTGGAACTGAACCTGCTCGACCTCGGCCAGTCCGAACTGGACGAGATCGCACAGGTCATCTCGGTCCACAAACATCACCGCGCGCTGCTGCATACCGGCCGCTATGTGCGCCTGGAAGACGATCTGGAGCCGGGGCGCATGGGCCATGGCGTGGTCGCGCCGGACGGGGCCGAGGCGATGTACGCGGTCGTCCAGCTCGATTCGCCCGAAACCACGATCTCGCCGCCCGTGCGCCTGCTTGGCCTGTCGTCCGACCGGTCCTACCGCGTTCGTTTCGCCTTGCCGGCCCCGGAAGGGGCGCGGGCCGACACACCGTCGATTGCCGCCATGTCGGGCGCGAACGGCATCATTCTGGCCGGATCGGCGCTGACCGCCATCGGTTTGCAATTGCCGACCCTATGGCCCCGCAGCGCCCTTTTGCTGCATGTGCAGGCGATGGATTAGATGGACTAGCTCTCGCTGACGGTGGCCACAAACCGCGCATCCGGTTGTCGCGTCAGCACCTGATCGAGCCAATCGTCGAACCCGTCGCTCTTGACCAGCGCAACGATCGAGCCGCCAAAACCGCCGCCAGTGAGGCGGGCGCCGACCGCGCCGATCTCTAGGGCCACGTCGACCAGCGCATCGACCGCCGGCACGGAGACGGCGTAGTCGTCGCGTTGAGAGTCATGGCTCGCCGCCATCAGGCGGCCGAACGCCATCGGATCACCGCCGCGCAGGGCGGCAACCCCGTCCAGGACACGCTGGTTCTCGGTCACCACATGCCGCGCGCGCTGGTTCAGTGGCGCTGGCAAGGCCCCGATCCTCGGTAAATCGTCCATTGACAGATCGCGCAGGCTGGCGACACCCAATGCCCGGCAGGCCGCCTGACACTCCGCGACCCGCTGACCGTATCCGCCATCCGTCAACTGGTGCTTGACGCCGGAATAGACCACGGCGATGTGGTGGCCGGCGGGCAGGGGCACTGTCTCCGTCATCAGATCACGGGTGTCCAGAAACAGCGCTTCGCCGGGTCGGGCGACACTCGCCGCCATCTGGTCCATGATGCCGCAGGGCATGCCGACGAACTCGCTTTCGGCAAACTGGGCGAGCCGGGCGACTTCTGCATCGTCGATGGCCAAGTCCAGTGCCGTGCGTATCGCCTTGAGAATGGCGACCTCGAACGCGGCCGAACTGGAAACGCCGGCGCCGACCGGGATGTCGGTTACCGCCGCCAGGCGAAACGCGGGCGCGGTCGTTCCGGCGTTGCTGAGCGCGTGCAGGCAGCCAAGCGCATAGTCCAGCCAGTCCTCCCGCCTGCCATGCACCAGGTCGGCATGAAATGGTCCGCCGAACCCTTCGCTAACCCCTTCGACCTGCCCGAAATCTCCCTCGGTCGGCGTCAGCGCAATGCCCGTATGGCAGTCCAGCGGGGTCGGCAGAACAAAGCCGTCATTATAGTCCGTATGCTCGCCCAGCAGGTTTGCGCGCGCCGGCGCGCTGGCGACCGCGGCCGGCTCGCCGCCGAACGTCTGGGTGAACAGCGCGTGGGCGCGGGTCTCGACGGTCATCGGCGGCCGGGTCGCGCGTCGCGCAGCCGGTCGACCATTTCCTCCGGCGCCACGTCGGCCAGGAACACGCCCGTGCCCTGTTCCATGGCGGCCAGATATTTCAGCTTGTCGGCGCTACGCTGCAGGGGCAGGAACTGAAAGTGAAACTGGAAGGTCTCTTCCTCACCCTTCGGCGCCGCCATCAGGTGCATGAAGTAGGGCATCGGCTGATCGAACAGCGCGTCATAGGTCGCGACGACTTCGCCCAGCACGGCGGCCAGGTCGGTGATCTCCGCCGACGACAGGCTCCACGGTCCGGCGTGGTGGGCGAAGGGCGCGACCCAGATCTCAAAAGGAAAGCGTGCGAAAGGCGGCACGAACGCTGCCATGGTCGATCCGGTGACCACATCGTAGCGATCGCCGATCTGGTCGCGCAACTGGTCCAGCACCGGGCCGTCGCGAAAGCTGGCCGCCTGGGTCTCGATGATCGGCGGCCGGAAGCCCAGCGCGTAGATCTGACCATGCGGATGGTGCAGCGTCGCACCGACCGCCTCGCCCCGGTTTTCGAACGGCAATACGTAGTCGATCTCCGGCCGTCCCAGCAGGTCGGTCAACCGGTCGGCCCAAGCATGGATCAGCAGTTCGCGCCGGTCCTGCGCGATTGTTGCAAGACTGCCGACATGGTCTGGCGAGTAGATAACCACCTCGCACCGTCCAACGCCCGGCTTGGTCTCGATCGGCAGAGCGGGCGCGGTCGCCGCATCCAGGTGGAAGCTGGGGAAGCGGTTTTCGAACACCGCCACGTCAAAGGTCTCGAACGGGATTTCGCCCGGATAGGCACCGGGCTTGACCGGGCACAACGGGCAGTATTCGGGCGGCGGCTTGTAGGTCCGGTTCTGACGATTGGTGGCGTAGGCCACCCATTCGCGGCGCAGCGGATGCCAGCGCATATGCGGTTCCGGCTTCGCCACCGGGTCGAGATCGTTGGTCGGGGCCAGCGTGTGCGGCGCGTGGCTGTACAGGAACAGGTCGCGCCCGTCCTTCTTGACGTGGTGGCGCCGGTGGACCTGTTGGGTTGTCTGGGCGTTCAACATTCCAGCCACGGCTATTGCAGTTCTTTCAGCCGGAACCCGTGAGCGCGCGCGCCCTCCCGGTACCAGCGCCAGGCGGTTTCCACGATGGTCTCGATGTCCGAACGTGGTGTTTGGAGGCCGATATCGGCGCGGGCGCGTGAGGGATCTGCGACCAGGCGCGGCGGATCGCCCGGCCGCCGCTCGATCTCGCGCACGGGAACGGTGCGGCCTGTCACCCGTTCGGTGGCCGCGATGATCTCTCGCACCGACGCGCCTGAACCGGTGCCGAGATTGTAGGCGCTCGACGGGCCACCATTACGCAGATGTTTCAACGCCTTGACGTGGGCATCGGCCAGGTCGGCGACATGGATATAGTCGCGGATCGCGGTGCCGTCCGGCGTCGGATAGTCCGTGCCGTAGATGTCGATGCCAGGCACGTCCCCGGCCGCCGCCATCAGGATGCGCGGCACCAGGTGGGATTCCGGGTCATGGGCCTCGCCGATCTCGCCGTCCGGGTCAGCACCCGCGGCATTGAAGTATCTGAGCGCGATCGACTTCAGCCCCAACACGCCGAAATCGGTCAGGATCTGTTCGACCATCCACTTGCTGCGGCCATATGGGTTGATCGGCAGTTTGGCCGCATCGTCGGGAATGGGCACGTTTTCCGGCTGGCCGTAGACCGCTGCCGTGCTGGAAAAGACGACCGTGTCGATGCCCGCATCCTTCAGCGCACACAACAGGGTCAGGCTGCCCGCGACATTGTTGCGATAATACTTGTCCGGCGCCCTGACCGACTCGCCGACCTGGATGCTGGCGCCGAGATGAATGGCCGCGATCGGTCGATGGGCGGCCAGAACCTGTGCCAGGCGGTCCGCATCGGCGATGTCGCCGACCTCCAGCGGCCCCCATTTGACGGCCCAGTCATGCCCGGCGGACAGATCATCGAAAACGACCGGCGTAAATCCGTCCGTGGCCAGCGCCTTGCAGGTATGGCTGCCGATATAGCCGGCGCCGCCGACGACCAAGACTGATGGCATTGTCCCTCCAAGAACCCGCGGTCTTTGTGTTGCCGACGGGTGCGATCCTCAGCTTAGCGCGTTGGCGGATCGGCACAATGGCCAATCGCATATTTTCGCAAGGGATCGAAAGTTTCTGATAGTTCTTAAGGATGCAGACCGACATAGCGGGCGCGTGGGCGGATCAGGCCGCCATCCGCGATCTGCTCCATGGCATGGCCAATCCAGCCGACCGCCCGGCCGATGGCGAACAGGCACAGCGGCGCGCGCGGCGGCAGGTCCAGCATGATGGCCATGAGGGTCAAGGCGAAGTCGATTGTCGGGGGGCTTGCCGCAAGCTCGGTGGCCGCCCTGGCGATGTCCAGGGCCTGATCGAAGCGAGGCTGACCGGTGAAGTGCGGTCGCATGAGGTCGATCAGGATCGGCGCGCGGGGATCGCCCTCCGGATAGATCGGATGGCCGAAACCGGGCAGAGGATCGCCACGGCCAAGGCGTTCGGCAATCGCTTGCTCAGCGTCCGGGGCGTCCAGCAAGGCCGGCAGCAACGCCGCGACCCGATCGGTCATGCCGCCATGGCGCGGGCCGCCCAGCGCCGCCAGGCCGGCCGTGACACCGGCATAGAGCGAGGCGCCGGTCGAGGTCACGACCCGGGCGGCGAAGGTCGACGCGTTCAACTCGTGATCGGCCGAAACGACCAGCGCGGCGCGCAGAAGGGCGGCGTCCGCCGTCGGCCAGACGGCCGCCAGTTGCGCGTGAACGGCGTCCTGCTTCGGCGTCGATCCAATGATCACGGCCGTCAAAGACCGCAGCAGTTGGGCGCCGGTGTCGGCCAGGCCCGCCGGCGATCGGTTGAGCGCGGTGCGATCCTCGGCACCGATGACGGGCAGCAGCGCCTGGGCGCGCACGAGCGGGTCGGCGGTGGCGAGTGAGGCGCACAGGTCGACGACAGGGGCCGACCAGATCGGCGGCGGGCCGGCAAAGGGGTCCTCGCTGGCCGACCACACCAGGCCGGCGACGGTTTCGAGACTCGCCGCCTGCGCCAGGCCCGCGACCTCACGGCCGCGATAGCGAAACCCTTGCGGCCCGATGTCGGTGATCGCGGACTCCAAAACCGGCAGCGACGCACGCGATGCCCGGTCGCCGCCAGGTTCTCGAACCCGACCATCGATCAGGCGGCGGACATCCTCGGCCCGATAAAGACGCTTGCGGCTGTGGGCGCGCGGTTCCGAACGGATCAAGCCGCGACTGACATAGGCGTAGAGCGTCGCCCGGCTGACATTCAGTTCAGCCGCAGCCTCTTCAGCCGTCAGGAAGGCCGTCTTCATCGCATTATATTGATCAATTCAATCAAGATTGACAACAATGATGCATCTTCAAAGATGGGGCAGATGGACAGTCGATTTTAGGAGTTGAGAGTATGAGTGTCGGGCTGGATGGCGTGATTGCCGCGGAAACAGCGCTCAGTCACGTCGATGGTGAAACCGGGACCTTGATCCTGAAGGGGTTGCCGTTGGATGCGGCGGCAACGCTTGATTTCGAGGGCGTTTGCGCCCTGCTTTGGGACGGCCTGACGGACACGCAAGGCGATCTGAAGGCGCGCTTGGGCGCCGCCAGACAGCAGGCGTTCGATCGGGTCGCGCGCCTGCTGCCCGCCGCCGCCGGGTTGACGCCGGTCGAGGGCCTTCGGCTGATGCTGTCTGGGCTGGCGGATAAGACCGACCTCGATCCGGCCGTACAAGTGACCGGCGCCGTCCCGGTCTTCGTCGCCGCGCTGGATCGCCATCGGCGCGGTCTGCAGCCGATCGAACCCAACCCGGACCTCGGCCAGTCGGCCGATTTTCTGGCGATGCTGGCCGGCAAGACCCCCGACCCGGCGATCGTCGTGGGTCTCGATACCTATCTGGTCACCGTCGCGGACCATGGACTGAATGCCTCGACCTTCGCGGCCAGGGTCGTGGCGTCGACACGGGCCGGCATGGTGTCGTCGGTCGTCGCCGCGCTCTGCGCCCTGAAAGGCCCGCTGCATGGCGGCGCCCCAGGTCCGGTGCTGGATATGCTCGACGCCATCGGCGGCGAGGATCGTATCGACACCTGGCTTGACGAAACGCTAAGGCAGGGCGACCGGCTGATGGGCTTCGGCCACCGGGTCTATAAGGTGCGCGATCCGCGCGCCGATGTGCTGAAACGCGCGGTCGCACGGCTGAAGGGCGACCGGATCGCGTTCGCCGAAAAGGTGGAGCAGGCGGCGATCGCGCATCTCGCCCGGCACAAACCCGGCCGCCGGTTGGAGACGAATGTCGAGTTCTACACGGCGTTGCTTCTGGACCGCATCGGCCTCGACCGGTCGCTGTTCACGCCGGTCTTTGCCATGGGCCGTGTGGCCGGCTGGGCCGCCCATGTGATGGAACAGGAGGCGACCGGACGGTTGATCAGGCCCCAATCGCGCTATGTCGGCCCGACGCCCCAGCAGGCCGCCTGACGGGCGGCTCAGACGATCAGGGCGGCCCCGTCCCGGCGGGGATCGGCGGCCGCGGCGGCGGCACCGTTCGGCTGCCGTTCGACCGCGTGCACGCCGCCGAAGAACATGGTCTGCTGGTCCCATCTGACGCAGTCGAGGTGAAGGGCGCCAACAGCATCGGCGGCCTCCTCGTCAAAGCCGGGCTCGATGTCCGCGCGCCCGCCCTCGACATGAAGGCGCTGCGCCTCGACCGCCGCGTCCAACGGCTTGCCGAAGCCGAAGCGGTTGATCAGCACTTGCAGGATGGCGGTGCGAATCCGGCTGGACCCCCCGCTGCCAAGCGCTGTCAGGGCGCCGTCTCGCGTTTCGGCCACCGTCGGCGCGGTCATCGATGACAGTCGGCGGTCCGGCATCCAACTGCCAATCCCGCCCGGCTGAAGTTCCTGTTCTCCCAGCATGTTGTTCAGCATGAAGCCCAGATCCGGGTCGACCCAGCCACAGCCCTCACCATTGGAGACGGTCAGCGTCGCGGCCATCCCATCCCGATCGACAATGCTGAGATGGGTCGTGCCGCGCGCCATGACGGGGTGGGATGCCATCGCGTGCCTGTAGCGCTGTAGCAATGGCGCTTCGAACAGCGCCTCGGCCATGGCCGCCAAGTCGCGGTCGGACGCGGCCTCCAGCCGCGCGCGATCGGTCAGCAGCATGGCCTGGGCGATGGATGCGGCGTGCTCCGCGCCCAGAAACCGCTCCCCGGCGAAGTCCCGGCCGTCGAGCAACGACAGGGCGAAGGCGACCAGCGATCCGCCCGCCGCCGGGGGTGGGTTCGTCAGCAGTTTGATATCACCGAACGATGTCTCAAGCGGCTGTCGTCGGACCATCTTGTAGGCCGCCAGGTCCTCCCGCGTCAGATGGCCGCCCTTTGCCAGGCAGGCCTCGGCGATCGCGGCGGCGATCTCGCCCTCGTAGAACAAACGTGGACCCTCGGCCGCGACGCTTTCGATGACGTCCGCCATGGCGGGTGACCTGAACGCCGCCCCTGACGCCAGGGGCTTCTCCGGGTCCTTCGGGTCGGCGAACAGGGCCCGCGATTCAGGCGTTGCGAGCACGATCGGCGCCACGATGGTCGACACGCGGGCCTGAAAGTCGCTGAACGGCACGCCGGTTCGGGCCAGGCGGCTGGCCGGCTCCGCGACCATCGTCATCGGCGCGCGACCATGGTCGCCATGGGCCGCGAACACGCCGCTGACCACGCCGGGGGTGGCGATCGTGCCGGGACCGATCCAGAAGGGCTGCGTCGCCGTGCCGAAATCGGCGCGGATCTCTTCGATCGCGATCTCGCCCTCCGGCCTTTTGCGCCGAGGCGTCTGGGCAAAAAAGTCGTAGACGACAGGGCGCCCCTCGGCCGGGCGGACCAGCAGGAACCCGCCGCCGCCGAGGCTGGACAAGACCGGTTCGGCGACGCACGAGGCCAGCAGCCCGGCCAACGCAGCATCCACCGCCGTGCCGCCTTCGCCGAGAATGTCGGCGGCGGCTTGCGCGGTCTCGCGATGTCCGGCGGCGATGGCGGCCTGGGGCAAACCCGTGATCTTTCATGGGGCAAGGGGACGAGGCAGCGCGCTTTTTGGCGCGCCGCTTGACCTGGATCAAGGCCAGAATGCCGTCAAGACGCTAGAAACATCGTCGGGGAGCAGCATAAATCCCCTTCGGTGGGCGCCCGTTCACTCTTGGGGGAGAGCGGCCGGGGCGCCCACCTTGCGTTTGGGGGCTCGTTTTGTCCGAGCCCGACCCTCGCTCAATCAATCCATGCCGGGCCGCGCTTAGGCGTTCCGCCGCCATTCGACTTGGCAGGAGCGCTATTCCGAACCGTCCTCGCCGCATCAGTCGGCGCCGCAAGGACGGCTGTCGGAAGTGCGACTAGTCGCCGAGCGCTATGCCCTCGCGGCGCGGATCGGCACCGCCCAGCAACGCGTCATCGGTGACGTGGATGCCTTGACTGCCGCTGTTCAGCGCCCGCACGTTCACCTCGTGGCCACGCGCCTCCAAATGCGGCTGCAGGGCAACCACCTCAGTTTCGATCTCAAGGTCCGTGGCGCCGTTGCGATTGGTGACATGCCCCATCTCAATCGCGCTTTGGATGTCCATATCCCAGTCCAGCACCGCGATGATGGTCTGGGCGACATAGCCGATGATCCGGCTGCCGCCGGGCGACCCCAACACCAGGACAACCTCGCCGTTCTCGTCCAGGACGATGGTCGGCGCCATGGAACTGCGCGGCCGCTTGCCCGGCTGGACCCGATTGGCGATCAGGCGGCCATCGACCTCCGGTCGGAACGAGAAGTCGGTCAGTTCGTTGTTCAACAGGAAGCCATCGACCATGATCTGCGAGCCGAAGGCGCTTTCGATCGTGGTCGTCAGGGACACCGCGTTGCCGTCGGCATCGATGATCGAGACATGGCTGGTGCCGGGCAGTTCCGCCGATTCGTCCGGCGCCCAAAGTTGGGCCTCGCGCCAGGGCGGATTGCCCGGCGCCACCGGCGGCTCGGCCGCCTGGTCCAGGCTGATCAACTGGGCCCGGCCGGTCAAATAAGCGGGATCGAGAAGCCCGTCGACCGGCACGGACACAAAATCGCTGTCGGCCATGTACAGGCCGCGATCGGCGTAGGCCAACTTGCCGGCTTCGGCGAACAAGTGCCAGGCATCGACCGAGTCCGGTCCCATCGACGGCAGATCGAAATGCTCCAGCAGGCCCAGGATCTGGCCAACGGTCAGGGCGCCTGACGAGGGCGGCCCCATGCCACAGACCTGGTAGCCGCGATAGGCCTGACACACCGGCGGCCGTTCGATCACCTGATAGGCGGCCAGATCGTCAAGCGCCAGAAGGCCGGGATTCTCTTCGGTCGACTGAACCGCCGTGACAATCGCGTCGGCGATGTCGCCCGAATAAAAGGCGCTTGAGCCGTTCGCGGCAATCGCGCGCAACGTATCGGCGAGGGGCTGGTTCTGAACCACATCACCGACTGCCAGCGCGGTCCCGTTCGGGAAGAAATAGTCGCGCGCCGTCTCATAGGTCTGCAATCTGGTCGCCGTATCCCCGCTCAACATGTTCGCCAGCCGAGGCGTCACCTCGAAGCCGCTTTCGGCCAGGTCGATCGCCGGTTGAAACAGGTCGGCCCAGGACGACGAGCCATATCGGTCGTGCGCGACCTCCATCAGCATCACCGTGCCGGGGGCGCCGACCGACCGTCCGCCGACGACGGCCTGCCAGAAACCCATCGGTTCGCCGTCCGGACCCATGAACAGGTTGCTGTCGGCCGCCATCGGGGCGGTTTCGCGTCCGTCCAAGGTCGTGACTTCGCCCGTCGTTGCGTCGTAGTAAACCAGGAAAGCGCCGCCGCCGATGCCCGAGCTTTGGGGCTCGACCAGGTTCAGCACCATCTGCACTGCAACCATCGCGTCGACGGCCGTGCCACCGGCCGCCAAGACATCATAGCCGGCCTGTACGGCCAACGGATTAGCCGCCGCGACCATGTAGTTCTGGGCGGTTACGGCGTCGACATCGGCGCCCAGGCCGGTTGCGGCCTCCGGTGCCGGCCTGTCCTGCGCGATGGCTTGGAAGCCCCCCAGCAAGGCAAAGGCGGCAACGGCGATTCCGAATTTCGGTGCTTTCATGGGGGGCTTTCCTTCAATTGCGCACTCTTGGTCGAGGACATATCGAACTATCACACGGCAAATGCTTGGCCGCCAAGATGCATTGGTGCCGGAAAGCGAAGGCCGGGGAAAGCGAAGGCCGGTGCCACAGGGGCCGCAGCCGATCGCCCGATGGCGCTGGTCGTTCCGGTTGCCGTTGATCTGCCATGCTCCGGCAGGCCTTGCCGCAACCCATCCCCGGCCCTAGGGTGCCGCCAATGGTTGCCAGTGGTTGATTGAAGGGAGGATTGTCCGATGGATGACGCTCTGCCGCGTGTGCACGCGATGCCGAACGATCTCAACGCGTTTTGGATGCCGTTCACGTCGAACCGGCAGTTTAAGAGCGCGCCGCGCTTCGTCGTTGGGGCAAAGGGCATGTACTATACGGCGGCGGACGGGCGCCAGATATTGGACAGCACGGCCGGTCTGTGGTGCGTGAACGCGGGCCATTGCGCTCCCCGCATCGTCGAGGCGATCCGGCGACAGGCTGGCGAGCTTGACTACTCGCCGGCCTTTCAGATGGGCCACCCGAGGGCGTTCGATCTTGCCTCGCGCCTTGCCGGCCTGATGCCGGGCAATCTCGACAATGTCTTCTTCGTCAATTCCGGGTCGGAATCGGTCGATACCGCGCTGAAGATTGCCCTGGCCTATCACCATGTGCGCGGCGAGGGTCAGCGCACCCGGCTGGTCGGCCGCGAAAAGGGCTATCACGGCGTTGGCTTCGGCGGCATCTCCGTCGGCGGCATCGTCAACAACCGCAAGTATTTCGGCACCTTGCTGACCGGTGTCGACCATCTGCCCCACACCCATAATCTTGAGCACCAGGCCTTCAGCCGGGGCCAGCCGGAATGGGGCGCCCATCTGGCGGATGAACTTGAGCGCATCTGCGCGCTGCACGATCCGTCGACGATCGCCGCCGTCATCGTCGAGCCGTTTGCCGGCTCAGCCGGCGTGTTGCTGCCGCCCAAGGGCTATTTGGAGAAGCTGCGCGCGATCTGCGACAAGCACGGCATCCTGTTGATCTTCGATGAGGTCATCACCGGGTTCGGCCGGCTTGGCGCGCCGTTCGCCGTCGACTATTTCGGCGTTCAGCCGGATTTGGTGACCACGGCCAAGGGCATCACGAACGGCGCGATCCCGATGGGGGCGGTGTTCGCCCGCGACGACATCTATCAGACCTTCATGGACAGCGCGGGCGAGGGCGCCATCGAGCTGTTCCACGGCTATACCTATTCCGCCCATCCGCTGGCCTGTGCCGCCGCGCACGCGGCCCTCGACACCTATCTGGAAGACGGGCTGTTCGAACGGGCGGCGGAGATGGCGCCCTATTGGGAAGACGCGCTGCACAGCTTGAAGGGCACGCGGCATGTGATCGACATCCGCAATCTGGGCATGGTCGGCGCGGTCGAACTTGAGCCGAGGCCGGGCGCGCCCGGCAAGCGCACCTTCGAGGCGTTCCTGAAGCTATACGACGCCGGCATCATGTCCCGCGTCACGGGCGACATCATCGCGCTGACGCCGCCGCTGATCATCGAACGGTCGCAGATCGACCAGATCGTCGACGGCATACGCGACGTGTTGCCAACCGTCGATTAGTCCGCCGGGATTAGACCGCCGGGGAATAGAAAGGCCGCCTTGCGCGGCCTTTCCATATTTTATGCTTTGGCCCGATCAGCGGGCTTATCGCTTTCGTAAGTCTTTGAAAGTTTTGCTGGAATCAACCCTTTGAACGGGCCACATCTGCGTTAGTCAACTAACGGGGGGCGATTGATGGTCATCGAACGGCGGCTGGCCCAGGGGTATGAGATTGTCTGTAGCTCCGGCCACCATTTTGTCGCCCGCAGGCTGGGGCCAACGGTTGAATGCCCTATCTGCGGCGAGACAGCGGTGACCACCGACCTCACGACCACCTTTTTCGGCCGGCAAGTGGCCGCCGTCGGCGACTGATCTGCCGTCTCTAGAGCTGGGGCGGCTTCTGGCCCGAATCCGCTGGACCTGATTGGTCGGCGCTGCCGCCGCAAGTGGAGCCGGCAAACAGCCTAAAAGGGCAGCGACATCGAAACCCTGCCGCGCGCGCCGTCATTGCTGCCGGCGCCGCTCATGCTCGTGCTGTCGCACGCCGCCAGGCAGATCAGCAGGAACGGGCCCACCAGCCACGGCGCTATCCGGCGGCGCCGTGCTGGCGACTGTCGATGATTATTGGAATAGCAGACCTTCATACGCCATCGGCACCAATAGCAGGAACAGGATGATCACGATCGGCGAAAGGTACCATGTGCCGGGCTCGTCGAGCCTTCGGCTGCGATGCCATGTGTACAGCACGACCGCGGCGGAAACGATGAAGTGGGCGACCGCCCAACCGGAGCCGACCGTCACCGTCCAAAGGTGAAGAAACGAGACGATGACACCCAAGATCCAATAGATGACGTAGACGGCGATCACGCAGCCTTCGATCGCCAAGACGAAAAGCGTCGTCGATTCAACGCCTTGGTAGCCGAGGAACCGCTTGAAGAAGGGGATCTGGGTCGTCGGATAGTAGTGCAGGATCAGCGAGACGATATAGACGCCGATCAGGTTGTAGACCATGAAGTTGAGGCCAACCAGGCCACCGGCGCCGCCAAGCGGATAGAAAAACACGCCCAGCAACAGCGACCCGACAAGCGCCCAAACCAGTGCGCGGAAATAGTTCCCGAATGCCACCGCCATGGTCTCTCCCCTTCAATGTCAGCTCTTATGGGCAAGCTCTTATGGGTGAGCTCTTATCGTCTGTCGTTACCTGCCACCCTATCCACCCGCCTCATGCCATGCAACGCTTCGCTGAAAGATCGGCAGCGAGAACACGCCTCGGCTTGCTGTTAGGTCCGAAGGGGAATGAAGCGCTTCATCTTGCCGGTTTCCTTGTGATGTTCCAGCGTTTCGACAAGACGGATGGTGACCTCGGGCTTGTCCAGACCGCGGCTCAGCAGGGCTTCGACAATGTCGGCATGCAAGCGATCGACATCGAGCGTGCCGCGTGCAATCACCGCGATATCGGCCCCACGCTCCGTTTGATGAACCTGATACTGCTCGATCATCGGGTTTTGCCCTAAGGGCGTTCTAAACACCATCGGGTGAATCAGAACGTCGCCGGCATATTTGAAGGCATCGTCTGAGCGGCCGCGGATCTCGGAGATCATCGAATAGACCGAACTGTTGCCGCTCGGTCTCTCCATTGGAATCACGATATCCGTCAACTCGTACCTGATCAGCGGCATGCTTCGGCCAAACAGCGAGGTAACCAGAAGCTTGTCGATCCGATCGGGGTCCGTGGTCGGATTGTTGTCCTTGTCGACAATCTCGCAGATCGCGAGATCGTCCGACACATACATACCGACATGGTCATCGGCCTCTACGCCCAATATGCCAACCTCGACACTGCCCCACATGTTGTTGGGCTCGATACCCCAGGCCTTATGCACGGCGACCCTCGCTTCCGGCATCAAGGGCTCGGAGTTCGTCGCCACATGCTCTGGCTTGATCGAAAGATTGCCGGCCAGGGCTTCGCCGGCGAGCAACTCGATGGTCGATGAATATCCGATGAGGTGGCTCGGTTGAGCCTCATTCAGTTCGGCGACGAGTTTTGCTGGCGGGGTATCGGCTGGAAACCAGGCGATCTCTTCCTCCGGGTCGGTCGAGACCGAATATAGAAATGCGCTACCGTGCACGGTCTCGCCAGCTTCGACCACCGCCAGCATGCGGCGACCGGTAAGGCTTTCCGGCGGCCTGTCGCGCATCTGGTAGCGGAAGGTCGAGCAAGAGATCTGGATGAACTCCTCCCAGCCCCAGATGAAGACGCCGCGGGTACCCGAAGAGCCGCCGGTGGCAAAAATCTGGTACTCGTCGAAGAGATAATAATCCGTGGTTTCGCCCCGCAACTTCGCTGTGATGTTCGCGTTGGCGATCTCCAACGTAAGCCTTGGGTCGGTCACGATCCGGTCCCAGTTCGACATGACATCGGCTTTTGACATGGTCGGCAGGGTCCGAATGTCTTCTTCAGTGAAGCGCGCGATGTCGATGCCCGCGAGGCGATCAGCGTGCCAGGGCGACTTCTCGGCGGCGAAGGCGAGGGTCTCGCGCAGCTTGTTCTGGCGTTCTTCGCGAAGACGTTCGGCCGACCAAGACAGGCGAGCGACATGTTCAGGCAGGCGCGCGGTGACTTCGGCCAAATGCTGGCGTCGGCGGGGGCTATCAAGACGCATTTCGCACTCCGATCAAGTCAACGGGGATTGGGCACCTGAACACGCGCAAATTACGCTTTTTCATTTTGCTGGTATATTAGCGCGATTCGAGCCGTCGACGAGAGCGGGCCTGGAGCTGCCTCTCATCGCCATGATGTTGCCATCACCGACGGTTTTTGCTTCTGACGGCGTTGTAAAGCGCATAGAACGAGGGGCACGGATGAAAATGGGCTTTCAATATCGGCTGGACGTTCTATCTCGTGATCGTATCTTTCGCAGGACATGGCTGGACCCGTCCGCGCGGCGGTGTTAAGCGTCCAGAATTCACGACATAGACGAGGGTGGGTCGTTGAAAGCTGAGCATAATGGTGGGAACGGCAAGGGTTTCGCAGTAGCCATGGATGCTTTTTCAGTCGCCACGAGTGATCCGGCAAGCGCCGAACGCCAGGCGCGCGGTTCCGAGGCCAGGTTCGACATCTTTGACAAGTGCAGCACCGCGGAGGGCAATTTCGGCCCCCAACGGCAGAGCGGCGATAGCTATTTCACGCGGCCGCTGTTGGACGACAAGCCCGGGCCGCGCATGCATTTCGACGGCCGCGAATGCGTCATGTGGTCGGTCAACGACTATCTGGGCTTCGCCGGCGACCCTGAATTGCGGCGCATCGCGGCGGCTACCGCGTCGGAATGGGGCGCGAGCGGGCCGATGGGCTCGCGGATGATGTCGGGCACGACCACCCCGCATCTGGATCTGGAACGCAGCCTGGCCGATTTGTGCGGCAAGCCTGACTCTGTGCTGTTCAACTACGGCTATATGGGCGTCTTGGGCACCATCCAGGCCCTGACGGAGCCGGACGACATTTTGGTCATGGACAAAATGTCGCATGCCTGCATTGTCGACGCCGCCAGAATGTCCGCCACCGGGCGAAATCTGCGCGTCTTCCGGCACAACGATCTGGCCTCGCTGGAACGGTTGCTGAAGAGCGTGCAGACCCGGCGCAAGGGTGGCGTGCTGATCCTCACCGAGGGCATTTTCGGCATGACCGGCGACTGCGCGCCCTTGGACGGCATTGTCGAGTTGAAGGAAAAGTACAACGCCCGGCTGTTCGTCGACGACGCCCATGGCTTCGGCGTGGTCGGGCCGGACGGGCGCGGCGCCTCCGCCCTGCACGGCGTCATGGATAAGACGGACATCTATTTCAGCACCTTTGCCAAGGCGTTTGCGTCCATCGGCGGCTTTTCCGCCAGCGAGCATTCGGTCGTGGAGTGGATCAAGTACAACGCGCGCAGCCAGGTGTTCGCCAAGAGCTTGCCGATGATCTTCGTCAAGACGGCCCAGCGCACGCTGGAACTGATGGCGACCGACGGGGATGAGCGGCGGCGGCGCATGTGGCACATGTCGCGCCTGCTGGCCGATGGCCTGCGCTCCATGGGCTTTGAGGTCCAGCACGTTCCGTCCCCGGTCGTGCCGGTGCTGCTGCCCAGCGCGCGGGTGGTCGATTGCATGACCTGGTCGCGCTATCTGCGCCAGCGCGGCATCTTCGTCTCGCCCGTGGTCTATCCGGTGGTGCCGCGCGGCATGGCGCTGTTCCGCATGATTCCGACGGCCAGCCACACTGAGGCGGATGTTGAGGAGACCTTGGCCGGCTTCCGTGCCTTGCGCGACGAGTTCTCGCTGGATCTGGCCGTCGACCCGCAAGTGGTCCGCACCGTCTATGGGCCGGATGCCGCGACGATCGGCCAGGACTACGGGCGCATGGCCGGATAGCAGCCGCTCCCCGGAAAAAGAGAATTGCGGTGACCCGACCGACATTTCAAACCGCGCTGATCGTCGGCGCCGGTGCCGGCCTCAGCGGCTCCTTGGCCCGCCTGTTCGCTGGCCAAGGCCTAAACGTCGCCTTGGCGTCCAGGCAGCCGGATCGTCTCGCCGACCTGGCCACGGAAACCGGGGCCAAGAGCTTCACCTGCGATGTCTCCCAGGCCGATCAGGTCGAGACGCTGTTCGCAGAGGTCGATGACACGGTCGGCGTGCCGGACCTCGTGGTGTTCAATCCCAGTGCGCGCAGCCGAGGCCCGATCGTCGATATCGTGCCGGCGGATGTGGAAAGGGCGCTGGCGGTCACGGCCTATGGTGGCTTCCTGGTTGGCCAGCAGGCAGCCCGGCGCATGGTGGCGAACAATCAGGGCGCGATCCTGTTCACCGGCGCCTCGGCCAGCGTGAAGGGCTATCCCCAGTCCGCACCCTTCGCCATGGGCAAGTTCGCGCTGCGCGGCCTGGCGCAAAGCATGGCCCGCGAGCTCGGTCCCAAGGGCGTGCATGTTGCGCATTTCGTCATCGACGGCGGTATTCTGCCGCCGGGGCGCGAACAATCGGCCGATCGCCCGGACAGCATGTTGCACCCTGACGCCATCGCGGAGACCTACTGGCAGGTCGCCCGGCAGGACCGCAGCGCCTGGACCTGGGAAGTCGAACTCAGGCCCTGGGTCGAAAGCTTCTAGCCAAGCAGACCCCGGTCAGTCGACGCTGTCGCGGATGGTCGCTTCCGGATGGAACGCGGCAAACGCAAAGGCGAACGGCACGTCGTAAGCCACGTCTTCCAAGCCGCCGTTGGCCAGGCGCCGCTGAACGACCACATTGCCCACATCGCGCCCCTGATCGATCCGGCTGGTATCCAGGGCCGAGTTCTGCCCCGGGGTCCAGGTCAGGATCAGATCGCCCGCCTCGATCGTGCCGGCGTCGCGCAGGGTGGACAGCAGCCAGGCCTGATCGCCGACGGCGACCACCCGGGACAGCGGTCCGCCCGGCCCGTCATAGTCGCCGCGATACAAAAACGGCCGCGCGGAACTGTCATAGGCGACGTAAGGGTTGCGGCCGTAGGCGCGCCCCGATGCCTGGTTCGGCACCAGCACCTGGCCGTCGGGGTGGCGTTCGGCGAACAAGCGCCAGCTTTCCAAGCGCGCCGGAACCATGTCCAGCCGCACGCCCGTCTGCGCGCCGATGATGCCCTCGCCCAGGAACTGTTGCCACCAGGTCTCGGTCTGCCGGTCATACATGACCAGATCCGAGTTGCGCAGCCGGCCGGTCGTGCCGAAATCCAGCACCGTGCCGTCAACCGTGCGATCGAACACGATGCCGGAGTTGCATAAGGGGCAATAGGTCACCGCGACCGGCATGCCACCCACCGTGTCGTTGACGATCTCGTGCCAGGTCATGATCCGTAGCGGATAGGCGCGGGCGTCGCCATTGATCGCCACGCTGAGAACCGGCTCGTCGGCACCCAGATCGTCGATCTCGGCCACCGGCCGGAACGAAGGCGCGTCGATCGACGGTATGCCGTCGCGCGGCGGGCCGCCCGACATGATTTCGTCGAACGCGACCGATCGGGTCTGCCAGTCGGTCAGCGGAAACTCACTCTGCCAGCTGCTCGGCTGGGCATGCGCCGTGCCGATGGAGAGCATTGCGACCAACAGGAAGACAAGCGGTTTCATGGCGTTCAAGATGGCCCGATCGGCCGCTCCGGCGGAGTCAAATGGCCGTGATGCGCGGCCACGACAGTTTCGGCGTCACGAACACATGTCGAGAGGCTTGAGTGTCGGTCGCGCAAGCGATATCAAGCGGTCCGCTCTCACGAAACACTCGGCCGCATTCTCGCCCAAGCGGCCCGCCAAGGCTCGGGATACCGCCATGACCCCATTGTTCGCCGTTCGCGCCGCTGTGCTCGCGATGCCCATGCTCGCGGGCACGGCCGGGCTCGCGGCCGCCCAGGATACCGTCAACATCGCCAACTGGACCGACTATATCGGCGAAACCACGCTGGCGGATTTCGAGGCGGAAACCGGCATCCGGCCCAACTACGACGTCTATGACAGCAACGAGGTGTTGGAGACGCGGCTGCTCGCCGGCCGCTCGGGTTACGATCTGGTCGTGCCGTCCGACATGCCGTTCCTGGCCCAGCAGGTCGAGGCCGGGGTCTATCAGCCGCTCAACCGCGACCTGATCCCCAACCTGCGCCATCTCGACCCGGGCCTGATGGCACGCGCGTCGATGGCCGATCCCGGCAACGCGCATGCGGTGATCTATCAATGGGGCACCAACGGCTTCGGCTACAACGTCGATGCCATTGCCGAGCGGATGCCGGACGCGCCGGTGGACAGCTGGGCCATGATCTTCGACCCCGAGATCGTCTCCCAGTTTGCCGATTGCGGCGTGACGCTGCTGGATTCGCAAGACGAGATGATCCCGCTGGTGCTGCATTATCTCGGCCTGGACCCGTTCACCGAGGACAGCGCGGACCTTGCGCAGGCCGAGGCGCTGTTGACGGAGATCCGGCCCTATGTCCGTTATTTCCATTCGTCCCAGTACGTGAACGATTTGGCGAATGGCGATATCTGTCTCGCGGCCGGCTGGTCCGGCGACGTGATCCAGGCCTATTATCGGGCGCTGGAGGCGGAAAACGGTGTCGACATCGAATACACCATCCCGACGGAAGGCACGATCATCTGGTTCGACATGATGGCCATTCCGGCCGATGCGCCCAATCCGGAAGCTGCGCACGCGTTCATCGACTTCGTGCTGCGCCCGGATGTGATGGCCGGGATCAGCGATTATGTCGCCTACGCCAACGCGGTGCCGGATTCGTGGCCGCTGATGGACCCTGAGATCGCCGGCGACGGATCGATCTTCCCGCCGGCGGAGGTCCAGGACCGCCTGTTCCCTGCCCAAACCCTGTCGATGCCGGCGACACGCGAACGTACGCGGCTGTGGACGCGCGTACGTACGGGCGTCTGAGGGGCCGGGGCTAAGCGACTTCGTTGGCCGGGGGTCAGCAACCGACGGATCGCGCGGGCGCGTTGGCGGAGCCGTGGCGCGATCGGCATGAAACGCCGCTGATCCGCATTGAGCGGCTGACAAAGACCTTCGGCGACTTCTATGCCGTCGACGATGTCAGTCTCGACATCTATCGCGGCGAGTTCTTCTCCCTGCTGGGCGGCTCGGGCTGCGGCAAGACGACGTTGCTGCGCCTGATGGCCGGGTTCGAGATGC
The DNA here is from genome assembly GCA_039177555.1 of Pseudomonadota bacterium. GTDB lineage: Bacteria > Pseudomonadota > Alphaproteobacteria > DSM-16000 > Inquilinaceae > JANQGH01. The sequence goes on along the minus strand of JBCDFV010000047.1, from coordinate 1,383 downwards.
CGACGGAGGGGCGCATCTCGATCGATGGTGTCGACCTGGCCGGTGTGCCGCCCCATCGGCGGCCGGTCAACATGATGTTCCAGTCCTACGCCCTGTTCCCGCACATGTCGGTGGCCCGCAACGTGGCGTTCGGTTTGCGGCAGGAGGGGCTGCCTTCGGCCGAGGTCGGAAGCCGGGTGGCCGATGCGCTGGAACTCGTGAAGCTGGACCGGCTCGCCAAGCGCAAGCCCCATCAGCTCTCCGGCGGCCAACGCCAGCGCGTTGCGCTTGCCCGCTGTCTCGTCAAACGGCCCAAGGTCCTGCTGCTTGACGAGCCCTTGGCGGCGCTGGACCGCAAGCTGCGCGAGGAAACCCAGTTCGAGCTGGTGAACATCCAAGAACAGCTCGGCATGACCTTCGTGATCGTGACCCACGACCAGGGCGAGGCCATGGCCATGTCCACGCGGGTCGGGGTGATGGACGAGGGAAGGATCGTTCAGATCGGCACGCCGAACGAAGTCTACGAATACCCCACCTCGCGCTTCGTCGCCGGCTTCATCGGGTCGATCAACATGTTCGACGGTATTCTAAGCGAAAGTGCGCCCGACCATGCGCTCGTCGAGGGCGTCGGCGAACCGGTGAGGTTCCACATCGATCACGGCATCGCGGCGCCGGCCTCGGCCACGGTCACGGTCGCCATACGTCCGGAAAAGATGCGGCTGAGCAAGACGCTGCCCGAAGGCTTCTCCGAAGACAGCCCCAACCTGCTGCGCGGCACGGTGGACGAGATCGCCTATCTCGGCGGCCAGTCGATCTACGTGGTCGCGCTCGACTCGGGCCGGCTGGTGCGGGTGTCGGTGCCGAACACCCACAGGATGACCGAACTGCCGATCACCTGGGAAGACCCGGTCTATGTCTCGTGGCCGGCCTACGCCGGCGTCGTCCTGGTGGACTAGGCCGCGATGGCTGAGGCCAGCACGCATTCTAACGGCGTCGTCCGCCACCGGACCGCGCGCTGGCCGCGACGGGCCCGCATGTTGGTCGTGTCGGTACCCTATCTCTGGCTGCTGGTGTTCTTCGCGGTGCCGTTCCTGATCGTCTTGAAGATCAGCCTGTCGGAACCGCAGTTCGCCCAGCCGCCCTATGCGCCTCTGATCGAATGGGGCGAAGGTCTCGCCCTGAACATACGGCTCAATCTCGCCAACTACGCCTTGCTCGCCGAGGACAGGCTCTACCTCGTTGCCTATCTGAACTCGATCAAGATCGCCTTCTTCTCCACGCTGATCTGCCTGGCGATCGGCTATCCGATGGCGTATGCCATCGCGCGCGCCAACCCGGCCTGGCGCACGGGCCTGTTGATGCTGATCATCCTGCCGTTTTGGACCTCGTTCCTGATCCGTGTCT
>JBCDFV010000046.1:0-35785 GCA_039177555.1 Pseudomonadota bacterium | reverse complement strand
GGCGAATTCATCGTCGCTGACGGCGACATCGTGCTGAACGAGGGCCGACCGACCCGGACCCTCGACGTCACCAACACCGGCGACCGGCCGGTGCAGGTCGGCAGCCACTACCATTTCTTCGAGACCAACGAGGCGCTTGAGTTCGATCGGGAGGGCGCCTTGGGCTATCGCCTCGACATCCCGGCCGGAACGGCCGTGCGGTTCGAGCCCGGCCAGACCCGCGAGGTGACGCTGGTCGCGCTGTCCGGCGCTCGCATCGTCAAGGGATTTCGCGATCTGGTCGACGGCCCGCTGCCGCCGTTGGGGGACGAAACATGAGCTATCGCATCTCTCGCAGCCGCTATGCGCACATGTTCGGCCCGACGGTCGGCGACCGGGTGCGTCTGGCCGACACCGAGCTGTTCGTCGAGGTCGAGCGCGATTTCACCACCTATGGCGAGGAGGTGAAGTTTGGCGGCGGCAAGGTTATCCGCGACGGCATGGGCCAAAGCGCGATCACCCGTGCCCAAGGCGCCGTCGATACGGTGATCACCAACGCGCTGATCCTGGACCATTGGGGCATCGTGAAGGCCGATATCGGCATTCGCGACGGCAGGATCGACGGCATCGGCAAGGCGGGCAATCCGGATGTCCAGCCGGATGTCACGGTCATTATCGGCCCCGGTACGGAGGTGATCGCTGGCGAGGGCAAGATCATCACCGCCGGCGGCATCGACGCCCACATCCATTTCATCGCCGCCCAGCAGATCGAAGAGGCGATCACCAGCGGCGTCACCACCATGATCGGCGGCGGCACCGGTCCGGCGACCGGCACCAATGCCACCACCTGCACGCCGGGCGGTTGGCACATCCAGCGCATGCTGGAAGCCTCGACCGCCTTTCCGGTCAATCTCGGTTTCGCCGGCAAGGGCAACGCCAGCCAGACGCCGGGCCTGCTGGAACAGATCGCGGCGGGGGCCTGCGCGCTGAAGCTGCATGAGGATTGGGGCACCACGCCCGCCGCCATCGACCGCTGTCTGTCGGTTGCCGACGAACATGACATCCAGGTCATGATCCACACCGACACCCTGAACGAGTCCGGCTTCGTCGAGACCTCGATCAAGGCGCTGAAGGGTCGGACCATCCACGCCTTCCACACCGAAGGGGCGGGCGGCGGCCACGCGCCGGACATCATCAAGGTCTGTGGCGAGGCCAACGTCATCCCATCCTCCACCAACCCGACCAGGCCCTACACCGTCAACACGATCGAGGAGCACCTCGATATGCTGATGGTCTGCCACCATCTCGATCCCGCCATTCCGGAGGACGTGGCCTTCGCCGAAAGCCGCATCCGCAAGGAAACCATCGCGGCCGAAGACCTGCTGCACGACAGCGGCGCGTTTTCGATCATCGCGTCTGACAGCCAGGCCATGGGCCGCGTCGGCGAGGTGATCATCCGGACCTGGCAGACGGCGGACAAGATGAAGCGCCAGGTCGGCCGCTTGTCGGATGAAACCGGCGAGAACGACAATTTCCGCTGCCGCCGCTATGTCGCCAAATACACCATCAACCCGGCCATCGCCCACGGCATCGCCGATACGGTGGGCTCGGTCGAGGTCGGTAAGCTCGCCGACCTGGTGGTCTGGTCGCCTGCCTTTTTCGGTGTGAAGCCGGACCTGGTGATCAAGGGCGGCTCGATCGCCATGGCCCAGATGGGCGACCCCAACGCCTCGATCCCGACGCCGCAGCCTGTCCATTACCGGCCGCAGTTCGGTGCCTTTGGCAAGGCGCTGGAGGTCAGCTCGGTACTGTTCGTCTCGCAGCTTTCGCTGGACGAAGATCTGGCCGGCAAGCTGGCGATCAACCGGCCGCTGATCCCGGTCAAGAACACACGATCCGGCATTTCCAAGGCCTCCATGGTCTTGAACGACGCGCTGCCCGCTATCGAAGTTGATCCGGAGACGTATATCGTGAAGGCCGATGGGCGGGAGTTGACCTGCCCGCCTGCGACGGAGCTGGCCATGGCCCAGCGATACTTCCTCTATTGAGCGACGGCGCAACCGTGACCCTGCTGCATGCCTTGAAACACGCCCAGGCCGGACACTGGCCGGTTGCGCGCGCCGTCGGCAGCGTGACGCTGGCGTTCGATCAGCGCTTTCGCCGGCGCCTGCGCCTGGAGTTGGACGAGGGCGGGGTGATCCTGTTGGATTTGCCCAGGGCCGTCGCGTTGGCCGATGGCGATGGGTTGGAGTTGGACACTGGCGATTGGATTGCCGTCAAGGCGGCGCACGAGCCGCTGGTCGAAGTCAGCGCAGGCGATCATGATCACCTCATGCGCATTGCCTGGCACCTCGGCAACCGACATCTGCCAACCGAGATCGGGCCCGGCTGGCTGCGCATTCGGCCCGACCACGTGATCGAGGCTATGATTGTCGGTCTGGGCGGCACGGTTCGGCATGTCGAGGCACCCTTTCAGCCGGAAGGCGGCGCCTATGGCGGGCGCGGCCATGCCCATCAGGGCCATCATCATGACTGAGCGAAGGGCCCGGCTTTCCGAGGCCTTGTTGATCCAGACCTGGCTCTCGCCCGCGTTTCCAACCGGTGGTTTCAGCTACAGCCATGCGCTGGAAACTCTCGTCGATGATGGCCGGGTCACCTCGGCCGATGAGGTCGTTGCCTGGCTGTCCTCGGTGCTTGCCTATGGCGGCGGCTGGACCGACGGTTTGCTGTGTCGCGAGGCCTGGCGCGCGGTGGCGCACGCCGACAACGACCGCCTCGGCGAACTCGCCGACTTCGCCGCTGCCTTGCCCGGCACAACCGAGTTTGAGTTGGAAACGGTTTCCCAGGGCAAGGCGTTCCTGCGCGCCGTCGCGGCCGGCTGGCCGGACCATGTGCCAAGCGCGCTCAGGGAGCAGGGCGGCGTCGCACTGCCAATCGCTGTCGGCGCCTGTTGTGCCTCCGCGTCGGTCGATCAGGATCGGACGCTCGCCGCCTATCTTGGCGGTTTGACCGCGCACCTGATCTCCGCCGCCTGCCGGCTGGTGCCGTTGGGCCAGAGCGATGCGCAGCGCGCGACCGCCGCAATGAATGCCCGATTGCCCGCTTTGATCACAGACCTGATCGAGGCCGACTTCGACCGGTTGGGCGCGTGCGCCTGGGTGCTCGATCTCGCCTCCATGTCCCATGAAACTCTGCACACAAGGCTGTTTCGCTCATGACCGATACTCTGACAGACGCCGCCCCGGCCGCCCAAACGCCAGCGCATGGTCCGTTGCGCGTCGGCATCGGCGGGCCGGTCGGCTCCGGCAAGACGGCGCTTGTCGAGGCGCTGTGCAAGCATCTGCGCGACCGCTTCGACCTCGTCGTCGTCACCAACGACATCTACACCAAGGAGGACCAGCAGATCTTGACCCGCGCGGGCGCGCTGGAGCAGGACCGCATCATGGGCGTCGAGACTGGCGGCTGCCCCCATACGGCCATCCGCGAGGACGCGTCGATCAATCTGGCCGCCGTCGACGAGATGGTCGGCCGCTATCCCAAGGCACAGATCTGCCTGATCGAAAGCGGCGGCGACAATCTGGCCGCCACCTTCAGCCCGGAACTGGCCGACATCACGCTTTACGTCATCGATGTGTCGGCCGGCGACAAGATCCCGCGCAAGGGCGGCCCCGGCATCACGCGATCGGACCTGTTGATCATCAACAAGACCGATCTGGCCCCCCTCGTCGGCGCCTCATTGGATGTGATGGACCGCGACACGCGCCGCATGCGGGGCGACCGGCCGTTCGTCTTCACCAACCTGAAGGCCGGCGATGGTGTCGCAACCATCGCCGACTTCATTTTACAATCCGGCGGGGTCACCTGACGCCAGCCGGGCTGACCCGTACCCTTTCAGCTTCCAAGAAACCAAAGGAATAACCGCCATGACCACCAAAACCCGTGCCGCAGCGTTTGCCGCGACGCTGGTGCCGATGATCTTGTTCGCACTGCCGGCGGCCGCCCATCCGGGGCATGGCGAAGGGTCCGGGCTCGCGGCCGGCCTTTTGCATCCTGTCACGGGCCTTGATCACGTTGCGGCCATGCTTGCGATCGGTCTGTGGGCGGCGATGATAGGCGGCCGTGCCGCGCTGGCGATGGGCGTCACGCTTACGCTGGGCATGATTGCCGGCGCTTCATTGCTGGCTGTCGGCATCGGACTGCCGTTCGTCGAAAGCGGCATCCTGCTGTCCCTGCTGGCGGCGGGGCTGGCGCTAAGTCTGGCGTTCCGGCCGAGCGCGATTTTTGCGGCCCTGCTGGTTGGCGGTTTTGCTCTGTTCCACGGCTATGCCCACGCCGTGGCCGCGCCGGTCGGGGCTTCGTGGTTGGCCTACATTGGCGGCTTTGTCGTCTCGAGTATTGCGCTCTGCGCGGTCGGTGCCGTTCTCGGCCGGCTGTTGGTCAAGCCGATCGGCTTTCGGCTCGCCGGCGCGGCGACGATGTCGGTTGGGCTGGTTTTTGCGCTGGTCTGACGGCGTCAGCCGGGCGCGCCGATCAACACGTCCGACTTGAGCCGGGCCGCCTCGGCAGTTGTCGGAAAGGCGGGCTGGGTGCCGGGGCGCGTGACCGTGATGGCGGCCGCTCGCATGCCAAGGGTGGCCGCCAGTGTCAGATCGGCGCCCCCGGCGAGGCCGGCGATCGTCGCGCCGCAAAAGGTGTCGCCGGCGCCGGCGGTGTCGATGGTCTCCACCTGTACCGCCGCCAGGTGTTTGACGCCCATCTCGTCAACGATGGTGGCACCATCGCCGCCAAGTGTCACGATGACCTGCCGCGCCCCGGCCTCAAGCAGCCGCCGGCCGCCGCTGGCTGGATCGTCGGTGTCGGTGAGTACCGCAAGCTCCGGCCGGTTCAACACCAAAAGGTCGACGAACGGCAGCAGCGGCCGAACTTCCCACTGAATGGGTGCTGAGTTGAGGACAGTGCTTGCACCCTTCCGCTTGGCTTCCTGCAGCGCGGCCAGCGTCGTCTCTTGGCTCAGGTTGCCCTGAACGGCCAACCAATCGCCCGGTCTCAGGTTGCTTGCATGCTGGATAGCCAAATCCGGCGACAGCGACTGCGCGGCCGCATGGCTGCTGACGATGACATTCTCGCCGTTCTGATCAACCGTGATGACGGATTGATCCGTGGGTGCCGGAACCGTCACGAGCCCTGTTATGTCGATCGCCTCCGGCGCCAGCTGGTGGCGGACGAACTGGCCATTCCGATCGCCGCCGACCGCCGCGACCAATCGAACGTCTGCGCCGAAGCGGCTGGCGACCACCGCCTGATTTGCGCCCTTGCCGCCGATATGGAGGTCGTGGGCCTCTGCAAGCACGGTCTCCCCCGGTTCAGCCAGCCGGCGCACCCGGAAGACCTGATCGGTGGTGATGTTACCAAGGACAAGTATCGTCATCTGTTGCGCAAAGAACCTACGACGTTTGGTGATGGCGCGCGTCAAAACCGCTTGCTATGTCAACGTTGCCTATCATCGACGGATGAGACGCGGCCCGATGGCCGGCTGGCCCGCCTGACCAGCGCCTGACCCTGTCGATATCTGAAAACCTAGGGAAAAACCATGTCGCAAGCGGTCTCCGCGCCGAAAGACAACTGCCTGAACGCCCTGTTCGGACGACCGAAGGTCGCCATTGGTGTCGTGCATTGCCCGCCGTTTCCGGGCTCCCCGCGGTACGACGGGGCGGCGATCGACGCCGTTTACGATGCCGCGATGCGCGACGCCGCGGCCTACGTCGACGGCGGCATGCATGGCCTGATCATCGAGAATCACGGCGACATCCCGTTCCTGCGGCCAGCCGATCTGGGGCCGGAAACGGCCGCTGCCATGGCGGTCGTAACGGACCGCATAAGGCGGCAGGTCGACGTGCCGCTTGGCATCAACGTATTGGCCAACGGTGCGATCCAGGCCCTTGCGGTGGCGAAGGCGGCCGGCGCGGGCTTCATTCGGGTCAATCAATGGGCCAACGCCTATGTTTCCAACGAAGGCCTGCTGGACGGCGAGGCGGCATCGGCCCTGCGCTATCGGGCCAATCTGAGGGCGAATGAGGTCGCGATCTTTGCCGACGCCCACGTCAAGCACGGCGCCCACGCCATCACGGCCGACCGATCGATCGAGGAGCTGACGCGGGACCTGGAGTTCTTCGATGCCGATGCGGTGATCGCGACAGGGCAGCGGACCGGCGACACCGCCACGGTGGATGAACTCGGCGTCGTGGCCTCCGCGACGCAGTTGCCCGTACTGGTCGGTTCCGGCGTCCGGCCCGACAATATCTCCGAGATCATGTCGATCGCGGATGGCGTGATCATCGCCAGCGCGCTGAAAACCAGCGGCATCTGGACCGATCCGGTGGACGCCAGCCGGGTGGTCGACTTCATGCGCGCCTTTGACAGCGCTACGGCGTGACGTCTGCAAGCCTTTGCAAGACCGCGACTGAATGCTATCGACTGGCCCGGCCGTTGGCATAGGTGAGGTCGGGACGGAACAGAGGTGGTGACCGGTAAGGCAGGCGGACGATCGCGGGTAACGGCCGTCGATGTGGCACGCGAGGCCGGGGTTTCGATCTCCGCCGTCTCGCGGGTGTTCACGCCGGGCGCAAGCGCGTCGTCCAAGATGCGGGCCAAGGTTTTGGCGGCGTCGGAGCGGTTGGACTACATGCCCAACGCCATGGCCCGGTCGCTGATGACCAATCGGACCCATCTGATCGGCATCATCATGGCCAACTTCAAAAACCCGGTTTATCTGTCGATCCTCGACAGCTTCACCCATGCCATCCAACAGCGCGGCCTGCGCTCACTTCTGTTCAACGTCTCGCGCGGCGACGATCTGGAGGTCTCGGCGCGCCAGATCATGGAATACAGCATCGACGGCATGATCGTCTCGGCGGCGTCCATGTCGCCGCTTTTGTCGGACCAATGCCGTCGGCGGGGCATCCCGCTGGTCGTGTTTGCGCGCCACCCACGCAACGTAAAGGCCAATGTCGTGACGGCGGACAATGCCGCCGGCGGTCGGCTGGCCGCGCGTTTGTTGATCGAGCGCGGGTATCGGCGGATGGCCTATGTCGGCGGGCCTGAAACCGTCTCGACCTCGCTGGACCGGGGATCGGGCTTTGACCAGGCGCTGGCGGAAGCAGGGCTCGACCGCGCGCGCCGCGTGAACGCCACCGACTATGGCTATGATGAAGGCTACGAGGCCGTATCTCTGTTGCTTAATGGTGACGATCGGCCGGAAGCCATCTTCTGTGCCAACGACATCATGGCCATGGCGGCCCTCGATGCCGCACGCTATGACTTCGGCCTCCGCGTTCCTGAAGACCTTGCGGTCATCGGTTTCGACGACATTCCGTTTGCCGCCACCAAGCCCTATCGCCTGACGACCATCCGCCAGCCGATGGATGCCATGGTCCGCCAGTCGATTGATGTGCTGACCGACCAGATCGGCGCCCCCGACGCGTCGCCGGTAACGCGCATCCTGCCCTGTTCCGTAATCGAACGCGGTACGGTCAGACCGTCCTAGCCCGTGGCGCGCCGTACCTGAGACCAGATGCTGCCGGCGCTTGCGGAGTCGACGGCGGCCGATACCGCGGCGACGCCGTCAAAACCGTCTTCGACCGTCGGAAGACGATGGCGGGCCGCCTCCGCCTCCGGTCCTCCGGCCAGAATGTTGGCGGCGTCTCGGTAGAGATTGGCCACCGCCTCAACGAAGCCCTCAGCATGGCCGCCCCCGATCCGCGAGGCCTTCAGGGCCTCCGGCGCCAGATACACCGTACCACGCTCCAGGATCCGCGTGGCCTGGCCGATCGGCGTGAAAAAAAGCTGGTTGGGTTGCTCTTGCGACCAGCTCAAGCCGCCGGTTTCCCCGAACACCCGGATCGTTAGCCCGTGGATCTGGCCGATGGCGATCGAACTGGTCCACAGTCGCCCGACCGCGCCATCGGAGAAGCGCAAAGCCAGCAGCGCGTCGTCCTCCAGTTCGCGGCCCGGCACGCACCGGTCGAAGACGGCACTTACCGCGTCCAGCCTGTCGCCGAGAATGAACGTCGCCAGGAACAGTGCGTGGCTGCCAGCGTCGGTGAGGACGGCGCTGTCACCGGCGATCTTTGGGTCATAGCGCCAGACGGTTCCGGGCGAGGGGTCGGCATCCGCGTGGCCGCCATGGGCAAACTCCGCCACCACGACCCGAACCTTTCCGATGGCGCCGTCCGCCACCATGGCGCGCGCCTGGCGGATCATCGGATAGCCGGAATAGCTGTAGTTCACGGCGCAAAGCGTTCGGCGGACACGCGACAGCGCGATCAAGTCCGCGGCCTCGTCGACATGCAACGTCATAGGCTTTTCGCAAAAGACAGCGAAGCCGGCGTCCAGAAAGGCCCGAGCGACCTCGTAATGGCTGTTGTTGGGCGTCGCGATGGTGACGAGGTCCAGACGGTCCGGTCGCTCGATCTCCGCCGCCAGCATGTCCCGCCAATCGCCGTAAGCGCGATTGGGCTCGATGCCGAGTTCTTGGCCGAAGCTGCGCCCCCGTTCGGGATCGATATCGAGGGCGCCCGCCGTCAAGACAAAGTGTCGGTCAAGATGGGCCGCCAGCCGGTGCGTACCGCCGATTTGGCTGCCCTTGCCGCCGCCGATCATGCCCCAGCGAAACTGTTTCATCGGTCCCTCTTGGCAGGCAGCGGACGTCTTAGGCGAATGCACATGAGTCTTGGGGGCGCGATCTTGTGGTTTGGTTGGACGGGGAGGGGGCTCAGATCTCGTCGATCCGTACCCAGCGTTCCTCGTCCTTGGACCGCAACACCGCATCGACGATGCGGTCGACGTCATATCCGTCGCGAAATGTGGGCCAGACCGGTTTCTGCTCGATGATCGCGGTCACGAAGTCCCGCGCCTCGATCATGATCATGTCGTTGTAGCCAAAGCCGTGCGCCGCACCTAAGCAGAAGTTCATGTAATCCGGGTGTTCCGGCCCTGTCAGGATCCGCTTGAATCCACTGCGCGCCGCATCGTCGCCGGCGCTGAACAGATGCACCTCGCCCGGCTGCTCAAGGTCAAAGGCGACCGAACCCTTGGTCCCGGTCACGGTGAAGCTGTAGCCCATCTTCTTGCCCGCCGCGACGCGCGAGGCGTGGATGCTGCCCATGGCGCCACTTTCAAAGCGCACCATGAACTGCACCTGATCATCGTTTTCGACCGTCAGGGACGTGCCGTCATTGGCCGGCCGGGTCGCATAGGCGATGTCGGTGTCGGCAACCAGCCGCTCGACCGGGCCGGCGACCCGCAACATGGCGTTGATGATGTGGGTACCGACATCCGACAAGGCGCCGGCCCGCGACGCCGTGCGCTGTTGAACCCGCCAATTTGCGGGTGCTTCAGCATCGTGGAAATAGTCCTCGATATGGGTTCCAGCGAAATGGAGGACCTCGCCGATCTCGCCGGAATGGACGATCTCGGTCGCCAGTTGGGCACTTGGGTGCTTGATGTAGTTGTAACCGACCATGGTCGGCACACCGGCTTTCTCAGCGCGCTCGGTCAAGGTCAAGGCGTCGGCCGCCGACATGGCGAGCGGCTTCTCGCAGAACACCGGCTTGCCCGCGTCGAGGGCCGCCAAGCCCATTTCCAGATGGGTGAATGGCGGTGTGGAGATGTTGATGGCGTCCACGTCAGGGTCACTGATCAGCGCGCGCCAATCGTCCGTCGACCGCCGGAAGCCCAGCCTTTTGGCGTCAGCCTTCGCGCCTTCCGCGGTCGTGGTGCACAGCATTTCGCAAACCAACTCGACATCCAGGTCGAAAACGGTCGCCGCGGCCGTGTAAGCGATGGCATGCGCCTTGCCCATGTAGCCGGAGCCGATGACGCCGATGCGGATTTTGCGGGACATGACGACACCCGTGAAAACCTGGTTCGCGAAACTGCGCGCATCGTATCCACGCCGCCTGAAAACGCAAGCGTTTGCAGAATCGACGTCGAGTGCATTTTGAGGCCTGCAAAGCCTGCGCGGTTTTCAGAGACGAAGCGCGTGCGAACCCAATGCGAAAACGTGGCAGATCGAACGAACACTTCTTGCAAAGCCTTGCAAATTGAGCTTAAACGGCGCGTCCTCGATGGCAGACAGGATACGGGCGGGAGGCGCGAATGAAGACCCAGAGGCTGACGGTCGCCCAGGCCCTGGTGCGGCACCTAGTGGCGCAGGAAATCGAGCATGAGGACGGCACGCGCCAGCCCTTGTTTGGCGGCGCCTTTGCCATTTTTGGCCACGGCAATGTGGCCAGCCTGGGCGAGGCTCTTTATGCGGCACGCGACCGTCTGCCGACCTGGCGGGGTCAGAACGAACAGTCGATGGCCCTTGCCGCCGTCGCCTATGCCAAGACCAGGCTGCGGCGCCAGATCGCGATTGCGACCTCGTCAGTTGGGCCCGGCGCCACCAATATGGTCACCGCCGCCGGCGTGGCGCACAGCAACCGTCTGCCCTTGCTGCTGCTGTCGGGTGACACGTTCACCAGCCGATTGCCGGACCCGGTATTGCAGCAGGTTGAGCATTTCGGCGCACCGTCGACCACCGTGAACGATGCCTTTCGTGCGGTCAGCCGTTTCTGGGACCGGATCGATGCGCCCGACCAGCTTTTATCGTCGCTGCCGCACGCCATCGATACCATGCTCGACCCTGCCGATTGCGGGCCGGCCTTCCTTGGCTTGCCGCAGGACGTTCAGGCGCATGCATTCGACTGCCCCGAACGGTTCTTGGAACCGCGCCGGCACCGCATCCGCCGTGCCCGGGCGGACCGCGCCGATATTGCCGCTGCGGCGGAGGCCCTGAAGCTGTCGGTACGGCCATTGATCATTGCCGGCGGCGGTGTCCACTATTCGCAGGCCGCCGATGCTCTGCGCGCGTTCGCCGAGAAGTACGGTATCCCGGTCATCGAGACGATCGCCGGGCGCGCGACCCTGACGGCCGACCATCCGCTAAACGCCGGTCCCATCGGGCCGACCGGATTTGCCGGTGCCAACGATCTCGCCGCCGATGCCGACGTGGTGCTCGCCATCGGCACGCGCCTGCAGGACTTCGTGACGGGCTCATGGACCGTCTTCCGCGATGAGAATCTGCGGCTGGTTTCGATCAATGTCGGTCGTTTCGACGCCCGCAAGCACAACGCGCTGAGCGTCATTGGCGACGCAAGCGAGACGATCGCTGAACTAGACGCGGCGTTGGGCGATTGGCGCGCGCCCGCCGCCCGGGCGGCCCAGGGGCGGGCGAAGCACGACGACTGGCTGGCGGGCATCGAGACACGGACGGCGCCCGGCAACGTCATGCCGTCCTATGCCCAGGTGGTTGGCGCGCTGAACCGGCTCGCAACCCCGGCTGACCGGATCGTGACGGCCGCCGGGGGATTGCCGGCCGAGGTGAACGCCAACTGGCGGGCGCTGAGCCAGGCCAGCGTCGATGTCGAGTTCGGTTTCTCCTGCATGGGTTACGAAATCGCCGGCGGCTGGGGCACGGCGATCGCACGTCAGGACGCCGGTGACGAGGGCAATGTCATCGTCCTTGTCGGCGACGGCTCGTATCTGATGATGAACTCGGACATCTATTCGTCCGTGCTCGGCGGTCAGAAGATGATCGTCGTCGTCTGCGACAATGAAGGCTTCGCCGTCATCGACAAGCTGCAGCGCAATACCGGCAACGAGTCTTTCAACAATCTGCTGCGCGACTGTCGCGGCAGTGGCCTGCGCAAGGTTGACTTCGCGGCGCATGCCAAGGCGCTGGGTGCAGAGTCCGAGACGGTCGCCTCGATCGCGGATCTGGAGGCCGCGTTCCAGCGGGCACGGGCCGCCGAGGGCACCTATGTGATTTCGATCGAGGTCGATAAGACGGTCTGGACCGATGGCGCGTCCTGGTGGGAGGTCGGCGTGCCGGAGGTGTCCGACCGACCGTCCGTGCGCACCGCGGCGGCAACATGGGACGAAGGCCGCCAGCACCAGCGCCGCTGCTATTGAGCACGCATGCCATGACCGAGAGGCTCAGTCCCGCGCCAGGGCACGATGCCAGCGTACTGGTCCTGGGCCGCGCCGGTATGGATTTGTATCCGTCGGTCGATGGCGAGGAGATCGAGGACACACATGCCTTCACCACCGATGTCGGCGGTTCGGCCGGAAACATTGCCGTTGGCCTGGCCCGCCACGGCGTTTCGGTCGGCCTGATTAGCGCTTTGTCCGGCGACGCGGTCGGCCGCTTCGTCCGTCGGCGGCTGGAGGCGGCCGGCGTTGATCTCAAACACGTCGCGACCGTCGCCGGCGACCCGCGCACCAGCCTGGCGCTGGCAGAGGTCCGGGACCAGGATTGTGAGGTCGTGATCTATCGCAACAACGCCGCCGATCTGCAGATTACGGCCGATGCGGCGGACGGCGTGGCGCTCGCCCGTGCGGGGTATCTGATCGTGACCGGCACGGCCCTGGTCGCCGAGCCGTCGCGCTCGGCGGCGCTGGCCTGGATGAAGGCCGCCCAAGATACCCAAGCCCATGTCTTGCTCGACCTCGACTACCGCGCCTATTCCTGGCCGGACAGAGACCAGACCGAGGCCATCTACATGCAGGCGGTCGTGCTCAGCGATGCGCTGGTCGGCAATGACGAGGAATTTGCGTTGATCTCCGGCGGCCAATCGATCGACGCACGGCTGCGCGCGTTTGCAAGCCAGGGCAAGGTTTGCATCCTGAAACGCGGCTCGAACGGCAGTGTCGTGTTCATCGGCGAGCGTCAGCCCGAACACATCGGCATCTTCCCAGTCGCAAGCAAAAAGCCCTATGGCGCCGGCGATGCCTTTCTTGCTGGTGTCGTTGCCAGACTGTCGGCGGGCGACGCCCTGGCCGACGCGGTCACGACCGGCTCCGCCGCCGCCGCGATCGTGGTCAGCCAGAGGGGCTGCGCCGCGGCCATGCCGACCCCAGATCAGATACGACAGTTCATTCAGGCAAACGACATCAGCGAAATCCGAGGGCAGGATGCACATCAAACCCTATGACAACGCCAACGCCCCGATCGTCGATACCGACGACGCGCGGGTTCCCCTGGCCTATTTCAACATCGTCAAACTAACGAAGGGCGAGCGCTTCGACTACGCCGTGCCAAACTACGAGACCTGCGTCGTGCCGGCGCACGGCACGATCGATGTCGCCGTGGGCGACGCCCGATTCACCGCCATCGGCGACCGTGCCGGCATCTTCAAGGGTGACCCCAGCGCAGTCTATGTACCTGTAGGCGCGTCCGCCAGCATGACCTGCACCAGCGACGATGCCGAAATCTTCGTCGCCGGCGCACGCCATGACGAGGTCTATGAGCCGTTCGAGGTGCGACCCGCCCAACTGGACCATGTTCAATACGGTTCCGACGACACCAAGACCCACCGCAAGATCAAGCACATCCTTGGCCAGTCGCCGCCGGGCAAGGTCGGCCGGCTCTTGGTCAGTGAGCTCTACACGGTCGGCGCGGGCGGCTGGTCAGGCTTTCCGCCGCACAAGCACGATACCGACCGGCTGCCCGACGAAAGCCATCACGACGAGGTCTACAATTTCCGCTTCAATCCTGAGATCGGCTTCGGCGCCCAGTTCCTAAGGCCGGACGGCGAGACCTTCGGCGAGGTCTTCCATGTCAAGAACGGATCGACCTTCGCCATCGACAAGGGCTATCACCCCTGTGTCGCGGCACCGGGCTATGAGATGTACTATTTCACCATTCTCGCCGGCGCCTCCCAACGGCCGCTGACCCAGTATTTTGATCCGGAACATGCCTATCAGATCGAGACTATCCCCGGCATCAAGGACATGATCGCCAAGTTCAAATAGTCATGATCGTCAATCTTCAGACCATCCTGGCGCCGGCACGTGCGGAGGGCTACGGCGTCGCCTGCTTTAACGTCTTTGGCTTTGAAGATGCCAAGGCCGTCGTCCAGGCGGCCGAGGCCGCGCGTGCGCCGGTTATCCTGGCGGCCAATCTGGACTTCGTGCGCTTCATGCCGCTGGAGTTGATCGCCCAGACCTTTCGCCACGCGGCCGAGGGGTCGACGGTGCCGGTCTGTATTCACCTTGACCACACCTACGAGAAAGACACCGTGCTGCGCGCGGTCGATCTGGGGTTCACCTCGGTCATGTTCGACGGCTCCCAACTGCCGGTTCGCGAGAACCTTGCGATCGTCAACGAGATCGCCGCCTATGCCCACGAACGCGGCGTATCGGTGGAGGCCGAGGTCGGGTCGGTGCCCTATGCCGAGGGCCGCGACTACATTCGCTCGGAGATCACGACGCTCGACCAGGCGCGGACGTTTGGCCAGGAGGGCCATATGGATGCGCTTGCCATCTCCGTCGGCAATGTGCATCGGCTGACGTCCCCCGGTGTGACCATCGATTTCGATCGGCTGGAGGCGATCAGCGGCCTTGTCGACGCGCCACTGGTCATCCATGGCACGACCGGCATCTATCGGGACGATCTACGGGCCTTGGCGCGCACCCCAGTCTCGAAATTCAACATCGGCACGTCGCTGCGCCAGGCCTTTGGGGCCGGTATCCGGCGCTCGATCGAGCAAGATGTCTACGATCGGCTGACCATGATGGCGTCCGCCATGGAGGCCATGCGCATCACTGCGACCGACTGGTTCGATCTTTTGGGCTCCAAGGGTCGTTATCCGGCCGACGGTGCACTCGAGCGGGGCCTTGCGGCTGGTTCTTCCTAAACGGCGCGTGCGCCTATTTCGCCGTTTGTCCGGATAGCGCGCGTCGGTAAAGGCGGTTTGTGCGGCCGCGCCTTAGCTTAAGCGAAGGCGGGCGATGCGGCGCCGGATCGATCGGAACAGCGGATTGAACGGGCGTGCCGAGATCCGCCCGCTCCTGCGCGAGCCCGAACAGCAGCAGGTAATCGTCGGCCATGCGCTCGATGCTAAAGCGGCTCTCGAAGCGGTCGCGTACGCGCAGCCGATCGAGGTCTCTCGCTGCTGATACGGCGGCGACGGCGTCGTCGATCGTGTCCACGATCAGCCCCGTAATGCCCGGCTCGACAATTTCCTCCGTGGCCCCTTGCCGGAAGGCGATAACCGGCGTGCCGCAGGCCATCGCCTCGATCATGGCCAGTCCGGAGGGGTCTGCCTCGTCGATCGAACACAATGCGGACAAGGCGCCGCCAAGAAAGTCCGCCTTATCGGTTTCGCTGAGCTCGCCGACGAACTCCACGACCGGGTCTTCCAGCATCGGCCTGACCGTCTCTTCGAAGAAGTCCCGGTTTTCCTGGTCGATCGTCGCCGCGATCTTCAGGGGCACACCCGATTGACGCGCGATCTCGATGGCCCGATGCGGATGGTCGTCCGGCGATAGGTGGCCGAGAAGGGCCAGATAGCCTCGATGCGCCCGAGACAACCGGTAAAGGTCGCGCGGCAGTCCGTAACCGACATTTCCGGCCCAGCGCACCTTGGGCATTCCCTGTCTCTGCGCGAACGTGACCGAGACCAGGGGCATGTCGTTGAAGTGGCGATAGAACGGCACCAGGTCCGACGCCTCAAGCGATCCATGCAAGGTTGTCAGCGTTTTGCACGCGTCGGCCCGAAACACGGGGAAATGAAGCGGATCGATGTGGAAATGCAGGAGATCGAACTCAGAGGTCCGCTGCTGAACATGGTCCAGCAGGATCATCAGATGCGGCCATGAGTCCGTGAAATCGGCGCCGGGCTGGTGAGACTCGGCGTAGGGACTGACCAGCCGTGCCGATGTCGTGAGGTCGCTTTGTCCGAAGAGGGTTACGTCATGGCCCCTGGCGACCAGTTCGTCGGCCAGATACACCACGATCCGTTCAATGCCGCGCCCCATGGCGGACGAACCGGGTGCAAACACCGGCGCGATTTGTGCAATCTTCAAGGCTCCGTCTCCGACGCGGATACAGGGTCCCGCTGGTGGCCCCCGCCGTGACCCCAAGGCCAGCTTGAGCCGGCACTTCTGTGTCACGTCATGCGCGAATTGTCGTTGACGACCGTCAATTCACAATAGCAGAAAGCGAGTCTCTCCGGAAGACACTGATTGACCTCCGTCAAGTCCGGGGTGCAGCAATATCGGCAGATTGACCGACTGCGAGGGGGTCTCGGTAGAGCCTGAGGAAGAGGAACCGGATGCCGGGCGCCGGCACAGTTATCGGAAGCGAGGGCATCGACAACAAGGGGCGTTCGCGGTCGGAGGGCCTGACGTTCTCGATCCGTGGGCTGACCAAAGTCTACCATATGGGCGAGACCTCGGTGCACGCGCTGCGCGGCGTCGATCTCGACTTGCCGGCGGGTGAGTTCGTCGTTCTTCTGGGGCCGTCCGGCAGCGGCAAATCCACCTTGTTGAACATCGTCGGCGGCCTCGACCGGCCGACCGACGGTGCGGTCAGTTTTCGCGGCCGCACCCTTGGCGATCTCAGCGAGGGGGCGCTGACCCGTTTCCGGCGCGACCATGTGGGTTTCATCTTCCAGTTCTACAATCTGATGCCCAGCCTCACCGCGCGGGAGAATGTCGGACTGGTGGCCGAACTCGCGCGCAACCCGATGACGCCGGAAGAGGCGCTGGCGCTGGTCGGCCTGACCGACTGGATGGACCATTTTCCGGCCCAGCTTTCCGGCGGCCAGCAGCAGCGGGTCGCCGTGGCCAGGGCGGTCGCGAAACGGCCCGAGGTCTTGCTGTGCGACGAACCGACCGGGGCCTTGGACAGCGAAACGGGCATCTCCGTCCTTGAGGCCCTCACTGGCATCAATCGAGAGCTTGGGACGACCACGATCGTCATTACCCACAATGTGGTCATCGCCGACATGGCCGATCGCGTCGTGACCATTGCCGATGGCGTCGTGCATGAGGTGCGCCAGAACGACAGCCCGAAAAAACCGTCGGAGCTGGCCTGGTGATCCGCCTGCTTGCCATCCTCGACCGCAAGCTGGTGCGCGATCTTTGGCACATCAGGGGTCAGGTTCTGGCGATTGCCTTGGTCATCGCCGCCGGCGTGGCGACCATGGTCATGGCGACCGGAACCCACCGCTCGCTTGAGGAAACCCGGGCCGCCTACTACGACGGTTATCGGTTTGCTGACATCTTTGCCTACGCCAATCGGGCGCCGGAGGTCATGGTCGGCCATCTGGCCGAAATCCCGGGCGTCGCCCGGGTGGAGAGCCGGATCGTCGACACGGTCCTGCTGGATATGCCCGGCGTCGTGGAACCGGTGCGCGGCCAGGTGCTGTCGCTGCCCGAGGGCGGTATCGCCGCGCTGAACGCCATTGTACTGCGCCGGGGCCGATTGCCCTCCGCCAACCACCCAGACGAGGTGGTCGTCAGCGAGGCCTTTGCCGTGGCTCATGGTCTTTTGCCGGGCGACGCCATACAGGCCAATCTGAACGGCCGTCGGCGGGACCTGACCCTGGTTGGCGTCGCGCTGTCGCCGGAGTTTATCTACGCGATCGCGCCGGGCGATTTCGTGCCGGACGATCGCCGTTTCGGCATCTTCTGGATGGGTCGCGATGCGCTGGAAGCGGCCTATGATCTGGACGGTGCCTTTAACAACGTCACCTTGGCGATCACCCGAACGGCCGTCGAGGAAGACGTTATTCGGGCAGTCGACGATACCTTACGCCCCTATGGCGGCATCGGGGCCTTCGGGCGCGACGATCATCCCTCCCACGCCTTCATCGATGGCGAACTGGACGAGTTGGAGGCCCTCACCACGGTCGTGCCCCCGATTTTCCTGATCGTTGCCGCCTTCCTGTTGAACCTGGTCACCGGGCGATTGATCGACACCGAACGCGAGCAGATCGGGCTGATGAAAGCCTTCGGCTTCACCAGCTATGGTGTCGGCTGGCATTACGTGAAGCTGGTGCTGGTGATCGCGTTCTTGGGCATCGCCATCGGCTTTGCCGGCGGCTACTACACCGGTCGCGGCTTGACGGCGCTTTATGGTGGGTTCTTCCGGTTTCCGTTCCTCTATTTCTCCCTCGACACCGCGACCTTCGCGGCCGCCGGCCTGATCAGCATGGCCGCGGCGCTGGCCGGTGCCTTGATGGCGGTGCGGCGGGCGATCGGCTTGCAGCCGGCAGTTGCCATGCGGCCGCCACCGCCGGCGAGCTATAAGCGCACGGTTTTCGATCGTCTCTATCTGACATGGGCATTTGGGGCGGAGGGCCGCATGGTGCTGCGTCACATGCTGCGCTGGCCGGTGCGATCGAGCCTGACCGCGCTCGGGATCGCGCTGTCGACGGCGCTGTTGATCTCAACCCTGTTCTTTCTCGATGCCATGGACGAGATGCTGGAGCTGTTCTTCTTCGACAACCAGCGCCAGGACGTAACCGTCAGCTTCACCTTGCCGACCGAGGACGCGGTCGCGGCCGATCTTCTGCACATGCCGGGTGTGCATGCGGTCGAACTGTTTCGGTCGGTGCCAGCCCGGCTGATCAACGGGCAACTGCGCGAACGCATGGGCATCACCGGCCGCGACCCTGGCGCCAATCTGACGCTGATCACTGATATCGACGGCTTCGATGTCGCGCTGCCGTCTGACGGCATTGTTCTGAACGATGCCTTGGCGGAAGACCTTGACGCACGGGTTGGCGACCTGTTGACCGTTGAGATCCTGGACGGACGCCAGCCGACGCTCACCGTCCCCGTCAGTCTGGTCGTTCGCGAATACATCGGCCGCGCGGCCTATATGGACCGGACCGCGCTGAACCGTCTGGTCGGCGACGGCCAGGTTGCCTCGGGCGCTTATCTGATCGTCGACAGCGACCAGCACGACGCGCTGTTCTACGACCTCACCCACAGCCCGGCGGTGGAAGGTGTCAGTCGTCGCCGCGCTTCGTTCGAGACCTTCCAGCAGTTGATCGATCAGTCGATGGGCACGACCGTCATCGTCTACATCGCCTTCGCGTCACTGATCGCCATCGGTGTGGTCTACAACAGCGCCAGGATCTCGCTGTCGGAACGCGCGCGCGAGCTCGCCAGCATGCGCGTGCTGGGTTTCTACCGCCGAGAGGTGGCGGTGCTGCTGCTGGGCGAATTGGCCGCACTGACCCTGATCGCGATCCCGATCGGCTGTGTCATGGGCTATTACCTCGCATCGCTGATGGTTCAAGAATTCGGCAACGATGTCTTTCGCTTGCCGCTGATTGTCGAGACCTCGACCTACGCCTACGCGGCGATCGTGGTGGTCTTGGCCACCATACTGTCCGGTGCCCTGGTCGCGCGTCGCGTCGCCAAGCTCGACCTGATTGCCGTCCTGAAGACGCGCGACTGATCGGAGATTGCCATGCAACGGCTGGTTCGTTGGATACTTCGCCTCGGTCTCTTGGCCGTGGTCGTCGCCGGTTTCGTCTATGCCCTGTGGCCGCGTCCGGTGCCGGTCGACATCGCCGAGGTAACGCGCGGGACGTTCGAGGTATCGATCACGGATGACGGTGAGGCCCGGGTCCGCGAGGTCTATGTTGTCTCGGCACCGGTGACCGGTCAGGTGATGCGGTTCGATGGCGAAGTCGGCGACCATGTCACGGCAGGCGAAAGCGCGCTCACCGAAATCCTGCCGACCAACCCGGTGTTCCTGGATGTGCGTTCACGGGCGGAGTCCGAGGCCCTGGTGGCCGCCGCCGAGGCCGCGACGAGCCTGGCCGAGGCCGAGGTCGATCGGGCCCAGGCGGCCGTCAACTATGCCCAGGCCCAATATGACCGGGCGGAACCGTTGGCCGATCGAGGCACCATTTCACCGGCAGAGCTGGATCGCGCGAGGCTGGAGTTAAGCACCGAACAGGCCGTCTTGGAGACCGCGCGCGCCGCGCTGCGTGTCCGGTCGTTCGAGCTGGAAACCGCCCGCGCCGCTTTGATCGGGCCCGAACAGGACCTCGATGGCCAGGCGGAGGGCTGCTGCATCACCGTGCGCGCGCCCGTCAGCGGCGAGATCCTGCGTATCCTGCAGGAAAGCGAGGTGGTGGTGCCGGTCGGCACACCGCTGGTCGAAATCGGCGACGCCAACGATCTTGAAATCGTCGTCGACCTGCTGTCGTCGGACGCGGTTCGGGTCTCACCAGGCGATCCGGTCGTCATCGAGGGTTGGGGCGGCGACATGGATTTGAACGGCACGGTCCGCCGCGTCGCCCCCTTCGCCCGGACCGAGGTTTCGTCCCTGGGCATCGAGGAGCAGCGGGTCGATGTGATGATCGACATCACTGATCCGCCGGCGGCCTGGTCGCGCCTTGGGCACGGCTATCAGGCCGATATCCGCATCGTCCTGCGCCGCGACAGCGATGTGTTGCAAGTGCCGCTTGGGTCGCTGTTTCGCGAAGGCGGCGATTGGGCACTGTTCCGCATTGTCGATGGTGTCGCGACGCTGACCCCGGTCGAGGTCGGCGCGATCAATGCCGTCGCTGCTGAGATTCATGGCGGTCTGGAACAGGGCGAGACCCTGGTGCTCTACCCCAGTGACCGGATCGCCGACGGCGTCAGCGTCGTGCCGCGCGAAGGTGTGTGACGGTTGCCATCGACCTATGTTGCTGGGGCGTCGGCTTCCTCCGGGACCAGAACGGCCGCCCCCGTCAGCCTGCCGTCGCGCAAGCGTTCAAGCGCCTCGTTCGCCGCGGTGAGCGGGAACGGTTCGACATGTGTCTTCACGGGCACCTTGGGCGCCAGGTCGAGAAACTCGACGGCGTCGTGCCGCGTCAGGTTGGCCACGGAGACAACTCTCCTTTCCCCCCACAGGATGTCGTACGGGAAGGCGGGAATGTCGCTCATGTGGATGCCGCCGCAGACCACGACGCCACCCTTGCGCACGGCGCGAAGGGCCGCCGGCACCAGGCTGCCGACGGGCGCGAAGATAATGGCTGCATCTAACTGCTCCGGCGGCGGTTGGTCCGATCCGCCAGTCCAGGAGGCCCCTAGTGAGCGGGCGAATGCTTGGGCTGCCTCGTCGCCCGGCCTGGTAAAGGCGAACAGCTTGCGACCCTGGTAGAGGGCGACCTGGGCGACGATATGGGCGGCGGCGCCAAAGCCGTAGATGCCCAGATTTTCGGCCTCACCCGCCATCTTCAGCGACCGATGCCCGATCAGACCGGCGCACAACAGAGGCGCGGCCTCCACGTCCGAATAGGCGTCCGGGATCGCGAAGCAATAGCGTGCATCGGCGATCGTATGGTCGGCATAGCCGCCATCGATCTGATAGCCGGTGAAACCCGGCGCGTCGCAAAGGTTTTCTTGGCCGCTGCGGCAATACCGGCAGACACCGCAGGTCTTGCCCAGCCAGGGGATGCCGACGCGGTCGCCCCGGCGGAACGCGGTCACGTCCGGCCCGACCTCGACAACACGCCCGACGATCTCGTGACCGGGCACGATGGGCAGTTTGGGCTTCGTCAACTCGCCGTCGACGACGTGCAGGTCCGTGCGGCAGACACCGCAGGCCGCCACTTTGACAAGCACCTCGCCATGCGCCGGTCTTGGCGTCTCGCGCGTCTGCAGCACCAAGGGGGTTTGGGGCCGTTGCAGAACCATCGCCCGCATCGCCACCCTCCGTTGAATGGGCCGGGATCAGTGCGACATCAAAACCGGGATCGTCATGGTGCGCAACACGTCACGAGTCGCACCGCCGAAGATGAACTCGCGAAAGCGCGACTGGCCATAGCCGCCCATGACCAGCAGATCGGAACCGTGATCGCGCGCCCGTGCCAGCAGTTCCGCGCCGATCCCTCGACCCTCGGACTGCGTGTCGACCGCCTCGCAGGTGACGCCGCAGCGGGCCAGGCTTGCCGCGATTTCGTCCGCTGCCCGGGATCGGCTCTGCCCGGCCGGCATGACGGGATCGACCCAGACGATCTGGACACGGTCGGCCGTCTTCAACAGCGGCAGGGCGTCAAATGCGGCGCGGCTGGATTGCTGGCTGGCATCCCAGGCCAGGGTCACATGGCGGCCGACATGCTGGATCAAGCTTCCGGTCGGAACCAGCAAGACGGGCCGGCCGCTTTCCATCATCAGGCGTTCGCCGATGCGCTCATCCTCGAAGTCGCTGTCTTCCTCGCCCACCAGGGGGCAGATGATCAGTTCGGCGTTTCGTGCGTGGTCCAACGCGTCGTCCAGCGGGTCCGGCCGGCCGCTGTCGACGTGGCGCCATTCGAAGACGAACGCCTCGCCGCCCATGGCCTTGTCGAACAGGACCTTTGTCTTCTCGCTCTCTTCCCGATGCCATTCCTGGTGCTGTTCGATCAACTCGCCGGTCACGTCGCTGGCGCCCAGCGGGGTCGCGCCAAGGTTCCTGAGCGCCGGCGCGACATAGAGGCCGATGACGTGCGCATTGTCGATCTGGGCGACTGCCTTGGTCGCGGCCAAGGCTTCGATCGCCAACCGGGTGTTGGGCAGATAGGTCAGTATCGTCTTATAGCCCATTGATTTTCTTCTTGTTGCGTTGAACTCACTGGAGGGCGAGCCACCTGCTTAGCGGGCTTGCGAAATGGCCTTCGGCATTGTTTGCCGGTAACGGCGATCCTTCGGGGCTTGATCGGGGCCCGCGCCGGCCTCGTCATGCCGAGCTTCGAACTGTCCTCGCCGCCGGCCGTGATCTCGCACTGCTGGCAGATCCGTCCACGCAATGCGCGTACCGCTGGGCGGTTGGCAGGTCATTGACGGCTGTCAATTTCCTTCGCGGCCGTGGCGGAGCGCCGACAATTGACCGATATCAAAGCGGACCCGCCCCCGCTCTTGTTTGGATTTCCCGCACGCGGTCGCTGCGCCGGATCGACCATGGGACGGCGGGAGAAACCCATGAAACCAATTCGAACCTGGATCGTGATTGCCGACGGTGTCCGCTGTCGCGTCGTGACCAACGACGGGCCGGGCCGGGGCATTGAACCCCGTCCCGACCTCGACTTCCGCAGTGAGCAGCGACGTCTTCGCGACATTATGGCCGATCGTCCTGGCCGGGCCACGGGTGTCGTCGGAAAGGGCCGCCATGCGGTGGCCTATAGCAGTGATCCGGTGCGCGAGGACGAGCGGGCTTTTGCGCGTTCACTGGTTGACCTGCTGGAGGCCGAATCGGCGGCAAATGCGTTTGACCGGCTGGTGCTGATCGCACCGCCCCAGACCATGGGAGACCTGCGTTCCATGCTGCCGAAGCGCCTGCAGGACCTGGTGTCGACAGAAATCACCAAGGATTTGACAAAGCTGCCGAGACAGCGATTGGAAGCACACCTTCGCCGGTCGCTCCTCATCTAGAACCACGATCTGGCGCCACCCTGGCCTGATCCGGCCTTCGAAAGGCTGCGACCGGTAAGCGGTTCTTGTGTGTCTGTCATCGAACGCGTAGGTTGAACGCCTTAGCGGGGACATGACATGCGAGCCTTGAGGAGGCTTATCGATGTCGATTGACATCGCCGAACTGCTGCCGTTGAACCGGTGCGGCACGTGTCCGATCCGCAATCGCGCCCTATGCTCAGTGGCGGACGACAAGGCGCTTGAAGCCTTGAACCGGATTTCGCGCCGCGCGCATTTCGAGGCCGGTCAAACCATTATGTCCGAAGAGACGCCGGTTGACTTCATCGGCAACATCGTTTCCGGCGTGGTCAAGCTGACCAAGATCACGCCTGACGGACGCGAGCAGATTGTCGGCCTGCTGTTCCCGTCTGACCTTGTTGGCCGCACCTTTGCCGACAGTACGGCGTTTTCCGCCGAGGCGGCGACCGATGTTGAGTTGTGCTGCTTGCAGAAACCCGGGTTCGAACGAATCCTGGCCGACCATCGGGCTTTGGAACACAAGCTGCTGATCGACACGCTTGATGAGCTTGACGCGGCGCGCGAGTGGATGCTGCTGCTGGGCTGCAAGACGGCAGCCGAGAAGATCGCCAGCTTCCTGCTGATGCTGGTGCGGCGGACGTTCAATGACGGCTGCCCCCACGATCCACCGCCCAATCAATTGGTCTTCGAATTGCCGGTCAGCCGCGCAGACATGGCAGGTTATCTCGGCATGGCAGTCGAGACGGTCAGTCGGCAGCTTTCCCAATTGAAGGCGGATGGCGTGATCCGGCTGGTCGACGTCCAGCACTTCCTCGTCAGGGACCTGGGCCGTCTGGCGGAGATCGCCGGGCAAGAGCCGCCCGTCTACATCGTCGACGACACCGAACTCGCGTCCCACCCCTACTGATCCGTCTTTCGACCCAGCCATGCCGCGTACTGGCGCGCCGTCTTGTCGGCGTCATCCGGGTCGTAGATCCCGTTCGTGACCAGTGTCTCTGCTGTTGGCACTAAGGCAGCAACGGCGTCCAGCTTGTCCCGCTGGCTGTTGGTGCGGCCGACCGTCACCAATGTGGGTGCGGTGATCATCGGCAGCCGCGCGGCCTTGTCGTGCAAAAACGCGGCTCGATAGAGCTTGGCGAAATGGTCCATGCCCTTGATCACTTCGACGGTCTTGTCATGCAACTCCGCCAAGGGCGGCAGGCCGACCGCGCGGGCATGGCCCGCATCGGTCTGGTGCCAAGGCCAGAAGAGATAGGTGTCGCGCACATAATGCCAAAGTTGGATGAGATGCAGGCCGTGCGGATGCCGTTCGACGGGCGGCATATAGTCGTTTGCCAGTCGCTCCGCCTCTTGCCTGTCGTAAAGGCCGACGCTGTCGAGCACCAAGGCGGCGACGGCATCCGGTCGCGCAATCGCCAGTTCGGCGGCGACGCTGGCCCCGGCATGGAAGCCGTAGGCGGCGAAACGCTGAAGACCCAGCGTGTCGGTGGCGCGGGCGATGGCGTCGGCGTAGTCGACCATCGTCGGGTCGTCGGTCACCGGAGGGCAGGAGTCACCGTTACCCGGCAAATCGATCGCGATCACCCGCCGGTCTTGCGCCAAGGCGGGCATCATCGGCGCCATCGTCCGCGACGAGCCGGACGCCTGGTGCAGCATCACTAGCGGCATTGCGTCGCCTGAACCCAGTTCGCGATAGTGCAGCTGGCCCTCGTCGAGGTCGACGAAGCCGCGGCGTATGCGGGACATCACCATGGTCTGGCCGCCCCTGGCATTTCCTGCGCGAACCCGGCGAGTTCGGCTGGTACGATCGGGCGATGGTCCGGCCACCAGGCGAAGGGGCGTTCGGGGTCTTCGTAGTCGGTGGCCAATTTGCCGCCCTTCGTGCGGAAGAAATAGATGTTGCCGGTCAGGCTGCCATAAGGGCCGTGGGCGATGTTCGGCGGCCGCCAGAAATAGGCCCCTGGCCGCATGACGCCCAGATTGCCGTGCACCTCGCCGGCGATCAGGAACATCTCCTCGACCACCGGATGCCGCTCGGCCCGTTCCGCCCAGCGCAGGCCGAGCGTGCCCAAGAGCCAGCTTTGGTCGCCCGTGTCCGGGTCCTCAAACAGCATCTTGCGCCCGGCGCCAGGCGGAAACTCCGGATGGAAATTGCCCGTGTAGGGAACCGCAAGCGCGTCGACACCTTCAACCAACCGGCTGCGATCGCATTCGGCCCTGCCTTCTGTCAGCTTCGGTTTAGCGGAGAAGAAGGTCAGAACCACGGCACCGGCGCGGCTGGCAACCTTGCGTCTTGGCAATCCGGCCGGCAGATGCCCATAGCCGAGATAGCCATAGTCGTGCTGTCCGACCGTGAGGTCGCCGTCGAGCACCAGAAACTCCTCATCAGCGTTCAGGAAGCCGTCGGTCTCGCGCGACCAACCCGGCGGGTAGCGCACCAGCAGGCTGCAGGCACCCGTTTCGCCGTCCTCCGACAGGATCCGCACCTGCGTGCCCGGTCGCAAATCGGCCAACGGCCGGTCTTGCCAGGGCAGCGCCTGACACTGAACGAACTCGATCTGGGGTCTGGCCATCGGCCTCAGCTCTCGATCGGCGGGGCTTCGTCGCGCAACGGCCCGGTGCGGTCACCATGCTCGGTGATGATGCGCATCAGGCGCGCTTGCGACTTGTCGAGCGCTTGGGTCGATTTGGCGCGAAATGCGGCGTCGTCGACCATGGCCTCGATCGCATCGCGGGCGATCACGCCGGACCGGGTCAGGGCCTCTTCGAGGGCCAGCCGGCGCTGGCGTTCGATATGCAGTTGCGCGGCCAAGTCCATGACCAGGGCGGCCAGCGTGTCATCCTCGGCGTCATCGAAGAAGGTGATTTCGTCGCGCCGGCTCATGACGGTTTCTCCGCTTCCAGGATCGCCCAGGGGAAGTGCCATTCGGCACGGTCAGGCCATTTGAGGCCGTCGAGCCGGCCGCCCTTGGGCCGTTCGTCGAAGGCAACCCAGCGCGCGTTGGCAAGGCCACTTTCGTTGGCCAGCGCGGCCGTGTCCGTGGCCATCATGCCCGGTAGGAACGGCTCGTTGTTGCGGCTGCCATGTTCCATCATGGCAAGATCCCGAAACGGCTCGCCGGTGAACTGGAACTCCAACAGCCGAAGCAGGCCGCCGGGCTTCAGAATACGCGCCGCCTCGGCGAAGAACGCCCTGATCGCCGACTGGGGCATCTCGTGCAGCGTCATGGTCGCGGTCACCAGATCGGCGCTGTCGGGTTCGAGCCCCGTGTCGGTGGCGTCGGCTTGGCGAAAGCGGATCGCCAGACCCTGTGCCTCGGCCTTCGCATGCGCCATCTTCAGGCATGGCGCGGCCAGATCCATACCGATCACCTCAGCCGACGGAAAAGCCCTCTTCAACGGCCAGGTCGATTTACCGAAGCCGCAGCCGAGGTCGACCAGCCGGGTGACCTCGCGGTCGCCAAGGTCTTGCGCCATTGCGTCGGTGAACAGGCGGTGGAAGGTGTAATCGTCATTGCCGCCCAGCATCACAAGCTTGGCGCCCAACTCGTACACTTCGGCCGAGGCATCCGCGCGCCAGACGCCGCCCGGCTGCACGTGGATGTCCCAATCCGTGTACCAGTCCGGCAAGACCAGGTCCGGGTTCAGCTCCAGGCTGCCGACCGGGCTTTCCGGCGCCTCGATGGCATGGCCGTCGCCGACGGCGTCCGCCACGGCCCGCCAGAGCTGTTTCTGCGATCCGCGCTCCATCCAGGCAAACCAGCGATAGCGCGGCAACTGGTGGACGACGGGCGCCGCCTCCTTCCGCGTGACCGGCGGATCGGCGCGGGTCGCGATGTCGTACTCGTGCCGCAGGGCAGGATACATCGTATCGGCCCAGCGGCGACGCAGGCTGAGCACGAAATCGATGTCCGCGCTGTGGTCGAGATCCACGCCCATCGGACTGTCTTGGGTCGCTGTCATTGGGCAATCTCCCTCTTTTGTTCTTGAACTGGCTGATCCCAGGGAACGGCCAGTTCGCCTGGATAGAAACAGGCCACACGCTTGCCGTCGCTGACCTCTGTCAGGCTTGGTGCCTCGGTGGCGCAGCGCGCCCGCGCGATGGGACAGCGCGGATGGAAAGGGCAGCCTGAAGGCCGATCGATCGGCGATGGCGGGTCGCCCTTGAGCACGAGGCGGCTGCGGCCGTCTTGATCGGTTGTCGGCTGGGCGGACAACAGCGCCACGGTGTAGGGGTGCTGGGGCGCGTCGATCAAATCGTCGGCGCTGGCCTCCTCCACGACGCGGCCGAGATACATGACCACGATCCGGTTGGCGATCTGGTGCACCAGCGCCAGGTCGTGGGCGACCACCAGATAAGCGATGCCCAGCCGTTCTTGAATGTCGCGCAGCAGGTTGACGATCTGGGCCTGGATCGAGACGTCCAGGGCGGACACCGGTTCGTCGGCGATCACCAGGTTCGGCTCCAACGCGATCGCGCGGGCGATGGCGATGCGCTGGCGTTGGCCGCCGGAGAACTGGGCCGGCAGGCGTTCCGCCGCATCCGGCGGCAGGCCGACCGCATCGATCAGCGCGGCCACCCGCGCCGCGATTTCTGCACGGCTGCTGGTTTTGTGCGCCTTCAAGGGTTCCGCAATGATCCGCCCGACCGTCATGCGCGGGTCCAGGCTGGCGTACGGGTCCTGAAAGATCATCTGCAGGCGCCGCCGCACGGGCTTCAGCGCCTTGGGCTTCAGGTGTGTGATGTCCTGGCCGTCGAAAAGGATACGGCCGCCATCCGGGTCGATCGCCCGCATCAGGGTCATGGCCAGGGTCGACTTGCCCGAGCCGGACTCGCCGACCAGGCCGACCGTTTCGCCGCGCGCCACCGCGATCGAAACGCCATCGAGCGCGTGCAGGGTGCCCTTGGGCGTATCGAAGCGCACCTCGAGGTCGCGTGCCTGCAACAGCGGCGTCATGCCCGGCGCTCCAACACCGGCGCGCCGATCGGCGCCCAGCAGGCGACGGACCGGCCGGCGCCATCCGGTGTCAGGGCAGGGGCCTTGGCACAAGCGTCCATTGCGTAATCGCAGCGGGGCCGAAACGAACAGGCGCCGCGATCCATGGACGGGGCCGGCGGTTGCCCCGGGATCGGAACCAGCCGCGGCCGGTGACGATCGAACCGCGGGATCGCGCGCAGCAGCCCTTCGGTATAGGGATGGCGCGGCGCGGCCAACAGGTCGGCGGTCGGGCCGGTTTCGACCAGTCTGCCGTGATAGATCACCGCCAGCCGATCGCAAATCTCCGCCGCGACCCCGAGATCGTGGGTGATCAGGATGCCGCCGGCGGCCACCAGCTTGGCACGCAGCAGGTCCAGGATCTGAGCCTGGATCGTGGTGTCCAGCGCGGTCGTCGGCTCGTCGGCGATGATCACGGCCGGGTCGTTGACAAGCGCCAATGCGATCATCGCCCGCTGGCGCAGGCCGCCCGACAATTGGTGCGGATAGACCGAAAGCCGTTCATGCGCCGCCGGGATGCCGACGGAGGTCAAGGCCGCCTCGGCGATCTCCAAGGCCCGGTCTCGGCTGACCCTTTGGTGTCGCCGCACGCTCTCCGACAGCAGCGATCCGATGGTGCGAACCGGGTTCAGCCCGGTCATCGGGTCCTGAAACACCATGCCGATGGTGCCGCCGCGCAGATCCTGCATGCGGCGATCGGGCAGACCGACGGTCTCTTCGCCCAAAAGTTTCACGCTGCCGGCGGTGATCCGGCCGGGGCGCGGCACCAGGCCCATTGATGCCAGCGCCAGCATCGACTTGCCGGAGCCCGACTCGCCGACCAGGCCGACGATTTCGCCATGGTTCACCGACAGGCTGACGCCGTCGACGATGGTGACCTCGCCGCCGTCTCTGGCCGGAAAGCCGATCTTCAGGTCTTCGATTTGAAGCAGGGCGGTGTCGGCCATGGTCGTCACTCGACGGCCCGCGAGCGGGAACGGGCCTTTGCCGCCACGCCGTCGCCGATCAGGTTGAAGGCAACGACGGCCAGCACGATCGCGGTGGCCGGGACCAACATCTGTTGTGGCGCCTCCACCAGATACTCCCGGCTTTCCGACAGCATGTTGCCCCAGCTCGGCGCGGTCAACGGCACGCCGATGCCCAGAAAGCTGAGCGCGCTTTCGGCGATCAACATGTCGGCGAAGGTGAAGGCGAACATGACCAGCAGGGTCGGCCGCAGGGCCGGCAGCACATGAGTGATCAGGATCGTTGTCGAGCCGACGCCGGCCAGGCGCGCGGCCATGACATAGTCGCGCTTGGAGATGCTCATCGCCTCGGCATAGACGACCCGGGCCGCGATCGGCCATGTCGCCAGGCCAAGGGTGGCGGCCAGGGGCCAGAACCCGCGTCCCAACAAGGCGATCACCGTGACGGCGAGCACCAGCGACGGAAACGCGATCACCGTATCGACCAGATGCTGCACGATCCGGCGGATCGGGCCCGGGCTCCAGGCCGCGAGCAACCCCGCCGCCGTGCCCAGGGTCATGGCGATGACCGCGGCGGTGAACGCGATGCCGAGCGACCAGGGCATGCCGGCTGCGACCCGCCAGAGCAGCGATCGGCCAAGCTGATCGGTGCCGAGCACGGAGCCGTCTTCAAGCGGCGCCTTCCACCGCTCCATCAGATTGCCGGTGTAGGCCTCGGCCGGCGGCCAGATCAGCACCCCGATCGTGGCGATTGCAAAGCAGAGCACGATGACCATGCCGACAATCGTCATCCCGTTGCCGCTGCCCGCGCGTGGCCAGATGCGAAGGCGCGGCAGCAGCGAACGCACGGGCGCCGGGCTTTCCGTTTGTGCCGTCATGCCTGCTGCCGCCTCAGCCGTGGATCGATCAGCCGGAAGACCACGTCCGTGCCTGCGTTGACCACGAACACCAGGCCGGCGATGACGAAGACGGCCGCCTGCACCACCGGGAAGTCCAACCGTTCGACGGACTGGACCAGCAACAGGCCGAAGCCCGGCCAGGCGAAGATCCATTCGGTGATCAGCGACCCGGACATCAGAAACGCAAACTGGGTGCCGATCAGCGCCGTCGCGCCGAGCAAGGCGTTGGGCAGCGCGTGGCGCCACAAGACCTGGGCCGTGGAGGCGCCGTTGGCACGTGCGGTGCGGATATAATCCTCGCGCATCGCCTCGGACACGTTGGCGGCCACGACGCGCACCATTTTCGGTGCCAGGAACGAGGCCAGGGTGAGGGACGGCAAGATCCAGCTCGTCACCCCTTGATTGCCGATCGAGGTCAACCAGCGCAGCTCGACAACGAACAGCTGGATCAACAGCAGGCCGACGATGTAGCCGGGGATGCCCTGGAAGATGAAGACGATGCCGTTGACCCATTTGCGGGTCTTCGCGTCCGGCCTGACCCCTAGCCAAGCGCCCAGCGGCACCGCAATCGCCGCCGTCACGATCAGGGCGAGAAAGGCCAGCAGCAAGGTGCTCGCCAGCCGTTGCAGCACAAGGATCAAGGCTTCCTGTCCGCCACGCAACGACTCGCCGAAATCCAGGGTCAGGATCGACAGCACGTAGCTGACATATTGTACGATCAGCGGGTCATCGAGGCCGTAGCGCTGGCGGATCAGGGCGACCAGATCCGGGTCAGCTTCCTCGCCCGCCAGGACCGCCGCCGGGTCGCCAGAGAGGCGCAATAGGAAAAACAAGAGGGTCGAGATCGCGAACAGCAGGATGGCCAGCTCAAGGCCCCGCTTGCTTAAAACGCCGCGTATGGTGTGCCAGACGTTCATCGCGGTGCCCCGACCAGTTCGATCCATTCGCGCTGGCGACCGCGGACCAGAGCGACCGGCGCGCCCCCGTAGGGCGGGCCATCAATCGTCGGACCATCAACGTCTTCGGCCCGGACCGTCATCATGGCGATACCGGTTGGCAGGCCACCAATTGTCGGCCGTAAGCGCGCCGTTTCAGGATATTGATCATGCTCGATCAGGCAGCCGCCGGATATCTGCAGCGATGATATCCGGATCAGCGCGTCGTCCGGAAGGCTCAGACAACTGCGCAGAACTGGGACGTCCACAGACCGATCGGACACTCGGTGAGCCGCGAACCGCGCCTCGTAAAGGCTGCGCGCGTCCTCCAACTCATGGCAGGCCAGTACCGCGATAAACAGCCTGTCGACCGGCCGGCATGCCCGATGCAGGTCTAAGGCGCCGTCATAGGCACGCACGTCGGTCAGGTACAACACCTCGCCGCTTGGCCCGGCGATCTGCATGGCGCGGACAGACGGGTTGCTGCCCAATGGCCTTGGCGGTCCGATCACCCGAAATCCGGCCTCCTCAAGCTGCGGCTGAAGACCGTCCGGATTGATGACGGACAGTTCCGCGGCCGCCCATCCCACACTGCTGAGAGGGGGTGGCTCGGGCACGGTGCTCGCGACCTCGATCAGTCGAAGTCCCCCAATGCCGCTGGGATCCGAAGCCATCAAAGACCAGTTTGCACCCGCAATATCGGGCAAGCCCCACAGTGACGCAGTGGTCTTGTCGACTTGCCCGTCGGCGACCACGTCCAAGCCCAGGCCGCGCTGGTAGGCGGCACGAGAACGGCGCAGGTCATCCGTAACGATGGTGGCTGCGAGGAAGGGTCCGATCGCTGTCAAAACGGTTGCCGTTGTGCCGGGGCCTGTTGCTGGATGAACAGCAATTGTATTAAGATTAGGACAGCTTGACCAGGGTCACCGACAAGGGCAAGGACCATGACGCCGCAGACCGACACGCTTCAAAAACCCGCCGAGACGATCGACGACATCCTGGCCTGGCCGCCGCAGACGCTGCCGCGCGTGGCTGCGCTGCTGGCCGCGAAGCGCTATTGGGTCACCGACCTGTTTCGCACCTTGCGGCTGGAGTATGAGGCGGCCCTCGACGGCGCGGATGAGCCGGACAGCCGGGAGGCGGTCGAGGCGCTGATGCAGGACCTGCCGTCGGCGCGCTATGTCCAATGGCTGCACCGCTACAACCAGGACCAGACTTGGCGCCTGTGCGAAGGCATGGTCGCCGACCGGCTGGGCGCGATCGAGGCCGCGCTTCAGCCGCGCGACGGTGATCTCGGCTCCTTAAGCACGGCGGACGACATCCGCTACCCCGCCTATTACCTGTTCGACTATCACCGCCAGCGCGGCGGCATTTGGCGCGATGCGGCCGGTGCGGCGGTCTATCTGCTGGGCGCCAGGATCGTCCATATCGGCCGCAACTCGGACTTTGAGCTGCACGACCAGTTCGCCGACAGCATCGATGTGGCAGACCCCGCGCGCATCCTCGACATCGGCTGCGGTTTCGGCAAGACCACGTTTTCGTTGAAGCGCCGCTGGCCGTCGGCCTCGGTTGAAGGCATCGACCTGTCGGCGCCTTGCCTGGCGCTGGGACGGCGCATGGCGACCGAGCGGGGCCTGGAGATCGACTGGCGCCAGGGCGACATGGAACTGCTGCCGCACGAGGACGCCAGCATCGATCTGGCGACTATCACGATGGTGCTGCACGAAATGCCGGCGGAGGCGATCGCGACCTCGTTCGCTGAGGCCGCCCGGGTTCTGAAGCCGGGTGGCACCTTGGTGACGCTGGAAAATCGCTGGCTCGGCGACCCGTTCCGCGACACGCTGTTGAGATGGTACAGCCAGTTGATCGACGAGCCCTATTCGATGCCCTATCGGGACCTGGACATCCCGAAGATGGCCCGGGAGGCCGGTTTTGAAACTGGCGAGACGCGCGCCTGGTACATGAAGGGCACCAGCCCCGAAACCGAGGCCGACAAGCGCAAATGGTTCACCCCCTGGGCGATGACGGTCGCCAGAAAGGCTGCCTGATGTCCGAAACGCCAACCTCACCCGACCTAGCCGTCCGGGCGCTGCTTGACGGGCGCGACACGGATCGGATTGCCGATTTGGTGCACACGCTGCTGGCCGAAATCGCCGACCTGAACGTGCGCGTCAGCCGGCTGGAAGCGCAATTGGCCGATCAAGCGGCCGACGACGACCCCGCCACGATCCAACGGCTGGTTGGCGAGGTGGTGGGGCGGGCTCTGCGCTAGGATTTGTCGAGGTTGCTGGTCAAGCGCCCAGAGAGACGCTCTCCAAATGGCCGGTCTCGTTAATCCTTAAGGCCCGAACCCGGTCGCCCTCGATATCGATCTCGTTGATCGTGCAGGGTGTCTGGGTGATCCGCCAATAGGTCGCGATCGGCATGTCCAGCAACTGCAGGAGAAGTGCCCGGTTGACGCTGTCGTGACCGACCAGAACGACCGTGTCGCCCTTGTCGGGATGCCGTTCGACCACCCGGCGCAGCATATCGGCGGTCCGCGCGATCAGGTCTTGCAGCGACTCGCCATCCGGAAAGCGGACCAGTTGAGGCGTTGCAAACCAGGCACTGAACTGGTCCGGAAACCTCTCCCTGATCTCGTCATGGCTGTGCCCCTGCCACGCGCCGTAATCGAGATCGTTCAAACCTTCGCTGACGATGGTCTCCGTGCCGCAGGCCTCGGCGATGTGCGCCGCCGTCGCGCGGCATCGGCCCATAGGGCTGGTGTAGATCGCGCGCGGTGACCAGTCTCTTGCAATGCGGCTGGCCACCGCCCGCGCCTCCGCGTGCCCCAGATCCGTCAGCTCAAGTTCCGCCCGCCCCCTGAACCGGGGCGGGTCGATGCCCTCCACATGGCCGTGACGTATCAGAACCAGTTTGGTCATCGAAGACGGAACTCCGACTAGGTACCTGGCAAGGGTACCAGGATCATTCCGCGATCGTCACGTCATCATAGTCAACCGAACGGTTGACGTAGACCAGACCTTCGACCTCCGGCCGCAGTCCGGTGACATCGACCTGTTCGACCAGCCACAGGGCCGGCAGCACCTCGTTGGTCAGCCGGTGCAGGTCGAACAGCAGTTGCTGGCGGGCGGCCGGGTCGAACTCCTGATAGGTGGCGTCCACCGCCGGCGTCATGCTCTCGTCGCAGAAGTGCGGATTGCGCTTCATGCAGGTCATGTAGGTGTAGGGCCGGATCGAATCCATGTAGGGCGAGGTGTTCCAGGACGAACCGAACATCTCGCCGGGCCAGGAGTTGGCGAGGAAGTAGTCCAGCCACTCCGGAAAGCGGATCTGCTGCAACTCGACATTGATGCCGACCTGGGCCAAATCGATGGCCGACTGCTGATAGATCTCGCTGTCCGCCGGGAAAGAGCCGACGACCACATGGGCGGTGACGTCGAAGCCGTCGCCATAGCCGGCTTCCTCCAGCAAGGCGCGCGCCTGGTCGGGATCGTAGGGGTAGGGCGGGATCGACGGATCATAACCGAAGGAGGCAGGCGTCCCCGCCTGACCGGCTGGTGCGCCCAATCCGCCCAGCAGGATCTCGGCAATGGCCGTGCGGTTAACGGCCAGATTGGCCGCTTGGCGGACGCGTACATCACTGAACGGGCTGTCCGGGTGCGCCTCCGTAGCGAACACCAGTGACATGACCTGCGGCGCTGCGCTCGCCTCGACCATCATGCCGCCCGACTCCAACTGGCCGATATTGTCCGGCGAAAAACCGAACCCGACATCGATCTGGCCCGATAGCAGAGCTTGCAGGCGGGCCGGCCGTTCCGGCAGGTCGAGGATCGTGATCTCGTCCAGCTCGGTTGGGCGCCAGGACTCCGGGTTGGCGGTCAATGTCACCTGGCCGCCGCCCCAGCCCTGCACGGTAAAGGCACCGGTGCCGACCGGGTCGACCGCGAACGCCTCCGCGCCCAACGCCTGCCAGGCGGTCGGCTCGATGATGTAGACGAGAGCGAATTTGTTGGGCAGCACCGGGTCCGGGCCGCTGGTCGTGATCTCCACGGTCATGTCGTCGACCGCCGTGGCACCGACGACATTGCGGATCTCGCCGCCCACGGCGGTCGCTCGGCCTTCCTCGGACATCAGGTAGTCCAGTGTGCCGACGACCGCGTCGGCGTTGAACGCGACACCGTTGGAGAACGTCACGCCGTCGCGCAGTTGAAAGCGCCAGGTGGTCTCGTCCACCGCTTCCCAGCTTTCGGCCAGAACCGGCGTCGGCGCACCGCCTTCGCCGATGCGCACCAGCGGGTCGAAAACCGCGTCCCAAATGAAAATGCCCGGCGTGCTGCGGCCGCTGTAGGGATTTCCCTGGCCCGGCGGCATCGCCCAGATGCCGACGCGCAGATTCTGGACGGCCTCGTCGTCCTGCGCCGACACGACACCGGTGATCGGCAATGACGCCGCAACGACGGCGGACGCTAGGCAAAGCTTCTTGATTGGGTTCATGACGCTGGCTCCCCTGTGTGCTCAAACGGGCGGACGGCTGGGCCACGCATCCGCCCTCTCGGCGTCGGCGGTCGGCCGCAAATGTCCTATGAATAAGACAGGCAGAACAATGCGGCCGGCGCGCCAGATCGTCAACGCCTGTTCGCCATCGCTAGCCCCTATTCCTCACCAGGACCATGTCGGCGCGATGTCGATCCGGCCCACGGAGCAGGAAAACGACGCAGTGCGATGTGGGGCATCGGGCAAGG
>JBCDFV010000045.1:0-35786 GCA_039177555.1 Pseudomonadota bacterium | reverse complement strand
TCGGCGGACTTCATCAGGGCCAGCGGTCATGACGACCGCAACCAACAGGCCGGATACATGACTGCACCCGACCAGATCGCTAAACCCACCAATCATCCCTTGCAAAGCTGGGGCCGTCCATACATGACAGTTTACTAAATCCCCTTTCTGCTATCTTCAATCGAACTGGAATCGGTTTTCCAAAATAGTCTCACGAAAGGGATTTAGTAAACTGTCACCGAAACCTGTCACCGAAACCGCGCGAGATTAAGACCATAAAGCCACGGCCGGGCGGCGTCGCAGGGTCGAGCCAGCTCACGATCGACGCGACGCTGGAGCCTACGTCGCTGCCGCCGGTGCGCAAGTCGCAAGCCATGCACACCAAACCCAATAATCCTCACCCTTCCCCATGCAGCGTGTCGATGATGCGGTGGGGCAGGGTCATCTCGTCGACGATTTCCTGCAGCCATTCGGGTGACATCTCGATTTGCCGCCAGACGCCGACCGGCTCCATGAAGCCGCCGCGCCAGGGCAGGGACAGATAGAACCGGCCGTTCGAAAACGCCGCGCGCGGTCGCCCGCCCTTCGCCATGTCGTCAATGCGCACCATGGCGTCGGCGAAGTCCTTGCCGATCAGACGGCGGGCGGTGTCTTCATTGTCGGCATAGACTTCGTAATGCTGTTCAAACGCGCTGTCGGGGAAGGTGACCGGCTGCATGTCGCCGATCTTCTTGACCAGGCCGCTCAGCCAGTTGCCGATATTGCCGAAGTCGCGCCCGATGAAGACCGTGCCGTCGAATGAGACGGGCACCGAGACGCGCACCAACAACCCGTTGAAGACGGTCGTCGACCTGTTGCGCGTTTTGCCCTGGCTATGGGTCCGCGTCCGCTTCACGACCTTGCACTCGACCAGGAAGAAGTCCGTGCCGCGATGGCGTCCGCGCAGGCAGTCCGCGAATTGGGTCCGGTTGCCGCGCGGCACGACCTTCAGATCGAAGAAGTCTTCCACCTCGGGCAGCGCGAACGGACTGCGTTCATAGTCCATCTCGCCGATCGCCGCCGCAACGGGCGGCGCCAGCGCCGTGGCGGCCCGGTCCTTGAACGAACGCACGTGCCAGCTCGCCAGGGCGATACTACCGACCGTGCCCAGCACGAAGATGATGATGGCAATGAACAGGCCGACGCCGAACAGCCAAAGCAGCAGCGCCAGCACGACACCGCCGCCGATGCCGGCGCCTGCCCGCGTCAGCGTGCCTTTGCGCACGGCCTGCCGCTCTGTTTCCAGACGGCCGACGGCGGGCTGCAACTGCCGCCCGAGATCATCAAGGGAGATGCGATCGCCAACAGGTTCTGCTGAGATGGAAAGCGGCTCGGTCGAGTCGGTCATGTCGGGGCTCAAACCCTGGCTCGTTGCGATTGACAAGGACTGCCAGGTGAGTGTGCGCAATGCACTTCAAAAAACATGACCCGAGTGCGTTACGCGCACAAAAAAGAGGGCCGTTGATCGGCCCTCCATTGTTCTTGCCTCACCCGTTCAACCCGAGCGTGAGCGGCACATTAATGAACGCGTCAAAGCGTCGTCAACTGGATTCCGCGGCTTTTTGCCCGACTCGCTCGGTACATGAGAAAGAGACGAAAACGCCACCCGTTCGGGTGGCGCGATCGTCGAAATATGGCCGAAATCAGGCAGAAAAACCGATTGTCGACAAGAGGTTGGCGGATAATCTCACCGGTCGTCGTGCCGATTGCAACAGCGTGAAGGTGAGGTTTTTGTGAACATGCCGTGACCATCGCCCGTGACCATCGCCCATGACCATCACGGCGTTCACGACGCGACGGCGGCACGAATCTCATCGAGGATCTGGGGATCGTCGATCGTCGCCGGCACGCTGACCTCCTCGCCGTCGGCGATCTTGCGCATCGTGCCGCGCAGGATCTTGCCGGATCGGGTTTTGGGCAGGCGGTCGACGACCAAGGCGGTCTTGAACGCGGCTACCGGCCCGATCTGGTCGCGGACCATCTGCACGACCTCGCGTGCGATGTCGCCATGCGGCCGCTCGACGCCGGCCTTCAGAACGACGAAACCAAGCGGCAATTGTCCCTTCAAATCGTCGGCGACGCCGATGACCGCGCATTCCGCGACGTCCTGATGCGCCGCCAGCACCTCTTCCATGGCCCCGGTCGACAGTCTGTGGCCGGCCACGTTGATGACGTCGTCGACGCGGGTCATGACATGGACGTAGCCATCCTCATCGACGAAGCCCGCATCTCCGGTCTTGTAGTAACCGGGAAAGTCGGTCAGGTAGGCTTGGCGATACCGCTCCTCGGCGTGCCACAGGGTGGGGAAGGTGCCGGGCGGCAGGGGCAGCTTTGCCACCAGCGCGCCGACATCGCCGGGCGCGACCTCCTGTCCCTCCGGGTCCAGCGCCCTGATATCCCAGCCGGGCACCGCCTTGGTGGCCGAGCCTGGCTTGACCGGGAACAGTTCCATCCCGATCGGGTTGCCGCAGATCGCCCAGCCGGTTTCGGTCTGCCACCAATGATCGATCACGGGCACTTGCAGCTTATCCTCCGCCCAGCGGATGGTGTCGGGGTCAGACCGCTCGCCGGCCAGGAACAGGGTGCGCAGGCTGGAAATGTCGTGGTCGCCGAGCAGAACGCCGTCGGGGTCTTCCTTCTTGATGGCGCGGAAGGCCGTCGGCGCGGTGAACAGGGCGGCGACCTTGTGCTGGTCGATAACGCGCCAATAGACCCCGGCATCCGGCGTGCCGACCGGCTTGCCTTCGAACAGGACCGTCGCGCAGCCGTAGAGCAGCGGTGCGTAAACGATGTAGGAATGGCCGACCACCCAGCCGACATCGGACGCCGCCCAAAAGACCTCGCCCGGGGCCATGCCGTAGAAATGCTTCATGGTCCAGTTCAGGGCGACGGCGTGGCCGCCATTGTCCCGCACGATGCCCTTGGGCACCCCGGTGGTGCCGGAGGTGTAGAGGATGTAGAGCGGGTCCGTGGCCATCACCGGCACGCAGGCGGTGGGCCCGGCCGCCGCGACGGCCGTTGCCCAATCCTCATCTCGTCCCGCGATTAACTCGGCCTGCAGTTGGGGCCGCTGCAGTATGAGGGTGCGCGGCACCTTGTGGCTGGCTTGCGCGATCGCACCGTCCAGCAGGGGCTTGTAGGCGACCAGCCGGCCGGGCTCGATCCCGCACGACGCGGACAGGATCATCGCCGGCTTGGCGTCGTCGATGCGGGTCGCTAGTTCATGCGCGGCGAAGCCGCCAAAGACCACCGAGTGGACGGCGCCGATGCGCGCGCAGGCCAGCATGGCGATCGCCGCCTCCGGCACCATCGGCATGTAGATGATCACCCGGTCGCCTTTGCCGACGCCGCGTGACGCCATGGCACCGGCCAGCTTCGCGACCGCCTCGGTCAGGGCGCGAAAGCTGAACCGCTCAATCGTTTCGGTGACCGGACTGTCGTAGATCAGGGCCGTGTCGTCGCCCCTGCCGGCGGCCACGTGCCGGTCGAGCGCGTTGTAGCAGGTATTCAACTGGCCACCGGGGAACCAGCGATACATCGGCGGGTTGGCATCGTCCAAAACCCGATCCCAGGGTTTGATCCAGTCGATGCCTTGGGCGGCATCCGCCCAAAACCCCTCCGGATCGTCCAGTGATCGACGATAGGTTTGATCATAGATGCCCATGGTTGGGTTCCGCCCCGTTCGTTGACGCCTTTTGACCGGCTGTTCTCCGGATAGTGCGGCGCCTGGTCGCGGAACGCAAACGTCTGGTGCCGTCGCGTCCGCGCCCGTAGGCTGGCGGGCGATGCACCGTCGGGGAGGATGCGTAAGGTGAACCCTTTCGAACAGGGCCTACAGCAAAACGACGCCAACTATGTGCCGCTAAGTCCGCTGTCGTTTCTCGAACGTACAGCTATGACCTATCCGCACAGGCTCTCGGTCGTGCATGGCCGCCAGCGCCATACCTGGCGCCAGACGCGCGAGCGGTGTTTGCGCCTGGCGTCCGCTCTCAAGCGTCGCGGTATCGGCCATGGCGATACGGTCGCGATCATGGCGCCGAACATCCCGCCGGTCCTGGAGGCGCATTTCGGTGTACCGATGGTCGGCGCGGTGCTGAACGCTCTGAACACGCGCCTGGACGCCGCCGCGCTCGCCTTCATCCTGGACCATGGCGGCGCCAAGATCCTGCTGACGGACACCGAACACGCCGCGAAGATGAAGGAGGCGCTGGCCCCCCTGGCCGTCAAACCCGAGATCATCGACATCGACGACAGCGAGGGCCCCGGCGGCGAGCGTCTGGGCACCATCGACTACGAGGCGCTACTTGCGGAGGGTGACCCGACCGATGCCTTCGCGCCGCCGGCCGATGAATGGCAGGCGATTACGCTGAACTACACCTCCGGCACGACAGGCAATCCGAAGGGCGTGGTCTATCACCATCGCGGCGCCTATCTGAACGCGGTCGGCAACGCCGTGGTCTGGCCGCTGCCGCACCATCCGACCTATCTGTGGACATTGCCCATGTTCCACTGCAACGGCTGGTGCTTTCCCTGGACGATCACGGCGATGGCCGGCACCCATGTCTGTCTGCGCCAGGTGTCGGGCCAGACCATCTATGACGCGCTGGCCGATCACGGCGTCACCCATCTGTGCGGCGCGCCGATCATCATGGGCATGCTGCTGAACCAGCCGGAAGATCAGCGCCGCGCCTTCGACCAGACGGTCTACATGATGACCGCGGCCGCGCCGCCGCCGGCCTCCGTGCTGCAGGGGATGGAGGAACTGGGCTTCGTCGTCAGCCACGTCTACGGGCTGACGGAAACTTATGGTCCCGCAACGGTTTGTGCAGAACAGGAGGAATGGCAGGGCTACGATCCCGACGAGCGGGCGCGGCTGAAGTCGCGCCAGGGTGTGACCTATCCGGTTCAAGAAGAGTTGATGGTCGGCGATCCCAAAACGCTGGAACCCGTGCCCAAGGACGGCCAAACCATGGGCGAGGTTTTCATGCGCGGCAACATCACCATGAAGGGATACTTCAAGAACCCGAAGGCGACGAACGAGGCCTTCGCGGGCGGCTGGTTCCATACCGGCGATCTGGGCGTCTGGCACGCGGACAGCTATATCGAGCTGAAGGACCGGTCGAAGGACATCATCATTTCCGGCGGCGAAAACATCTCGACCATCGAGGTCGAGGACGTGCTCTATCGCCACCCTGCGGTCCTGGAGGCCGCCGTCGTCGCGCGCCCGGACGAGAAGTGGGGCGAGACGCCATGCGCCGTCGTAACCTTGAAGACGGGCATGAAGGCGACGGAGCGCGAGATCATCGATTTCTGCCGTGATAACCTGGCCCACT
The DNA here is from genome assembly GCA_039177555.1 of Pseudomonadota bacterium. GTDB lineage: Bacteria > Pseudomonadota > Alphaproteobacteria > DSM-16000 > Inquilinaceae > JANQGH01. The sequence continues at coordinate 30,435 of JBCDFV010000045.1, read as the reverse complement.
TCAAATGCCCGAAGACGGTGATATTCGACGCCCTGCCCAAGACGTCGACGGGCAAGATCCAGAAGTTTCAGTTGCGCGAGCGCGTTAGGAACATGCCTGATCATGGATGACGGAAACGAGGCGGAAGGTTTTGACCCGCCGGCCATAACGCGCGAAGCCATCAGGTCCGGCGCCATTGCCGAACTGGTCAAGCAGCAGGACCCGGACTTCCAGATGCTGTCGGAGCATGAGCGCCAGGCCACGCTCGACAAGACGCTGGCGGCCTGGGACGGAGGCGATATCTGGCTCTTCGGCTATGGGTCGCTGATCTGGAACCCGGCCTTCCATTATGTCGAGCGGCGACAGGGTCGCATCCACGGCTATCACAGGCAGTTCTGCCTGTGGACGCCGGCGGGCCGGGGGTCTCCCGAGTTTCCGGGCCTGATGCTGGCGCTGGAGCATGGCGGCTCGTGCCAGGGGATCGCGTTTCGGATCGCTGCCGACCAGGTGTGCGAGGAACTGGACATCGTCTGGCGGCGCGAAATGATCGCCGGGTCCTATCGTCCGGTCTGGACGACGGTCCATGCGGACCCGTCACCGGTCAGGGCGATTGCCTTCGTCATGGATCGGACCAACCACCGCTATGCCGGCCGCTTGCCCGACGATCAGATCGTCGACACCCTCGCACATGCCCATGGACCGATTGGCCGCTGCGCCGACTATCTGTTCAGCACGGTCGAGCATTTGGCCGAACTCGGCATCGACGACCACCGTCTGACCTATCTGGCCGGGTTGGTCCGCGCCAAGCTGAGGCAGAACCCGGCATGACAAAGGGCGCCCGAAGGCGCCCCTATCACAAGCGCTAGAGTGCTCGCCTATTTCAGGCCGATGCCGGCAAAGCGCTTGTTGAACTTGGCCACCTGACCGCCGCGATCGACCAGCTTCTGGACGCCTGTCCAGGCCGGATGCGACTTGGCGTCGATGTCCAGGCGCAAGCTGTCGCCCTCTTTGCCCATCGTGCTGCGGGTCTTGAACTCGGTACCGTCGGTCATCACGACGGTGATCTCGTGATAGTCGGGATGGATGTCGGCCTTCATGGCTGAACCGTCTTAATGTCTGAAAAGCGAGCGCGTGATATAGAGAACCTCTGCCAACGATGCAAGAGGTCTGCGTTGGCGCCGCAAGGCTGCGGTCCGTTGACGCGTGCTGGCCGCCGCCGGCTTGTTGCGGTCTGAACCCGCCGCTATACCAGGCACACGAACCGGCAAAAAGAGCTTGAAAGCCGAAATGCTGCGCGAACCCACCTATGTCGAAGCCGATCAGGACGCCAAATCCGAGCGCAAGCGTCCGCCGCGGCGCGACCTGAAACCCCTTCGGCGGCTGGTCCCGTTCCTAAGGCCTTATCGCCGACCGATCCTGGGTGCGCTGACGGCCCTGACAGTTTCGGCCATTACAGTGCTGGGCCTTGGAAGTGGCCTGCGCGCGTTGGTCGACCAAGGCTTTCAGCAAGGCAATGCCGTCCTTCTGGACCGTGCCTTGCTCGTCCTGCTTCTGGTTGTCGTCTTGCTTGCGGGCGCATCCTATGCCCGGTTCTTCCTCGTATCGTGGATTGGCGAGCGGGTGGTCGCCGACATTCGGCGGGCCGTCTATGACCGGGTGGTCGGCCTGGATGTCGGTTTCTTCGAAACCACCAAGACGTCCGAGATCATCTCGCGGCTGACCACCGACACGACGGTGCTGCAGGTCGTGGTCGGCTCCTCGGCCTCGGTGTTTTTGCGCAATCTGTTGATGTTGATCGGCGGCACAGTCCTGCTGTTGGTCACCAACGCCTGGTTGACCCTTCTCGTTCTGCTCGTCGTGCCGCTCGTTCTCGTGCCGATTCTGGTTTTCGGCCGGAAGGTTCGACGCTTGAGCCGGGCCAGCCAGGACCGCATCGCCGATGTCGGTTCCGCGGTCGACGAGTCCCTGTATGGCATTCGAACGGTAAAAGCCTTTGGCCATGAAGCTTTTGAGCGCGACCACTTCGCCGGTCGCGTCGAGAAGGCCTTCTCGGTTTCGATCGAACGCATCCGGGCCCGCGCGTTCCTGACCGCGACCGTCATTCTCCTGGTATTCGCCGCGGTCGGCGCGGTGCTTTGGCTCGGCGGTCACTGGGTGCTCGATGGGCGCATGTCGCCGGGTTCCTTGGCCGCCTTTATCTTCTATGCAGTCTTGGTCGCGGCGTCCGCCGGCGCCCTAAGCGAGGTTGTGGGGGACCTGCAGCGGGCGGCCGGAGCCACCGAGCGCCTGTTTGAACTCTTGGCACAACGGCCCACGATTGCGGCGCCGGCGCAGCCCGTGGCCCTCCTGACCCCGTCTTCCGGCGCGGTTTCTTTCCAGGGGGTCAGTTTTCGGTATCCGTCGCGGCCGGAGACGGCGGCATTGCACGGTCTTGACCTCGAAGTCGCGGCCGGTCAGGTCACGGCGCTGGTGGGGCCGAGCGGTGCCGGAAAGACCACCGTGTTTCAGTTGCTGCTTCGGTTCTACGATCCCGACGACGGCGTCATTCGTATGGACGGCGTTGATTTGCGCACCGCCGATCCGGCCGAGGTGCGGTCGCGCATTGGCTTGGTGCCACAAGATCCGGCGATCTTTTCCGCCAGCGTGGCGGAGAACATTCGCTATGGCCGGCCGGACGCGGACGACGCATCGGTGCGCGCGGCGGCCGAGGCCGCCAATGCGGCGGAGTTCATTGAGGCGCTGCCCGAGGGCTATGGCACCTTTGTCGGCGAACGCGGCGTCAGGCTGTCAGGCGGCCAGCGCCAGCGTCTTGCGATTGCGCGGGCGATTCTACGTGATCCCGCCGTCCTACTATTGGACGAGGCGACCTCGGCCCTGGATGCGGAAAGCGAACGGGCCGTGCAGCGCGCCCTGGCTGAACTCATGCACGGACGAACCACCCTGGTCATTGCGCACCGATTGGCCACGGTGCAAAACGCCGACCATATCGCCGTCCTGGATCGCGGACGGCTGGTCGCCGGCGGCAGCCATGCCGACCTGATCGCGGAGGGGGGGCTCTACGCCAGGCTCGCCGCGCTCCAGTTCGAATACGCGCCGCTGCGCATGGCCGGCGAATAGAGGTTATCGCTGGTCGATCTTTAGCTCGATCCGCCGGTTGCTTTCCCGACCTTCGGCCGTTGCGTTCGAGGTCAGCGGCTGCCATTCGCCGAAGCCAGCGGCCGCCAGACGATCCGGCGGCAGGCCCTGTTCGATCAAATAGCGCACGACGGATGTCGCCCGCGCCGTCGACAGCTCCCAGTTCGAGGCGAACTCCTCGTTGCTGATCGCCAGATTGTCGGTATGGCCGTCGACACGTAGAACCCAGTCGATATCGTCGGGCAATTCGTCGGCGACGGCGATCAGCGTGCCGGCGATCTGTGCCAGGTCGCCCGAATTGCCCTCGCGAAGCTCTGCCGACCCGGAATCGAACAGCAGGCCGGATTGAAAGACGAAGCGGTCGCCGACGATGCGAATGTCCGGCCTGTCCTCGACAATCTCCCGGACGCGGCCGAAGAATTCCGACTGGGACCGGCTCAGCGCCTCGACCTCGCGGATCAGCGCCTGGTTCAGCCTGTCGTTCAGGCCCGCAATCTCGATGTCGCGGTCCGATACCTGCGCCTCCGACGCCTCCAGCGCCGCTTGCACGCTTGCCAGCCGTTCGTTCAGTTCGCTGATCTGCAGGAAAAGCTCGGTGGCCAGCAACTCGGCGTCCTGGCGCAGCCCGCGTTCTTCCGACAGGGCCTCGTTCGACGATGACAGGTTTTCCGAAAGCTCGCGGATCGCGATGTCGTTTGCGTCCAGCTCTTCCTGAACCAACAGCGTCCGTTCCTCGGCGTCGGCCAGCTGTTCGGTCAACACTTGCGACCGGTCGCGCAGATCGCCCAGTTCGGCCAGCAGCAATTCCCGCTGCTCTTCCGACAGCCGCAGTTCGACGGTCAGCGCGTCGCGCTCCTCGGTGGTTTGGTTGAGGCTTTCATTGGTGCCGTCGATCTCGCCCTGCAGCGCCTGCGCCTCGGCGGTCAGGCTTTCGATCCGCTGGTTCCTCTCGGCCAGGAAGTCGCGCAGTTCCAGGATTTCCTCGGCGCTAAGCTGCAGGCGGGCGTTCAGGTCCTCGACCGCGGCCGATTGCTCCGCGAGCTGCCCCCTGGTGGAGCCCAGATCGCCGGTCAGCCGGTCGACCGCGCCCCTGGCATCCGCCAGATCACCGGTCAGCAAATCGACCTCGCCCCGCGTATCGGCAAGTTCCGTCTCCCGGCGCGTCAGCTCGGCGGTCAGCCAGTCGACTTCGCCAAGCGACGTCTCAAGATCCGCCGTCAACCCCTCGATGTCCGACCGTGCCGTCCCAAGATCGGTTGTCAGCAAGAGATTGTCCGCCTGTGCCGCCGCAAGATCGTTGCTTAGGGACTGGTTGTCGGCCTCGGCCGAGGCCAGTTCCTGCCGCAACAGGTCGCGCAGCGAGATGGTCTCGTCCAGTTCCACGCCCAGCCGCTCGGCCTCGGCCTGGCTGGCCTCCAAGGTCAGGCTCAGGGCGGCGATCTCCACTTCCAGCCCCTGGCGGACGGCGCGCAGGGCCTCGATGTCCTGGCGCAGGCTGGCCATCTCGCGCAGCTGGTCGCCCATGCTGGCCTCGTTCTCGCGGATGGTCGCCAGCGCTTGGCCAAGCTGGCGATCCAGGTCCGTGCCGGTGCCGGTCAGTGCATTGATCTGGGCAAGCGCTGCCGACAACTCATCCTCCAGGCTCGCGGCCTGATTTTCGGCCTCGGCAACGGATCCGGCCAGCTCATCCCGTTCCGCCACGACACCCTGAAGGTCCAGCGACAGTTGGGCAAAGCGGTCGCGCAGCTCGATGTTCTCTTCGCGCTCCAAGGCCAAGAGGTCGCTCAACTCGTCGATCTGGTTGTTCAGCCGTGTCGTCAGCTCCTCTTGGCCCGTCAACAGGTTGGACAGATAGAACTGCGCAACCATGAAGACGACCAGAATGAAGATGAGGACCATCAACAAGGCCGACAGGGCGTCGACGAAGCCGGGCCAGATATCGACCGATTGGCGCCCCGAACGCCGCCGAACGAGGGAAGAAATCATGGCCTAGGGCTGACCCTCGCCGTCGACATGCGCCTGGATCTCGGCCTCGGCCACTGCCGCGATCGTCCTGGTGAGAACCTTGATCTCGTTGCGGACTTCGAGGCTGAGCTTGTCCAGGTTTTGGCCTTGGTTGCTGAGCAACTGGCCAAGCCGCGCGTTCATCATCCGGATCTGCTCGCGGCTTTCCGCGTCCAGGCCGATCTCCTGGGCGGCCAGCGTATCGTTCAGCCGGGTCAGGGCCGGTTGCAGGGCGGCTTGGGCGTCTGATGCCTTCAAGGCCGCGCGATGCTGATCGTGCAGGTTGGCGTTCAAGCTGGTCAGTTGCTCGGCCATCGCGGCCATGGTGTCGCCGGTCTGCCGGTGCCGGCTCTCCAACGCGGCGATGGCGGCCTGCATCGCTTGCATGTTCTCCGCCGTCTGTTCGACCAGCGCGCGCATGTAGGAGGGCAGGTTGGCCTGGCCTTCGCCCTCCAGGCCAGTGCCGCCCGCGCCCAGCTTGACGGCGCCGGAAAGCCAGTCCTCAAGCTCGTTGTAGAAGCGGTTCTGCGCCTGGCTCGATTGCAGCTCGAAGAAGCCCAGGATCAACGACCCGGCAAGCCCGAACAGCGACGACGAAAAGGCCGTGCCCATGCCGGCCAGCGGCGCTTGCAGCCCGTCTTGCAGGTCCGCGAAGACGATGGACAGGTCGCCGGTGTCGACCGAAAGATCGCGGATCACCGACGCCACCGCGGCGATGGTCTGCAGCAGGCCCCAAAAGGTGCCCAGCAGGCCGAGGAAGATCAGCAGGCCGATCAGATAGCGGGTGATCTCGCGCCCTTCGCCCATGCGCGCCCCGATACCGTCCAGCACCGATCGCATCGACAGGGCCGATATGGTCACGCTGCCGCGCTGGTCGGACAGCATGGAGACCAGCGGCGCCAGCAGGCGCGGCTCGGCCATGCCGGTCCGCGGTCGTGGTTGCTTCGCCCTCAGATGCTCGATCCAATCGACCTCGACCCTCAGGCTCAAGACCAGCCGGAAGGTGTAACCGATGCCGACCACCATCAGCGCGATGATGATGCCGTTCAGCACCGGATTGGCCATGAAGGCGCCGGATAGGCCCGATGACAGGATGACGGCCACCAGCACGACGGCCGCGGCGAACAGGCCCATGCGGGTCAAATAGCGTCCGGGAGGCGACATCATTGCTCCTCGATCGTCGAACGCCTTGGATCGACGCGGTCAGTTTGAAAAGATCAGGTCCACCCGATCCCGCGGCCCGGTTTCCGCCGTGTCGCCGAGGGCCCTGATGTCAACGCGGGTACTACGCACGCCCCGATCGATCAAGAAGCTTCGGATCAAAAGGGCGCGGTTCAACGACAGGCTGCGCGAGTTGCTCGGTAGCCCCGATGTGTCCGTGGCAAATGCGCGAATCTGGATCCACAGGGTTGGATCCGACGCCATGCGTACGGCCAACCCTTCCAGCAGGCTGCCGCCGGCGGCGGTCAAACCGTCCGAGCCGGCCTCGAACAGCAGGCGATACCCCTGGCTGTTGGGCAACTGCACAATGGACTCGCCCGGCCTTGGCACCAGGGCGACATCCTCGGGCGCCACGCGCAGATCTTCCATCGGCGAATTGCCGGAACCGCCGTCCGGCAAATCCAGGCCGATGTTCAGACCCCGTGACAGGGCAGGCGGCTCCGTCAGCGGCCGGTCAATGCCCGGCCCGCTTGTCGGCGCCGACGACGGCAGCGCTGGCGGCGGGGCCGCTGATAGCCGAGGTTCCGACGGCTGCGGTGCCGACGGGCGGGGTGCCGGCGACGGGCGCGCTGCCGGCAGGGGTGTCGACGACGGGGGCGCCGACGATGGGCGGGCTGGCGCCCGAGGCTCCGCCGATGCGGGCTCCGGCGACGGGGCCGCGCTCAAAGGGGCGGCCTGCGAAGGGGGCGTTGACGGTGCCGGTGCCGCGGACGCTATCTCCACCGCCACAGGTTCCGCCGACAGGGGCTCCTCGGATGCGCGTTCCGCCGTCAAGGATTCCGCCGACACAGTTTCCGCCACCAGGGGCTCTGTCGCCAGGGGCTCTGCCGCCAGGGGCTCTGCCGCCAGGGATTCTGCCGCCAGAGGTTCCGCCGACACAGGCTCGGCCAATACGGGCTCCAACGACAGGGGTTCCGCCGACAGAGGCTCGGTAGACAGAGGCTCCGAAGATAGGGGAGAGGCCGGTCCCACCAATTCGAACTGCTCGATCGACAAGTTGGCGAACGCGGTGGGCCTCGGCGGCGCCTCGCTGTTCACGATCTCGGCGCTGGCGATCTGTTCCTGCTCAACCGCCAGCGCATACTCCTCCTCGGTGAGCCACTCCGGCAAGATCTCCGGCGGTTCAGGGCGCCGGTCCGGATACGGTAGGATCGGAAACGGGAACTGCGCCCGAACCTGCGCCGGTATGATCGCCGACGCGCCGAACTCCACGTCGCTCGACCAGAGGCCGGTTCCCACCGTCTGCGCGCTGGCAATCCCGGGCACGACCGCAACAAGAGCGGCCGAAAGCACCAAACGACCCAGCCAACCATCACCGCGTCGGGGCCTTCGGTGCGTTCTTGCTCTCATGGTCCTGGTAGCCAAGGTTTGCTCTCGCGCGGCGAGCCCTAGCCCGCCTGTGCCTCGCTCGGAATGTCGCCAAAGGCGCTGGACCATAGCGCAGGCTTCGCGGGACCGACAACAGGCTTGGCGAACAGCGGCAGGCTCTCAGCCGGAAACGGCCGCCCGCAGTTCCTTGCCCATGAGCAGATGGAGATGGGAGTTGGCCGCCAGTATGCTGCCGCCATAGACCGGGTTGTGGCCGCCATCCATCTCCGTGGCAAAGCCACCGGCTTCGCGCACTAGCAAGATGCCCGCCGCGACGTCCCAGGCGTTCAGCTTGCCTTCCCAGAACCCGTCGAAGCGCCCGGCCGCGACAAACGCCAGGTCGAGCGCGGCGGCGCCGTATCGCCTGATGCCGGCGACCTGGGGCATCAGACGGTTCAACTCAGCTTGGTATTTGGTCGTATCGCCGTGGCCGAGAAAGGGGATGCCAGTTGCCAGCAGGCCCTCCTTCAGGGTCCGCCGGCTGCTGACGCGCAGGCGGCGGTCGTTCAGGAACGCGCCCTTGCCCTTTTCGGCCCAGAACAGCTCGTCCGAAATCGGGTTGAAGACGACGCCGGCGGTGATCTCACCCTTTTCCTCCGCTGCGATCGAAATCGCCCAATGCGGCAGCCCGTGCAGAAAGTTCGTCGTGCCGTCCAGCGGGTCGACGATCCACCGTCGGTCAGGGTCCTGCCCGGCCTTGGTGCCGCTTTCCTCCATCAGGAAACCGAAGGCCGGCCGCGCCTTGGACAGTTCCGCGGTCAGCGTCTTCTCGGCCTTCAGATCGGCCTGCGACACGAAGTCCGCCGGCCCCTTGCGCGAGACCTGCAACTGCTCGACCTCACCGAAATCGCGCACCAGTTGGCGTGCGGCACGTTCGGCCGCGCGCGCCATGACATTGACGAGCGGCGAGCGGGCCGTGGTACCGGCGCCCCGCCGGCTGGGGGCTGATAGGGTCATGGTCGCTGCGTTCAGTCCTTCGCCCGCTCGACATAGCTGCCGTCGCCGGTATTGACGACGACGCGCGTGCCGACCTCGATGTGCGGGGGCACCATGATCTTGGCGCCGTTTTCAAGAATGCCGGGCTTGAACGACGACGAGGCGGTCTGTCCTTTCACCACTGGCTCCGCCTCCACCACCGCCATGGTAACGGTCTGCGGCAGCTCGACGGACAGCGGCGTGCCCTCATGCATCGTCACGATGCAGACCATGCCTTCCTGCAGATACACCGCCGGGTCGCCGATCCCGTCCTCGTTCAGCACGATCTGCTCGAAGCTTTCATTGTCCATGAAGGTGTATTGGTCGCCGTCCTTGAACAGGTACTGCATCTCCGTCTCGTCGAGACGCGCCCGCTCGACGGTTTCCTGCGTGCGCCAGCGGTTTTGCGTCTTGACCCCGGTCCGGACGTCCTTCATCGAAACCTGGATCACGGCATTACCCTTGCCAGGCTGGATCAGGTCGATCTTGGTGACCTGCATCAGCTTGCCTTCATACTCCAAGACGTTGCCAGGCCGGATGTTTATGGCGTTGATCTTCATGCGAATCCTTGTTTCTTCTTCGGGGCTTCTTCACCGGGGCAACTGCGTCAGTCCCGCGCCCGCGCGGCGCGGAACCTATCAGCAAGGCCCATGACTGGCAACGCGCTCCACCCGGCAACCAGACGGCAACGATGACGGACACGACCGACAATCCGCGAAGACCGTCGCGGGCGCCCTGGTGGCGCGCGGACGAACTTGAGAAAAGACGGCCATATCTGGCGGCCAGGCACGCGATCCGCCGCGCGACTGAAGCCTATTTCGATGCCCGCGACTTCCTGGCGGTCGAGACGCCGGCATTGCAATGGTCACCCGGCATGGAGCCGCACTTGGCCGCTTTCGAGACCCGTCTGGAAACACCAGGCGAGCCGTCGGCGTCGATGTTCCTGCAGACCTCGCCCGAGTTCGCCATGAAGAAGCTGCTGGCCGGGGGGCTGGAGCGGGTCTACCAGCTCGCGCGGACGTACCGGAACGGCGAACGCTCCGCGACCCATCATCCGGAATTCACAATGCTGGAATGGTACCGGGCGGGCCAAGGCTATCGAGACTTGATCGACGACTGCGTCGGCCTTGCGCGCGCCGCGGCAACGGCTATCGGCGCTGACGGATTTCATTGGCGTGGCCTCAGCAGCGATCCGTTCGCCGACTGGCAGGTCATGAGTGTCGCCGAGGCCTTCGATCGCTACGCCGATATCGATCTGTTGGCCACGGCGCCTGACCCGACCAGCCCCGATTTCGGCCTGCTGTCCGATCAGGCACGCCGCATCGGCATCGAACCCCATGATGGCGACCGCTGGGACGATCTATTCTTCCGCATCTTTCTCGACCGAATCGAGCCGCATCTGGGCCATCCGGCGCCGACGGTCCTGATCGACTATCCCGCCTCGATGGCCGCTTTGTCGCGGGTGAAGCCGGCGGATCCAAGGCTTTGTGAACGTTTCGAGATCTATGTCGCCGGCCTGGAACTGGCCAATGCGTTTGGTGAGTTGACGGACGCGATCGAACAACGCAAAAGGTTCGAGGCTGATCAAGCCCTTAAGCGATCGCTCTACGGACGCGCCTATCCAATCGACGAGGACTTCCTGGCCGCGCTCGATCCCGACCGCGGCGGTGGACTGCCGGACTGTGCCGGCATCGCCTTGGGTTTCGATCGCCTGGTCATGTTGGCAACAGGCGCCGATACCATCGAAAAAGTGCTATGGGCGCCCGTCGCACCGCCCGGCACCTGAACCATTGCAAGTGAGGGGCACCCATGCCGCTGCATCCAGAGGCCGAAACCTATCTAAAAATGGTCGAGGATTGGCGTCGGGAAAACAACATCCCGTCCTATCGTGAAATGGGCGCGCCGAAATCACGCCGGCTGGTTCGTGCCGCGATCCTGGAAATGCGCCCGCCGCTGCCGGACATGGCGGTCGAAAACCGCCAGTTTCATGCCCGTTCAGGCCCGCTGGATGTCCGCATCATTCGCCCCCACGACACCGGCGACGAACCGCTGCCTACGGTGCTGTACTTTCACGGCGGTGGCTATGTCCTGGGCGGCATCGACGACAGCGCGCACGAGGCCTACCGGCTGGCCGAGCGAACGCCGGCGGTGGTGTTCTCCGCCAACTATCGCAAGGGGCCGGAAGCGCCGTTTCCGGCGGCGGTCGAGGACGGTTACGACGCCTTGCTGTGGGTCTATGGCAATGCCCACCGGTTTGGCGGCGACAAGAACAGGCTGCTGGTCGGTGGCTGCAGCGCCGGAGGTGGCCTCGCGGCGGCCGTCAGCCGGCTCGCGGCCGTCAGCCGCGGCCCGAAGATCGCCCTGACCTATCTGTTGTGCCCGTTTCTCGACATGACCCTGACCGAGCCATCGGTGAAGGCGTTCGCGCAAGGCTATGGCCTGGATCGTGAAGAGCTGAACTGGATGGTCGAATGCTATATGGGCGACGCCGATCGCCGCGACCCGTTGGCGTCGCCGGTGCTGTCGCCGCCGCCGCCCAACCTGCCGGACACCGCGATCTTGGCCGCGGAATGCGACCCGCTGCACGGCGAGGCCAAGCACTATGCCGAGCGATTGAGCGACGCCGGCATCCCGACCTCCTTCCACGAGGCGCCGGGCATGGTGCACGCCTTCAACGTGCTGCTGCATTTCATCCCTGCCGGCGAACAGGAGTTGGGCCCGATCGAGGCCGCTATGCGGCGCGTCTGAATGGCCCAGCGCGCCGGCTAGATAAGGCCGACCGCCTTGGCGATTGCCCGGGCGGTCGGGGCCGGCCCGGCCGGATCGCCCCATAGGGCAGGGCCGATGGCCAGGAAGTCCGCGCCCGCCTCGGCAAAGCCGTTTGCATTATCGGGGCCGATACGGTCCAGCGCGACGCAGGGCACTTCCACCAGTTCTGCCCACCAGCCGATCAGGTCGATCGTCAGGGCAGTGTCGTTCGGGGTGGGCTTGCCTTCGCCGAAGACGATGTAATCCGCCCCCTGCTCGGCCACGACCATGGCGTTGTGCCGGTCGTTCCGACAGGAATAGCCGACGATGCCGTCCGGCCCGACCTGGCGCCGACATTCCGCATAGGCCGGGCCGACCGGGCAGGTGTGAACGCCGTCGCAACCGGTGGCCACGGCCAGATCGGGCCGGCCGTCGATCAGAAACGCGATGTCCCGATCCTGCGCCAGGGGGCGCAAGGCATCGACAGTCGCGCGCAGCGCGTCGTCATCGCGACCGCCTGGCAACAACAGCACACAGGCGATCGGTGCCGCATCCAGCACCGCCCGCAAATCGTCTTCGAACGTCGCCGGATCGGGCGCCGGTGGGGTCACGAGGTATAGTTGAGGTGCGGCCATCGGTGGAACTTGGCTGACAGACTGGCGAACAGGACGGCCTTGCTTAGCGGGGCTGCGTGCCCCTGGCAATCGTCCCTTAGAGCCGATCGGTCAGGAACTGCTCAACGACTGCTCGCGTTCGCCGATCAATTCGGCCCAGGGTAAGAATGCTTAAAGGCTTGGGGTGCAAGGACACCCCTTGCGCAATCGCAAACCCAACCAAGGCCGGCGGCGCGGCGGCGACTGTGAGGTCGCGACAGCCGGCGCGGATCGCGCCCAACGCGGCGCCAACCTGATCGCCGCAATCGAGGATGGCAACCACGGCTGCAGATGGGCAGGCGTCCATGACCCGGTCGGTCAGCGCGCGCCACCACAGCCCTCCGGCATGGATCCCGGCCTCCGGTTCGCTGATCAGCACAGGGTCGATGCCCACGGACTGCGCGGTCTCGGCGGCGAGCAGCGCCGTCGGCAAATCTCGGACGCAAACGGCCGTGTCGAAGGGAAAGCGCGCTGCGGACATGAGCGATCGAGGCGGCTGGGACAACGCCACAGCCTAGAGCCTTGCGCGCCGCGACCCAACCGGTCATTCCCGCTTCGGAGCGATCTGCGGCGCGCACCCTCCAGGGCCTGTGACCATGGTCGCTCGCCCGCCCGCCACCCGGCTGCTATAACGTTCCCTCCGGCCGGCCCCTCTCGTTCGGTGACAAGGCATCCCCCCATGCGCATTTCGCTGCGTCGACGCACCCGTTACCGACTCTGGCTGTTTGGCGCGTTGCTGCTCGTCACGATCCTGGCGGGCCCTGTCTACGGCCTGCTGTTCTTGGATAATCAGATCCCGCTCTGGTACACGCTGGATGAAGGCGCGATGCTGGGGCTGCTGGTCTGGGGTTTCGTCGTGTTCGTGCTGCCGTCGCGGTTTGGAAAGCCCATTCGCCGGCTGGCCTTCCTACCGAGAATGGTGGTGATCGTCCCGATCATCCTGCTGTGTATCCCGCTGTCCGCCGCGCTTTTGAACCTGCTGCACGACGGCATCATCGGTTGGGACGATTTGCCCGCCGAACCGCACGTCTACCTCTATGTCTTGGGCCTGGTGGCCGTCGCCGCCTTGGTGGTCGAGATCACCCACATCATCGGGCCGCGCGTGCTGGGCAACCTTCTGATCGGCCGCTATCAGACGCCGGTCGAGGAAGAGCGGGTGTTTTTGTTCATCGATCTCGCCGGCTCCAGCCAGATAGCGCAAAAGCTGGGCGACCTTGAGTTTCAGAAGCTGCTCAGCCGCTTCTTCTTCGACATCGGCGAGACGATCCTAGAGGCGCGGGGCGAGATCCACGCCTATATCGGCGACGGCGTCATCGTGACCTGGCCACGGGTGATCGGCGATGCCCGGCCCGTGACCACCTTCTTTGCGATCCAGGACATGCTCGCCCGCCAGCGCCGATCCTATAAGGGCGCCTTCGGGGTGGAGCCACGGGTGCGCGGCGCCGTCCATGGTGGACCGGTGGTCATGGCCGCCTGCGGCGACGCCAAGCGCGCGATCGTCTATTTCGGCGAAACCCTCAACGTGGTGGCCCGGCTTGAGGAAAAGGCCAAGAAGCAGGAACGCGACCTGGTGGCGACGGCGGTCTTCGCCGACAGCCTTGATCCGCCGGCCGGCATCTTCGTCGAACCGCTTGGCCCCGCCGTGTTACGCGGCCTGGAGGGCCAAACGGAGCTGGTGGCCTTCAGCCGGCCCGAAAAGAAAGGGGCGCCCCAGGCCGATGCGGCCTGAGGCGCCCTTCACTGTCGAAAGAGGCTGGGTCTAGCGCCTAGCCAACGTTGGCCATGGCGATGGCCGTGTCGTTCATACGGCAGGAAAAGCCCCACTCATTGTCGTACCAGGTCAGGATGCGCACCAGCGTGCCTTCCACGACCTTGGTCTCGTTCAAGGCGAAGATCGAGGAATGGGGGTCGTGGTTGAAGTCGGACGACACCAGCGGCTCGTCATAGCAGTCGAGAACACCCTTCATCGGCCCGGCGACGGCGGCCTTGATGGCCTCGTTGACCTCATCGACCGAGGTCGGCCGCTTGGCGATGAAGTTCAGATCGACGACCGAGACGTTCGGGGTCGGCACACGGATGGCCACGCCGTCCAGCTTACCCTTCAAGCCCGGTAGTACCTTGCCGACCGCACGGGCCGCGCCGGTCGAGGTCGGAATGATGTTCACGGCCGCGGCCCGGGCACGATGCAGGTCACTGTGCATGGTATCGACGATGCGCTGGTCGCCGGTGTAGCTGTGGATCGTGGTCATGAAGCCGTGATCGACGCCGATCGTCTCGTTCAGCACATGGACCGGCGGGGTCAGGCAATTGGTCGTGCACGAGGCGTTGGAAACGATCTTGTGCTCGGGCTTCAACTGGTCGTGGTTGACGCCATAGACCACGGTGATGTCTTCATCCGTGCCCGGCGCGCTGATCAGCACCTTCTGCGCGCCCGCATCCAAGAGCTTCGAGGCGCCCTCGCGCTTCCTGAAGTGACCGGAACATTCCATCGCGATGTCGACGCCCAAGTCGCCCAGGGGGAGGGTGGCCGGATCGGGGCTGGAAAAGACCTTGATGCGGTCGCCGGCAACAATCAAGGCATCGCCGTCGGCCTGGACGTCCATCGGAAAGCGGCCATGCACACTGTCGTATTTCAACAGGTGCGCATTGGTGTTCACGTCGGCCAGATCGTTGATGGCGACGATTGCGATGTCATCGCGTCCGGACTCGTAGATCGCTCGCAAAATCAGGCGACCGATGCGGCCGAAGCCGTTAATGGCGACTTTGACGGTCATGTATTTCCTCCGAAGACTTAAGGATTGGGCCAGGGTTGGGTTAGACGATTTCCTTTGCGGCGTCGGCGACGGCCTGCGCCGTGATCCCGAAATGGGCGTACAGATCAGGACCCTTGCCGGAGGCGCCGTAACCGGTCATGCCGACAAATCGTCCTTCTGGTCCGATATAGCGATCCCAACCGTGCTGTACACCCGCCTCGACCGCAACTTTTGCGGTTCCTGGCCCTAAAACTTTGTCGCGGTAGTCGGCGTCCTGGGCCTCGAACAGCTCCCAGCACGGCATCGAGACCACGCGGGTTCCAATGCCGTCGCCCTGCAGCAGGTCCCGTGCCTCGACGGCCAGCGCGACCTCCGAGCCGGTCGCCAGCAACGTCACCGCCGCCTCGCCGTCGGCCTCGCACAGCACATAGGCGCCGAGGGCGGACCGGTTTCCGTCATCGGCGCGCGTGCGCAACGGCGGCAGGCCTTGGCGGGTCAGCGCCAGGATGCTGGGTCCATCCGCTTTGGTCAGCGCCAGTTCCCAGCACTCCGCCGTCTCGACCGCGTCGGCCGGGCGCAGCACCTGTACGTTCGGCATGGCGCGCAGGCTGGACAGATGCTCGATCGGCTGATGGGTCGGTCCGTCCTCGCCGAGACCGATCGAATCGTGGGTCATGACGTAGACCACCCGCTGATGCATCAGCGCGGACAGGCGGATCGAAGGCCGGCAGTAATCCGTGAAAGTTAGGAAGGTGGCGCCGTAGGGCACGATGCCGCCATGCAGCGCCAGCCCGTTCATCGCCGCCGCCATGCCGTGTTCGCGCACACCATAGCGAATGTAGCGGCCGCCGAACTGGCCGGCGGAGATGTCGTCGAAGTTCTTCACCTTGGTATTGTTCGACGGCGTCAGGTCCGCCGAACCGCCGATCAGCGACGGGATCGCCGGGACAAGCTGTTCCAGCACCTTGCCGGACGCCACGCGCGACGCGATCTTCGGCGGCTCGTCGAGAAAGGCGCGCTTGGCGGCCTCGGCCGCTTCCACCGCTCCAACTCTGATGTCGCCGCTGATCGCCTGGTCGAAGGCCGCGCGGTCGCTCGCCCCTTCATGACGCGCGCGCCACGCCGCACTGGCCGGCTGGCCGCGCCGGCCGACCTCGCTCCAGGCCGCGCGGATCTCATCGGGGACCTCGAACGGCGGGTAGGGCCAATCGAGCGCCTCCCGCGCCCCGGCGATCTCATCCGGCCCAAGCGGCGAGCCATGGGCGCCGGCCGTGCCCGCCTTCGTCGGCGCGCCAAAGCCGATCGTCGTCTTGCAGCAGATCAGCGACGGCGTATCCGTCGTCTGGGCCTGCGCGATCGCACGTTCAATCGCCTGTGGGTCATGGCCGTCGATCTTCTGGACGTCCCAGCCATAGGACAGGAACCGTTCCGCCGTATTGTCGGAAAACGACAGGGAGGTCGGCCCGTCGATCGAAATCCCGTTATCGTCGTAGAGCACGATCAGCCGCGACAGGCCCAAATGACCGGCCAGCGAGCAGGCCTCGTGGCTGATGCCCTCCATCATGCAGCCGTCGCCGGCAATCGCATAGGTATGGTGGTCGACCAGATCGTCGCCGAACCGGGCGTTCAAGATCCGTTCCGCCAGGGCCATGCCGACGGCGTTGCCCAGACCCTGGCCCAAAGGGCCGGTCGTGGTCTCGATCCCAGCCTCGACATCCACCTCCGGATGCCCGGCGGTCAGCGAGCCGACCTGGCGGAACTGTTTGATCTCCGCCATCGTGATCTTGTCGTAGCCGGTCAGATGGTTGACGGCATACAGCAGCATCGACCCATGACCGGCCGACAGGACGAACCGATCCCGGTCGGGCCAGGCCGGCCAGCTCGGATCGAACTTCAAGAATTTGCCGTAAAGCACGGTCGCGACGTCGGCCATTCCCATGGGCATGCCGGGGTGGCCGGCATTGGCCTCTTGCACGGCATCCATGGACAAAAAGCGAATGGCGTTGGCCATCAGCTTCTGGCTGACGTCGGGGTGACCGATGATCTTGTCGGACGGGTCAGGCATGGGCGTACCGACAGGCCTTTCTTTTGCGGGGGCAAGGGGTGGCGGAGTCCCGCCGGGCGCTGGGCCCGGGGGCATTCGGCGGCGCACCATGGCGCCAGACCGTCAGCACGTCAACATAATGACGGTCCGGGGACGGCACCGGGACGGCGCCGGGACGGTACTGTGACGGCGCCGGCCGGCCGGCCATCACCGGCACCACCAATTGACGGGATTAATTCATGGTCCTAATGTCATAATAACTAACGAAAACGGCCCTGGCGGAGTGATGACCGACACCGACACCGATCGTTCGGCGGACGACAGCCTGGCCAGCTCCGTCGCACGTCTCGACGCCGCGCTCGACCGTCTGGAGAAGGCGCTGGCCAATCGTGAGAGCCGCCAGCAGTCGCTGCTGGACGCCGTTGACCGCCAGACCGAGGCCGATGCGGCCGAGATCGCGTCGCGCGTCGACAAGGCGATCAAGACCCTCGAAGACGTGTTGAAGGCTTAGACGGCAATGGCCCGTGTCGAAATCGTCCTGAACGGACGCCCCTATCCGATCGCCTGCGAAGATGGTCAGGAGGACCGGGTGCGCGAAGTCGCCGCATTCTTGGAGGAACGGCTGGCCGAGTTGCGCCAACAGGCACCGAACGCCAACGACTCACAGCTGCTCGTCATGGTCAGCCTGATGGTCGCCGACGAACTGTTCGATGCCAATCAAAAGGCGGGGACCGGACCCGCGATGGCCAATGGCGGCGAAGCGTCCGATGCGCTGGCAAGGCTGGCAGGGCGCATTGAAGAGCTTGCGGTCCGGCTGGAGGGTGCCTAGATCTCATCAGGTGGCGGGGCTGCGTGGTGCGTGAGGTCCTTTTATCCCTGGGGCCGATAGAGTTCCTCTAGGGAGCTGTCACTGACGGGGTCGTGGCCTCGTTACACGGCGCCCACCTGCTTTGCAGGGCCCAAGAGGATAGGACATGACCAACGGCCAAGGCGGCTCTGCCATTCTGGTTGCCCAACACGACCCCATCGACGCGGCAAAAAAGACCTCGCGGCATCGAGCCCGCGAGATGCGTGGCGCGCTGCATGCCCGCTTAGGTCCCGTCGCCGCGACCGAGCTGGCGAACCGCTTTTTCGCGTCAGTACCCTTCGACCCGAACGCCGTGATTTCCGCCTATTGGCCGATGGGCAGCGAGATCGATGTGCGCCCGCTGTGCCGGCGCCTGCGCGAGGCGGGCGCGCTGACTGCCCTGCCGGTCGTCGTCGAACGCGACAAGCCGCTGGCGTTCGGGCGCTGGGACGAGACGACCGAACTGGTCGACGGGCCATACGGCACCCGCCAGCCGAGCGCAGCCTCCCCACGCGTCGTTCCCGATATTCTGATCGTGCCCTTGCTGGCCTTCGATGCCTATGGCAGCCGGCTGGGCTATGGCGGCGGCTATTACGACAGAACGCTGGCCGCGCTGCGCGCCGAGCGCTCGGTCCTGGCGATCGGCGTCGCCTTCGACGATCAGCGGGTCGACCGGCTTACCGTTGGTTTGCACGACGCACGGTTGGATAAGGTCGTCACCGAGCGCGACGTCTACAGCCCACCCTCTCGCCAGGCCATTTGATGCGCCTGTTGTTCCTGGGCGATGTGGTCGGCAAGGCCGGCCGTCAGGCGGTTGTCGAATGGCTGCCGCGCTTGCGCGACCGGCTGCAGGTCGACTTCGCCATCGTCAACGCCGAGAATGCCGCCCATGGGTTCGGCCTGACCGTCAAGATCGCGGAGGCGTTTTACGAGGCCGGCGCCGACTGCCTGACGACGGGCAATCACGTTTGGGCCCAGCGCGAGATCCTGACCGCCATCGACAGCGATCAGCGATTGTTGCGCCCGGCGAACTATCCCGCCGGCACGCCGGGCAGGGGTGCCACCTTGTTGACCGGCCGCAACGGCCACAGCGTTTTGGTCGCCAACATCATGGGCCGGGTGTTCATGGACCCGCTGGACGATCCGTTCGCCTGCGCCGAACGCTTGTTGGCGGATACCCAAATGCCCCGCGACGCCGACGCGATCGTTGTCGACTTCCACGGCGAGGCGACCAGCGAGAAGATGGCCATGGGGCACTATCTCGACGGCAGGGTCAGTCTCGTCGTGGGCACGCACACCCATGTGCCGACAGCCGATCTCCAGATCTTGCCGGGCGGCACCGGCTATCAGACCGATGCCGGCATGTGCGGCGACTATGACAGCGTCATCGGCATGAAAAAGGAGCCGGTGGTCGCCCGCTTCACCTCGCAACTGCCCGGTGAGCGCATGTCGCCGGCCGAGGGGCCGGCCACAGTCTGCGGCCTGGTCGTCGACACCGATCCCAAGACGGGCCTGGCCGTCAACATCGCGCCGCTACGTCTGGGCGGCCGCCTGCAGCGCGCGTCGCTGGATGATTCATTTGCTATGCAATCCGAAAAAACCCCAAGATAGGGCATCGGAATTCCGACAACCCGCTATATACTGTATGCGTTTGGGTTGATTTGCAGTCTTTGACAAGGCGGGCAAAACAGCGATAGTGCGGCCCTTCGGCGCCGTTGGGGCGTCGGTACCCAGATCAATGGACGAGACGAGACCGGGCCCATGGCCGGACATTCCCAATTCAAGAACATCATGTATCGCAAGGGCGCGCAGGATGCCAAGCGCGCCAAGGTCTTCACCAAGCTGGCGCGCGAGATCACGGTTTCCGCCAAGCTGGGGCTGCCCGATCCGGCGATGAACCCGCGCCTGCGCTCCGCCATCGCGGCCGCGCGCAAGGAATCGATGCCGAAGGATAACATCGAGCGCGCGATCAAGAAGGCGACGGGAGGCGAGGGCGACGCAGACTTCGTCGAGATGCGGTATGAGGGCTATGGCCCCGCCGGCATCGCGGTGATCGTCGAGGCGCTGACGGACAACCGCAACCGCACGGCGGCTGAGGTGCGCTCCATCTTCAATAAGTATGGCGGCAATCTGGGCGAGACCAACTCCGTCAGCTTCATGTTCGAACGTGTCGGCGAAATCGCCTATCCGGCCTCTGCCGGTGACGCCGACACGGTGTTCGAGGCCGCCTTGGTCGCCGGTGCCAGGGACTGCGAAAGCAGCACCTCGGGCCATACGATCACGACCGAACCGGACGATTTCTCCAGCGTTCGCGACGCGCTTGAGGCCTCGTTGGGTGAGCCTGAGCAAGCCGGCCTCGTCTGGCGCCCGAACACCACGACGTCGATCGACGAGGGCCAGGCGCAGAGCGTCATGAACCTGATCGAGGCGCTGGACGACAGCGACGACGTCCAGCGCGTCTCGGCCAATTTCGAGATCTCGGACGAGGTCTTGGCCAAGCTGACCGCTTGAGCTGACGGAGGTTTCGGCCCGGATGCGCATTCTCGGCCTCGATCCAGGTCTGCGCCATACGGGCTGGGGCATCCTCGACATCGACGGCAGCCATTTGCGCCACGTCGCGGATGGCCGGGTCGACACCTCGGAGAAGGACGACCTCTCAGTGCGCCTCTTGGCGCTGCAGGACGGGTTGGCAGAGATTATCGATTTCCATCGGCCGCACACGGCGGCGATCGAGGAAACCTTCGTCAACAAGAACCCGACCTCGACCTTGAAGCTGGGCATGGCGCGCGGCGTGGTGATGCTGGCGCCGGCACGGGTTGGCCTAGCGGTCACCGAATACGGCGCCAACCACATCAAGAAATCCGTGGTCGGCGTCGGCCATGCGGACAAGGTGCAGGTGCAGACGATGGTCGCGCGCCTGTTGCCCGGTATCGCGATATCGTCGGCCGACGCGGCCGACGCGCTTGCGGTCGCGATCTGCCACGCGCATCACAGCCAGACCTCGGCCCGTGTGCGCGGCCAACCGATCCGGGCCAGCGCTTGATGATCGCCAAGCTGACCGGCGTCCTGGACAGCGTCGGCGACGGGCAGGCCGTCATCGACGTTCAGGGCGTTGGGTATCTCGTCTTCTGCTCGCGCCGGTCGCTGGACCGCTGGGGCATGCCGGGCGACCGGGTCGTCGCGCTGATCGAGACCCATGTGCGCGAGGACCATTTCAATCTTTACGGTTTTGCCGATGAGGCGGAGCGGGCCTGGTACCGGCTGTTGACCACGGTCCAAGGCGTCGGCGGCCGCCATGCGCTGTCGATCCTCGGCGTCGCGTCGCCGGATCAGCTCACCACCGCTATCGCCGCCCAGGATAAGGCCGCCCTGACCCGCGCCGATGGTGTCGGGCCTAAGTTGGCCGGCCGCATCCTGTCGGAACTGAAGGACAAGGTCGGCGGCATCAGCCTGGCACCGTCCGGTGGACCGACAGCCACGGAAACGACCGGCGCCGTTTCCGGCCCGCGCGAAGAGGCGGTGTCGGCGCTGGTCAATCTCGGCTATGGCCGCAGCGAGGCGTTCGGCGCCGTCACGCGCGCCGCCCAGTCCCTGGGTGACGAGGCCGGTGTCGAGGCGCTGATCCCGGCCGCCTTGAAGGATCTGGCGCCGTGACCGCGGACCAGGCACCGGACCGCACCGTCGGCGGCGGCTACCTCGAAGGCGACGCCGCCGAGGCATCGCTGCGTCCCCAAACGTTGAAGGAATTCATCGGCCAGCAAAAGGTGCGCGAAAATCTGGCCGTGTTCGTCCAGGCCGCGCGCAATCGCGGCGATGCGCTGGACCATGTTCTGCTCTTCGGTCCGCCGGGTCTGGGCAAGACGACGCTCAGCCAGATTGTCTCGCGTGAACTCGGCGTCGGCTTCCGCGCCACCTCCGGCCCGGTGATCGCGCGGGCCGGCGATTTGGCCGCGATTCTGACCAACCTTCAGCCCCGGGACGTCCTTTTTATTGACGAAATTCATCGCCTTAATCCCGCCGTCGAGGAAATCCTCTATCCCGCGATGGAGGATTTTCAACTCGACCTGATCATCGGCGAGGGGCCGGCGGCGCGATCGGTGCGGATCGATCTGCCGCCCTTTACCTTGGTCGGGGCGACGACGCGGTCGGGCCTGATCACCACGCCGTTGCGGGAACGGTTCGGCATTCCACTCAGGCTCGATTTCTACACCGCTGAGGAGATGGAACTGATCGTGACGCGCGGTGCCGCCTTGCTGGACTGTCCGCTGACGCCGCCTGGCGCCGCCGAAATCGCGCGCCGCGCGCGGGGCACGCCGCGTGTCGCCGGCCGGTTGCTGCGCCGCGTGCGGGACTTCGCCTCGGTCGCAGGCACGCCGCAAATCGGGTCGATCGAGGCCGACGCCGCGCTGGAACGGCTCGATGTCGACAAGCGCGGCCTCGACAAGATGGACCGGCGCTATCTCGGCATGATCGCAGACAAGTACAATGGCGGCCCGGTTGGCGTCGAAACCTTGGCGGCCGCTCTGTCCGAACAGCGCGACACCATCGAAGAGGTCATCGAGCCCTTTTTGATCCAGCAGGGCCTGCTGCTGCGCACGCCGCGCGGGCGGGTCCTAGCGGATGACGGCTATCGCCATTTGGGCCTGATGCCGCCGCGCCGCGACGACGTGCAGTTCGACCTGCTGGCCGATGCGCCCGACGATGACGAGGCCGATCGATGAACGAGCTGTCGGGCCACTTCGTCGGTCAGGAACACCGCCTGCCGGTGCGTGTGTATTGGGAAGACACCGACGGGTCCGGCATCGTCTATCATGCCCGCTTTCTGCATTTCGCCGAGCGTGCCCGGACGGAGGTCCTGCGGCAGTTGGGCATCCAGCAGCAGGGCATGCTGCAAGAGACCGGCATCTCGTTCGTTCTGCGGCGTTTGACGGCCGACTACCGCGCCCCGGCCCGGCTCGACGATCTCTTGGAGGTCCGCACGCGGGCGACGCGGCTCAGCGCCGTGACCTTGGAGATGGAACAGGAGATCTGGCGCGACCGGCAATGCCTGACGGTCATCGCCGTCCAACTCGTTTGCATCAACCGCGCGGGCCGGCCGGTGCGTTTGCCGGCGCCGGTCAAGACCGCGATCGACCGGGCAATCGGCACCAAGCCGGCGCTCGCCGATGCGTAGGGAGAAAAAGGGGTCGAATGGGATGGTTCCACCGGTGTTGAACGTTCTGAAGGCAGCCCTGGCTTGGCCGGGTCAAGCGGCGCTTGGCGTTTCGGTGATGCTTGCCGGCGTGACGCTGCCAAGGCTGCTACTGGCCCAAGAGCCGATCCCTGCGCCCACGCCGGCCCCCGTCGAAGCGACGGAGATCACGGAGTTGAGCGGCAGCCTCGACACCGCGCATGCCGGGGTCGACGTCACGCTGTGGGGCCTGTTCCTTCAGGCCGATCTCGTGGTCAAGATCGTCATGCTGTTGCTGCTGCTGGCCTCGGTCTGGTGCTGGGCCATCATCTTCAACAAGCTGACGCTCATGCGCCGGGTCAACCGGGATGCCGATGGCTTTGAGGACGAATTCTGGTCCGGCGGCTCGCTGGAGGACCTGTACGACCGGGTCGGTGCCAATCCGCCCGACGCTATGTCGGCCGTGTTCGCCTCTGCGATGAAGGAATGGCGCCACGCGACCGATCGCGGCCTCGCCTCCAACCAGCCCTTGCGGGCCAGTATTCAGCAGCGCATCGACAAGGTCATGGCTGTTACCGTGGCGCGCGAGATGGCGTCGATGGAGAAGGGCATGACGTTCCTCGCCTCTGTCGGCTCCACGGCGCCGTTCATCGGCCTGTTCGGCACGGTGTGGGGTATCATGAACGCCTTCGTCGCCATCGCGGCGACGGCCAACACCAGCCTCGCCGTGGTCGCCCCCGGCATCGCCGAGGCGCTGTTCGCCACCGCGCTGGGCCTGTTCGCCGCCATTCCGGCCAGTGCGGCCTACAACAAGTTCACCAACGATCTGTCGAAGTTCGCCGAACGGCTGGAATCCTTCTCAGGCGAGTTCAGCACCATCCTGGGCCGCTATCTGGAAGAGCGGGGCTAGGCCATGGCTGGGATGACCAATGGCGGGCTGCGCGGCGGCAACGGCCGGCGCGGCTATCGCCCGATGGCAGAGATCAACGTCACGCCGTTCGTCGACGTCATGCTGGTGCTGCTGATCGTCTTCATGGTGACGGCGCCCTTGCTGACCGTCGGCGTGCCCGTCGATCTGCCGCGCACCGAGGCGCAGAACATCTCCGAACAGGACGAGCCCCTGGTGGTCTCCGTCACCGAGGCGGGCGTCATCTACGTCCAGGAATCGGAGGTGGAGATGGCCAATCTGGTGCCTCTGTTGATCGCGGTCACCGATGCGAACCCAGAAGCGCAAATCTTCATCCGCGGCGATCGCGCGCTGCTCTATGGCCGCATCATGGAGGTGATGGGCGCGATCAACGCCGCCGGGTTCCAGCGGGTGTCCCTGGTCGCGGAGCTACCGCAGGAGCCGGCCTCGTAGACCCATGCGCGGCAGCTTTGCCATATCGGCGGTACTGCATGCGCTGATCATCCTGCTTTTGATCTTCGGCCTGCCGTTTCTCAGCCCGCCACCGCCGGATCTCGGCGCAACCGCCTCGGTGCCGGTCGCCATCGTGCGTCCGAACGAGTTGCCCAGCCTGGGCGACTTCGGCGTGCCGGAACCAGACGAAAGCTTCGCCGTCGACCGGCCGGAGGCGGAACCGGCGCCGAGCGTGGAGCCCGCCGAGGCCGACGAGCCGGAGGCGCCGCCAGCCCTGGAACCGGACAGCCTGGAGGAACCGCAGGTCGCCCAGGTCCCGGACATTCGCACACCGGAGCCGTCGCCGGACGTCACCGCCGCGCCGGAACCTCCGCCGCCGGCACCCCCGACGCCGCCACCAGCGCCGGAGCCCGAGCCGGTCCCCGAACCGCCGGCGCCGGAACCGGAGCCCGTTCCCGAGCCTGAACCAATCCCGGAGCCGGCGCCAACGCCTGAGCCGGAACCCGAGCCCATTCCCGAGCCGGAACCGGAGCCCGAACCTGAACCCGAGCCAGAGCCTGAGCCCGAACCGGAGCCCGAACCGGAGCCGGAACCCGAACCGGAGCCAGAGCCCGAACCCGAGCCGGAACCTGAGCCTGAGGACACGGCGACGGATATCGCCGGTTTGATCGAGACGATTGACGACGACGAGCAGGCCATCGACGCGCCTTTCGCGCCACCGGTCCCGGGGCAGCGCCCACCCACGCCCGCCAACATTGCCCAGCCACCGACGCCGGAGGCCGAGCCAGAGCCGGTCGAGCAGCCGCAGACGGACGTGGCCGACCTGGGTAACCTGCTCGACGAGATCGCCGGTACCGATCCGACGCCGCCGTCCACCCCGACCCGATTGCCCGCAAATGAAGAACAAGCGATCGCGCAGGCGTTACGCAATTGCTGGAATGTTGATCGCGGCGCGCCCTTCATCGAGACGCTTCGTGTTACAATCAGGGCGCGGATGCAGTCGACGGGATTCGTTCAGGATGCGGAGATCGTGAGCTTCAGCGGACAGGCCAGCGACGCGCAGGTGCGCTCATGGGCCGAGGCGGCCAGACGGGCGGTGTTGAACCCGAACTGCCAGCCCTTGCCGTCGCCATCGCGCGGCTTTGGCAATGGCGAGGTCTATGAGTTCAACTTTAACCCGAGGGACATGTTCTAATCACGATGTGTGATTGCCTCTCAAAGCAACGCGGTCTAATGATCCGTTATTGTGGCCGAGCACGCCGGGATCTGCCTTGGACTTGCCCCTTTTTGTTTGGACAGTCCCGACCGCTCGATTTGTTTCCGGCCTTGCGCATGTCGGCTTCGGTGACAAACAGGGGGAATTGCAGATGATCCGCGGACATCGATCGGCGCCAGGCCTGATCGTGTTTACAGCATTGATAGTCTTCGCAATGCTCGGCCGAACGGGTTCCGCCCAAGTCGTCGTCGACGTGACCGAGGGCGTGTTCGACCCGGTTCCGGTCGCGATCGTCGACTTTGTCGGCGACAGTGATTCGGCCAGCCAGTACGGGCGAGACATTGCGGCGGTCATCACCGCTAATCTCGGCCGTTCGGGCATCTTCGCGCCGATCGACGCGGCCGCCTTCATCCAGTCGTCGGCGGAGCTGCCGGACAATGTGCGGTTCGCCGACTGGCGCATCATCAACGCGCAAGTGCTGGTTGCGGGTCGTGTGCAGTTGCTGGCCGACGGTCGGCTGAATGTCGAGTTTCGCCTGTGGGACGTGGTCGCGGAAAGCCAGTTGATCGGCTTCGCCTACGCAGCCGAGCCGGAAAGCTGGCGGCGCATCGCCCATCAGATCTCTGACGCGGTCTACAGCCGGGTCACCGGCGACGACGGCTATTTCGACACGCGCATTGTCTACATCGCGGAAAGCGGCCCGGCCAACGCGCGGGTCAAGCGCCTGGCGATCATGGACCAGGACGGCGAGAACCATCGCTACCTGACCGGTGGCGAAACCCTGGTGCTGACGCCACGCTTCTCGCCGTCGACCCAGGAAATCACCTACCTGTCGTATCTGAACAACCAGCCCCGGGTGTATCTGTTCAACATCGATACGGGCCGGCAAGAACTGCTGGGTGATTTCCCGGGCATGACCTTCGCGCCGCGCTTTTCGCCCGATGGCAACCGCGTGATCTTCAGCTTCGCCGAGAACGGCAACTCCGATCTCTACGTGCTCGACTTGCGCACGCGCCAGCGTACGAGGTTGACCAACGATCCGGGTATCGACACCGGGGGCTCGTTCTCGCCGGATGGCAGCGAGATCGTCTTCGAATCCGATCGCGGCGGATCGCAGCAGCTCTATGTGATGAGCGCCAGTGGCTCCAACGTGCGCCGGATCAGCTTCGGCGAAGGCCGATACGCCAGCCCTGTGTGGTCGCCGCGCGGCGACCTCATCGCCTTCACCAAGATTTTGGGCGGCCGTTTTTTACTCGGCGTGATGCGCACCGACGGCAGCGGCGAACGGCTGTTGGCCGAGGGCTTCAATGTCGAAGGGCCGACCTGGGCGCCCAATGGCCGCGTGCTGATGTATTTCTCCACGACGCCGAGCGGCGCCGGCAGCGTGTCGCGCCTGTTTGCCGTCGATCTGACCACCGGCCAGTCCTGGTCCGTGCCGACCCCACTCGGCGGTTCGGACCCGGCCTGGTCTCCTCTCTTGCCTTAGGCGACGGTTCGCATGCCAGCGCGCATCGCCCGCTTGGGGCAGGGTTTCTCAGAATCATCGGCGGCCGACGAAGCGTGGCCGACCACCTACCGTACGGACGGCCCCGCAGGGGCGTCCTTGCTGCTAACCGGCACACCATCCTGATCGGGGGTTCCAATATGGGCACCAAACTACTCACACTCATCGCGGCGGCATTTCTGCTCGTCGCCTGCAGCTCGACCTCTGCAACCTCGCCCACGGCGGGCGGCGCCGGCGCCGGTGGCGCCGCGGTCCCGGGATCGCAGGAGGACCTGGTGGTCAATGTGGGCGATCGGGTGTTCTTCAATTTCGACCAGTTTGACCTGACGCCTCAGGGACAGGCCACGCTGCAGGCACAGGCCGCCTGGCTGCAGCAATACCCAAATGTGTCCCTGATCATCGAAGGGCATGCCGACGAGCGCGGAACGCGTGAATACAACCTGGCCCTGGGCGAACGGCGCGCAGTCGCGGTCCGCAACTATCTGATCGCGCTCGGGGTTAGCCCGACGCGGTTGACCACCGTGTCCTACGGTAAGGAGCGTCCGGCCGTCGTCGGCAGCAACGATAGTGCCTGGGCCCAGAACCGTCGCGGCGTCTCGGTGGTGAACTAGCGCCGCACCGCGGCATAAGACCTGACCACCCGCCGTGCCTTGATTTCGGACCACTGTCGGCCGATTCTGCAGGCATGGCGGCGGGGGCAAGACAGGATAGTGAGAATGGCTGCAAACCGGTTGAAGCTGCTGGGTATCTGCTGCGTCTTAGGCGGCGCGGCGCTGGCCGACCCCGTGTCGGCCACGGCCCAGGCCATCGATGCCGGCACGATCGACATTGAAAGCCGGCTGGCGGCTGCAGAGGCGCAGGTCGAACAGTTGGGCGAGGTGCTGGGCATGCCGATCCAGCTCGCCCAAGCCGTGCCCGAGAACTATGCCGCCCAGGTGGAATTGCGGCTAGGCCAATTGGAACAGTCGTTGCGCCAGTTGCTGGGCCAGGTGGAGCAGCTGCAGTTCCAACAGCGCAGCCTGTCCGACCAGCTCCAGCGGGCCCTCAACGACATTGAGTTCCGCCTGACGGAGCTGGAAGGCGGCGACACCTCGGCCCTAGGCGGCGGCACGTCCGCACCGGCGCCCGCACCAGCGCCCGCGCCGCCTCCGGCGCAGCCAGCCCCAACGCCATTGGCCGACGCGGGCGGTGCCTCGCCGAATGTCGCTCCCTCGGCGCCGGCGACGACCGGCGGCACGCTTGGTTCGTTGTCGGTGGCGCCGGGTACGGACGGTGCGGTGCCGGGCTCCGATGATGCGTCCCAGGCCTACAACGCGGCGTTCGCCTTGGTCGAGGCCGGAGACTATGCCGCCGCCCAGCGCAGCCTGACGAGCTTCGTCAACCAGTATTCGACGCATCCATTGGCCAGCAATGCGCAGTATTGGCTGGGCGAGACCCATTTCGCGCAAGGCCAGTTCGAGGCGGCCGCCAACGCCTTTGCCCAGGGCTATCAGCGCTTTCCCACGGGCAGCAAGGCCATGGACAGCCTGTTCAATCTCGGCGTTTCCCTGTCGGCGCTTGGGCGCATATCGGATGCCTGCAACGCCTTCCAGCAGTTCTTGATCCGCTATCCGGCCGCGCCGCAAACAATGGCCGAGCGTGCCCGTGGCGAACTGACACGCCTGCAATGCGGTTGAACCGCCGCTGAGGCTGCTATTCCCGAAACGCCACTTACGCTGGCCGCTTTCGAGCGTCTGATGGCACCGTTCGGGCCGTTCGAGGCCCGGCCGCGCCTTGCGGTGGCCGTTTCCGGCGGGTCGGACAGTCTCGGTCTTTGCCTGCTCGCCGATGCCTGGGCGCGCCGGCGTCGCGGTGAAGTGCTGGCGCTGACCGTCGACCACAATTTGCGGCCAGGCTCCGGCGAAGAGGCCGCCCGTGTGGCCGGCTGGCTGTCGGACCGAGGGATCGACCACCGTATCCTGGCGTGGCAACCGCACAAGACCAGCCAGCAGGCCGCGCGCGACGGCCGCTATCGCCTGCTGGACGATGCCTGCTGCCGCGAAGGCATCCTGCATCTTCTCGTCGGCCACACGGCGGACGATCAGGCCGAGACCGTTGCGTTTCGGCATCTGCGCGGCAGTGGACAGGAGGGGATGTCCGGCATCGCGACCGTTCGCGAGCTGGCTCAGGTCCGGCTGTTGCGGCCGTTCTTGACCGTCCGCCGAGACTCTGTGCGTGCAACCTTGTCCGCTTTCGGCCAGCCCTGGATTGACGATCCCTCGAACCTGGACGACCGCTACGCAAGGGCGCGGGTGCGCCGACGCCTTGGCGGGCGGCCGTCTGCCCCCGGTCTGTGGTTTCGACGGACCGCGCGTGAAGGGGAACGCCGTGAGGCTGCCGAGCTTGAGCTTGGCGCGACGCTTGCCCGTTGGGTCACGATCCGGCCAGCGGGATACGCGATCGTGGACCGGGCGGTCTTGAACCATCGGCGGGCGGCTTCGTTGCTGGGCCGCATCGTTCGGACGGTTCGGGGCACCGCCTACGCGCCATCGCCATCGCGCCTGGAGCCGGTCTGTGATGCGCTTCGGGCAGGCGTGGCGGGGCAGACGATTGGCGGCTGCCGCATCGCAGTGCCGGGATCGCCGTCAGGGTCGCTGTTGATCGCCCGCGAGGCGGCGCGCATCTCGGCTCACCAAAGCGTGAAGGCGGGCGAAACCGTTCGCTGGGACGATCGTTTCATTGTCTCGGCGCCCGAGGACGGCTATATCGCCGCCCTCGGTGATCGGGCGGCCAATGACGCGTTGGCCCGGCTGCCTGCAATCGCTCGTCAGGGGCTGCCGGCATTGTGGCGCGACGGTGAGGCTGTCAGTCTGCCGGAGGTCGCGCATTGGACGCGTCACCGTGAAACTGGCGCGCCGGCCTCGTTTCAGGTAGGTTTCCGGCCGTCGGTGCCGCTTGCAGGGGCGGCGTTCGCGCGCATGTTTGGAGTTGTTTGAGCGGTTTGGCCGCCTATTTAGGAAGTCGGTGAGTGAAGACCCCGATCTTTGTTGTCCGATCCGGCGGTTGAAAGAAGGGTAAAACGGCGTGAATAGTTTTGGCAAGAATCTTGCGCTTTGGGTCATCATTGGCCTGTTGCTCGTGGCGCTGTTCAACCTGTTTCAGAACAGCAACAGTTCCGGCAGCGGCGCGTCCATTGCCTATTCCGAGTTTTTGGGCGCGATCGATGACGGCCGCGTCGCTGAAGTGACGATTTCCGGCGACGAGATCTCCGGCCGGTATGGCAGCGGCCAGACCTTTACGACTGTGGCGCCGAACGACAGCAGCCTGGTCGGCCGGCTTGAGGCGGCCGACGTGCGCTTCAGCGTCGCGCCGCAGGAACGCAGCAGCATTCTGCAGCAGATCTTGATCAGCTGGTTCCCGATGTTGCTGCTGATCGGCGTCTGGATCTTTTTCATGCGCCAGATGCAGGGCGGCGGCAG
>JBCDFV010000044.1:0-37098 GCA_039177555.1 Pseudomonadota bacterium | reverse complement strand
CCGGGACCGTGACCCTGCGGGCGGTGTCGGTCCGGCCTACAGTGTGCGTCAAACGACTTGCCAGATGCCCCACATCGCGCTGCGGCGTTTTCCTGCCCTGTAGGCCAGATCGACATCGCGCCGATGCGTTCTTGGTGAGAAATAGGGGCTAGAAGCCAAGCCCGGCACCGATCGGTGAAACCAGCGCCGCGACTCCGACCAGGCAAAAGGCACCGCCCTTCGGCGACGTCAGCAGGGCAGGCTGACGCCATCGTGACGAAAATGCCACCGCAGCAACACAGGCGAGTTCCACGCAAAGCGCGCAAAGAAGGTAGCTGCCCGTAAGAACCGCCATCTGCGGCACAGCGGACAAGACCGGATCGATGAATATCGGGAGTTGCGTCGCCAGAAACAGAAGTGTGATCGGACTGCTGGCCGCAACGACGAAGCCCTGACCGAAGGCGCCACGAGGCACCGACGCGTCGCCGGAATCCTCCGGCGACCCCGAGGCTGTTGAACGCCAGGCGCGCAGTGCAACGCAGAGCAAGACAACGGCGCCGATCCAGCGCAGCCATTCGCCGTGGGTCTCGATCAGTATCATTGTGCTCGACAGCAGGGCCGCCACTGTGATCGCCAAGCAGGCTTTGCCCGAGGCGACGCCGAACACGGTGCTCAGGCCGGCCCGATGCCCTCGCTGCGCCGTGTTCAGCGCGATCACTGCCAGTGTTGGTCCTGGCACCATCAGAATGGCCAGCATGACCAGCAAAAAGGCGCCGTAGAGTTCCCAGTTCAACAAGTCCGCCAATCCTCATCGCGCGAAGTCGCGTGGCTGTCGAACTCTTTGGTGCCATTGCGCTCGTCAAGTACGCGTCAATGGGGTTGATGGTGTCTTGGCGTATCTACTTTGACGACTATTTGACGAGGAAGGAGGTGCTGGGCTCCCTACTTCGGTTGAGGGCCAATGGCCCGGATACCGCTCTCTTCCCAAACCGGACGCAGCATGCCAAGGCCGCACATCAGGTGCACGTGCGCCTCGACGGTCTGGTCGCGCACGAGCGATATGCTTCCGGCGAGGGTCAGGATGTCGCCGTTCGACGTGCAGGGCGTCAGCAGGTCCATTCTGTCGCCGGGCTGCACGTCGATCTCCTCCGACATCCAGGCGACCGACTGAACGGACAGGCCGACGACGCATTCGCCATCGTAATAGGCCTCGTCCTCGACCCAATCGACGATCGTCGCGCGCAAGACAGCGTCGACGGTCTCCGGGCACGCCTCGTCCATCGAGGCCTCGAACAGCAGCATAAAGGAATCATAGCAATCGAGCCGCGCCAAGGGCTCATCGATCGAACCGCACATGGCGGCCAGCGTGCCCAGCGTGTCCTCGTCGACCGCATCGGGTGCCTGCGCAAGCGCGGGCGGCGCGCTCGACACAGCGAAGCCAAGCGCGAGGCAGAGCCCCGCGCGGACCCATTGGTCTGTCATGGTTAGTTGAGCCAGAGCCTGATTGCGTAAGCGACAACTGCTATCACGGCGACGCTGCCAAGCCACAAGCCCGCAAACCAGAGCAAACGGCGCCACAGCGGGGCAGGGGGACCCTTTTCTTCCGGCATCTCCATGTCTCGAAAGGCGCCCTAGTGGTAACCAGACTTCGCGGTCACCTTGCCGCGAAACACCCAGTAGGAATAGCCGGTGTAGCAAAGCAGGATCACCAGAAGGACCGGCGCGCCGTAGAGCAGGAAGATCTGACTGCTGGACGGTGCCGCCGCGTCGAAGATCGTCAGCGTCGGCGGGGCGATGTAGGGATACATGCTGACGGCGAGGCCGGCATAGGTGATCACGAACAGAACCAGAGCCAGCAGGAAGGGCGCGCGTTCCTGGTGTGCCAAGAGGGCGCGTCCGAACAGCACCGCGACGATCGCGACCAATATCGGCACCGGCGACACATAAAGAATGTTGGGCCAGCTGTACCAGCGCGCGAAATAGGTGTCGCCGAGGAACGGGGTCCAGATGCTGACCGCGACGATGAAGCCCAGGGTCACAATCCCGGCGACCTTGGCAATACCAAACGCGCGTTCTTGCAAAGCACCCTCGGTCTTGAGGATCAGCCAGGTCGAGCCTAAGAGGATATAACCGCTGACGACCGACAGGCCGGTCAGGATGCTGAACGGCGTCAGCCAATCCCACCAGCCGCCGGCATATTCGCGGTTGGCGATCTCCACGCCCTGCAAGACGGTGCCCAGTGCCAAGCCCTGGCAGAAGGCCGCGAGCAGGGAGCCGCCGGCGAACCCGGCGTTCCAGATGAACCGGCCCTTGGTGGCGCGCCAGCGATACTCAAACGATACGCCGCGAAAGGCGAGGCCCAACAGCATGGCGATCAAGGGCGCGTAGATGGCGGGGAACAGGACCGAGTAGGCGAGGGGGAAGGTCGCCAGCAAACCGCCGCCACCCATCACCAGCCAGGTCTCGTTGCCATCCCAAACCGGTGCGACGGAGTTCATCATAACGCCGCGATGCTCGTCCTCATGCACGACGGTGAACAGGATGCCGACCCCAAGGTCGAAGCCGTCCAGCACGACATACATGATGATCGCAAAGCCGATAACGGCGGCCCAGAAGATCGTCAGAGTGGTGTTCGGTTCCATCCTTCCGGCCCCCTCAGTCGCCCGCTTCTGGGCGACGGCTGTGTTCCGGCGCTTGGATCTGGGTAAAGCCCGCGGTGCGCGTCGGCCCGTCGGATATCGGCGCATCTTCGGACGAGGCCGGCGTGCCGCGCATCAGGCGCAGAATATAGATGGTTCCGGCGCCGAAGATGAAGAAATAGACGATGATGAAGGCGAGCAGCGAGGCGCCGACCGCTGGCGCGTCCAGGGGCGAGGCGGAGTCCGCCGTGCGCAGAAGATTGTAGACGGTAAAGGGTTGGCGCCCGACCTCGGTCGTGACCCAACCGCACAGGACGGCGGCAAAACCGGCCGGCCCCATGACGACCGCGTAACGATGCAGCCAGGTCGAGTCGTAAAGCTGGCGCTTGATCCGTTTGTAAAGGCTGAACAGCCCAAGGCCCAGCATCAGCAGACCCAGCCCGACCATGGCCCGGAACGTGAAAAACACGATGGTCGTCGGCGGCCAGTCCTCGCGGGGAAATGCGTCCAGGCCCTGCAACGGGCTGGTAAGGTCGTGGGTGAGGATCAGGCTGCCCAGCAGCGGCACTTCAATCGAATAGAGGGTCTCTCCGGCCTCGTTCGACGGCCACCCGAACAGGATCAGGGGCGCGCGGCCGTCGGGATAGCTTTCATAGTGGCCCTCGATCGCCGCGATCTTGGCCGGCTGATACTCCAAAGTGTTTCGGCCATGCGCGTCGCCGGCATAAAGCTGCATGGGCACCACGATGGTCAGCATCCACATGGCCATCGAGAACATGATCCGGATCGGCTCTTCGCGATTGCCGCGCAGCAGGTGCCAGGCCCCGACGGCACCGACCACCAGCGCCGTCGTGATGTAGGCAGCCAGCACCATGTGCACCAGCCGGTAGGGGAAGGACGGGTTAAAGATGACTGCCGCCCAATCGGCGGCGACGAACTGGCCGACCTCGTTCATCTCGTAGCCCGCCGGGGTCTGCATCCACGAGTTCACCGAGAGGATCCAGAACGCCGATCCCAGCGTGCCGATCGCGACCATCAGGGTCGAAAAGAAATGCAGGCCCTTGCCGACCCGGTTCAGCCCGAACAGCATGACGCCCAGGAAGCCGGCCTCCAGGAAGAAGGCCGATAAGACCTCGTAGCCCATCAAGGGTCCGATGATCGGCCCCGCGCGGTCTGCAAAGACGCCCCAGTTCGTGCCGATCTGGTAGGCCATGACCACGCCCGAGACCACGCCCATGCCGAACGCGACGGCAAAAATCCTCACCCAGTACTTGAACAGACGCAGATAAACGTCTCGCTTCGTTATCAGCCACAGCCCTTCAAGCACGGCCAAGAAACTGGCCAGCCCGATGGAGAAGGATGGAAAGATGATGTGGAACGCGACCGTAAAGGCGAACTGAAAACGGGCGAGCAGGATTGCGTCTGCACTCTCGAACATGGCGCCACCTTATGCGCGACCTGGGGTTTCGTCGCCTGAGTCGACCGAGATAGTAGTTGATTGCACTGCGCCATGCCACCTTAAGGGGCTTCCAAGATGTCGCACGCAAAAAGTGCGTCCTCCGGCGTCTATCTATTTGACGAGATCGCGCGCGACCAAGAAGTCGGCTGTCGCACGGATGCTGAGTTCCACGTCGACGAAGGTCATGTCGAGCAGGTCTTCGGCCCGCCCGGTCGAAACCTCGTCCCGGTCGCCGAGCCTGGGAACCAGAGATCGCACGGGCTTGTCGAAAAGGCCGATAAGCCGTATCAGCCAGTCCGGTGCCTGGCGCGTCACGATCCGCCGGTCCGGATATGCGGCCGCCAGGATCTTGGCCATCTCCACAAGATGCACGAAACGGTCGGCGCCGATGATGCGCTGCCCGATGCTGGCCGGTGTCGTCAAGGCGTGGACATGCATTTCCGCGATGTCGCCAACGTCGACGCAGCTGAAGCCGAGATCGGGCAGGGCGGGGTGCTTACCCCGAAGCAGGCGCTGAACCACCTTGATCGATGCGCTGAGATGGTCATCCAGCGGCGCGCCCAAGACGAAGGAGGAGTTGATCGCGGTCAACTTCAGGCCTGGCGCCTCGCGCGCGACGAAATCCCAAGCCGCCCGCTCCGCCAGCGTCTTTGACTTCGCGTAGGGTGTGATCGATGGATGGTCAGGATCGCTCCACACCGTTTCGTCGTACACCGTCCGGCCAGCGGGCAGATCCTGGCTCATGATCGCGGCGGTCGAAGACGTCATCACCACCCGCCTGACGCCGGCCGTCTGTGCTGCCCGCATTGCGCGCAAGGCACCATCGACGGCCGTGTGCACAATCGCGCTCGGATCGTCGGGCTGTTCCAGGGGCAGGGGGGAGGCGGTGTGGATCAGCGCGTCGACGCCGCGCATGGCGTCGTGCCAGCCCGCATCGTCGTCGAGATCAAGCATCACCAGGCACAGCCGGTCGTCGCTATCGGCGTCGTCGTCGAGATGGGGCCGGACCGCGATCAGGGTTTCATGCGCCCGGGCCGGTGTACGCACGGACCCGACGACACGATAGCCAGCGTTCAGCAGCTTCAGGCAGATATGCTTGGCGATGTAGCCCGACGCACCGGTGACAAAGACAGTGCTTGGCGGATCGACCGTCTGGCCTTGGATCATCCCCTAACGATAGCGTCTTGCTCTCTCGCCTGGCGACCGAACAACAGACATCACCACGCCTAGCGGTCAAGCCCGTGGGCGATCAAATAGTCGGCGGCGTCTCGTAAGGCTTGCTCGACATCCAGGAACTCCATGCCCAGCAGCTCGCGCGCCCGCTGGTTGGATACCTCGCGCTTCTGGTCCAGGTCCGCCAGGATGGTTCGTATCGGCTTGTCGACCAGTGCCAGCCCCTTGACAAGCCAGTTCGGTGCCCGGCGGGTGGTGATCTTGCGGTCCGGATAGGCGGCGGCCAGCGTCTTGGCCATGTCGATGTACCAGAAGAACCGGTCCACGCCGGCAATCCGCTGGCCGATGCTGGCGTCTTTCGACAGCGCGCGCACATGCATTTCGGCGATGTCGCGCACATCGACGCTGCCGAAGCCGAAGTTTGGCAGGGCAGGGTCCTTGGAGCGCAGCAGGCGCTGCACCACCTGCAGCGAGGCGCCAACGTGCCCGTCCAGCGGCGGACCCAGCACCAGGCCGGGATTGATCGCCGTCAACGCGATCTCCGGCGCATCCTTTTCGACGAAGTCCCAAGCGGCCCGTTCTGCCAGCGTCTTCGACTTCACGTAGGGCGTGGCCGTGGGATAGTCGAGGTCGGACCAATCGCTTTCGTCATAAGCCGTTCTTCCAGGCGGCAGGTCTCGGCTTACGATCGCGACGATTGACGAGGTCAGGACCACCCGTTTGACGCCGGCGGACTTGGCGGCGCGCAGGGCCCGCAGCGTGCCGTCCACGGCCGGTCGGATCAGGTCCTGATCGTCCTTGGGCTGTTCCAAAGGAAAGGGCGACGCGGTGTGCATCAAGACATCGACGCCGCGCATAGCCTCGTCCCACCCGGCATCGCTGTCGAGATCGAGCGTTACCATGCTCAGACGCTGATCGACGTCGGCGTCGGAGGTCATATGCGCCGTCATCGCGGCGACGACCTCTTGGCCCCGTCTCTCCGACCGGGCCGATCCGACGACTTGATGACCGGCCTGCAGCAGCTTGAGGCAAATGTGCTTGGCGATGAACCCCGAGGCGCCGGTTACAAGAACAGTCTTGGCGTCAATCATCACGGGCACCCTCAGTTGTGAACCGCATTCCCTGTTACGCGGCGAGGCAAGCGCCGGATTATGGTCACCGTGGGTGCTGCCGCACAAGCACCGACGTGGGCTGGCCCTCGTAGCTGATGCGCGACTGTTGTCGGAACCCCGCCTTCTCGGCGACGCGAATGGACGCTGTGTGGTCGCTATCAATAATGCAAAAGGTGTGGCCCTGCGTCAGGTGGGCATCGCCCCATGCGACCGCCGCGCGTACCGTTTCAGTCCCCAGGCCGCGGCCGTGTGCCGCCGGGCTCAAAACCCAGCCCATTTCTGCCATGCCGTCCAGCGACGCGTCCAGGTCACGTTTGAAGTCGGCAAACCCAACCTCGCCGAGAAAGGCACCCGTCTGCTTGTCGGTAACGGCCCAAAAGCCGTATCCAAGCGCGGACCAGTGGCCGATATAGCGCAGTAGGCGCGCCCAGGACTCGCGGCGTGTCGACGGCTTGCCGCTGATGTATCGGACGACGGCGGGTTCCGCCCACATGGCGGCGACATCCTCGAAGTCTTCCACCCGGTGCGGGCGCATCAAGGTCCGCTCGGTTTCCATGGTCCGTGGGGCAATCGCCGGTTCGGCGTCGGCCAGTTTGTGGCCGCGTGCGAAGTCGGCAAGGGCGTCGCCCTCAAGACGGTAGTAGACCTTCTCGTCAAGTCGCTGACCGACAAGCCTGTCGTAGAGGGCCATCGCGCCGGGGTTGGATGTCGCGGTCGTCCAGTCGAAACGACGGCAGCCCCGGTCGACGGCCAAGGCCGCCGTCGCGCGCAACAGACGCTCGCCGATGCCCTGCGATCGCGCTCGTTCGGTCACGAACAGATCACGCAGGAAGAGTTGCGCCTCCAGTCCGTTGGCGGGGAAGAGCACCGAGAAGGCCGCGAAGCCAAGCGGCGCGCCACCACGCCAGGCGATCAACACCTCGCAGCCCGGATGGGCGTTCAGGCGCTCGACCACCAGCGCCGCCGCATCCGCCTGCGTGTAGGACCGGCCGGGGAAGTAGTGGCTGGCCATCTGCTGGAACAGCGTGCCCAGGGCGGCCTGGTCCCGGTTCGGGTCGGCCAGCCGGATGATCAGTGCCGGCTCGGTCATGCCTGTTCGCCAGCCCTGATCAGCCCGTCAAGCACCCGTCGAACCGCGTGCCGGTAGTCCGCCGCAGGCGCGCCCTCGGACGTCGCCAAGGTCGCGCGGTCGAAGGCGGCTGACAGGATGTCCGCCAGCGCATCCATTGTTGCCGTTGGCAGGTCGTTGGCTGGCAAGGCAAAGGCCAAGCCCTCGCGCAACTCCTCTCCGCCCGCCTTCCGGTCAATGTGTGCCATCTCCCGATGCCCCAGCACCGCCGGGCCATCCAGCAGCAACAGACGGACCCGGCCCGGCGCCGCCATGGCGGCGAAATAGGCATCGGCGCCGGAGGTCAGGGCGTCGAGAGCCGAGGTGGGGTCGGCGCTTTCGGTTTCGATCTGCGCCGCCACCGCCGCCGCCTCGCGCGTGACCACCGCGCGGAACAGGTCCGCCTTGTCCGCGAAATGGTGATAGAGCGCCCCGCGCGTGACGCCGGCCTTGGCGACGATCTCCGGCGTGCCGGTTTCCGCATAGCCCTTGTCGACGAACAGCGA
Organism: Pseudomonadota bacterium; assembly: GCA_039177555.1. GTDB lineage: Bacteria > Pseudomonadota > Alphaproteobacteria > DSM-16000 > Inquilinaceae > JANQGH01. The sequence continues at coordinate 29,122 of JBCDFV010000044.1, read as the reverse complement.
CCGCGCGGCGGCGACCAGGGCGGTGCGCGTCGCCTCGGTACGCTCGGTGTTCGAGCGTCGGACGGATTGCTCTTGCATACATACAGCCTGTATGTTTACTTCATTCTCATGCAGAGTGTATGTAAATGAGCAAGGAGGCGAAAGCCATGAAATGCACCCAGTTCTATCCGGTGATCATGACCGATGACGTGACCGGCACGGCCAACTTCTACCGCGACCATTTCCGCTTTGCGCCGAGCTTTGAGAGCGACTGGTACGTTCATCTGCAGTCAACCGAAGATCCAAAGGTCAACATCGCCGTCCTGCAGGGCGATCACGAGACGGTTCCCGAAAGCGGACGCGGACGCGTCTCGGGCCTTCTGATCAATTTCGAGGTCGAGGACGTGGACGCGGAGTTCGAGCGCGCCACGAGCGCGGGATTGCCCATCCTATTGGCCCTGCGTGACGAATCTTTCGGCCAGCGCCACTTCATGACCAGAGATCCCAACGGCGTGCTGATCGACGTGATCAAACTGATACCGCCGAGCGAGGAGTTCCGCGGTCAATACAGTGCCGAAGCGGTGACGTCGTCTTAGACGCCGAAGATCGAGGCTTCGTCTTGATTGGGTCGACCGACATCGACCGTCGGTCGCTCCCCTTGTCCGCCATCGAGGCACAAGATGCAGAAGTCCGGAATGCGGACAAGGCGGCTGGTCATGATGGGGACGCGGTGGCAGATAGGTAGATGCACGCCTGAACGGATTGGCTGTCATGAAGATCGCCCCAATCATCGAGACCGATCGTCTTATACTGCGGGAACCTGTGCTCGCAGACTGGCCGAGTTTCGCGGCTGTGATGACGTCAGATCGCGCCGAGCACATGGGCGGACCGTATTCAATCGCGTACGCGTGGGGCGCCTTTTGCCATGGGATCGCGCTTTGGCAGCTTTTTGGCGTCGGTAATCTGTCAATTGAACTTCGAGAGGCAAAGCATTGCATTGGGCAAATTGAGATCAACCAAGGCCCACGTTTCCCGGAGCCGGAACTCGGCTGGCAGCTGGACAGTGAGGCCGAGGGCAAGGGGTACGCGTTTGAAGCCGCTGTCGCGATGCGCGATTGGGCTTTTCAGGTGCGCAAATTGGAGACATTGGTGAGTTACATCGGTTCAGACAACGCGCGGTCGATCCGTCTCGCTGAACGCCTCGGCGCCACGCTTGACGAACATGCGCGGCCGCAAGATCCAGGTGATCTGGTCTATCGGCATGTTCCAGGACGTCTATAACGGGCGCGAAGCGGACATTGTCGTCGTCATCGTGAACATCTTGCTTCTGTGGCCCGGCGGTTAACTGCACCTGCTGGCGACCTTCGGTGTCTCAGTCTCGAAACGCCACGTCCCGATCGCTAACCCCCGAAACTGATCGGCACCCACAGGCTGGTCAGCCACAGCACCAACAGCAGGATGACGTAGGTCCCGGCGATCCAAGCGATCGCCGCGCCGAAGGACAGTTCGCCCATTTGCATCCCGCCGTGTTCGCCCTCGGCCTCCGGCGACCGGTGCCCCAGGCCATGGGCCGGGCCGTCGGCGCCGGGCAGGGTCATGCAGCCATGTTTCAGATGGTTTTTCACCAGCCAGTAATTGATCGGATAGGCGAAGATGCCGCCGACGATGGTGGCGATGCCCATGCGGAACCAGAACGCGGCGTTCAGCGGGCTTTCGGAGCTAGGGATCGCGTCGGCCAGGATGATCATGGTCGGCAGCATGCCGGTCATCACCAGGTTCATCGACACGGTTTCGGCGAAGAAGGTCTTGCGCACCGCGCGCCAGTAATCGCCGTCATACATGCCGCGCATCATCAACGCCTGGAAGATGAACAGGCCCACGGCGAAGCCGGCGATATACTCCAGCACTGCGTCCCAGCCATTGGCCAGGCCAAAGACGGGCACGATCGCGGCGGCGATCATGATGCCCGTGGCATCGCCGGCGACACAGTGCATCTCGCTGTTCATCGCCTGCTTCCATATCGGCCGGGTGAACGCGTCATGGCCGCCGGGGAAGGGGCGGCGACAGGTCAGCAAGTAGACAAAGGCGCCGATCGGCCCGGTATAGATCGTGACCAGGATCCAGGCCGCGCGCTGCACCCAACTGGTGACGCCGTTGGTGACGGAATCGTAGACCACGAAAAGGACGGACAGTCCGGTCAGGATAAACCAGACGATCAGTGCGCCCGCGAGCATGGCAAAGCCTCCGCTAGCTGAGTCACCTGAAGGCTAGCACACTCTGACGAGAATCGCGTAATGCGTGTGGTTGGGCTGAACGGCGCAATAACATGCCGTCTTCGGCGCCGCTCCTTTCGTTTCGCGACGTTTGTTGCTGTCGGCGTCGGCGCGGCGCGCTACCTTGCACGCATGACAAGCATCGACGCAGCCGGGCGTTTTGGCGCGGGCATTCGGGACCGCCGCTGCGCCCAGCCGACGCGATGGATGGACGCCGTATGATCAAGGTGGCGCTGGATCGACAAGGCGACGCGCAACGCTGGGGTGTCGTCCGGCAGGTCGACCACGCGCGGCTGTCCTTCGATCTGGCGGAGCGGTCGACCCTGTTGTCCGGCCTGCCCGATGCGGTCAAATCGGAGGTTCTTTGCGCGATCGACCACCACGATGACGGCTGGCAGGAGCGGGATCTGGCGATCGAGATCGACGCCGCGAACAATCGGCCCCGCACTTTCGACGAAATGACGGTCGACGAGGCGCTGGCGATCTGGGGACGCTCGATCGCGCGTGCCCAGGGCTTCGGCGTTCTGTCCGGCTGGACGGTCGCCGGCCATTTCGCCTATCTCGCGACGTTGAAGACTGGGGCCGAGCGCCCGATCGGTCGCGCCTGGGCGGACCGGCGGGAGGCCAAGCGGGGGCGATGGCTGTGCGACTGGCTGGCGCGCGACCCGTCGCACCGCGCCGGCCACGCCGAAACGGCCCTGACGTGCCTCCGGCTGTTCGACAGCCTCAGCCTTTACGTTATCGGTGTCGGTTCGGAATCTCAGCGTGCGCTCAGGCTTCCAAATCGCCAAACCGCCACGGTCAAGCGGCTGCCGAATGGCTTGTTCTCCGCCGAGCCCTGGTTTTTCGACCGGGACGAGATGACGTTTGACGTTGCGGGCGTTCTGGTGGACGACACCGAGATCGTCGGTTCGTGGCGGCCGACGATCACCCTTCGTCGAGACGCCGCCTGATCCGCGGGCCTACCAAAGGGTGCGTCGCGCCCGTTCCGGCCACGCCCGGTCATAACTCTCGCCGCCGACCCGGTTGTCGCTGAGGTCCGCCAGGATCTGCCCCGGTGTCGGCAAGGAGCGGGCATCGACATGGCCCGCCGGGTTCCACAGATCGGACCGCACGATCGCGCGGGCGCATTGGAAATAGACCGCCTCCGTTGCGATCACGATGACGCTGCGCGGCGCCTTGCCGTTGACCGCGAATGACGCCAACAGGTCGGGCTCGGCACTCAGATGCGCGCGTCCGTTCACCCGGATGGTATTGCCCGCGCCCGGCACCATGAACAGGATCGCCACGCGCGGGTCGCGGATGATGTTGCGCAGCGAATCGACACGGTTGTTGCCGCGCCGGTCGGGCATCATCAGGGTCCGCTCGTCAATAATCCGGACAAAGCCGGGCCCGTCGCCGCGCGGCGAGCAGTCCAAGCCTTCCGGACCGGCGGTGGCCAGCACGGCGAAGGGCGCGGCCTCGATAAACGCACGATAGTGCGGCGTGATCCGGTCGACCTCCTTGGCTGTCGCGGCCTCCACCGGATGGCCGTAGATCGCTTCCAACTGGTCCAGCGTGGATATCACCGACATGTTGATCCTCATCAGCGCCGATCGTCCGACCGATCTAGCACGGTTCGCGGTGCGACTGCATGGGACGGGGCGCGGGTCAGACCTGCGCAACACCTAAACCACTGTGCCGTTTTGGTCGGGACGGGCTTGACGGCTTGGCCATCTTGCGCAAAGTCGATGCCGCCGCGGGCGAGCCCATGCCCCGCGCCCTTCAGACGGGAGACAGCACCATCGCCGGTCCAGGATTGCTCAGCCAAATGCCGCGATCGGAAGCCAAACCGGCGCAGCCGTCTGTGGCGCTGGGCGTGCCGGCGGCCGTCGCCATGGCTATCGCCGACTGGCTGGCCGGCGCGCCGGGTGACGGCGCCCAGGAGATTGCGCTGAAGGTCCGGGCTAAGCGCGGCAACGGATTGCTGGTCGATCTGGCAGGGTACGTGGCCGATCGAATCGGCCAGGCGGCTGATCTCGATGAATTGGCCGGCCTCGCCACCCGTCACCTTGGAGATGGCGATCTTGCCGATCTGGCCCAAGTAACCAACGCGCTGTCCGAACGCCGGCAGCTTGCTGCGGCCCAGGTCTTGGTCGAGGCGGGCTGGTCCGTCGGGGCCAATCGGCGACAGCCGCTAACGATGACCTACGGCCTGATGCTGGTGACGGCCCAACGCGCGCCGGAGGCCTTGGAACCGCTGAAGACGTCGACGGTTGAGAAGCCGGACGATGCGACCGCCTGGTTTAACCTGGCGCTCGCTTATGTGTTCCTGTGCGACTACGACCAGGCTTGGCCCGCGTTTCGAAAGGCGCTGGGGCTGTCACCGCGCAATCCGCGCATTATGGCGAGCTGGGGGCTGGCGCTGTTAACCGCCGGTCTGCCCGAACGGGCCTGGCCGCTTTACGAGGGCCGCATGGCGCTAGGGGATCAGCGCAAGCGCCACGATCAGCCGACGCCGATGTGGCACGGCGCCCCCTATCCGGGTGAGACGCTGTTTGTCTATGGCGAGCAGGGTTTCGGCGACTTCATCCAGTTCGCGCGCTACCTGCCGGCGGTCAAGGAACTTGGCGGCCAGCTGGTTATCGGCTGCCGCAAGCCCTTGATTCCGCTATTGTCGCGCATGGACTGCGTCGACGCCGTGGTCGCGTTCGACCCCGGCGGCCCGACGCCGAAGCATGATCAGCGCGTACCGGTGATGAGCCTGGCGCAATATGTCGATCCGCGGCTGGAGCGCGCTGGTATGGACCAGCCCTACCTCGGCGCGCCGCCGCACAAGGGCCTGCCGCGCGCCGGCAAGACGCCGCGCATCGGCCTGGCCTGGGGTTGCAGCCCCACGGGATCGGGTGCCGCCTTCAAGCGGGTGCCGACGCCCTTGTTGGCGCCGCTGATCGAGACCGGCGCCGCCGCCCGCTGGTTCAGCCTGCAATTCGAGGCCGACGTGAACGCCGAACTGTCCGACGTGCCGTTCGGCGATACCATCAGCCAGAAGCTGTCCGGCGCCATGAAGGATTTCGGTGATGCCGCGGCCAACCTGACGGCCATGGACCTGATCATCACCACGGACACCGCCACCGCCCATCTCGCCGGCGCCATGGGCCTGCCGGCCTGGGTGCTGTTGCAGCGCTATGCCGATTGGCGCTGGGGGGAAAACGGCGATACGATGCCGTGGTATCCCAGCCTGCGCCTGTTCCGCCTGGAAGAGGTCGGGGCCTGGCAGCCGCTGATCGCCAAGGTTTCGAAGGCTCTCGAGGCCTGGCTTCAGGACTGGCGGCCACCAACAAGGAAGCAGTGAGCAAAAGCCCGTGTCCCAAGCCGTCCCTTCGTCGTCGCTGTTGAGCGGCGATCTGACCACTCTGCGCCACACCCGCCACGGGTTGATGCGCTATTTCCGCAATGACGTGTTCATCGGCACCGCGCTAACCGAGTATGGCGAGTGCGACTATCTGCTGGGCAACGCGCTGGCCCAACTCGTCAAGCCCGGCGAAACGGCGCTCGACATCGGCGCCAACATTGGCGTCCATACCTTGCGCCTGGCCGAGGCGGTGGGCCCGACCGGTCGCGTCTACACGTTCGAACCTCAGCGCCTGGTCTTTCAGGTGCTGTGCTGCAATCTGGCGCAGAACGAGATCCCGAACGCTTGGGCGTACTTCGCGGCCGTCGGCCGGACGAACGGCACAGCCAAGATCCCGACGCCGAACTACGCCCAGGCGGGCAACTATGGCGGCGTCTCGGTGACCGAGGGGGCAGGCGACAGTGTCCCGTTGATGACCATCGACTCGCTGAAGCTGGACGCCGTCCATCTGATGAAGATCGATGTCGAGGGCATGGAGGCGGACGTGCTGGCCGGCGCCAAGATGACGATCAAGCGCCACCGGCCGGTGCTCTATCTCGAAAACGATCGCAAGGAAAAATCACCTGCGCTCATCCGGTTGCTGCAAAACGCAGACTATCGGCTGTGGTGGCATCTGCCGCCGCTGTTCAACCCGAACAACCACGCCGGCAACAAGACCAACCGCTTTGGGCGCATCCTGTCGATCAACGTCCTGGCCGTACCCAAGGAGCGGCGCGCGGACATCCGCGACATGAAGGAGATCACCGACCCGGACGACTGGTGGAAAAAGGGATAGGCCGGCGAAGGCTGCGAGATTTCCGTCGCTATCAGTGGTCCCGCTCGACGTCTTCGATCACTGCAGTCGGGTCGCCGGTCAGGTCGGCCTTGAGGAACTCGGCGGTTTCCGGGATCGCCATGCGGAAATCGGACATGTGCTCCAGTTCGGCGACCAGCGGACCACCGCTACAATTCAGGATGTGTCCGCCATGCCGATGATCGTCGGAGAGAAAATGCAGGTGCCAGCCCTTGACGTTTACGGCGCTTGCATATTCCGGCATCCAGAAGCCGACGATCGTGCACGGCATGTCATCGAACTCGAACTCCGCTTGCGTGTCCGCAACCTTGGCCAAGGTCGAGTGGCCTTCGATCTTGCAGGCAACTCGGGCCTTCACATGGCCGAGAGTGCCCCGGATCCGCACCGCATACATCAGATTCTCAGACGACCTTAAGGCATTGAGTCTGTCCGACAACTCATCAAAGGTATCAAAGGGTTCAATCGACTTCTTCAGGTCCGGTTCGAAGTGCGTCACCACGGCGAACGGGACCAGCGCGTCGCGGGGCGCTTCGGTTACCGCGTTCTCGCCGCGCATCTGATAGATCCGGCCGTCCAGTACCACCATCTCGCCGTCGAAATGGGAGAAGGTGCCGAGGCCGAAATCGCCATGTTCGGCCAGTTCCGCCACGGTCACCGCACCGGTCGCGACGCCTTCGACCAAGGCCCCGGTGCTGGAGACCTGAAACAGGGTCGCATGCTCAAGCTGCATGGCGTCGCCCAGTGCCATGGTCACGATATGGGCCATGGTGTCCCCCGTCTGTCGCTGATGCGCCTCAAGCGCATTCATCAGGGACTGGGAGATCTCGCAGGTGAGTGTCGGCATGGGCGCACCCTTCAGTTCAAGCGGCTGATCGCATGGCCTGCCAGGTGCTGCCGTTGCGCTCCAGCCAGGCCCCGCCATTGGCGGCCGACTCGATCAGCCCGAACATCAGGTCGAGGCTGTTGAGATTGTCTTCGCCCAGGCTGAGCATGGGCGAGGGGGCGGCACCCTCGATCGTCCTGGCAAAGGCGTCCAGCACGCCCGACCGATCCCAGAACTCAATCGGCGGCAGGGACTGCTTGCTGGGCAACTGGTCCGGCAGATACAGATCGACCCATTCGGTCGTCGTGCGTTCCTCTTTCGGGCCGCGGAAGCGCCACTTGATCGAGCCTTCAGACCCATCAAGCTGCCAGTTGCCGCCATAGGTGGTGATCGGGCCGCGGCTGATCCAGCTGCCGTCATAGCGCACGATTGTGCCTTTGGAGAACCGGATCAGCGCACTGGCCGCCGGAGGACCGGCGAAGGGGGTTCCTGTCTCGGTCCAGCTCGTGCAGCTCACCGCCACCGGCTCGTCTTGGAGGACGAAGCGCATGGCGTCGAAATGGTGGATCGCCATGTCGCTCAGCAACGGTTCGGCCAGATCGAAATAGCGGTATTCGGGGCCGAACAGGCGGGCGAAGTCGACCCTCATGAATTGCGGCTGGCCGATCTTTCCAGATTCGATCAGCTCCTTGGCTTTGATCAGCGCGGCAAAGAACCGATAGTTCTGATTGACGGCCAGCAGCCGGCCCTTGGCACGCGCCAGGTCGACGACCGTTTCAGCCTCTTCGCGGCTGTCGGCGAAGGGCTTTTCGACCAGGACGTCCAGTCCGGCCTCAAGGCCGGCGCGCACGGCCTCGATATGCACCTGCAACGGGACGGTCGCGAGCAGCGCGTCGGCCTCGACCGCGTTCAGCGCCGCGTCGAGCGACGGGTACATGCGGGCCGGGTCGAGCCCGGCATCGATGGCGCGCTGGCGGGCGGCCTCACTGGCATCGACCCAGGCGACGGTCTCCACGCCTGGGATCTCGGGGACAACGCTTTGGGCCCAATCCAGGCCCCAAAGGCCCAGGCCCATATGTATCAGCCTTACAGTCACGCGCGTTCTTTCATTTCGGTTCGGGGGCCGGCGAACAGCCGGCCGATGTTGTCAGGAAGCGAGGCGCGGCCGTTCGATCGGTCGGCCGCGCCATCACTCAGTTTACTTCACGCTTAAGGGAATGGCGATCAGCACTTCGCCCAGGTCGCGCATGCGATAGCGGATCTCATAATCGCCCGGCTGGGCCGGTGCGAAGATCTGCAGTGGGCTGCCCTGGCTGGTGCGCGTCTCGGTCAGCGGCGCGGCATCGGCCGGTGCGCCCGCCGGGACGATCTCGATGAAATGCTCCCAGGCGCCGGGGCCGGTCCAGGTCACCTCGACCACCGAGCCGGCAGGCACTTCGTCCAAAGCCTGCAGGCTGGCCTCGGCGGCGCTGAGCGTCACCGGTAGGCTGGCGAGCGTGCGCTCGGACTGCCCGACCACATACCGGATTTCGTAGTCGCCGAGACCCTCGGGCGCTCTGAGTTCGGCGGGGTTGCGATCCCGCGTGCGCTCATAGTCGGTGTATTCGCCCTCCGGCGCGCCCGCCTCGACGATGGTGATGTAGTCGTTGTGGCCGTCCGGCCCTTCCCAGGCGACCTCGAAGAACGCGCCCGGGACCACCGGTGTCAGCAATTCCAGCGTGGCGCTGACCGGCGTGAGCGTGAGGGGCTGGCTGTGCAGCGTGCGGCTGGACTGGCCGATAACGTAGCGGATTTCAAAGTTGCCGATCGCGTCGGGCGCCCGGATGGTCACCGGGCTGCCTCTGGTCGTGCGCTCATAGTGATTGTAGGTGCCCTCCGGCGCCCCGGCTTCGACGATCGTGATGTAGTCATTGTGATTGTCCGGGCCTGTCCAGGCGACCTCGATGCTGGCGCCGGCACCGGCTTCTGACGGTGCGTCAAAGCTGGCGGTCGCGGCGACCAACTGTATCGGCTGGCTGTGCAGCGTGCGGCTGGACTGGCCGATCACATAGCGGAGTTCATAGTTGCCCACACCGTCGGGCGCCCGAATGGTCAAGGGGCTGCCTCTGGTCGTGCGCTCATAGTGGTTGTAGGTGCCTTCCGGTGCCCCGGCCTCGACGATGGTGATGTAGTCGTTGTGGTTGTCCGGGCCTGTCCAGGTGACCTCGATGCTGGCGCCGGCGTTGGCTTGCGACGGCGCGTCAAAGCTGGCTGTCGCGGCGACCAATTGTATCGGGTGGCTGGCGACCGTCCGGCCGGACTGGCCGTTCACATAGCGGATCTCGTGCGCGCCGAGACCATCGGGTGCCCGAATGGTCACCGGGCTGCCTACTCTGGTCCGCTCATAATGGTTGTAGGTGCCGTCCGGCGCGCCCGCCTCGACAATCGTGATGTAGTCATTGTGGTTGTCGGGGCCACTCCAAGCGACCTCGATGCTGGCGCCGGCACCGGCTTCGCCGGGCGCTTCGATCGTTGCCCCCGCGATCACCAGGGCGAGGGGAATGCTGGTCAGTGTGCGGCCTGATTGGCCGACCACATAGCGGATCTCATAGCTGCCAACGGCGTCCGGCGCCGTGATCGTCACCGGGCTGCCGACCCGCGTGCGCTCGTAATCGTTATAGGTCCCCTCCGGCGCGCCCGCCTCGACGATGGTGATGTAGTCGTTGGTATTGTCCGGGCCGCTCCAAGCGACCTCGACGTCTGATCCGGCCCCGACTTCAGCGGGCGCATCCAGCGTCGCCTGGGCCGCCACGAGGGTGAGCGGCTGGCTGGCCAGGGTTCGGCTCGATTGCCCGATCACATACCGGATCTCGTAGGCGCCAATCGCGTCGGGCGCATTGATCTCCACCGGACTTCCGGCGCGTGTCCGTTCGTAGTCGTTGTAGGTGCCGGCGGGGGCGCCGGCCTCGACGATGGTGATGTAGTCGTTGGGCGAGTCCGGTCCGGTCCATTCCACCGTGACGGTGCCGCCGGCGACCGTCTCGCTGACCGTGTCCAACGTGGCCGAAACAGGCGTCAGTTGGACCGGCTGGCTGGCGAGCGTCTCGCCGGTCTGTCCGTGAACATAGCGCACCTCGTAGGCGCCTAAGCCGTCCGGCGCAGCCAGTTCGGCCGGACTGCCGGCGGTGGTCCGCTCATAGTCGTTGTAGCTGTTCCTGGGCGCGCCGGCCTCGACGATGGTGACGTAGTCGTTCTGGTCTTCCGGTCCGGTCCAATCGACCTGGAAGACGGATGTGGCGGGTATTTCCGCTGGGGCACCGACGGTCGCGTCGCCGAGAATGCGGGCCAGTTCCACGTCGTAGGATGCGTTGGCCTCGGGCACGACGGTGAAGGTCACCTGACCCTCGGCGTCCCCCATCGCAGCGGTAGCCAGATAGGCGCCTTCCTCAAGCGTCGCGCTCAAAACACCGGTGCCGTCCTGGCTGACGACGTTGTTGCCGTTCGCGGTGTCGGTGACCGTCCAATCGACGCCGCTGAGAACCTGTCCGGTGTCGGCGTCGACAGGGCGCAGGGTGATGTCGGCGGTGATGATCACCGGCTGCGGCGGCGGTGCGGCCGTGACGGTCGTCAGTGCCTGGCTGAGTTCCTGAGCGTTCTCCGCCAAGAGGAAGGTGCCGCCCGTGTTCTCCGCGATGCAGGAAAGCTGGCCCGCCTCATCCTGGGCGATGTCGAAGCCGATGACGTGGGCGGTGAAGTTGATGCCGGCCCGCTCCAACTCCGCGGAAAGGGCGCAGGGGTCGGCATTGCAGGTCTCGACGCCGTCGGACAGCAGGACCACCGTCGCCGGTTCGTCCTGATAGCGCAGCTCTTCCGCCGCCTGGCGCACCGCGTCGGTCAGCGGCGTGCGGCCGAGGGGCATGATGGCGTTGATCTGGCCGATCAGCGTTTGCGGCTCGACCGGCCCGACCTCGCGGATCAACTCGATATCCGTGCAGTCGCCCTCGCGCCGATGGCCGTAGGCGACGACGCCCAAAGGGGTCGTGCTGTCCCAACCTTGCAGCAGGTCGCCCAGGACCTCGCGGGCGATTTCGATCTTGCTGATACCGTCGATCTGTCCCCACATGCTGCCAGACGCGTCCAGCACGATGATTGTGTTCTGTGCCTGGGCGGCGGCCGTGAGCGATAACGCGGTCGCGGCGGCGAGGCCGGAAACCAGCAAACGGGTGGGGCGGGGGATGGGCATGGTGATTCCTTCGGCGCACTTCGCGTTTGACGAAAGGCGGGATATTGACCAATCGGACCCGCGCCGAAAAGCCCTTTTGCAGGAACACCTTTGTGACATGATTGGTTTTTACCAACCGCGCATGACTGGCCGACATGGCATGACGTCTCCACGTTCTCGCTTGCTTGCCCTGGGCAGCTTTGGCCTGCGCTGCGGGGTGGCTGCCATTCTGGCGATCGTAAGCGTGTTGCCGATGGCCCGCGCCCAACAGGACCCGCTGACCATCCATCCGCCCGAGACCGTGTGGCAGGCCGACGGCATCACCGCGCAGATCGCCCAGCTTTCCAGGCCCGGCGTCCGCCACAGCGGCCGCCTGCTGATCGCCTTTCTCCATCCTGCGCGGTTCGAGGCGGACGTCACCGATCGACTGCCGGTGTTCAGCGATGGCGCGAACGCGGCCTGGCAGCTCACCGTCGATGGCGGTTTCTTCGACGAAAACGAACGCCCGCTCTACCTGCTTCAGGAAGGGGCCCAGGTCCACGCGCCGTTCCGCAACGGCACCAGCGCCGTCTTCTCGTGCCGCGACGGCGCCTGCCGCATCACTCACGCGCGTGACTACGACCCCTACCAGCCGGTGGACATCGCGGTGCAGTCCTCGCCGCGCGTGTTCGCAAACGGTGTCCCCACAGCCGGGGTCCGCAATCGAAACGCCATGGCGTCGCGCGCCGGTATCGCGATCACCAGGTCGGGCCAGGTCGCGGTCTTCGCCACCGATCGCTGGCCTTGGCAAGGGCTGACCTTCGACGAGGTCGCCACGATGGTGGCGCCACTGATCGACGCCACCGACATTTTGATGCTCGACGGCGGCTCGTCGGTCGTGTTCGAGTTGGACGCAGCCGGCTTTTCGCTCTCCGCGCGCGGCAGCGGCCGGTCGGTGCCGTACATGATCAGCTTTTTCGGAACAGGGTAGGGGCGATGTCCGGCTTACGCGAGATCCTGGCCCTTCGGTACGGCGACGAGCCCGCTGACGACCCGCTGTTGGTGTCGTCGGGGGAGATTGAGCGCATGGCCGCGCGCGGGTCGGTCCGCCGGTTCGCCGACCGGCCCGTCGACTTAGGCCTGATCCAGGGCCTGTGTGCCGTCGCGCTGGCCGCGCCGACCAAGAGCGACCTTCAGCAGCGGGACATCGTCATCATTCAGGACCCAGCGGTTCGTGGGCAGTTGGACGATCTGGTCAGCGGCCAGCAATGGGTGGCCGGATCGCCCGCGTTCCTGGTGTTCTGCGGCAACAATCGGCGCCAGCGCCAGCTGCATGACTGGCGCGAACGGCCGTTCGTGAACGATCATCTCGATGCCTTCGTCAACGCCGTCGGCGACGCCGCCATCGCGCTCGCGACCTTCGTGACGGCTGCCGAGGCTGTGGGGCTGGGCACCTGTCCCGTCAGCGCCGTGCGTAACCGGGCTGAGGAAGTCAGCGCGCTGTTGCGCCTGCCCGACCATGTCTTCCCCTTTGCCGGCCTGGCGCTAGGTTGGCCGGCGGAGGAAGCCGCCATCAGCCTTCGCCTGCCGCTCGGCGCGACAGTCCATGTCGATACGTTCGGCGAGCGCGATGTGGAACGACAGGTGCAGGCCTATGATACCCGGCGGGCGGCGGCCCAGCCCTACGCGAGTCAGAGGCGCGAAGACACGTTCGGCACCGGCGACCCCTATACCTGGTCTGAGGACAAGGCGCGCCAGTACAGCCTGCCGGAGCGCGCCGATTTCGGCGCCTTCGTCAGACGCAAGGGGTTCAGGCTGGACTGACCGGCTAATCCCGGACGACCAGCACCGAGGATGCCGCGTGGCGCACGACGCGTTCGGCATTTGAGCCCAAGAGCCCCGCGCTGCCGGACTCTGGTCGGTGGGCGGCCATCACGATCAGATCCGCTTTGATCTCGCCCGCGACCCGCAGCACCTCGCGATAGATCCGCCCATGCGCGACGATGTGCTGAACCTGAATGCCCTCGGGCACATGGTCGCGCGAGAACTCGTGCAGGGCGTTCTGCGCGTCCTCCAGGGCCTTGTGCTCAAACCCGTCGGGGAAGTATTGGCCGACGATGCTCATGCCGAAATCGGGCACCACGGTCATGATATGCAGCCGGGCGCCGAACGCTTTGGCGTATTCCGCTGCCGTCGGCAGCGGCTTCTTCCAGGTGCTTTCCGTCGTCACGTCGATCGACAACAGGATATCCGTGTACATCTGCCCGCTCTCCCAAGAGCCAGATTAAGCTGCCGCTGGCTGACCGGCCGCGCGCCGGTTGCGGCCGCGTTGCAGAAGGATAATACCCGCAAGCAGGATCAATGCAGGGATCCAGATCAATTCCTTCGGCGGAACATCGGCCGGAACGACGATTTCGGCGATCTGATAGTCGAAGTCGAGGCCCAGATTCTGGGCTTCGCTGCCGAACATGACGTTGTCGAACACGGCCGTACCGCCATCGATGCGCACGGTGGCGCCCAACTGCTCCAGCCTTTGGGCCGCCGACTCGCCTTCCGGCAAGGTCATCACCACCGTTGTGTCGATGGGATCGCCGGAAATGAAGTCCTCGCCGGTCACCCTGAGCTGGAGCGTTTCGTCAGGCGGCACGGAGTCAATGACGTCGAAGATCTCCGTGCCGGGCAGGATTTCGTCCGGCGGGAACATCATGTCCATCCAATAGCCTGGCCGGAACAGGGTGAACGCGACCAGCAGCAGCACCAGCGACTCCCAGATGCGGCTCTTGGCGATGAAGAAGCCCTGGGTCGCCGCCGCAAAGACCAGCATGGCTATCACCGCACTGACCACGGTCAAGACCAGACTGACCGGCCCCTGGATGTCGTAGAGGATCAACTGGGTGTTGAAGATGAAGATGAAGGGCAGGGCGACCGTGCGTAGGGAGTAGAAGAACGCCGTAAAGCCGGTCTTGATTGGGTCGCCGCCGGACACGGCCGCGGCCGCAAAGGACGCCAAGCCCACGGGTGGCGTCACGTCCGCCATGATGCCGAAATAGAAGACGAACAGATGCACCGCGATCAGCGGCACGACCAGGCCACTGGCCGCCCCAAGTTCCACGATCACGGGCGCCATTAGGGCCGACACAACGATGTAGTTCGCCGTCGTCGGCAGGCCCATGCCGAGGATTAAGGACAGGATCGCGACCAGGATCAGCATCAGGATCAAGCTGCCGCCGGACAGGAACTCTACAAACGCGCTCATCACCAGGCCAATGCCAGTCAGCGTCACTGTACCGACGATGATGCCTGCGGTCGCCGTGGCGATGCCGATGCCGATCATGTTGCGCGCGCCGGCGACCATGGCCTCGAACAGCTCGCTGAAGCCGCGCTTGCCGGCCGCGTGCAGGGCGGCTTGGCTGTTGCGATAGCCAACCGTCTGGCGCCGGAACCGGTCGCGCAGCAGGAACACGATGAAGGCCGCGACGCAGACCACGATCTCGATCGTGACGATCAGCTCCGCCGGCCACGCACCGCCGACTGAGATCAGCAAGACGCCGGCGACGATGATCGCGGCGACGATGATCAGCATGATGATGTTGTTGATGATCAGCGCGATCAGGTTGATCACCGCCTCGCCGATGAAGGCAAAGAAGCCCGCCCCGCCGCTGGCTTGGCCCCGGAACAGGGCCATCAGCGGGCGCTGGGTCAGCAGTATGATGACCATGAACACCACGGCCCAGAAGGCCGACAGGCCCGGCGACAGGCGCTCAATCATCAGGTTCCAGACCAGCACGATGATCGGCAGAAAGAAGTAGAGGCCGGTCTTCACCGTCGGCCCGACTTCCGGCAGGCTCACAACCGGGGCGTTCGGGTCGTCCATCGTCAGTTCCGGATAGCGGGCGGCATAGGCGACCAGCGAGACATAGATCGCCAGCAGAATAACCGCGCCGATCCAGGCGGCGGCGAAGTCCCCTACCAGCAAGGTCAGAACCGACATGCCGTAGAAGACCGCCATCGCCCCGAGGATGACGTTCATCAGAACGAGACCGCCCACCGATACGGTGCGCTTGAGCCGGTCCTTCGGCAGGCTGCGGGCAAAGGCGCTGAAGATGATCCACTCAACGATCGCGATCAGGACGACGGCGATCAGGCCGAAGACCGGGTCGGCCAATAAACCGGCCAGCTCGAAACCGCCGGCAATCACGCCGGCAACGACGATGACGGTCGCCAAGGTGATGCCGAAGGCGATCAACGCCCATTTCGCCGGCAAGGGCTCGCCGGGCTTCGGCAGCGCCACCATGCCGGTTTTCAGCGCCTCCAGATGCACGATATAGACCAGCGCGATGTACGAGATGATCGCCGGCAGGAAGGCGTGCTGGATCACCTCCGTGTACGGAATGCCGACATACTCGACCATCAAGAAGGCGGCGGCACCCATGACCGGTGGCATGATCTGGCCGTTCACCGACGAGGCCACCTCAACGGCACCGGCCTTTTCCGGCGTGAAGCCGACGCGCTTCATCAGCGGCACGGTGAAGGTGCCGGTCGTGACCACGTTGGCGATCGACGAGCCGGAGATCAGGCCCGTCATACCCGAGGCGACGACGGCCGCCTTGGCCGGCCCGCCGCGCAAATGGCCCAGCATGGCGAAGGCCAGCTTGATAAAATAGTTGCCCGCACCCGCGCGGTCGAGCAGGGCGCCAAACAGAACGAACAGGAACACGAACCGGGTCGAGACGCCCAGCGCGATGCCGAACACGCCCTGGTCGGACAGCCAGAACTGACTCATTGCCCGATTGAGCGACGCCCCCTGATAGCGAATCACGTCTGGCAGCCACGACGCGTTCCCGAAGAACACATAAAGCAGGAACACTATGGCCACGACCATCAGCGGCGGGCCAAGCGACCGGCGCGTGGCCTCCAAGAGCAGAAGCAGGCCGCCGGCGGCGACCACGATGTCGAGCACGATCGGCAGGCCGGGGCGCGTCGACAACTCATCGATGAACCAGAACCGGTAGGTGGCACAGAAGGTGCCGACCAGCGCCAGCACCCAGTCGACCCAGGGCACATGGTTGCGCGGGCTGCGCTTTAGGGCCGGATAGGCCAGGAACGCCAGGAACATCGCGAAGCCCAGATGCAGCGAACGCGCCTGGGCGTCATTGATCACCAAGAGGCCGGTGATGAAGGGCAGGGGCGAGGCGTACCAGATCTGAAACGCCGACCAGCCGAACGCCGTCCACAGCAAAAGCTGCATGACGAATTTGCTGTCGGGCTGCCGCGCGCCGGTATCGTTCGACGCGACCAAATCTTCCAGATCAGCGTCGGAAAGCTGCCGGTCTTGGCTCTGATCAGCCATATGTGTCACCCCGTTCCGCGCCCCGCTTTGCGAGGCTTTGTTATCCGGCCACTTGTGTTTGCAGCCGACTTATCCTTACGCGTAATAGGGAAAAGCGGGCGGGGTCAAGCCCCGCCCGCTCAAAACAACTCAAAAAAGATGGTTACAAATCAGGAACGCAGACGGTCCGGCACCTCGATGCCGACGGCATCAAAATACATCAGCGCGCCCGGATGCATCGGCGCCGACAGGCCGCCATCGACCATGTCGTTCGGGTCCAGATTGGCGAACGCAGGGTGCAGCCGCTGGAAGGCCTCGAAATTGTCGAAGACCGCCCGCACGACCTCGCAGATGGCATAGTCCGGCACGTCGGTGCTGGAGACGAAGGTCGCCCGCACACCGAAGGTATCCGTGTCATCCGGATTGCCGTTGTACATGCCGCCAGGCACCGTGGCCGCGGAGTAGAACGGGTTTTCAGCAATCAGCCCGTCGACCTCCGGCCCGGAGATCTCAACGATCACCGTATCGCAGGTCGTCGTTGCCTCTTGGATCGTGCCAGACGGGTGGCCGACCGTGAACGGCATGACGTCGAAATTGTTGTCGCACAGCGCCTGGCTCTGCTCGGCGGTGGCCAGTTCTGAGACCTGGCTGAAGTCGTCCTCGGACCAGCCGAGCGCCCCCATCAACACCTCGAACGTGCCGCGTGCGCCCGAACCCGGGTTGCCGATATTAACGCGGTTGCCTGGGATATCGGCCATCGACTGAACGCCGGAATCCGCCCGCGCCAGCACCGTCAACGGCTCCGGATGCACCGCGAACACGGCACGCAGGTTCGGATTGGCCTCCGGGAAGTTCTCGTGGCTGCCATTGAAGGAATGGTGCTGCCAGTC
Source organism: Pseudomonadota bacterium (assembly GCA_039177555.1). GTDB lineage: Bacteria > Pseudomonadota > Alphaproteobacteria > DSM-16000 > Inquilinaceae > JANQGH01. The sequence continues at coordinate 11,461 of JBCDFV010000044.1, read as the reverse complement.
AGATTGAACGACGCCCATGTCCAACTCGCCGGTTTGGATGGCGTTCAGGTTGAACACCGAACCGCCGGTGGATTCGACCGACATGCGCACGCCATGCTGGTCGCGATTGGCCGCGACCAGACGCTGGATCGCGCCGCCGGTGGGATAGTACACGCCCGTCACACCGCCGGTTCCGATGGTCAGGAACATCTCTTCGGCATCGTCAGGCGTATTGCAGGGGTTGTCCTGGGCCGTCGCCGACACCGAAAGACCGGCGCCGACCATCAGGGCCAGGGCAGAAGTTGTAAGCTTTTTCATGAAACTGCCTCCAAGCACTTTCTATTGTCTCGGCGCTTCGTTGCCGAACGCCGGGTTGTTTTCCGCCGGTCCCATCAACCGGCGCAAGCATGTGCGGATACTTTGCGGGCGCCAGGATGTCAACGACACCGACCGACGCACCCTATCCGCTGTCCCGAGGCAGTTTGGGCCGCCAACAAGACGAGTCAGGCTTTCGTCGCCGCCAGGCCGATGGCCGATGATGGTCGCCTAGCGTCCATCACCCACAGCGGCGTCCGAAGCCCGCGAGACTATGCCCGCTGATGGTTGTTCGCGTCAACGCGCCGTCGATCACATGGTCGGCTAAAGTTTGTGTTTTTTCACTCAATACTTGTGTGGAATTAAGCTGACGCCCGTGTCGTGAGGCGTCTTTTGGGCCGGCCGCCCCTTACTAGGCAGCCTTGTCCTCCAGGCCCGCAATCGCGGCGTCCACCGCGTCGCCGAGGCGTTCCACGATCGTCGCGACTTCGGCCTCGCCGATAATAAACGGCGGCGCAAGCAGGACATGGTCGCCCTGTTGGCCGTCAATCGTGCCGCCCATCGGATAGCACATCAGGCCGCGTCCCATGGCCTCACGCTTGATACGGGCGTTCAGTTTCAACGCCGGGTCGAACGGCTGCTTGGTCGATCGGTCCTCGACCAGTTCGACGCCCAGGAACAGGCCCCGGCCCCTGATGTCGCCGACATGGTGGTGATTGCCGAAGCGGCTCTCCAGACCTTCGCGCAGCGCCGCGCCCTGACGCTGGACGTTGGTCAGCAGATCCTCGTCCTCGATTGCCTGCTGCACGGCCAGGGCGGCGGCGCAAGCGGTGGCATGGCCCATATAGGTGTGGCCGTGCTGGAAAAAGCCGGAGCCGGCGCGGATGGCGTCAAACACCCGGTTGGCGACCAGCGCGGCGCCGATCGGCTGATAGCCGGCGCCGAGGCCTTTCGCCGTGATCAGGATATCCGGCGCCACGCCGTCCTGCTCGCAGGCGAACAGGCTGCCGGTGCGGCCCATGCCGCACATCACCTCGTCCAGGATCAGCAGAATGCCGTGCCGGTCGCAGATCTCGCGCACACGCTTGAAGTAGCCGGGCACGGCGGGCACGGCCCCGGCCGTGGCGCCGACGACGGGTTCGGCCACGAAGGCGATCACCGTTTCCGGTCCCAGCCTCTGGATGGCCGCGTCAAGCTCGTCCGCGACGCGCTGCGCGTAATCCCACTCCGTCTCGTCGTCGACCTGGTCGCGATAGGCGTAGCACGGTGCGATATGGGCGACATCGATCAGCATCGGGCGAAACTGGTCGCGCCGCCATTCGTTGCCGCCGGTAGCCAGCGCGCCCAGCGTATTGCCGTGATAGCTTTGGCGCCGCGCAATCAGATGGCGCCGCTGCGGCTGACCCAGTTCGACGAAATATTGCCGGGCGAGCTTCAGCGCCGCCTCCATCGCCTCCGACCCGCCGGAGACGAAATAGACCTTGTCGAGGTCGCTGCCCGGGATCGCTTGCGCCTTGTCGATCAGATGATCGGCTAACGCCTCCATGGGCGCGTTGGAGAAAAAGCCGGTATGGGCAAAGGGCAGTTCAGCGACCTGGTCCTGGATTGCTCTGATCACCGCCGGGTGGCTGTGTCCGAGACAGGAGACGGCCGCGCCGCCCGAGGCATCGAGATAGCGCTTGCCGTCGGCATCGATCAGATAGACGCCGTCGCCTCTAACGGCGATCGGCGGCTGGGCGGTGGCGCTGCGATGAAAGACGTGGGACATGGGATTGCCGTCGGTTTGCCTATGAAGCGCGCCTCAATATCATGCCGCGCGTTGCGGCGAGACCATCAATTCTGCTTGATCGGCTTTGCGTCGTCCGCGCTTTCGGCTCCGGCGTCAAGGTCGGCTTCGTCCCAATAACCGATCAGGATGCCTCGGTCGACCTCGCCGCCAAATGCGGCCTCGATGCGCTCGGCGGACACGGTGGTCCGCTGATGGTGCCGGCGAGCCCAGGCGAAGATCGTCTCATTGAGTTCGGCGCGAACAGATGCCAGGTCCGGGTCGGCGCCCCGGTCGTCCAGCTCCTCCGGGTCGGTCTCCAGGTCGAACAGCATCGGCCGGAAGCCCTCGACCAGGATGTATTTCCAACGATCGGTCACCGCCATGATCATGCGGGCATCCTCGACCGTGACGCCGAGTTCGCGCCGGGCCTGACGCCAGGAATAGTCGTACTCGCTGATCGCCGCCTTGCGCCAGGCCGTCACCGGTTCGCCGTGCAGCAGAGGCTCTAGCGACAGCCCCTCCATCCGATGCGGCTGGACCTTGCCGCCCGCGGCCTCGACGAAGGTCGGCACCAGATCGATCGATTCGACCAGTTCGTCGCAAACAGAGCCGCGTGTCGCGTCGGCCTCGCTCCTCGGATCGCTGATGATCAGGGGGATCTTCACCGAGGGGTCGTGGAACAGCTCCTTCTCGCCCAGCCAGTGGTCGCCGAGATAGTCGCCATGGTCGGAGGTGAAGACGATCATCGTCTGATCCATCAGATCGCGCTGGTTCATGAAGTCGAACAACAGCCCAAGCTGATCGTCGATCTGCTTGATCAGGCCCATATAGGCCGGGATCACGGTTTCGCGGACCTCGTCTTTGGAAAATGCCTCGCTGAACCGATGGTGGGTGAAGGCGGCGTAGACCGGATGAGGGTCCTCAAGCTCGTCCGGCGACCGGATCGGCGGTACGATCTGGTCCTTGGCGTACATGTCGTGATAGGGCGCCGGCACGATATAGGGCCAGTGCGGCTTGATATAGCTGAGATGCAGGCACCAGGGCTCATCGCCCGCCTCTTCCATGAAACGCATGGCCCGCCGCGTCATGTAGGGGGTTTCGGAGTCCTCCTCCGCCACGCGCGCCGGGCGGTCGGAATACTTCAGAAACCAGCCCAGATGCGGCTCGCCATCGTCGCCCTCGACACCGTTGGCCCACCAGTTCCACGGGTTGACGCCGCCATAGCCCTTGTCGCGCAGATAGTCGTTGTAGGCGGGCGGCGGGGCATAGTTGCTGTCCGGATGCAGGCCGTCGTCGCGCTCGAACGGCTCAAAGCCGCATTCCGAGGTCAGCACGCCGATGATCGAGTTCGGGTCGACGCCCAGCCGCGCCATGCCCTCACGGTCGGCCGCCATATGCGTCTTGCCGGCAAGCGCCGTCCGCCGCCCCAGCGGGCGCAGATAGTCGCCCAGGGTCATCTCGCCAACTTGCAGCGGCACGCCGTTCCAGGTCGAGCCATGGGACTGGACGTAGCGACCGGTATAGAAGCTCATCCGCGACGGGCCGCAGATCGGTGACTGCACGTAGGCGCGGGTAAAGCGCACGCCACGCTCGGCCAGCCGGTCGATATTCGGCGTCTGAAGGTGCGGATGACCGTAGCAGGACAGGTAGTCCCAACGCAGTTGATCGGCCATGATGAACAGGATGTTCTTTACCGGCTCCATGTAACGTCTTTCTCCCAGCGTTGCCCCTGACTTCGGATCATACCGCGGTCGCGCCCGTTTGAATGGGCCAAAGCGTCTCAGCGAAGCCCCCGCAGCGTCGAATTCGCGAGGCAAACCACCTTGAGAGCCAGCCATGGCTCGGTTCAGATGGAGCGTGTAAGGGTCACTCGGGGCGATCGAGCGATTGTGACCGCGAGCGTTGGAGGGTCTTACCGGGGTCCTGGGCTTGTCGTCCAGACTTGGGCACGATAGAGGCTGCCGCCGATCCGTCGAGTGGTCATTGCCCGATCACGAGGGTTCGATCACGCATCTGAATTGCCAGGTCGGGCCGGTCGGTCGTGAAGATGTCGGCGCCGAGGTCGGCGGCCTTGCGGATGGCGGTTTCGTCGTGCGTCGCCCAACTGCCGATGCTGATGCCGGCCCGTTTGGCGGCCGCGACGCGCGAAAAGGTCAGATCGTCGATGTGAAAGCCGAAGCCCGTGGCGCCGACCTTCTGCGCCAGGCCGAGCAGCGTGGCGTCATCGCCGATAAGGCGGTCCAGTTGCTGGCCGACCAGCCAGAGCAGGCCTTGGCCGGGGGTGGCCTCGGACTTGAAGGCGGGCAACGAGGCCAAGCGAAAGCTGGTGACCTGGGTGCGTTCCAGCATGGCCCGCGATCGCAGGACGGCGGCGATTTCCGCCTCGATGCCGGGGTAGGGGGCGAGGTCGACGCCGGGCTTGATCTCCAGGCGCAGGCTGATCGTCGTGGGTTGGAAGATGTCGATCGTCTCGTCGAGCGTCAGGATGCGGTCATCCTTGGTGCCGGCGATGGTCAATTGCCGCAGCGCGTCGAAGGTCAGTTCGGCGACCGCGCCTGAACCGTTTGTCACTCGGTCCACGGTCGCGTCGTGAAAGACGACCAGAACACCGTCCTTGCTGCGCTGGACGTCGAACTCGACCAGGTCGACATCCAGGGCGGTGGTGCCGACGAAGGCGGTGCGGCTGTTCTCCGGCCAGACCAGCGCACCGCCGCGATGGGACGCAATCCTCGGAAACCCGGCGCTCATCGATTGCCCCCCATGGTGATGCCGCTGACCAGATAGCGTTCGGCAAAGAAAAACACGATCGTCGGCGGGATCAAGATGGTCACGGCGGCGGCCATGATCATCGGCCAGTTGTTGATGCCGCCTTCCTGTTCCTCCGCGAACAGACGCGCCAGGCCGATTTCGACCGTGCGCATGTCGTCCGTGTCGGTCACGATCAGCGGCCAGATGTACGAGTTCCATTCCGACAGGAAGATGAACACCGCGATCGCCGCGATGGCCGGTCTGGACATCGGCACGATGATCGTCCAGAGCAATCGCCAATGCCCGGCGCCGTCGAGTTTCGCCGCTTCTTCAACCTCTTTGGGAATGGTCTTGAAGTGTTGCCGCAGAAAAAACGCGGCGAAACCCGAGGCCAGAAACGGCAGGATCAGCGCCCAGTAGGTGTTGCGCAGGCCGAAGCCGGCCATGGTCAGATAGTTGGGAACCAAGGTGATATGCGTTGGCACCATCAGGGTCGCGACCACGGCCATGAACAGGATGTTGCGACCGGGCATGTCGACGCGGGCGAAGACGTAGGCCGCCATGATCGAGGTGATCATCGAGCCGATGGTGATCGCGCCGCAGACGATGATGGAGTTCAAGAAGTAGCGGGCGAACGGGTGTTCCGACCACGCGGTCAGATAGTTGTCGATGTTGGGCGGCCAGAAATCCGGCGTCGCGCTCATCAGGTCCGACTGGTCCAACAGCGAGACATAAACCGCGTAGAGCATCGGCACGGCGAACAGCACGGCCAGCGGTATGGCGATCACCGTCGTCCAAGGGATCGACAGGCGCGGCCGTTCCCGCACGGTTTGCTGGGCGGCGACGCGGAGGTCAATCGAGGTCATAGGACACCTTTCGCCCGAGGACGCCGAACTGAAGGATCGTAAGCCCCAGCAGGAACAGGAACAGGGCGATCACGACGGCCGAGGCGCTGCCATAGTCGAGGCGCACGAAAGCCAGGCGATAGAAGAAGTTCACGATCACGTCGGTCGACAGGGCGGGGCCGCCGTGGGTCATGACGTTGACCAGCGTGAAGACCTGAAAGCTGTCGATCACCGAGATCACCAACAGGAACAGCAGGGTCGGCGTCAGCAAGGGCAGGGTGATGGTGCGGAACTGATGCAGGCGCGAGGCCCCATCGATACGCGCGGCCTCGTAAAGCGTCGGCGAAATCGCCTGCAGCCCGGCGATAAAGATCACCATGTCGTAGCCAAGCTGCTTCCAGACGTTCACGGCGGCCACGGCGTAGAGCGCGGTATCGGCGTCGTAGAGCCAGTTCTGCGGGCTGCCGCCCAGCGCGCCGATCGTCAGGTTGATCAAGCCGAGATCGGTGTTGAACAGCCAACTCCAGACCACCGCGATCGCGACGGTCGACGAGACGTAGGGCAGGAAGAAGACCCCGCGCAGGACCCGGTTCGCGGGCCGTTCGGCGACCAGCAACTGCGCCAGAAACAGGGCCAGCGCCAGACGCAGCGGCACGCTGGCGAGAACGAACGTGGCGGTGATGGCGACCGACCGGTGAAAGCCGTCATCCAGGGCCAGATCGACGAAGTTCTCGGCACCGACGAAGCGTTGCCGCCCGCTCAACAGATTGACGTCATGCAGGCTGAGATAGAACGAATAGAAGATCGGCCAGTAGATGAAGATTGCCAGAACGGTCAGGCACGGCAGCACGAACAGCGCCGGCACGACAACGCGCTTCATTGACCCTTTGCCTGTTCATCCGTTGGTTTCACGCCGGCGACGCTATGGGCCGCATGCGACGCCTGTGTGATGGTTGCATTAACCTTCGATGACGACGCCAGACGGTAACCGACGCTTCATCAAACGTTCATGGCCGGCCACTAGGACACGGGGGCATCCCGTTCCTTATTCCAATAGGAGGCCTCCGCCATGATCCGCCGCGCCGCCCTTGGCCTGTCCGTTGCCATGATGGCCCTTCCCGCCGCCGCGCAAGACCAGATCGTCGTGCCGTTCTGGCACTCGCTGACCAATCAGGGTGAGGCGGTGATCAACACGCTCGCCACCCGCTTTGAAGAAGCCAACCCGGCCATCGATATCGAGCCGATCTATGTCGGCAACTATGGCGACATGATCGTGCGCTTGCAGGCGGCGGTCGTGTCGGGCGACGTGCCGACGCTGGTGCAGCTTGAGATCACGCGCTACGGCCTGTTTGCCGATGCCGGTGCCCTGGAACTGCTGGATGACCGCCTGGCCGCCGACCCGGCGATCATGGAAGATCTGCGCCCGTTCGCCTTGGAGGCCTCGCTCTATCTCGGCCAGTCCTACGTGCTGCCGTTCAACAGCTCCACGCCCGTCATGTATTACAACCGCGACCTGTTCGGCGCCGCCGGCCTCGATCCGGAAAGCCCGCCGGCGACCTGGGACGAGCTGTTGCAGGCGGCAGAAGCGCTGACGATCCGAGACGGGGACTCGACATCTCAATGGGGTGTCGCCGCGCCGCCGCAATGGGTGCGCTGGGCGATGTCCAACCAGGCCGGTGGCGGCTGGATGGACGGTGCCACCAACGAGATTCAGATGGGCCAGGCGGACACGGCCCGCGCCTATCAGTTCGCCTCCGACTGGGTGAACGTCCACAACGTGGCCCAGCTTGACGGCGCCATCGACGAGGATGTCGGCCGGCAGTCCTTCGTCAGCGGCAACACGGGCATCATGTTCGGCAGCACCGGCTCGCTGGGCACGATCGCGCGCGATACGGAGTTCGACCTGGGCGTCGCCGCGCTGCCCTGCGAGACCCACTGCGCCGCGCCCATAGGCGGTGCGGCATTGGGCATTATGGCGGGGGCCGACGAGGCGCAAAAGGACGCCGCCTGGGACTTTCTGCGCTTCGTGATGACGCCGGACTCCAACTCCGTGATGTTCACCGTGACCGGCTATATGCCGATCCTGAACTCCACGCCGCAGCATCCGGATGCCGCCGCCTATCTGGCGGAACGTCCGGAGTATCGGGTCGCCGTCGATCAGCTGGACGTCGCTTTCGCCCGCGCCCGGCCTCCGGCGATGCCCGAAATCCGCGCCTTGGAGCCGGCCGTGTGGGAAGCCATCGTGCTGGAACAGGCAACAGCCGAGGAGGCCCTCGCCGACTTCGCCGACGAGATGGCCGACCTGATGGCCGCCCACCAGTAACGATCGGCAAACTGGAACCGACCGGGCACCGCGCCAGCATCATTGGCGCGGTGCCCGCTCCTCACAGGCCTCAAGCCGCGCGGAGGCTGTGCCTCAAGAGGGCATGATGCGGCTGGCCTGTGAAACGGTTCACAGACCGGACCCCGGCGCCCGACTAGAACGGAACCGTCACGCTGGTTCAAGCAAGGGGTTCCAAAGCAATGCGCGCCATCATCTCAACAACCGCCGCGACGCTCATCACGTTGACCGCCATCATCGCCATCATCGGCATCAGCAATCCGGCCTTTGCCGGCAGTTGCTGGTTCGGTTGCAGCATCTAGGCAGGACCCGAATCGTACATCGCACGTTAGCTTGGGATTTGCGTCCCGAAACGCTCGACCTCGTTCGCGCTTGGCCACCGCCGGATACCGGCCCGCTCGTTTCCGAGAGCGATAACGATCACTCGCGCCGCGTCGGCAGGGATGGTGGTCCGGACCAATGTGCTTAGTGGCGGAGGTGATGCGCTTGCTCTGCTTGATTCTCCACGAGCTTGTTGTATTCTTTAACGTGTTGAAGCAGAGGAGAATCAAGTAATGAACGTTCTTGCGAAGGCTAAATTGGACAAACGCGTTGTCGAGGTTAAGCAGACGGTCGACAACGGTGAGGCCCTTGATCGTGCGGAGGCCAAGGTTGCGAGTGGGGTTCTAAAGCCTATACACCCCCCGAAGTCCTGATTGCTTGGGCGTCGGGCGCGACCCGGCGCCCAATCTTCTGGTTTCGTTTCCGCCACTCCCATGGCGAGATGCACTGCATGGCTCGAGTCCATGACCAGCGACGCGGGTGATGCACTCGGCAAGCTGGAATATCCAGCCACCAATGCTTGTGTAGTTCCAAGCTGTCGTCAGGCGCAGCCATTATCGATTTGAGCTAACGCGAACGCCTCAACCCGGTCAGCCGTTGCCGGATTTGGCTGAAACGTGTTTTCGCGGCGACCTTTACGCGCTTGGTTCGATAACGGCGACCCAGACGACGCATTGCCGGATGATCACCGGTGTCCCAGCGTTCTGAGGCTGCAATAACCCCCGCTGCCCAGAACAGCACTGCGCTATTGCCCATACCAATTCCGATGTCTTGTAATCGGAGCCCCAGCGGGAACGCTGCCGGAACCTCATGGCCGACGGCGATGCAGGTCAGCATGGTTCTGATACACTTCTCACAGCGGCAACAATTCCTCAAGCCAGGTTCGGAGAAGAAGCAAACCCGCAAGTTGTCAATGCCGCCGAGATCGCTTGCCAGCAGTTTGATTTTTTCTGCGCGTGTAAACTGTGCCCCTTCATGGCGTATCGCCATTTGGCCGCTCGAAAGGTATGGATCGAGCAGCGGATGGGAGCCGAAGACGTCATAGGTCGGTCTGAGCCAATCACCGATCGCTCCGATCAGCCCGACGTTGAAGGAACCGGAAAACAGCGACAGGCTAGCGGCCACCCAGACGCCGATCGCAGGATTGGCGGCGTCGTACAGCTTGAAGATATCGAAGCGAATCATGCCAGTTGGCACATCCCACGCGCCGCTGATACGGCGCAGGTCTGCCAAGACATCGCGCGGCTTCTCCGTGCTGGGCCCGCTGTTGATGCCATCGATCATGATCGCCGCGCCAATGTTGTGGCGGGCGAGGCCACCGTGTTCAGAGGCGTTGTGACACAGCGCAAACGTAGAATCGACGCCGCCGGTGAACGCCAAAATGGACCTGGGACGCGGCCCCGGGTCGGACTTGGCGTCGTAGTCGATTTCCGCTGCCTCAATGATTACCGAGTGGCTCAGATCGGACTTCGCGAGACGCCACGCGCCCTGATAGTCGATCAGGTTCTTGAGCAGTTTGAAGCTCACACGGCCGTGTATGCGCAGGCGACCCCCGACCGTCATAGCGGGATACAACGAGGCAATGACGAACGGGTCGGCGTTTGTCAGATCCGCAACTTCGAACGGCGCGTCGACCTCTATCGTAACGCCTCTCGTTCATAACTCGTTACCGTGGCAGGTCGCTTTCAGGGTGATCCTGTGGTCGATCCGGCCCGGTCGTTGCCGACGGGAATCGATATGGGCATCGACGATTGTCGCCTGGCGTTCAATGGGGTTATGCCCCGGCCAATCGACAAACGCTGTCACTGTGGGCCATTACCTGCGCATTGAAAGAAGCTCGCTTAAAGCACTCTTTCCCGACACGCCAGGACAGGCAATAGCTTTGAGCACCCCTCCGGCTTGTCAAGGGCTCGATTGCCGGCTGCAAGCACAGCCGCATGCCGGCCATTCTTCGGCCTGCCGACGCGCGTGAATGGCTCTTGGCCGACGATGTTCCGGAGCATCTGTTGAAGTCATACCCGGCCAATGAGATGGTCGGCTATCGGGTGACCGATTGTGTCAAGAACCGCCGTGAGCCCGTTCGCGCATCGTTCTCAAGTCCACGGATTTTCCACGGGTGAACTCACGGTGTTCTGCGGATGTTCACGGCATTTGCGAGTGGTCGCTTATGCCATGAGGGGCGTCAACCCATTGAATTATCAAAATAAATCTGGTGCTGCCGCAGAGATTTGAACTCTGGACCTCTCCCTTACCAAGGGAGTGCTCTACCCCTGAGCTACGGCAGCGTTGGCTTCGCTTGCGACTTCGAGTGTGGCAAGGCGCGGGCGAAGGCGGCGGGAAACTGCCATAGGCCGGGCAGCGGGCGCAAGCGGCTTTTGTAATGACCTCGAAAGGCCTAGGCTTTGCCGCGTTGCCGCCAGCAGACATCCGGAGAGTCGCGTGAGTGACCACAAATCAAAGCCAGCCGGTAATGCACGCGATGCCAACACGAATGCCACGGGCGCTGTTGAACGCACGCCGTCGCGCCAGGAACGCGAGGCCGCGGCGCTTCGGGCCAATCTGGCCAAGCGCAAGGCCCAGAAACGCGGCCGCACCTCCCTTTCCAAGCCGACCCAGGGGGAGTCGACCGGGCGCTAGCCGGTTCGACCTCAGCGCTTGTCCGCGCGTCGCGAGGTCGAAGACGCCGGTATGCGACCATCCCAGTCAGCACATACTTGAGAAGCGCGCGCGGGCCGGTTACACACGAGGTCCAGTCACACCCCCCGACACGGGCCCGTCCGGGCCGAAAGAGCGGCCGACCATGAGCATCATGTCCGATCGATGGATCCGCAAGACGGCCAGCGAACATGGCATGATCGAGCCGTTCGTGGAAAAGCAGACGCGTGAGGGCGGGATCTCCTACGGCCTCAGCTCTTACGGCTACGATGCGCGGGTCGGCGACGAGTTCCTGATCTTCACCAATGTCGACAACGCGATCGTCGACCCCAAGAGCTTCGCTGAAAACAGCTTCGTGAAACGCAAGACCGACGTCTGCATCATTCCGCCCAACAGCTTCGCGCTGGCCAGCACGGTGGAGTATTTCAGGGTGCCGCGCGACATCATGGTGATCTGCCTCGGCAAATCGACCTATGCGCGCTGTGGCAT
>JBCDFV010000043.1:0-38138 GCA_039177555.1 Pseudomonadota bacterium | reverse complement strand
GGTGGGGTTGGCGGGCTGTTCGACGACATCCTGGGCGGCATTGGCAGCCTTTTCGGCGGAACGCCTGTTGGCAAGACGGCCAAGATTGGCAAGGGTTTCCACAGCGGTGGGCTGGTGAGCCATGGCGCGAGCCTTGGCCGGGGTCTCTCGCCGACCGTGTGGCTCGGCGCCGCGCGGTATCATTTCGGCGGGCTGGCGGGGGACGAGGTGCCGGCGATCTTGCGGCGGGGCGAAGAGGTGCTGACGCGGGACGACCCGCGCCACCGGGCGAATGGCGGTCTGGGCGGCGGCAGGGCCGGCGGCGGCGTCGCCATCCATCAGACCATCTCGATCGACGCCAAGGCGGTGAACGAGAACGGTGTGGACGGGGCGGCGGCGGACGCGGTGGGGCGGCAGATGCGTGCCGCGGTGCGGTCGGCCGTGCAGGCCGAGATCGCGCAGCAAAGCCGCGTCGGCGGCATGCTGAACAGGGTGTGATGTTCAACAGGGTGTATTATGGCCAATCCGATCTTTTCGCCGCCGGTGAACCCCTCTGTGGGCTCGGCACCGGACAATGAGGTGGCGCTGCTGACCGCCGCGTTCGGCGACGGCTATGAACAGGTGCAGCCGGACGGGCTGAACGCAAAGCGCACCGTCTGGCGCCTGACCTGGCAGACCTTGAGCCGGGTGGACGCGGACGCGATCGTCGGCTTTCTGGACGCGCGGGGCGGGGCGGAACTGTTCGACTGGACGCCGCCGGGGGATGCGGCGGCGAGCCAGTTCCGCTGCCCGGAATGGTCGCCGCCCAGGCCGCAGGCCGGGGACGATGTGTTCACCGTGACGGCGACGTTTCGCCAAGCGTTTGATGTGGCGGCTTGATCGTTTTTCGCTTTCTCGTGGTAGCTTGCCGGAGAACGAAAGCGGGGGATTCGATGAAGCGGTGGTTGGCGTTGGGATTGGTCGTGTTTGGTCTGAGCGCATGTAGCGTTCCGCCTCTTGATTTCACGCCGCCGAGTGTTGATTTGGCCCAGAACCGCATCAATGCTCAGCTTCAGGCGCTAACGGTTAGCATCGCGGACACAGACGATCGGACGGGCGAGATCGAGGCGGCCGGCGCCGAGGCCGACGTGATCGAGTTGTGGGAAAGCGCGTTTGAGGATTCGATAGCACGCTCCAACCTCTTCATGGACGGCTCGATGAACAACGTTTCGTTGATCGTGACGATCCGAGAGTTGGACTGCCCACCGATCGGGATTGACTTCACCTGCGAAGCGGGCGCGCGCTACGAGATGATCAATCGGGCCACCGGAGCAACCATTTACGTTGCCGAGATCCTGACCACGGGACTGTCGCCCGCATCGGATGCATTCTATGGGTTCGTTCGGGCTCGTCAGGCCGGAAGCCGGGCCGTTCAGAACAACATCGTGGAGTTCCTGGCCGACATTCAAAACGCGCGGATCAGGCTTCCGTCGACGCCGAGCAGTGTTCCGAGTGCGTAGGGTCAGCAACCTCGCGCTGGACACGGTGCGGGGGTAGGGGCGGCGACAATCGACGATCGCGCATTGACTTCGCGGCACGCCTGATCTGATATCCCTTCTCATAAGAGAACGGGGGCCAGGATGAAGGCAGGAGTCGTTGCCGCGGCGGCGTTGATGGTTGCAAGTTGTGCCGCGCCGGGTGTTAGTCACGAACAGCGGGTCGGCGTTTTTGCGGTGCCATCGGGCGCCACGTGCGAGATTGCGCGCGAGGGCGTCGTCATCGCTCAGGATATCGAGGTGCCCGAGATCGTCACCATCGGCGAAGGGCCGCCCCAGATCGAGGTCACCTGCGTTCGCGAGGGCTATGCGGAAACCACGGTGTTGGCATCGGTCGATCAAGAGCCGGTCATCATCGCCGACATCGTGCCTGATGAGTTTGTCGAGATCAGCGCCGATGAGGCGTCGCGCGGCACTCTCAGCTTCGTCTATGTGGAACTCGTCCCCGAGCTGGTTCCGTTTCAGGGCGTGTTCGACGGCCAGCCCTCCACGCCGTTTGATTGATTGGGGACGAACCGCAAGCTCGGAGATCTTAAGGCGACCAGCGACAAGGATTCGCTGTCTTGGGAGTGAGGTGGGCGCGCGCGTCTACAAGCGGCCACGCATTTGAGGCACCCCCGGCCTCGCCGCTGAACGCGATGTCGGCGGGCCCGGGGGTGACGGCGCTCAAGGCGTGTCACCGACCTTCTCCAGCGTGACCGAAACCGGCTCGCCGGCGACCTTGACGAAAAGGGCGTCGGCGCTTTCGAAATTATCCGGCCAATCGACCTCGATCGTCACCGACTGGTCGGGCGACAGCAGATGGCCGGTGACCAAGGTTGCGCCCGGGGTAGGGGTGGACAACGCGACGGTTCCTTTGAGCCGCCCGTCGGCGACTTCGTAACTGCCGTGATAGCGAACATCGGTCTCATCAACACCGACGATTCTGCCTTTGCCGATGTAGACGGTGCCGGACCCCGTGTCGTGCGCACCCAGATACCGCATGATGTAGAGAGCGCTCATACCCACCTCGACCCACCTCGAAAGGACCTGCTGATGTGCGCGGACAAGCAACCGACCCGGACGAAGGTGGATCTTCTCATTCACGCCCTGCACGGCCTTACGCTGCAGGTGAACAAGATGACGGCCCGCCTGGACGATCTCGTCGACGCGAGGAAGGAACCTGACCCGTCCGGCTTTGGCGAGTCAACCGCAAGCGGCGACCAGGTTGCGGCGATCGCGACCGGAGCGTCAAATCCAGGGCGCGCACGATAGCCCGTCCCCGCGCCATCGTCGCGAACAGATGTCATCGGCGGCGTCTGCCACCCACCCCGCCCTGGCGGGTTTTTTCTTTGCCCGGAGAATGAATGTCAGCCCTCACGGAAGCCCAACAGGCCGCGGCGCTGGACGCCAAGGTCGAGCTGTGGACGCTGGACGGTACCAGCCACGGTGCCGGCATTTTGCGCTGGACCAGTGGCACGGTGAACGATCAGCCGGTGGTGTTTGCCGGCGACACCTACCCGCCGACGCCGATCGAGGCGGACGGGTTCGAGTGGTCCGGCAGCGGGCCTCTGCCGACGCCGCGCCTGCGCATTGCCAACGTCAATCTGGTGATCGCGGGCCTGTTGCAGCAGTTCAACGACCTGGTCGGCGCGACGGTCACGCGGCTGCGGACCCTGACGCGCTTCCTGGACGGGCAGCCGGGGGCCGACCCGACGGCGCACTGGCCGCTGGACGTTTATCGCGTCGAGCGGAAATCGGCGCAGAACAAGGTCTATGTCGAGTGGGAGTTGGCCGCCGCCATGGACCAGGAAGGGCGCCTGGTGCCGGGGCGGCAGGTGACGCGGCTGTGCGATCAGCGCTATCGGGTTTTCGACCCGGCGACAGGGACCTTCGATTACAGCCAGGCGACCTGCCCCTATGTCGGCAATAACAGCTTCGACCGGTTCGGCAACTGGACAGCCGACGCCTCGCAGGACACCTGCAACAAGCAGTTGACGACGGGTTGCAAGGTACGATTCGGCGCCAACGCCATCCTGCCGTTTCGAGGCTTTCCGGGCGTGGCGCGGGCGCGGGTGTGAGGCCTTCGGCCGGAAGTCAGATGTCAGAAGTCAGATGTCAGAAAGGGTGGCGATGATGCTGGTGCCGTCGGTCGCGACCGCCATCAGGGAAGATGCGATCGAGCGCTATCCGCACGAGGCCTGTGGCCTGATCGTCGACGGCGTGTACCGGCCCTATCGCAACCTGCATCCGGAGCCGGAAACGGCGTTCAGGATGTCACCTCAGGCTTGGGTGGCGGCTGCACGGCGCGGCGAGATCCAGGCGGTGGTGCATTCCCATGTGAACGGCAGCGCCGAACCGTCGGCCGCCGACATCCAGGGGCAGATCGACAGCAACGTGCCCTGGGTGATCGTGTTGACCGATGGCGAGGTGGCTGGCGACCCGTGGGCTTGGGGCGACGGCCTCCAACCGCCGCCGCTGATCGGCCGGCAGTTTCGCCACGGGCCAAGCGGCACGGACGGCAAGGGCGATTGTTACGCGCTGATCCGCGACTGGTATCGGCAGGAACGCGGCGTCGTGCTGAAGGATTTTGCGCGGGACAATGACTGGTGGGCGGATGGCGGGGACCTCTACCGGCAGGGTTTTGCAGAAGCCGGGTTTCGACCGGTGGCGCCGCATGAGGCCAAGCCGGGGGACGTTTTCTTGGCGTCGCTGCCCGCAGGCGGTGGGCGGCCGGGCGTGCCGCACCATGGCGGCATCGTGCTCGACAACAGCCTGATCCTGCATCACCTGCCCGGCCGCTACAGCCGGCGCGAGCCCATGGGGCGGTGGCGCAAGTTCGTGACGCATTTTTTGAGGTATGACCTCGGAGGTTTTGTGATTCATAACTAGAATCGAGTGTATGGTCGTCTGCATCGTGGCGAGGAAGGTTTGAGCGATGATCGTCGATGAAGAAATCACAGCGATGGCAACAGCGATCGCATCAGAGACAAATTCGCGCATTCATGTCTACAGTGGGCCGATCGATGACGGCGGCTATGGCAGGCTGATAGAGAGCATGCAGCCCTCAGAAGAGCAGCCGTTCCGAGACAACGTGATTCTCATTTTGACGACCAACGGCGGCCTGGCAGGCTCGGCTTACAAGATCGCACGAACGCTTCAGCGCACCTCGACAGAGTTCAGCCTTTACGTTCCCAGCTATTGCAAAAGCGCCGGCACATTGATTGCTCTAGGGGCCAGCCGCCTCGTTATGACTGGCCCGTCCGAGCTTGGGCCACTTGATGTTCAATTGGTTCAGGAGGATGAAATTGGCAGGCGTCGATCCGGCCTCACGGTGCGCACTGCTTTTGAGGGGCTGGCCCAAGAATGCTATGAGGTTTTTGAGAAGGTTCTCCTTAAAATCAAGAGCGGTAGCGGTGGCAGCATCACCTACGAAATGGCTGCCAAGACAGCTTCTTCGGTCGCTGTCGGGGTCATGGCTCCGGTCTACGCTCAGATAAGTCCGGAGAATCTTGGGAGGGATTTGCGCGATCTTCACGTCGCAACTGCGTATGGCCAACGTCTTGTAAGCCATGGCGGAAATGCCGATTTTGACACAGTCGGAATGCTAGTATCCGGATACCCAAGCCATGATTTCATCATTGACAGCACCGAGGCAAGCGCGCTTTTTGAGAAGGTGGAAAGGCCATCTGATGACTTGCTGGAGTTGGTTCGGGCACTAGGTCGGGTGGTCTACGCCGAGCAGCAGCCCCATTTCATAGAGAGGTTGGATCGCACCCCGAAGAAGGAGACTGGAGATGGCGGAAAAACCAGAGAGGCCCGAGACCAAGATCCCGGAGTGGCTGGTAGACGCCAAGGAAAGAGGCAGAGCAATTCAGGAGGAGAGCAGGCAAAACCGACGCGCTCAAGAACCTCACCGCAAGGTGCAAAAACTGATTCCTGAGCATGCTTGATCTTCGTTAACAAGAAAGCCCGCAATTTGGCGGGGCTTTCTATTGTTACAATCGATTGTAACCCAACCCCGCTCCGGCGGGGTTTTCTTTTGGGCGGCGAAGTCTCAGAAATTTGGCCGAGTTTCGAGCCGAGGTTCATGCGCACTGGTCGACGCATAAGGATGACGTGAATGGCCGGAAAGCTAACCAAGGCATCATTCTCTGTCGACTTCACCAGCTTTGGGTTCTCCGGCGATCGAGATGGCATCGAGATTCTGCTGAGGGCTTGTGACGGACAGGTGGGTGTCGGCCGGATTTCGCACAGGCTGGCAGCGTTGCTGGCAAAGCAACTATCAGAATGGTCGGATGGATTGGGTGGCGTGTCGTGAGAACGATTCATTTGCACGGTGACCTGGCTCGCTTCGGCGGGCCTTTTTGTTGGGACGTGGCGTCGCCGGCGGAGGCCGTGCGGGGGCTGTCTCGGCAGGTGCCGGGATTTCGGCAGCGGCTGTCGGAGGGCAGCTTTCACGTGATCAGCGGCGGCCTGGAGGATGGCTTCGAGCATGAGGCGGAGACTCTGACGCTGCTGGCCGACGACGGCGATATTCACTTCGTGCCGGCGGTTGAGGGCGCTGGTAGCGGCAACAATGGTTTCGTCAAGCTCATTGCTGCAGCAGCCCTAATTGCCACCTCGTTCGCGCTGGGCGGCCCTGTCGCCGGCGGCATTTTTGCGGCCGACATCACCGTCAAGGGCGTGGTTGCTACGTTGGCGTTCAATGCCGGCGTGGCCGCTGCGCTCGGCGGTGTGGCGCAACTCTTGTCCCCAACCCCAAGCATCGACAGCAACGAGTCCCCCGACAAGCGTCCGTCGTTTTTGTTCAACAGCGGCGTCAACCGGATCGAGGCGGGTAATCCGGTGCCGCTGGCGTTCGGGGTGTTTCGGGTCGGGTCGGTGGTTGGGTCCGCCGGTATCGCGGTTGAAGAGCTGCCGTTTGCGACGAACGATGGCGGCTCCAACAAGTTCCTGACGGGCACACCATGAGCGGCCGTCGCATGATCGACAAACTGGCTGGCGGGCCGGTTAGGCCGCGCTTTGATCCATTCAGCATCGAGGGCGCCGGCGGCGGCAAGGGCGGCGGTGGCGGTGGTGGGCGCGAGGCGCCGAACACGCTGCGCTCTACCGCGACCGCCCGCATCATCGATGTCGTCAGCGAAGGGCCGATCGGCGGTCTGAAGGACAACCTGAAGAGCGTGTTCCTGGACGATACGCCACTGCAGCACGACGACGACTCGTTCTCCGTCGAGGGTGTTGTGGTCTGGGGGCGGACCGGGTTGCCGGACCAGCCCCATGTCGAGGGCTTCACCGAGGTCGAGCGCGAAATCCCGGTCGGGGTTCAGGTCACCGCCTGGAGCCCCGAGGGATCGGGCAGCGGCGACGGATCGGTGACGCGGCAGGTGACCGACCCGACCGTCGATGCCGTGCGCGTGAAGGCACGCTTTCCCAACGGCCTCTCCTGGGTGCGGGACAATGGCGATATCGTCCGGTCCTTCGTCGACCTGGCGATCGACGTGATGCCGAATGGCGGCGTTTGGAACCAGGTCGTCATCGACCGGGTGCTCGGCAAGACGACCTCACCTTACGAGCGGGCCTATCGGGTCGCCTTGCCCGAAGGCGGCGCGCCTTGGCAGGTGCGCGTGCGGCGGCTGACCGGCGACCGCATGTCGGTGAAGGAGGTCGATAGCCTGTTCTGGGCCTCCTACACCGAACTGATCGACGCCAAACTGCAATATCCCGATACCGCTTTCGCCGCCGTGTCGGCCGATGCGGAGGCGTTCGGCGGCCGGGTGCCGACGCGGAACTATGAGATCTACGGGCTGCTGGTCGACGTGCCGTCGAATTACAACGGGCAGACGCGGATCTACTCCGGCATTTGGGACGGCACGTTTGTGACGCGCTGGACCGACAATCCCGCCTGGGTGCTCTATGCGCTGTTGACCAACAGGCGCTGGGGGCTGGGCGACTTCATCGACGCGGCCCAGGTCGACAAATGGGCGTTCTACGACATCGCGCAATATTGCGACGAGCTGGTCGATGACGGGCTGGGCGGGCAGGAGCCGCGCTATACCTTCAACGGCGTGGTCGAGGGGCGCGAGGACGCGATCCGGGCGGTGCAGCTCGTCGCCGGCTCGTTCCGGGGCATCACCCATTGGGCCTCCGGCGCGGTCACGGTCAGCCAGGACAAGCCGGCCGACCCGGTGAAGCTGGTGACGCCGGCCAACGTGATCGACGGGCTGTTCACCTATTCCGGCACCGGGCTGAAGACCCGGCCGACGGTGGCGCTGGTCTCCTGGCATGACCCGGACGACGGCTACAAGGCGGCGATCGAGGTGGTCGAGGACCCGGCGCGGATCGCGGAGTATGGCTGGCGGCCGGCGGAGATCAAGGCCGTCGGCTGCACGCGGCGCGGCCAGGCCTATCGCACCGGCCTGTGGGCGCTTGACACGGCCTGGAACCAGACCGAGACGGTGACCTATCGCGCATCCTGGGACCATGCGGATGTGGGGCCGGGGGACATCGTCTCGATTGCCGATCCGGCCTATGCCGGCACGCGGCAAGGCGGACGGGTGGTGACGCCGGGCACGACCAGCCTCGTGATCGACGCGGCCGTCACGATCGTCGGTGTCTCGACCTACACGCTTTCGGTGGTGATGCCGGACGGCTCGATCGAAGACCGGACGCTGACCAACGGGGCCGGCGACCATACGAGCTTGACCTGGGCGACGGCGCTGCCGGCCGCACCGGTGCCGGGCGCGGTCTGGATCGTTTCGCCGGTGGCGCCGCGCCAGTTCCGTATCCTGAGCGTGGTGGAGGCGGAGGCCAACATCTTCGAGATCACGGCCCTGCTGCACGACCCGAACAAATATGCCCGCATCGAGCAAGGGCTGGTGCTGGACAGCCCACCCTTTACAGCACTGCCGACCGGCCCGCTGCGAAAGCCGATCAACCCGAGCCACAGCGAGTATCTCTACAAGCCGGCCGCCACGATCCTGACGGCCGTGACCTTCTCGTGGCAGGCGCCGGACGATGCCCGCGTGACCCTGTTCGAGGTCGAATACAGGCCGACCGACGGGCGGGCGTTTCAGCCGGCCGGCACGACGTCGTCCCTGTCGATCGATATCGCGCCCACCGAGGACGGGCCGTGGGAGTTTCGGGTGCGGTCGCGGGACAGTCTGGGGCGGGTGTCGCCTTGGACGACCTATGGCGCGACCCTGGGTGTGCTGGACGGCCCACCGGCGGATGTCGAGAATTTCGGCATCTCCGTCGTCGGCTCCATCGCGACCTTGAGCTGGGACCCGGTGCCGAACCTGAACCTGTCGCACTATCGCATCAAGCGGTCGCCCAGGACCGATAGCCCCGGCTGGGGTGAGGCCATCGATATCCAGCCCCGCGTCGAGGGGACGGTCATCCAGATCGCGGCCAACAGCGGCACGTTCCTGATCAAGGCGGTGACGGAGCAAGGGACCGAAAGCGTCAACGCGACGTCGATCGTCTCGACCATCGGCAGCGTGGAGGGCCTGAACGTCGTCGAGACGGCCACGGAAGACCCTGGGTTCGCCGGCGCCAAGGCGCAGACGGCGGTCGTCACCAACAATTTGCGTCTGGCGGAGCAATCGCCGGGCGTCTTCTACGCCAGCGGGCAGTACGACTTCGCGACCGATATCGATCTCGGGGCTGTCTACACCAGCCGCGTGTCGGCCAACGTCAACGCCAGCGGCCTGAACAACCAGAATGTCATGTCGAGCTGGGCCAGCCTGGCGTCGGTCGAGAATCTGAGCGGCACGACGGCCAGCGAGTGGGGGGCAGAGGTGCAGCTGCGCTTCACGTCCGACCATCCGGCCGGCTCTCCGGTCTGGTCGGCATGGCAGACGCTGGTGGTCGGCGACTACACCGCGCGCGCCTTCGAGTTCCGCGTCCTGCTTTCCGGCGTCAGTACGAACATATCACCGAACATCATTGATCTGGAGGTAACAGTGGACATGCCCGATCGGGTTGAGGCCGGCGACGATCTTGTGGTCACGCCCGCCGGCCGAACCATCACGTTTGCACCTGCCTTCAACGCGCTGAAGGGGCTTGGGATCGCGGCGCAGGATCTGGCGACGGGCGACTATTGGACGATCACCGCCAAGAGCGCGAGCGGCTTCACCATTCAGTTCTTCGACAACAGCGACACGGCCATCCAGCGCACGTTTGATTACGTCGCCAAAGGTTACGGATACGCGAGCTAGACCATGTCTCAATTCGATTTCGGCACGATTGATCCAGACACCAAGGACGGCACGACGCTGGCCGGCGACCTTGGCTCGTGGCGCGACGCGCTCAATACCCTGCATCGCGGCACCACGCGACCAAGCTACGCCCAGGCGGGCATGGCCTGGATAAGGGAGGTTTCCGGGACGCTCTGGGAACTCAGCGTCTTCGACGGCACGACGGATATCGTCATCGCCAACATCAACCCGTCGACAAACATCTTCAGCCTGCCGAACGATAGTGTCGGCAATGCGGCGATGCAGGCGAATGCGGTGAACACCGGCAACATCGTCGATCTGGCGGTTACGGGCGCCAAGATTGCCGATGGTCAGGTGAACAATCCGAAACTCGCCAACGATGCGGTAAGCGCGCTCAAGATCGCGAACGGTGCTGTGACCCGCCTTAAGATCAATGGCGCGGCCTACGCCAGCACTGCGGAAGTCCGGCAGGCGTCGGAACCATTTGTGCCGGTGTCGCCGACCGGGCTGTCCAGCGCGCAAGTGTCTGTCGGCCGGCCCAACGGGCCGTACGTCACGATCGACATGCACGCGGGTGTCAACTTCACCTGCGGCCAGAGCCAGCATTTCGCGGTCACGAACCCTATTAACGAGGTCGCTGGCCGGGTTGGGCTGCTGCTGTTCTGGAATGCGGGCGGCGGGCCTCACACGATCAGTTGGGGATCTCAGGTCGTTTCCATGAGCGGATCGCTACCGGACGTTCTTGAGGGTGGGCTGCTGGTTCCGTACTACTGTGAATATGTCGGCCGGGTCTGGCTGCCATGAGCTTGACCAGCGCGCCCGAATGGTTCTTTGCCGCCCGCAAGCGCTTTCCGATCCAACTGGTCAACCAGACCAGCCGTGGGCCGAGCGGCTCGTCGATCACGTTCTCGGGCCTTCCCTACGGCGCGTATCCAACTCAGCGCCGGCTGTGTATTGTGGGGGTGTCCAGCCAGGATGGTGGGAATTTCAGCAACCTGGCTCATCAGACGCTGACGTGGGGTGGCGTGCCGTTCGATCGGCGCATCGCCAATGCATGGCTGCAGGGCGGCTCGTCGGTCACTGTGTCAATCTGGTCCAAGTTCGTGTCCGCGGGCCAGTCGGGCGACCTGGTGATCACGCACAACAAATCGAACTGCGATTCTATGGGGATCGCCACCCTTGTGACCACGCTGTGCGACAGCGAGGCGCCGGTCGATGCCGAGTTCGGCACTGACGCCTCCTTTCCGCAGCACCGGATCAGCAATCTAGCGACCGCCAACGGCGGATTCGTGCTGGGTCTCGCCAACTTGGCTTTCATCGGTGGCTCGTGGCTGAGCCTGGTCGGCAATGGTGGTGTCGGCGCCGTGCCCCAACTGTTTCAGGCGGGGATCGAGGGCGAACACAAGATGGCGATGTGGCTGAAGACAGGCACGCCGTCAGGCCAGAACGAGGACTTCGAAATGACCCATAACGAGCCCCAGAGCTTTTGGGCCGGGGTGATGGCGTCGTGGGCCGGTGGCATCTAGGAGAACACCATGTTAGTCGACACAGACCTGAACGATGTTACGCCGCCCTATGTCGCGGCGGACGGTACGCAGCATCCGACCGCGATTGAGCGGTTGTGGAGCGACGCGGAGCTGGCCGCGCTTGGCTGGTATCGCCTCAACCTCGATGATCGCCCCGAGGGCCTGGTCATTGCCGAGCGTGGCCCGCGCGAATGGCGCGGTGATCCGCAGACGGCGTGGCAGACCTGGATTGCGACGCCGGCCCCTGCGACACGTGAGGCGGTGAATGGCGAGCGCAATCGCAGGATTGCCGAGGGGTTCACGGCAACGCTGGACGACGGCCGGCGTATCCCGGTCGACATGCGCAATCTGGAGGATCAGGTGAACATCGCCGGCATGCGCGACCTTGCGTCGGAGATCGCCGCCAGCGGGTCGGTTCTGGAACTGGTTTTTGGCGACGCGGAGGATCAAGAGCACACTGTCACAGCCGAACAGATGATGGCAATTGCCAGGGCCGCCGCCGTCCACAAGGATCGTATTTGGAAGGCAGCGCGCAGCCTAAAGGCCCAGATCGCGGCCGGCACGCTGGCCAACGCCGCCGATATCCCGGCCGCCTTCGACGCGATCTTGAGGCCCGCGCCATGACCGATCTCGTGCGCCGGGTGCCGGCGCTTGTCGACGAACACGCCATCCGCCGTGGCGCGGATGCCAAGGTGACCCTGACGATGCTGGATGCCGCCAGCAACCCGCAGGATCTGACCGGCTACACCATGAAGGCGGAGATCCGCGACCAGACGGCGGGCGCGACCGAGCGCGGGCCGACCGCCTATCCGTGGACGGTGGACAGCACGGGTGCCGCGACCGGTGAGTTCGTGCTGACAATGACTGGCGCGGAAACTGCCGACATTCCGGTCAACCTCTATCGCTGGGATGCGCTGCTGCTGGGGCCAGGCGGCGCGATCGAGCATCTGTTGTCGAACACGGTGCGCGTGGTTCCGGGCGTCACCGATCCGGCCGGCCCGTAAGCCATGGACGCGCAGTTCTATGTCAGGCTCGGGGCGCCGGGCCTGACCGTTCGCTATGCGCCGGCTGAGGCCATTTTGCCGGAACCGGTGGTGTTCGCGCAGGGCGGCACCGGTCCAACCGGTCCAGCCGGACCGGCGGGGCCCATCGGTGATACAGGAGCAGCCGGAGCGACGGGCGATACCGGCCCAGCAGGCTCAACGGGAGATGTAGGGCCGGCGGGCGTGACAGGCGCCAAGGGCGATACTGGAGACGCCGGACCGCCTGGCGCAACGGGAGCGGACGGCGCTCAGGGGCCGGCTGGCGCAGCGGGACCACAAGGACCGGCCGGAGCCGATGGCCCCCAGGGTCCGGCGGGGGCAGCCGGTGCGGACGGGTCAAACGGTGCAACAGGGGCGACCGGCGCCACTGGACCGCAAGGCCCGGCTGGCGCCGATGGAGCAACTGGCGCCACTGGCCCAACAGGGCCGCAGGGGCCGCCCGGCGGCGACGGCGCTGCCGGCGCAGCAGGGCCAATGGGGCCGACCGGTCCCGCAGGCGTTGACGGGGCGGCTGGACCAACGGGTGCTACAGGGCCTCAAGGCCCGGAAGGGCCACGGGGCAACACTGGCCCTCAAGGCCCGGCCGGCGCGGGCGTCCTGGAGGATCTGGGGAACGTCACCATCAGCGGCCTTACCTCTGGCGAGCTGTTGCAATGGGATGGCGTGGCGTGGGTAAACCAGACCCGTGCCGAAATGAACATCGCGCTGACGGACGCGGCGAACCTGTTCAGTGCCGCCCAAATCACGAACATTGGCAACAACGCCGATACGATCATCGCGCGTTGGGAGTTTCAGAACGACACCGATTCGACGCGGTTCGTCCAACTGCTGTCGCCGACCAGCACGGCAGGTTTTACCGGCACGTTTCGATACCAGACATTCAATGCCCTAGAGTGGGAGATCGACACGACCGTTGTTCTGCGGTTGGAGAGCGACAGGAGGGTTGAGGTGCCGGTCGATATCGACCTGTTGTCCGGGGTTGTCGTCGGCGCGCCAACGGGTGGTAACAGAGGGCCGGGCACGATCAACGCCGAGGCTGTCTATGTCCAAGGCGCTCTGTTGCAGGACGGCGCGACCGGCCCGACCGGCGCTCAAGGCCCCGCCGGTGCCGATGGAGCTGCCGGCGCGGCAGGACCAACAGGCCCGGTCGGCCCGGCTGGCGCTGTTGGCGCGACGGGAGCCACGGGGCCTGCCGGCCCCGAAGGGCCGCAAGGTATCCAGGGGCCGGCCGGTAATGACGGCGCGGATGGCGCCGCCGGCATTGATGGAAAGACGGTCCTGAATGGGTCTGTCGACCCGACCGGTGGCATTGGCGCCGACGGCGATTTCTACATCAACACGGTCACCGACACGATCTTCGGGCCGAAGGCCGCGGGTGCCTGGGGCGCGGGCACGTCACTGGTCGGTCCGCAGGGGCCGGCCGGAGCGGATGGGGTCCAAGGCCCCGCCGGCAGCGATGGCGCCGATGGGGCGCAGGGTCCAACCGGTCCGCAAGGGCCGCCCGGCCCGGCCGCCTCCGACGATGCGTTCCTGGCCGCCACGTTCAGCGCGACGACGACATTTGCGCTGAACAGCAGCGAGAACCACCGGGTGACGGTGATCGGCAACACGACGCTGGACGCCAGCGGCCTTACCGAGGGGCAAGCCGGCGGCATCGTGCTGGAGTTCAGCGGCGGGCCGCACACGGTCTCCTTCGCCGCTAAGTGGATCGACCCGCCGGATGTCCCGGCCGATGCGAACCAAAAGCATTGGCTGGTCTATCAGGTTCGGTCCGGCACGGAGATCCTGGTCGGCCCGGCGAAAAGCTATCCATGAGCACCCGTGTCTTGCCCGCTCTGATCAAGCCGGCGGCGGCGCCCGCCGGGCTGGTCGTGAACAACGTGGCGTTCGGGTCTGCCAGCGGGGGCAGCCCGGTAACGTTGACGCTGAGCGGCCAGACGGCGGGCCGTTTGCTGGCGCTGTTTGTCTCTAACGAGGACAACTTCTTTCAGCCGAGATACGCGTCCAGCCTGACGATTGCCGGCGCCGGAGCGGTGGAAGTATCGGCGGCGCGCGCGCGTGCGACACGGTTTTTCCAAGACCAGTTCTCGCATCAGTTCTTCTGGATCGTCGACGAAACGTCGGTCGGGGACATAACGGTCGCAGCGGGCATGAGCCCGGATCAGTGGCAGGCGATCTGCTTTGAGATCACGGGCGCCAACAACGCCGCGCCCGTAGGCGCCGTCCAGCCCGACACCCGCACGTCGTCGAATTGCGAATACACGCTGAACACCACGGCGGCCAACAGTCTGGCCCTGTCGGGCGCGCATGGGCGGGCGACGCCGTTCAGCTTGGCAACGGGCCTGGTCGAGGGCCAGAACCGGAACCCGAACAGCAACTTCTTCGCGGCGGCGGCCCATCGCGCCTGCCCGGCGCCGGGCGCCTACACGATGGGCGGCACGGCCTCGGGCACCGTTACCTGTGCAGGCTCGGCCGTGGAGATTCTGGCGGCATAATACCAAGGCTTGATGATAATGACTCATGTGATGGTGGCCAAATCGGTTCACGGATAGGCGCGTCGCGCAGCGCGATGCTTCAGCATCGGGCAAGCGGCGCAACGCAGCCGTGGAGCGATTTGGCCCCACCGAAGGCTGCGTTGCGCGCCGCTTGTGGTATGTCCACACCACGGCGCGACACGCGCCTGACCAGCGAAAAAGACAACACGGTCACATGAGTCATTATCATCAAGCCTTGGTATAGGCCGCCTCAACACCCCAATCCCGCCGCCCCGGCCCATCAGCCGTTAGGGCGGCTTTTTGATGCCTGAAGAGGAGGGCACAGACCATGCGCATGCTTATCGACTGGGTTCGCGGATCGAGGAAGTTTCTGGTGGCCGCGATCACCACACTGCTGATCTGGCTGCAGAGCCAAGGCCATATCCAGCTTGCGGGCGACGAGGCGGCCGCGGCTGAGACCATCTACACGGCCCTTATCGCGGTGATCGGGTCGATCACGGTCTATGCCGTGCCCAACCGGCCGCCAGAGGGCTGAGCGATGAGGCGGCTCATGCCGATTTTCCTGGTCGTTCTGGTCGCGGGCTGTGCCTCGATAGGATCGGGACAGAGCGACCTGCGCGTCGAGCTGGCGACCGCCGCGCTGTTGCTGGCGTCGCTGAACGATCAAGGCGTCGTGACGATCGGCGCGGGCGAGGTTTCGCCAGAACGGGCGCGCGCCATGGTCGAGGCCAGCAATGCCGGCCAGCAGGCGCTGGAGGGCTGCCGGCTGGTGGCGCTGGATGTCGAGGATGGCGCGGTTGGCGAACTGTCGGCCTTTCTCTGCCTCGCCGCCACTGTCAACGCGGCCCTGCGCCTGGAGGGCGCCATCACGGCCGACGATGACGGCACCGAATTGACCTATGTCGACGCCCTGCTGGCCCTGGCCAACGCCGCCTTGTTGCCGGACGAACGGATGGTTGTGCTCGTTCTTGAAGTCCAGGCACTGCCGCCGGGCGAGCGCTTGTCCACCGGCACGGTGAACTGGGCCTTTCAGGAAATGCGGGACAGCAACCTGGCCCTGCGCGTGGCGGCGGGGTCTCTGTCATGAAACCGGCGCGGGTCCTGGCGATGGCCGCCATCGCGGTCGCGCTGTCTCAGCCTGCCCCGGCCCAAGTTCCCAATTGCCGGCCGACACAGGAGGCCTTGCATTGGCTGGCGGCCAATGGCTGGGCGTATCACGACGCGCTGGTCGCACCCTCGGGCGTGGCCTTCACGCTCTATTGTCGCGGCGAGGCCGGCTTGCTGATCGGCCACCCGCCGGGCGCCGGCGCCTCGTGCCTGATCACGGCCTTCCCGCACGGCTGCAGGGCCGTGCCGCCGCGCGGAACGGAGAGTTAGGTGGCGACCAGCAAACGCCTGCATTGGGACGGCACCGTCTCCGCCGGCAATGTGCTGACCCTGCTGGGGATGCTTGTCGTGCTGCTGGTCTGGGGTGTGCGGCAAGAGGCGCGGATCGACCAGAACGAATACCGCATCGGCCAGGTCGAGGAACAGGTCGAACGCTCGCTGGAGAGCTTCACCGAGGCCCTGAACCAGGTCGAAACCCGCATCGGCCGCCAGATCGACAACCTGGCCTCTCATGTTGAGAGGATCGAGAACATTCTGTTGCGACCGGATCAGTTGAGCCCCTGAAGCCCGCCCCCACTCAATAGGATTTGAGCGACGCGACGGTCACCAAGGACAGAAGATCAGATCGATGCTCTTCTAGTGTTGGCTAGTAGCCGCGCATGGCGTTCGCAAACCCGACCGGGTCGATCAGCCGTGCATAGATGATCGCGACGACCCCCAGCATCGGGATGACACTGCCGAAGATTCTCGCCGCCCATCTCGGGCCGGCTTCTTTGTAGCTGGGCAGGAAGTAGTTCGCGATAGCTAGCAATCCGGCCAATACGCCCCAGGCAGCGCCAAGCAGCACCTCGTCTGCATTCGCGGCGAGTGAGGCGACAACCGCGAAGTATGAAATGAGCGTTGATCCCCAGAAAATGCCGTTTCTGACCGACGGGTCCCTAGCAAGGCCCAGAAAACCAAAAGTCTGCCTTCGCGTCCGCGCCGTCAGTCTCTGCTGGTCTTGAGTCATGTTTAGTATTGATTGCTTCTCCGCGAAAACTGTCCACGGTTCAGGGGTTGGCGGTCAATGCCAGGTGTCAGCCCCCAGACCGCACCAACTCATTCCGGTAAACAAACCGCCCGTGCGGGTACAGGCTCTCGGCGATTTCGATCGGTTGTTGGCCGGTGGCGTAGTACCAGCGGACGATCTTCAGGGCCGGGGTGCCGGTGGGGACGTTCAGGATCTTGGCCATGTCGGGGTCGATCAGGTCGCTGTCGATTTCCTGTTCGATGCGGCCGATGCGCAGGGCGAATTCCTGTTCCAGCAGTTCCGCCACGGAGGTTTGCAGGTCGTCGAGCTGGTCGGCGATCCGGCCATAGCGCTGGTCGAGATGGATGCGCACGAAGGCGACCGGCTGGTCGCCGCCGCCGAAGCGCAGGCCTTCGATGAGGAGGGCGCGGCGGCCGGCGGGCAGGCCCAGGCGGCGGGCGCCTTCAACGTCGATGGCCGTCCAGCGCACGCTTTGCGGCACGACCGGCCGGCCGGCGGCGAAGGTGAACAGCTCGTCGACCGACGAGTATTGCTCGACATAAGACGCCGCCGGGTCGGCGCGCTTCACGATGGTGCCGATGCCGCGCCGGGCGGTGACCACGCCCAGCGTCTTCAACTCACGCAAGGCGGCGCGCACGGTGTGGCGCGAGACGCCGTAGCGGGCCATCAGCTCCATCTCGGTCGGCAAGGGTTCGCCGATCTTGAAGGTGCCGCGCGCAATCGCGTCGGACAGGTCGCCGGCAAGCCGTTTGAAAAGCGGTGAGTCGCTGGCCATGGGCGCGGTCATGGCACGAACTAGGCGATCACGCCACTGTCGCGTAGCCCCTTGATGTCGGCGTCGCCCAGCCCGGTCTCGGCCAAAAGGCTGTCGGTGTCCTGGCCCAGCGTCGGGGGCGGGCGGTTTTCCGGCGGTTCGGCGGAGCGGATGGGGTTGCCCATGATGCGATAGGGTTCCCAGGCATCCGGGCCGATCGGTTGGGCCATGCCGCTTTCCGCCAGGAAGGGCGAGGCGAGGGCCTCCGCCACGCTGTTGACCGGCGCGCAGGGGACCGCGCCGGACAGGCGTGTCATCCAGTTTTGCGTCGTATCTTGGCCCAGCGCTTCGTCCAGCAACTCCGTCAGCGTGTCGCGGTGCTTCAGCCGGTCGGCGAACTTGGCGAAGCGCGGGTCGGCGGCAAGGTCCGGCCGGCCGATGCTATCGCACAGGATCGACCAGAATTTCTCCTTGTTGGCCATGATGTAGAGCCAGCCATCCTCCGTCCGATACAGCTGGCACGGGGTCAGCGACGGGTGGGCCGAGCGGGGCTGGCGCGTCGGCGCGTAGCCGGCGTTCATCGCCCAGGATGCCAGGTAGTTCAGGTTGGCGACGCCGACATCATAGAGGCTGACATCCACGTCCTGGCCCTTGCCGGTCGACCGCGCGCGCAGGATCGCGGAGACCAGGGCCAGGGCCATGGCATAGCCGGTCATGAAATCGACGATCGACAGGCCAAAGCGCGAAGGCGGGCTGTCCGGCTCGCCATTCAGGTCGAAATAGCCGGCCTCCGCCTGGATCAGGTAATCATAGCCCGGCCAGGTCGCGCGCGAGCCGGTGCGGCCATAGGCGGTCAGGTGACAGCAGACGATCGACGGCTTGATCGCGCCCAGGGTCTCGTAGGTGAGGCCCAGCCGGCCGGGCACGTCGCCGCGCAGATTGCAGGCCACGGCGTCCGCACCGTCCAGCAGGCGATGCAGGACCGCGCGCCCCGCGTCGCGCGACAGGTCCAAGGCGATGGAGCGCTTGTTGCGATTGACGGCGCCGTAGAACAGGCTGTCGGCCGTTTCGGGCAGATCCTCGGCAAAGAAGGGGCCGAGCGAGCGCGAGACATCGCCACCATCGCCGGGGTTTTCGATCTTGATCACCTCGGCGCCCAAATCGGCCAGCGCCTGGGTGCCGAACGGGCCGGCGCCGTACTGCTCCACCGACAAAATCCGCACCCCAGACAACAGGCCCATGGCCGAAGCACCTCGTTTTCATTTGATCTTGACTTTGACCGTTTGTCCGGACAAAGTCAACAAACCGATCGACCGTCGGGGGTGGAAGAGCCCCGAGGATTGGCGGAGAGACCGAGGGCAAGCCTGCTGGGAAGCTGACGGGCGAATCCGCGGAAACCCTGCCAGAAGAACGAGACATGGCGGCCGGCTTGTTTGGGGAGGAACCACCATGGCCAATCGACTTTTTGCGACCCTGATCGCGGGCACCTGTCTGGCAACGCTGCCGATGGCGGCGCAGGCGCAGACCGACTTCACCATCTCGGTCAACACGGGCGAGAATCACATCCGCAACATCACGCTGCAGCAATTCCTGGCCGACCTTGCCGAGGCGACGAATGGCGAGCTGGTGGGCGAACTGTTCGACAACGGCCAGCTATACGGCGCGCGCGACGTGCCGAGGGCGGTGGCGCGCGGCGATGTCGACATGGCCGTGCCGGTGACGGTCTATCTCAGCCCGTTCGTGCCCGACCTTTCGGTGCTTGACCTGGCGCTGTTCGCCGGTGTGCCGGCCGAGCAGTTCAACCAGGTCGTCGACGGGCCGCTGGGCCAGGACCTCAACCAGCAGATTGCCGACACCCTGGACGTTGCCGTGCCCGGCCATTGGATGCTGCTGGGGGCCGCCCACACCTTCGGTGCCGATCAGCCGATCACGTCCTACGACGATATCGCCGGCCAGCGCATCCGCATTCCCGGCGGTGCGGCGATCCTGTCGCACTACCAGACCCTCGACGCCGACCCGGTGGTGATCAGCTTCGGCGACGTGCCGGTGGCGCTGTCCCAAGGCACGATCGACGGCATCCTGACCACCAACGAGACCATCCGCAGCGCCCAGCTTTGGGAGGCGGGGGTTAGCTCCGGTTTTCTCGACAGTGTTCAGACGCTCTACTACGTGCCGATCGTCAATCGCGGCTTCTGGGCCAGCCTGACAGACGAGCAGCGCACCACCTTCACCGACCTGTGGAACCAGGCGATCGTGACCGAGCGGGCGGAGGCCATTCGCCGCCAGGAGGAGGCGCAGGACATCAACGCGGAAAACGGCATCGCCTTCACCACGCCGACGCCGGAAGAGGTCGCGACGGCCCAGGCGGCGCTGCTGGCGACCGTCGACGACGTTGCCGCGGAGATGGGGATTTCCGACGAGACGCTGACCCTGGCCCGCGAGGTATCCGCCCAATAGCGGCCCGATAGGGTAGCCAGGCAAGCGGCATGGCCAAGGCGCTGTTGAACGCCCTGGCGCGGGTCGAGGGCGGTGCCATCGCGCTCTGCGGTGCCGTCGCCCTGGCGCTCGCCTGCTACATGGTGCTGGCGCGCTATGTCGCGCCGGGCCTGCGGGTGGACTGGGCGCTGGACGTCATCGTGATGGTGATCGTCTGGGGCGTCATGATCGCCGGCGGCCGCACGGCGCGGCACCAGGCCCACATCCGCGTCGACCTGTTCTTGAACGCGGCACCGCCCCGGCTGCGCTCGGTCATGACCGGCCTGACGTTGGTTGTCATCGTCGCCACGGCCGGCCTTCTGTGCTGGTCCGGCATCCTGGTCGTGGAGGAGGCGATTCGCTGGGACGAGCGGTCCAGCAGCACCTGGCGCATCCCGCTTTGGATCTACTATCTCTGCCTGCCGGTCGGCATGGCGTCGATCGCGGCGCAGTCGATCTATGGCGTTCTGGCCGGCCGATCCTCCGACCACTCGCACCTTTGGCAGGCGGCGAACGAATGATCGTCGAAGGCATCCTGGGCCTCGTCGGCCTGTTCGCGCTCTTGATCCTTGGCGTGCCGATCTTCATCGCGCTCGGTGCCGTGGCGATCGTGCTGCTGCTGATCGAGGGCAACTCGATCGCCGGCTTGGGCCAGCATTTGCTGGACCATCTGAATTCCCCGACCTTGATGGCCATCCCGTTCTTCGTCATGGCGGCGATGTTCATGAAGGGCGGCGGCATCGCCCAGGCCCTGTTCGACTGGGCCAATCTGGCCTTCCGGCGGGTGCGCGGCGGCCTGCCGATCGCCACGGTCG
Source organism: Pseudomonadota bacterium (assembly GCA_039177555.1). Lineage (GTDB taxonomy): Bacteria > Pseudomonadota > Alphaproteobacteria > DSM-16000 > Inquilinaceae > JANQGH01. Next base: position 17,181 of record JBCDFV010000043.1, on the reverse strand, counting down.
CCGCCACGGCCCTGTTCGCGGCGATCAACGGTTCGTCGGTCGCCACCGCACTGGCCATGGGCACGATGGCGGTGCCGCTGTTGGTGTCGAAGGGTTATCGACGGCCCTTCGTCTTGGGCCTGACCGGTACGGCCGCGACCCTGGGCATTCTGATCCCGCCCAGCCTGCCGCTGGTGGTCTATGGCCTGATCTCCGAAACCTCGGTGCCGCGCCTGTTCCTGGCGGGCGTGGTGCCCGGTCTGCTGCAGGCCCTGTTGATCGCCGGCATCATCGTGGTGCGCGCCCGGTCCCAACGGTCAGCGCCGCAGGCCGAGAACGAAGCGCCGGAACCGGACCAGCGCGGCATCGTCGGCACCACGGTCTGGGCCCTGCCCGCCCTGTCGGTGCCGTTCGTGGTTCTGGGCGGCATCTATGGCGGCCTGGTCACGATCACAGAGGCGGCGGCCTTGTCGGCCATCCTGGCGCTGCTGGTGACCTTGTTCGTCTATCGCGGCGCCACGCCGCGCGAGGTGCCGGGCATGATCCGCCAGTCGGTCGAAAGCACGGGTTCGATAATGCTGATCGTCGGGTCGGCGCTGTTGCTCTCCCACTGGATCGCGCGGTCGGGCTTGGCGGCGGACCTGGTTGCCGCCGTCGTCGATCTGGGCCTGCCCGCCTGGATGTTCCTGTTGATCATGAACATCACCTTGATCCTGCTGGGCATGATCCTGGAAGGCTATTCGATCACCCTGATCACCGTGCCCCTGACCCTGCCGATCCTGGAGGCGCTGGAAATCTCCCGCGTGCATTACGGTATCGTGCTGATCATGAACATCGAACTGGCGATGCTGACCCCGCCCATCGGCCTGAACCTGTTCGTCATGGCCGGCATCGCCAGGGCCCCGGTGGGCGAGGTCATACGCGGCACGTTGCCCTTCCTGATCGGCATGATTGCGCTGTTGGCGCTGGTCACGTTCTATTCGCCCATCGTCACCTTCCTGCCGGACCTGATTTTGGGCCCGGCCACCTACTGATCAGGACGAGCCGCTCTATGGCCTCTTCGCTGCACGCAATCGCGACCGCCTTGATGGTCCCGGGCGACCGGCCGGACCGTTTCGACAAGGCGCATCAGCGCTGCGGCCACGCGATGGTCATCGATCTGGAGGATGCCGTGCCGCCCGAGGGCAAGGCGGCGGCGCGGGCCCAGGTCGCGGACTATCTGGCCGCCGGGGCGTCGCGTGCAGGCCCCTTGGTCGGCGTGCGCATCAACGCGCTGACGGACGCAAACGCGCTCGACGATCTGACGAGCCTGCGCGATCGGGCCGATGCGCTCGACTTCGTCGCGGTGCCGATGGTCGAAAGCGGACGCGACGTTCAGATCGTCCGGGCGGCGCTTGGAACGAGCGACCTGCCCGTCATGGCCATCATCGAGACGATCGCGGGTCTCGATGGTGCGCGGTCGATCGCGGCCGCGCTCGATGGCGAGGGCGCCATCGGCTTCGGCGCGGCGGACTACAGTGCGGCGGCCGGCATGGCCATGACCCGCGACGCCCTGTTGCCGGCCCGCATCCGGCTGGTCGAGGCCGGGGCGCAAGGCGGCGTGCCCTGTTTCGACGTGCCCTATCTTCAGATCGGCGACGATGCGGGGCTGGCGGCAGAGGCGGCCTATGTCCGTGATCTGGGCTTTGCCGGCAAGCTCGCCATCCATCCCAGCCAGGTGCAGCCGATCATCGAGGCCTTCCAGCCCTCGGCCGACGCCGTGGCGCAGGCGGACCGCGTCATCGAGGCGTTCGAGCAGGCGGGCCGGGTCGCGATCCAGGTCGACGGCCGCATGATCGACAAGCCGGTCTACGACCAGGCGCTGGCCGTCCGGGCGCGGTCGGGCCAGGCGCACTAGGAAGGGGCGACCATGTGGGGCACCCATCTGCGCCTGGGCGATAACCGGTTCCGCGAATGCTATGGCCTGTTCTTTGAGGATTTCGCGGTCGGCCAGCGTTTTGCCCATCGGCCGGGCATTACGGTCTATCAGCAGGACAATGTCGCCGAGGCGCTGTCGACCCTGAACCAGGCCATGATCCATTTCGACGAGGCCTATGCCGACAAGACCGAGTTCAAGCGCCCGCTGATCGTCAGCACCATCACCGTCCGGCGCGGCATCGGCATGACCTGGCGCACCTTCGGCCAGCGCCGGCGCATCCTCGGCTGGCCGGAAATCCGCATGACCGCGCCCGTGTTCGATCGCGACACGCTCTATGCACGATCGGAAATCCTGGAGGCCACCGATCACGACGATACCTGTGGCCGTCTGCGCATCCGCACCCACGTCGACAATCAGGACGGCACCAATGTTTGCGATATGGTCTGGGACGCAACGGTCTTTCGCCGCGCCGCCGCCCCGACCGATCCATCCGGCGGCACGGCCGAACGCGCCTTCGTCTCGCACATCGAAGACGAGGACGGCACGCTGGTCGAGACCACGGGCGTCGGTTTCGAGGATTTCGCGCCCGACCAGGTGTTCGAACATTGGCCCGGCCGCCGCGTGTCGATGGCGGAGGCGTGGGCGTGGGCCGCGCATTCCGGCGATCAGGCGGCGGTCGCCATCGAACCGGCCCTGGGCGCTGGCGGTCCGGACGGCATCCTGCCGGAATATCTGGTCCTGGGCATGGGCACGGCGACCTCGACCCGTACCTTCGGCCGCGTGGTCGCGAACCTGCAATGGAGCGATATCGTCATCGCCGATGAGGTGCGGGAAGGCGACGTGCTGCACGCGGTCTCCACCATCATCGACAGCCGCCCGTCTCGCTCGCGCCCCGACCAGGGCATCCTGACCGTCCGCACCGACGCCAACGCGGGGCCAGACCGGCCGGTCTTCGGCTATGTCCGCAAGCTGCTGGTCTATCGGTCGGGCCATGGGCCCTATGCGGCGGCGGGATATGCCTGAACCCATTTGACCGTTTGTGCCGGGGCGAGGAATCGGGCATAGGCTACCCTGAGATTCGGTCAGACCCGGTGGCGTCCCGTGCTTCTCACCCTTGCCGTCGCGCTTGCCTATGCGTCGACGAATTTCGACAATCTGGCGCTGATGCTGGCCCTGGCGCCGGCGCTTGGCATTGCCCGCCCGGCGCTTGCCTTCGTCACCACCCAAGCCTTGGTGATCGGGTTGGCGCTTGCCATTGGCACTGCGCTGGACAGCTTGCCCGAGGCCTGGTTGGGCCTGCTTGGCCTCATTCCCATGGGCATCGGGCTGGTGGAGCTGTGGCGCCTTTGGCGCGCCCGGGGCCGTGTCTCGTCCGAACCGCCGCCGGCACGCAAGACGGGGCTGCTGGCCTTGTTGGTCACCTTCGCCGGGCTCAGCGCCGATTCGTTCGCGCTGACCACCGCGTTCCTGGCCGACAGCGCGCCCGACTTCGATTTCGAGGTGGTGTTGGGTGCCGTCATCGCGCTGGCGGCGATCAGCCTTGCGGGTGTGCTGGCCGCCCGGGTCGCGCTGAAGGCCGAGGCCCTGGTGCTGAAGCTGACGCGGATAACGCCGTTCATCATGATCGCGTCGGGCCTGTACATCCTGTTACCGACCGTGACCGATGTGGTCTGATGGCTTACAATGCCATGATTCGACCCCAGGCGGCATCAGCCGCTGGTTAACGGTTGGCTGACGGTGGCCGTCTATTCGGAAGACGCCGGCGTCAAGGGGTCAGCCGGCCGGGGCCGGCCGTGTCCTACGATGCCGGTCGCCACAACTCACGGCGCTGGTGTTCGCCTTACGCGCCGCATTTCAGGGGAGAAAGCTGTGATGAAAAAGCTGTTTGCTGCGATTGCGGTCGTTTTGGTTGGCTTTACCGCGTCCGCCGCGTCGGCATGCCCGGACTGGCAATTGGATGGCCGGCAGAATCTTGGCAACTTGACCGGCAGTTTTCTGTTCACGCCGCGCACGTACAACGTCCAGGCGGGCGGCGGCAACAACCTCGCCAATTGCTCCGCGCCCGGCAACGGTTGGGTGATCAGCGATCCGGACTTCGAGTTCAACTTCCAGAACGATGGCAACTATGGCCGGCTTGAGTTCGAGGTCGTCGGCCAGTGCGACACCGTCCTGTTGATCAACGACGCCAGCGGCCGGTGGTATTTCAACGATGACAGCGCGGGCCTGAACCCGGCCATCAACATCATGAACCCGCCCAGCGGCACCTATGATATCTGGGTCGGCACCTACGGCCAGACCACCTGCCCGGCGCAGATCGAAATCGAAAGCTGGAACAGTTAAGGACCGTTCGACCTTTCGGTTCTACAGTAAAGCGGCGGCGGGCCAATCCGGAAGATCCGGGTTGGCCCGCTTTCTTTTTCACCCGGCCCGGCGTGAGGGGCCGCCAATCACCTATTTCGGTGCGAATACGATCTGAACGTGAAGCTGGCCGTCGGCCGGATTGCGGCAGAGCCGTTCGGTAAGCTGCCACCGGCCGCCGTCGGCCAGCACACCGGTCAGGTCCATGCCGGCAAAGCCGCCGGGCGCCGGTCGGTGACCGGAACGGGCGTTGGCGAAGATCGGCAGGATCTGCCCGTCCGGCTTCGGTGCGATGGATGGGGGCGGGCGGAAGGGCCTCAGCGCAATGGCCGCAATGGCCAAGGCGCGCCGCGCCAGCACGGCCCAGGTCATCGGCAGACCCGCAGAGCCATCAGCCGAAGGCGTGCTGCGGTGCCGGCGCCACCCCCGGCTTCGGCCCTTCGATGTCCGCCGCGACTGCATAGCCGTCGCGCGTTTGCGGCGTCTTGATGCCGAGCACGGCGCTGGCCAGCTGGTTGCGCAGGATCTGCGCCGTGCCGCCGCCAATGGTGAACATGCGCACGTCGCGATACATGCGTTCGACCGCTTCCTCGCCGCCATAGCCGCGCGCGCCGAACATCTGCAGCGCGTCGTTCACGACCTTGATCGCGGCCTCCGTGGCGAACAGCTTGGCCCGCGCGGTCAGCGTGCGGTCGGGGAAGCCGGTGCTGCCGGCCCCGGCGGAACGCGCCGCCTCGTGCAGCATCAGCCGCGCGGCGTGGACGGAGGTGTCCATGTCGGCCAGCATCCATTGCAGGCCCTGGAATTCGGCCAGCGGCCGCCCGAACTGCTCGCGGCTCAACAGCCGGTCGCGGGCCAGGTCCATGGCGCCGGCGGCAACGCCCATGGCGATCGTGCCGGCGCCAACCCGTTGGGCGTTATAGGCGGTCATCAAATCCGCGAAGCCGTGGCGGAAGCCGGAGGGCGGCACCACGACGTTCTCGACCGGGACCTCCAGGTCGGTGAAGACCAAGGTCGCCTCCGGCATGCCGCACAGGCCCATGGTGCGCTCGCGGCCCGCCACGGCAAACCCGGCTGGGTCGATGCCGCGCGCCGGATCGCGATGGACGATGAAGCCGCCGATGCCCTCATCCATGCCGGTCTCGCCGATCACGCGGGCAAAGATCAGGTAAAGCTTGGAAACGCCGCCGCCGGTGATCCAGTGCTTGGTGCCGTTCAGGATGTAGCGGTCGCCGCGCCGCCGTGCCGTGGTGGTCATTTCCGTGGCGGCGCTGCCGGCCCCCGGCTCCGTAATGGCGATCGCGGGCTTGTCGCCGGCCAGCACGATCGGGGCGACGAACTTCTTCTGCGCCTCGGTGCCGTAGGCCATGATCGCGCCCAGCCCGCCCATATTGGCCTCGACCACGACCCGGGCCGTCAAGGTGCAGGCCTTGGCAATCTCCTCGATCACCAGGGCGGTTTCGTAAAGCGACGCACCCTTGCCGCCATAGGCCCGCGGGATGGTCATGCCCATGAAGCCGGCATCGACCAGGGCATCGATATTGTCCCAGCAGTACCGGCGCTCGCGGTCCCATTCCGCCGCCCGGGGGGCGAACAGGGTCTGCGCCAGGTTGCGGGCGGTCTTTTGGTCGTCGGTGAGCGGTGCGTGCGTTTCCATACACGAAGAGTTGACCGTTTCTTTCTTCACATCAATCGAATAAGATTGGAGGTTAAATACGGAACTCGTGAAGTTATGAACCTCAACACCCTGCGCACGCTGACCGTGGTTGCCGAAATCGGGTCGTTCGTCGACGCCGCCCAGCGTCTGAACATGACCTTGTCGGCCGTCAGCATGCAGATGAAGACGCTGGAAACCCTGCTGGATGCAGACCTGTTCGATCGCGGCTTTCGCCCGCCGCAGCTAACGCCGCTGGGCCGCAGGGTGGCGCGGCACGCGCGCACCGTGCTGGGCGCCTATGACGATCTGGTCGGGCTCTGTCAGTCCCCGGACACAATCAAGGGCGATTTCCGCATCGGCTTCGTGCCGACCTCCAGCGTGCGTTTGCTGCCGGGCTTTCTGGTGCGCGTGCGGGCGCGCTTTCCCGACGCCCATTTCCGCATCGAGACGGGCCTGTCCGACGATCTCTTGGCCCGTTTGAGGGCCGGCACCCTGGATATCGCCGTGGTCACCGGCGGCGACGATGTGCCGAGAACGATGCGCACCTACCCGGTCAGCCACGAGGCGCTGGTGTTCTGCCTGCCGCCCCACGCGGCCGACTGGTCGATCGAGGACTGCATGGCCCGGATCAGCTTCATCCACTTCATGCCCCACACCGGCATCGGCCGGCTAATCGCCCAACAGCTCGACCGCATGGCGGCAACACCCGGCGACGTGATCGTGCTCGACCGGGTCGACGCCGTGGCCGAATGCGTGCGCGCGGGCGTCGGCTTCTCGATCCTGCCGGAACCGGACATCAGGCGCTTCGCCACGGACAGCATCATCCTGCGCCCGATGACGCCGGAACCGGTCACCCGCGATCTGGTGCTCGCCTGTGTCGCCGGCAGCCGCCTGGACGCCCATGCCGGCCTGCTGGCCGAGGCGTTTGCCGGCGGCATCGGCGAGGCGACGGACGCCTGAATAAAGGGCAGCGCCGCCCGGCTTACAGGCACTCCCCCGTCCAATTGACTTCATCCCCCGGCGCGTCACCGGTGTACCACCAAATGCCAGCGAACTGGCACGGGCTGCTGAACAGGAACTCGAACCCACCATGCCGGTCGGGATCGTTCAGCCGGCCCCAGCTTCCTTCCACGACCCAGACGGCCCGGTCGCGATCCTCGTAGATGTCGTTGATCGCGATGGTGTTGTTGGGCTCGTCGTAATAGCCCTCTTGCCAATGGATCTCGCCGTAGGTCGAGGCGAACACCCGTTCGATGTCTGGGCGCACCTCGGCTTGGTTCACGGCCAGGATGTACTCCACGCGGGCGGCCGTGTAGTTCAGCGCGTTCTCCAACGAGGACAAGAGCCGGTCGCGATTTGCCCGCGCCTGGGCAACGTGCAGATCGAGCGCGGCCGCATCCATGTTGGCGATGGCCTCGATGCCCAGCGTCTCGAACAGGTACCGGTCAAGCGCCGGCAGGTATTCGATGCCTCGATGCTCGAACAGGCCCGAGGTCGTCCAGCCGCGCAGAAGGCCTAAGACCCTGCGATACTCCGCCTCCTCCACGAGGATGATTTCCCTCCCCGGCTGGCCGATCCATAGCGGCGATTCCATCGCGCTTTCCTGGTCGAGCAGGGCTTGGCGTTCGGCCAGCAGGCGCGCCTCGGCGTCGGCGTAGAAGTCGATCGTGTTCTGCTGATCCGGCTTCGCGTCGGTCTGTTGCGCCCAGCCGGGCACCGCGATGGTCAGGCATAGCAGGGCGGCGAGAATGACTCTCATGGTCCGGGTCCCCTTGTTCTTGCCTCCGCCAACGATTGTGTTCGGCTGGACGGTCACATGCAACCGTGCTCGGGTTATTCGCGCGCGCTTCAATCACGCAGGGCCAGATAGAGCGGCAGGGCGAGCGACAGCCCGACCAGACAGCCGGCCGGCACGACCAGCCACCAGTGGCGGACAGCGTGCCGGCGCGCATCGGTGAACGACCAGACCCAGAACACCAGGATCGACAACAGCACGTCGACGGAAAAGCCGGCGGCCGCGCCATTTGCAAACAGGCCGCTGACGAAGGCAGGCAGGTCAAGGCCGGCCGCGGCGAAGAAGGACCCGAAGAAGATCCAGGGCACGACCGTCCCGACGATCGCCATCGCGATGTAGAAGTTCCGCAAAGTCATAGGTTGGCTCCGGCAAGTCCGCTACCGTTGGGTGCCTGGGATCATAGGGCATGCGTTAGGGCGGGCGAGAACCGGCGATGGCGTCGAGGCAAATTACCGCGCGCGATTGGCTGTTGCTGGCGATGATCGGCGTCACCGTCGGCCAAATCGCCTTGAACGATTCTGCCATCGGGCTGGCCTTGCCCGCCATGCGGCTGGAACTGAGCCTGTCCCAAGCGCAGTCCCACTGGGCGGTCAACGCCTATCTGCTCGTGTTCGCCGCTCTGATCGCCGGCGCCGGCAAGCTGGGCGATCTGATCGGCCTGAAGACCGTGTTCGTCGGCGGGGTGGCCGTCTTCACGGTCGGCTCCGCGGCGTGCGCCCTGGCGACAACCGGCGATCAGATTGTCCTGGCGCGCGCCGTGCAAGGCATCGGGGCGGCCGCGATCTATCCGTCGTCGCTGGCGATGAGTTCGCTGATTTTCCCGCCGGAGAGGGAGGGCCAGGCGCTGGGCCTGTTCAGCGCCATTGCGGCGGCGTTCCTGGTGCTAGGCCCGCTGGTCGGCGGTCTTTTGACCCAGGGCCTGTCCTGGCGCTGGATCTTCTGGGTCAACCTGCCGGCCGTGATTGCCATCCCGTTCGTGATAAGGGGGCGGTTTGAGGAAGCGCAACGGACGGGAAGGCCCCGTTTCGATGTCGCAGGTATGGCGCTGTTGGTGGTCGGGCTCGGCGCCTTGGTTTTCGGTATTATGGAAGGGCCCAATCGGGGTTGGTCATCTCTTGAAACGATAATCGCCCTGGCCGCGGGCGTCGTCGGCCTTGCCCTCTTTGTGCGCGTCGAACGGCGCATGAAACAGCCTTTGATCCGGGTCGCCCTGTTCGCCAGCGCCGCGTTCTCCTATGCCAACTCCGCCGTCTTCCTGGGCATGTTCCAGCGCATGGTGGTTGCCGTGTTCGGCGCCTTGTTCCTGCAAGACATCATGGGCTACGACCCGATCACGGCCGGCCTCGCCTTGCTGCCGGCGATGGTGCCGGTGGCGCTGCTGGCCACCTATGGCGGCCGGCTGGCGGATCGCATGGACCCGGTCCTGATTACGAAGGTTGGCATGGCCGCCACGGGCGTCTGCCTGGCTTGGGCAGCGATCGCGATCTGGCTCCAGAGCTACTGGATCATGCTGCCTGGGTTGGTGCTGTGGGGCGCGACCATGACGCTGATCATGGCGCCGCCACGCAAGACCATCATGGGCATCGCCGGGCGCGATCGCCGGGGCGAGGCCAGCGGCATTTCGCTGGCCACCCAGCTTCTGGGCGCAACGACCGGCATCGCGGTGGCCAGCGCATTGATCAGCGCGACCGCCAGCTACGGCATCGTGTTCGCGGTGACGGCGGCGATCACCCTGGCCGTCTCCGCCCTTGGCCTGATGGTGCGCGGCGCTCGCCCGAGCGGCTGAGTGACGGTCAGGCTGCCTTCTCTGCCAGCAGCTTGTCGAACAGGTCGGTGAACACGGCCGTGTCCTGCGCGCCGGAGACCAGATAGCGGCTGTTGAAGATGAAGGCCGGCACGCCCTGGATGCCCTGGCTCAGCCAATGGTTCTCCCGGGTTCTGACCGTCTCGGCAAAGCGCTGGTCGGCCAGCACGGCGGCGGCTTTGTCCCGGTCGAGGCCGACACGCGCCACCGTGTCCAACAGCACGGCCTCGTCGCTGACATCCCGCTGCTCGGTGAAATAGACGTCGAACAGGGCCAGCTTCAGGTCCGTTTCGCGCCCCTGCTCGCCGGCCCAGTGCAACAGCTGGTGGGCCTTGAACGTATTGACCATGCGCGACTTGGCCGTGTAGCGGAACTCGAACCCCAGCGACGCGCCCAGATCGATCAGCCTCTGCCGGTTCGCCTGGCTCTGCTCCGGCGTCGAGCCGTATTTCTGCTGGATGTGCTCGGCCAGATTCTGGCCTTCCGGCGGCATGCCCGGGTTCAGCTCGAACGGGTGCCAGTGCAGGCTGAACGCGACGCTGTCCGAAAGCGCATCCATCGCCGGCTTCAGCCGCCGATAGCCGACGATGCACCAGGGGCAGACCACGTCGGATACGATGTCGATGCGGATCTCGGGGGCTTGGCTGGTCATGGCAATGGCGCTCGGGTTGCAGGCGAGGGTCTCGGCCGATGATAGCTTTTTTCCACTGCCGATCCAGGTTCATGGCGTTGCCGTCCGGCGATGGTGCCATACTGGTCGTTGGTCGGCGCCCATGACGGGCGCGCGGCCCGGCGCAGAACCGAGCGAGCGAGGGTGAGATGCCGAGGATCGTGTTCATGATCGAGGTCGACGACCTGCCCGAATGGGAACGGAAGTTCCGCACCCATGGCGACCTGTTTCGCCGCCAGACCATCGACGGGCTTTACGAATACGCCATGATCGAGGACGGCAACCGCGTCGTGCTCAGCGCCGAGGTGCACGATATCGACACCTTTTTCGAGGTGCTGGAAACGCCGGACGCCAACGCCGCGAAGGATTTCGACGGCGTCGACCGGCCAAGCATTCAGGTCTTCGTGCTAGACAAGAGGTTCGAGTTCTAGGCGCCGCTGAACCGTGTGTGCTGGCCGCTCGATTGCCGGCGTCCGGCGGTGCGCAGCAGTTGCTTGAACGTCGCGCAGGAAAAGTGGTTGTCGGCCGGGCAAACCGCGACATGGCGCAGGCAGTTGCTCAGCGCCGAGAGTTCCCGGATCTTCCGGTCAAGCGCGTCCGCCTTTTCGCCGACCCGTTTTCGGTCGATATCGATGCGCCCGTCGCCTTGCATCATGCCGGCCAACTCGTCGAGGCTGAAGCGCGCCATGCGCCCCATGGTGATGAAGGCGAGCCTGTCCAGCACGCTTGCATCGAACAGCCGGCGCAGCCCGCGTCGTCCGACCGATGTGATCAGCCCCCTTTGCTCATAATATCGAAGGGTCGATACGGGCAGGCGCGACCGTTTTGCGACCTCGCCAATGTCCAGAACGCGGGCGTTCATTACGGGCCTTGACCTCAAGTTAGCTTGAGGTCGTATGCTTCACCAAGATCGGTTGTCACTTCAAGAGGGTTCGGCACGCCATGGACCACGCATTCTGGCTGCAGCGCTGGCGGGAAAACAAGATCGCGTTCCATGAGGGCGCGGTGAACGCGCTGTTGTCGCGGTCTTTTGACCGGCTGGCGCTGGCGCGCGGCGACCGCGTGTTCGTCCCGCTTTGCGGCAAGACCGCCGATCTCGCCTGGCTGGCCGCCCAGGGTTGCCGGGTCGTGGGCATAGAGCTCAGCCGGTCCGCCGTCGAGGCGGTGTTCGCCGACATGGGTGTCGCGCCCGAAATCACCGAGATGGGCAAGCTGATCTTGTTTCGGGCCGAGGGCGTTGAGGTCTTTGTCGGCGATATCTTTGATTTGTCGGTGGAGGCCTTAGGCCCCGTCGACGCGGTCTATGATCGCGCCGCGCTGGTCGCCCTGCCGGAAGCCATGCGCGTCTCCTACGCCGTCCATCTCGCGGCAATAACCAACACCGCCCGGCAATTGCTGATCACCTTCGACTACGACCAGGCGCACATGGACGGCCCGCCCTTTTCGGTCGACGGCGATGAAGTCGCCGCCCTCTATGGCCGGCACTACCGGCCACAGGTCGTTGCCACCACGCCAATCACCGGCTCGCTGGCCGACCGCTGCAGCGGCACCGAAAACGCCTGGCTGCTGGAACCGTTGGGCGCTGGCGGTTGAGCTAATCCGCCACGACCACACCGGCATCGAGCGTGAGCTCATCCATGCGAGCGGATGCTTTGTCCCACGGTCGCCACATTGTGCTGTACGACGGTGGTTGCACAGACTTGTGGCATAGGCCGGGCCCATGAACAGGAAAGTCGTCTTCTTCATCGTCGGCGGTTGCGCGGTCCTGGTGGTGATCGTTGTCGGCTATCTGATCAGCCGCCCGGTCGCGCTTGGCGATTGTGCGTTAAGCGACCTCGATCCGGCGGCCAGGGTCGCCGCCTGCACCGAGGTGATCGAGGCCACCAGCCGCCACGACACCCTGGCCAGCGCCCATGCCGGCCGTGCCGAAGCCCGCGCCCGCCTTGGCGACCGCAGCGCGGCGATGGCCGACTATGACGCAGCGCTGGAGAACGATCCGGACACCGTCAGCGCCTTGACGGGACGTGGCATGGCCCACCTGCTCGCCGGCGACAACAGCCGGGCCATCGACGATTACACCAGGGCGCTGGATCTGGAGCCTGGCCAGACGATGGCCCATTTCAACCGCGGCAATGCGCAGGCCGCTCTCGGCCAGTTCGAGGCCGCAATCGATGATTTTTCGAGCGCGATCGATCTCGATCCGGACTTCGCGCCGGCCCACTTCAATCGCGGCAACGCGTACTTCCAGCTCGGCGACTATAATCGGGCGGTCGCCGACTATGACCTGGTGCTGGCGCAACAGCCCGATGACCCCGACGCGCTTCAGAACCGCGGCAACGCCTATTCCTCGCTTGGCCAATACCAGCGCGCGATCGACGATTTCGACCGCATTTTGGCGACCGATCCGAACCGTGCGCTCGCCTATGGCAACCGCGGGGTGGCCTATCACGGGCTGGGCCAGTTCCAGCGCGCGATCGAGGACTACGATCAGGCCCTGGCACTCAACCCCGCCTATGCCCAGGGCTACAGCAATCGGGGCGCGGCCTTCTGCCAGCTTGGTAACGCCGAGGGCGCGGCGGAAAGCTGGATCACGCTGGATGAGGGGGCCGGCCCAGAGGCCCGCCGCAACCGCCAGCAGTTCCTCGCCGAACAGGGCTATTACGACGGCCCGATCGACGGCGCGATGACCCAAACCATGCGCGACGCGGTAGAGGCCTATGCCGCCGCGGCGTGCGCGGGGTGAGGTTGGTTGAGTCTGGCTGGGCCTGACGGCTCTGCGGCGCTTTCGCCGCCTGATCTTGCGACGGGACTCCCGTCCAACCTATAAGTCGAATTGGCGAGCAACCCGCGCCGCACCATTCGATTTTGAGACATTCCCATCCGCTTCGAACAACCACGCCAGGCCATGCCGAAAGAGACCCGACCGAACTTCGCAGCGATCGTGCCGCCCGACAGCGAACGGCGTCGCTATGCCGCCGGTGAAGCGATCTTCAAGGAAGGCGACCCCGGTGATGCGATGTATGTGGTGATGTCCGGCCATGTCCGCATCAGCCATGGCAACCGGTCGCTGGAGCTGGTCGAGGATGGCGGCATTTTCGGTGAGATGGCCCTGGCCGATCCGGCGCCGCGCAGCGCGGCCGCCACGGCGGAGACGGCTTGCGAGGTGGTGCCGGTGGACGCCAACCGCTTCCAGTTCATGGTTCACCACACGCCGTTTTTCGCCCTGCAGGTTATGCGCATCATGACCGCACGGCTGAGGGCCATGAACGCGCGCGACCGGCTGGTGGGAGACGACGACCTTGGGCACGCATAAAGGGACGGATGATGAAGCTGCTTCTCGGCTTCCTGGCCCTCTTTGCGACGACCAGTTTCGCGACCGCCCAGGACTCGATCCCGGACATCACGGGCGTTTGGCAAACCGCGAGCGGTCAGGTCCTGACCCATTCCGGCCCCTCGCGCGCGCTCGTTGCTCGGTCAGCCTTCGGTGCCCTTCCGGCGGTCGGCGTAGGCTTTCATGGCCTCGGTCAGGAACTCGGTGAAGCCGCTAGCGATCGCCTCGTAGCGGGCGGCGAAGTCCGGATGGGCGAGATAGAGATCGGCCAGCCCGGCATAGGCGTCCGGCGTGCAGTCCCGCCCCCACATCCGGGCGACCCAGGCCCGATGCCGGTCTAACAGCGGGTCCAGGTCCGCCGATTGTGGCGCCGTGCCTTCAGCCATTTGCTTGGCGATGGCGGCCTCCAGTTCGGCGAGTTCGGCCATCGCGTCGGCATGATCCCGATCGGACCAGTCCTTCAGATACGCCCGCGTGGCCTCGATCTTCTCTTCCATGCCGTCGCCGTAAGCATCCGTCAGCCAGTCTTCGTATGCGGCCTGCTTCTCCGGCGAAAAACCCTTGTACAAATCGGCGTGTCTCATGGCGCCTGCTCCTTTCAACTGGGCGATCGTGCGGTCGATCGTCCGGATCAGTTGGCGCGTCCGCTTCGTCTCCGCCTGCAGCCGTGCGCGGTGCTGTTCCAGCGCCGCGACATGATCAAAATTGGGCCGGTCGAGAAAGGCGGCGATCTCATTGAGAGGGATGCCGAATTCCCGATAGAACAGGATCTGCTGCAGCCGCAGCAGTTCCCGTTCGCGGTAATAGCGATAGCGGTTCTCGCCAATGAGAGCCGGCGTCAAAAGCCCCAGATCGTGATAATGGTGCAGCGTTCGGACGGACACGCCCGACAGCCTCGCCACCTGTTTCACCGTGTAGTGCGTCATGCGCCAACTCTCCCGCGAGAGGGGCAGATACGGTCTGACGTTACGTGAGGGTCAAGGGTCCGTCGGTGAAAAAATGCCGATGGGTTCCGACAGGCCGCGAAGTTCATGGCGGCCCAGATCGTCGAACGGCCGGTCGATGCGGCTTGCCACCGGATCGGTCAGCAGGATGGGGCGGCCGACCTGCTTGCTCAACGCCTCGACGCGGGCGGTGGCGTTCACCGCCCGGCCGATGACGGTGAAGTCCAGCCGTTCGGGCGCGCCGACATTGCCGAAGAACACCTCGCCCTCATGCAGGGCAATGCCGGTTTTCAGCGGTTGCCAGCCCTCGATGCCGGCCAGGTCGTCCGGCGGCATCTCGTTGGTTTTGGCAAGCCCGTTGAGCGCCTGTTCCGCCGCCGCCAGGGCGTCGCGCGCCGCCTCGGCGGCCTCCGCCTCGTTCGAAAACGGGAACACGGCCAGCATGCCGTCGCCGATGAATTTCAGCACCTCGCCGCCATGAGCCATCACCGCACCGGCCAACTGCTCGAAATAGGCGTTCAGCAACGCCGTCATCTCCGGCCCCGACAGCCGGTCGGCCAGATCGGTGAAGCCGCGCAGGTCGGACGCCCAGATGACCGCGCGAATGGCGTCGCCGGAGCCGCGCTTGATCGTCCCGGCCAGCACCCTTCCGCCAGCCGCACCGCCCAGATAGATGTCCAGCACATTGCCCGCGATCCTGAGCGCGATGTGCCGCTGGACGTGTAGGGCGAAGATCGGCAGCACTCGGTCGAGGCCCGCGCGCTGGTCGTCGGTAAACCCGACCTCGTCCTTTGTCGCCAGCGTGATGGCGTTGTGATAGGTGCCGGCGGCCCCAAGCGGCATGGCGACGTAATGCCGAATGCCGGCCTCGATCAGGTCGCCGACCATGCGAAACCGATCCCGCGCGCCGGCCGCGGCCGTGTCGATCACGACGGTCTCGCCGTGGTCGATGACGCGGTGCAGCGGGTTCATCAGATAGGCGTCGGTCTGCAGCGACCCTTCCGCCACACGCACCTCGTCGCACAGGCCGTCGGCGCTGTTCCAGTTCCAGGCAAACCCCAACAGTTGCGGGTGCAAGGTGCCGACATGCAGGCTGGCCCGGTCCAGCGGCAGGCCGACCGCCACCAGGCGCCAGATCAGCGATTCCACCAGCGGCAACAACTCGTCCTCACGCGCCGCCTCGCCGAACAGCCAGCGCTCAATGTCGTCAAACGTGGTCTCGGCAGGTGCCGCCGCCTGCCGCCGATCGCCCCGCCCGATCAAGGTGACGAACGGCGGATACTGACGCGGCGCGGGGTCGATCTTGGCGGTGGGCACGGTGAGGCGTCTTCGGAACTGATGGCATCGGTCAGGTCAACTGTCGTCCCATCCGTCTGAACGCGCCAGTCTTTTCCGTTGGCGCTTCAGCCCCCATAGGTGAGGTCCGACACTGCCTGGCTGATGACCACGTCCCGCCCCGTCAATCGCCGACATCCTCGGCGGCGGTCTCGAAATCCGCCGGCAAGGTGATTTCGATCAGTTCCAGATCGTCGGAATGGTCCAGTTCCCGGTGCACGATGCCGGGCGGCTGGTGGACGCACGAGCCGGCCCGCAGCGTGACCTCGCCCTGGCCCTCGTACCAGAACCGCACCCAGCCCCTCAGCACGTAGACAAGCTGAAACTCCAGCGCATGGCTGTGCGGCTCGCCGCCGGAATGGTGACCCGGTACCGCCCGGATGACATGCGCGCCGACCTTGCCCGCCGTCGCTTCCTTGATGCCGAGATCCCGATACTCAAAGAACCCCCGCAGGCCTCCGCCTTCAAACGGGCTGTCGTCGGCGTGTTTGACGGAGAATTTCATCGCTGCGGTCCAGTCGGTTGCCTGTGCGGCAATCACCTTAGACCGTCTCGCCGGTCCTTTTCATCGGCTTTGGCGATGCGGTCCTTCGGTGGTCCGTAGCCGCCGCCCTGCCCGGTGGTGATGCGGACCGTGTCGCCTTCGTTGAGCGGGATCTCCGACGCCATCGCGTAGCGCTCGTGCCCGCCATTGTTGCCGCGCAATACCTCGACGCGGTTGGGGGTGCCCGGCTCGCCGCCCTCCATGCCCCAAGGGGGTTCCACCGCGCGGGAATAGCCGCATGTGAGGGACGTGCCGTTGGTGCGAACCGTGTAGTCGACGACGATGCCGCGGCCGCCGCGCCAGGTGCCGTTGCCGCCCGGCTCGGTGTTCAGGCTGTGGCGGTCGACCACCAGGCCATAGCGCGCCTCGGTGATCTCAGCCGGGCAGTTGAAGGTCTCGCCGTGGACGTTGGAGAACATGGCCGTGGTGCCGTCCCGGTCCCGCGTGGCGCCCCAGCCGCCGACCTCGGGCTCGACCATGGTGAAGGGCCGGCCCGTGTCCGGGTGGCGGCCGGAAATGAAGGTGCCGCAGATCGAAGCGAAGCCGCCGGCCGGCAGCCGGTCCGGCAGGTGCGGGGCCAGGCCGCGGCACAAGAGATCGTGCAGCCGGATGCGGGTTTCGAAGTAGAATCCGTGGGGCGCCGGCTCCTGCGCGTGAAAGCGGCTGCCCGGCCTTGTCAGCACCGTCAGGGGGCGGATTGAGCCCGCATTCATCGGCGTCTGGGGCGCGGTCGTGGATTTCAGGATCATCTGGGCCGCGATCACCGCGCCGTCGCGGCTGGTGTTGTAGGGCCCCGCCGACTGGTCGGGATTGTCGGTCAGATCGACGGTGAAGCTGTCGGGGCCG
>JBCDFV010000042.1:0-38262 GCA_039177555.1 Pseudomonadota bacterium | reverse complement strand
GTTTGCCGCTGTCGACACTGTCGGAAAACAGGCTCAGCTGGGTCGCAAAGCCGATGGCAAAGGCGGCCGCCAAGGGCACCAGCGTGATGAAAATGACGAGCTGCGGCGTGTCGGCGACGAACAGGGCGGCGGCCACCACCATCACGACCGACGCCGCCGTCACGATGGACTGCCGGGAGAAATGGGCGTTGGCGGTGGTCACCAGGAACGCGCTCGCCAAGGCGACGGTCGCGCCGAGGATGAGCATGGCCATGCTCGTGCCCAGCGTGTCGAGCTGAAAACGGCTGGTCAGATAGGTGTCGACGAAGACGTACAGCGTGTTCCAAACGAACATGAAGCAGAAGAACACGGCCGACAGGCGCAGGACGACCGGGTGGCGCCGCACCTCCCACAACAGCCGGAAGACCTCGACCGGCTTGACCTGCAGTGGCGCGCGTTCCTCCAGCCTGTCCTTGAAGAACAGGGTGATCAGAACGATCGCGATCAGGACAAGGCCGAACGCGACGTAGAACGGCAGGCTCAGCGAGGCGGCGTCGCCGATCAGCGCGGTGTCGGACAAGAGGCCGGCGATCAGCGGCCCGGCGACGAGGCCGACGCTGAAGGCCGAGACCGCATAGCCCAGATTCCTGGTCTTCTCCGTTTCGTCGCGGCTGCGGTCGATCAGGGCGGCCTGGGCGATCGGCTGGTTGCCGGCGGTGAAGCCGGTGATCGCGCGGCCCAGGATCATCATCCACAGGCTGCCGAAGGCGATGGCCAGGATCGTGAGCACATAGCCGATCAAGGCGCCGGCAAGGCAGATCAGTATGCCGTTCTTGCGGCCGATACTGTCCGACAGTTTCGAGATATAGACCGCGCCCAGGAACCAGGACAGATAGAAGACCCCGATCACCAGGCCATAGCTGAGATGCCGGGCCGCTTCCGACGTGCCGGCCGGCATGAAACCGGCGCTGGGGTCGCTGATCAGCGTGTTGATCAGGGGAAAGATCAGGCCTTGGCCAGCGACGTCCACGAAGATGACGAACAGCAGGGCGATCTTGGAGATGTTCATGCGCTGACCGTCTTCTGCCCCGCTGCCCCCGGTCCACCTTTGGTGCAGACTAGCCGGAATGCCCTCCGGCGCAAATGCATGGCTTGACCTCGGTCAAGGTGTCGGCGTCCCGGCCTGCTTCACTGTTCCGCTCTCTTGGGCCTATAGTCCCAACCACAATAACGACGCCGGCGCCGCCTAAGGCGACCGTGGCACCATGGTCGATCTGTTTACACCCTGGACCCTCGTTCTGATCCTTGGCCTGTCGTTCTTCTATGGCCTGGCGTTCGAGGAGTTCTACGCCGACAGCACGCCGAAACCGCCGGGCGGCGTACGCTCCTTTCCGCTGCTGGCCCTGGTTGGCGCGCTGTTGTTCGCGCTGGAGCCGACCTACGGCATCCTGTGCGCGACCGGCCTGCTGGTGCTCGGCCTCTGGCTGTTCGGCTATTACCGCGTCCGGCTGGGGTCGGAGGATACGGACACCACCTCGCGTACGGGCCTGATGGCGCCGGTCGGCGCGGTCGTCGCCTACGCGATCGGTCCGGTGGCGCTGACCGGGCCGGCCTGGCTGCCGGTCAGCGTGGCCGTGGTTGCCGTGCTGCTGATGGGCGCGCGCAAATCCCTGCATCGGATCGCCCGCACGCTGCCGTCCGACGAGCTGATCACGCTGGCGAAGTTCCTGATCATCGTCGGCATTGTCCTGCCGCTGCTGCCGAACGAGCCGGTGACGGATCTGACCACGATCACGCCGCAACAGGTCTGGCTGGCGGTCGTCGCCATCTCCGCCTTGTCCTACGCCAGCTACCTGATCCATTTCTTCGTCTCGCCCAAGCGCGGCGGCTTGATCGCGGGCGGCCTGGGCGGGCTTTATTCATCGACCGCGACGACCGTGGTGCTGTCGCGCCGGGTGCGCGGCGCGCCTGGCCTGGCTGCGGAGACCAGTGCCGGCATAGTGCTGGCCACCTCGGTGATGTATGTGCGCCTCGCCGTTGTCGTCGGCGTTTTCAACCTGCCGCTGGTGGCTGCCCTGGCGCTGCCGCTGGCGATCCTGTTCGCGGTCGCGCTGGCGGTCGCGATGGTCATCGCCTTTCGCCATCCCGCCGCCGACAGGCCGGAGGGAACACCGCCGCAGCGGCCGGCCAACCCGCTGCAACTGGGCACGGCGATCATCTTCGCGCTGATGTTCACCGCCATCTCCATCGCCTCGGGCTGGATCGAGACCAGCTTCGGCGATGCCGGCCTGTTCGCTTTCGCCGCCCTGCTCGGCGTCACGGACGTGGACCCGTTCGTGATCTCCGTCGCCCAGGGCAGTGTCGGCGAAACATCGATACCGATCCTGGCCGCCGCCATCCTGATCGCGGCGGGATCGAACAATGTGCTGAAGGCCGTCTACGCCGCCGTCTTCGGCGGCCTGGCCGCCAACCGAACCGCCTTCGCCGCCCTGCTGCTGCTGGCCCTGGCGACGCTGGTGTTCGCCGGCCTGCTGTTCTATGGCTGGCTACCGTTCGGCACCGGCGTCGCGCCACCATCGCTGGACCGGTAAGCGGCCTCGACCAGGGCCATGGTTGACCAGGCGTCGGCGACGTCCGTGATCAGCCGGTCGTCCTCGCCGGCGGCGAAGCGCTGCAGGTTGGCCATGGTGCCGCGAAAGGCGTCGGGGAACCAGCCGCTATAGGGGCGGCTTCATAGTCACTATCGTCGAGAATCGATCAGACGCCTTAAAACGAATTCGTCATCTGCCCTGTCGCGTCGTCCTTTGAACACTAGTGCTTCGTTGACGGTGGCACTCTCGTGAACTAAATGCCCAAGTGACTTCCAACACAGTTTATATGCGGAATTCAACAGACTCCCGCTAGATTGGCCGCTAAAGTGCGCGACAGGGGTCGCGAAAGGAAAACCATGCTCCTTCGATTTGGCGTTCGAAATTTCATTTCCATTCGAGACGCGGAAGAGCTCTCTCTGGTCGCATCGACGTTGAGCGACCCTTCGGATGGCTTGATTGAGTCAAAGCTTGCGACACAGATGAAGATTCTGCCAGTCGCGATTGTCTATGGTGCCAATGCGTCGGGCAAAAGCAATGTTGTCGCGGCATTTGAGCAGCTAAGGAGCGTTGTTCTCTTCTCCCATAGTCATGGGACACCAGAAGGTGGCGTTCCTAGAAGACCGTTTGCTCTCGACGAAGCTTGTGCATCCGAAACCACGGAGTTTAGCGTCGACTTCGAATGGGACAATTCCAGATACCAATTTGGGTTTGGTACCGACGGTGAAGTCATTACGGAAGAGTGGCTCTATAGCACTCCCGGCACAAGGAGGCAGACTCTCTACGTTAGGAGCCTACAGGATTTTAAGTTCGGCCGCAGCCTGCGAGGCAAAAACAGGGTAATATCGGAACTCACAAGGCCAAATAGTCTGTTTATTTCTGCTGCTGCTCAGAATGGTCATGAAGAGTTGTCGAAAGTGTCACGCTTTTTTCGTTCAATTCATGTTGAGAAATCAATAACTCAAGTGCCGCACTTGATTCCACAAATCATCGGAACCGATCTAGATGAGAGGGTCATAGAGTTTCTTAGAAATATTGGTACAGGGGTGACGAGCTACAGCCTTGGAGAGAAGTATGTATCTGAAGAAGTGCTGGAGATGCGCACGAGGCTCGTGGATTTCTTGTCAGATCTCGCTAAAGGTGATCCTCTTTCTGAGCTGAGGGACAGAGTTGATGAAAAGGAGTCTGACCTCAAGCTCGCCCATAAAGGACGCGGCGATGACGACGTGTTGTTCGAACTTGAACAGGAAAGCGCGGGGACTCGACGCCTTTTAGTGGTTCTTACTCTTGTTTTTCGGGCGCTCGACCATGGTGCAACGCTCTTTATAGATGAATTTGATGCTAGTTTGCATACGCAGGCATGTGAGGCGATCTTAGGATTATTTGCGAATCCCAAAATCAACACAAGAGGCGCACAGCTAATTGCAACCACTCACGACACTAATTTATTGGATTCTAAATGGCTGCGACGGGACCAAATCTGGTTCACGGAGAAAGATAGTTATGGTGCGACCCACATTTATCCACTGACAGATATTCGAACTCGTAAGGGGGACAATCTAGAAAGGGGCTATCTTCAGGGCCGCTATGGGGCCATCCCCTACGGCGCGGCAGTCAATGAGCTGGTGTCGGCCAAATAGTGAAATGGCTGGGCGCCCACCATCGAAGCTCCGCAGACGCCGTCACGTCCGCGATCCAAGAATCCGGTTCACCGTGTTCTGCGAAGGGAGGAACACCGAACCAGCTTATTTGGATAGTTTGAGCAGCAACTTGGCAAACTTGGCTGCGCTCGAAATCGAAACCATACCTGGCCCCGGTGTTCCACATACTCTCGCAACGAAAGCTGCCGCATTGGTCAAGGAAAGACGCAAAAAGAGACGCCGAAGCGGCGGAAACTCATTTGAAGAGAACGACCAGATTTGGGCAGTGTTCGACCGTGATAGCCATCCAAAATATCAAGAGGCGATCAGTATTTGCCAAGATAACGGGGTCGGAGTCGGGAGATCGGATCCTTGTTTTGAACTCTGGTTAGTTCTTCATGAACAAGACTTTGACAAGCCTTGCAACAGGAAAGACGTCCAACGAAAGCTGGCGGAGCTAAGGTCAGAATACGATGCTTCGTCTGGAAAGACACCGGACTGCGATGATTTGATCTGCCGAATAGCAGATGCCGAGACCAGGGCAGAAAAGCAGCTTCGTCGGCGCAGCGATGAGGGGTCCGATGACGGCAATCCGTCAACTACCGTATTCAAGTTAACTCGCGAGATTGCTGCTGCTGCAAATCGGGCCCGCCGACCAGAGTGAGACATCGATTGGGTCAATCGGTGACTGTTGACGGGTGGCGCCATTCCAGTGAATCAATGATCCGTGGGCACCGGCGTCGCACCGCCGTCGCTGGACCGGTAGGCGGCCTCGACCAGGGCCATGGTTGACCAAGCGTCGGCGACGTCGGTGATCAGCCGGTCGTCCTCGCCGGCGGCGTAGCGTTGCAGGTTGGCCATGGTGCCGCGAAAGGCGTCGGGGAACCAGCCGCCCTCCAGCGCGACCGACTGCCAGCCGCCCTCGACAGCGTCGGAGATGAAGCGCAGCTGGTCGGGCTTGCCCTCGGGGTAGTTCAAGAGCAGGCCTAACGTCATTACCGCACAGCCGCGCGTGCCCTCGATGCGGATGCTGGCGTCCTCGAACTCCGGCCCACGCGCGTAATTGTGGTTGATGGACAGGCAGCAGCGGCGCAGGACGCCATAGTCCAGGATCGCGGAGGTCCGCGTCTGGGCCATGCCCTCCGCCGCCGGGTGGCCCAGGGGCTTTGCGTAGATGCCGGACGGTTCGCCCATGATCGAGCGGATGAAGTCCAGATAATGGATCGAATGCACCGCGATCTCCACCCGGTCCATGCCCTTCAGGAAGGGGAACAGGTGCCAGGGGGTCAGCAGGTTCAGGTGCACCTCAAGATCGACCACCTCGCCCAGCCAGCCGCGATCGATCAGGTCGCGCACGGCCAGCCCCATGGGCGAGAAGCGGAGCTGGAAGTTGACCGCGGCCGTCAGGTTCTTGGTCCGGCACAGATCGCGGATCGCGGTCGCCTCCTCCAGATCGCCACCCATCGGCTTTTGGATCAGCACGGTGGCGCCGTCGGGCAGGGCCTCCAGCACCTGAAGATGCGCGGCGGGCGGCGTGGCTAGGTCGAAGACCACGCCCTTTGTTTCGGCCGCACTGACCAGGCTTTCATGCACGACCTCGATGTTCCAGTCCTTGGCGCGCTGCCGGGCGCGATCCAGGTCGACGTCATAGATGCCGGCGACGGCGAAACCGTGCTTGTCATAGGCCGGCAAATGGGCGTCGTGAACGATGCCGCCCGCGCCGATGACCACGATCGGGCGCGGGGCCGTCGGCAACGGCCAAGCCTGCCGCAGGTCGGTAAGCGGCTCGGGGGCCATCAGACGCCGGCCTCTGCCGCCTTGCGCATGGCATTGGCGATCAGGTCGCTGGATGGCCGGTCGGTCTCGATCGCGTGCTTGATCATGTGGTCCAGGATTTCCGCCTGGTGGGGCAGGGCCTTGGTGCGCGGCAACTCGCGGGCGTGGGCGTGCAGCCCATCCAGCTTGTGATAGAAGGGCACGGTCCTGTTCACGTCCGCATCGGCCCAGGTGCTGCGCCGGCAGCCGATGGCGCCTTCCTCGGTCGTGATCTTGTCCATCGCCGCGCTGGCGACATGGCGCATGAAGTCCCAGGCCAGATCGGCATGCTTGCTGCCGGCGGCAATCGCCAGCATCCAATAGACGTTCAGCGAGACCGACCGCCCGTTCGGCCCGTCGCCCGCCGGCAGCGGCGCGATGTCGACCTTGCCGACCACCGGGCCGTTCTCCATCGTCTCGCCGAGGGCCGCGAAGCCGAACCAGTTGGCCATCATGGCGATCTTGCCGTCGCAGAACAGCAGGCCGGACTTCACGCTGTCGATCTCTTGCCCCCCCGCATGGCAGGCCGTGTCGTCGCGCGCCAGGGTGCGGTAGAAGGACAGCGCCTCGATCGCCGCCGCGCCGCCGATGGCCAGCTTGCCGTCCTGGTCGAACGGCTCGCCGCCGCGCGTCCAAAGCTGAATGCAATAGTCGTAGACGCCGTTATGGCCGTCCGGGAAGGCGGCCAGCACAGTGCCGGACAGGTCCTGGTCCGGCCGGTGGAAGAACCGGGCACAGTCCAGGAATTCCGACCAGGTCGTGGGCACGGCCAGGTCGCGGCCATGCTGGGCGCGGAAGGCCGCCTGCTCGTCCGCGCTGTCGAACAGGTCGCTTCGATAGATCAAGCATTGCGGGCCGTCATGATAGGGCAGGCCGTAGACGCCGTTGCCGAAGCGCTGCATCTGGGTCAGCGACTTGGACCAGCCGTCCGGATAGTCCGGCGCCGGCCGGTCGGCGTGATAGGGCGCCAGATCGCGGATCAGGCCGCCCTCGACGGACTCCGCCAGCCAGTCGGTGGGCAGGAAGGCGATGTCCCAACTGCCGTCGGTCAGCCCGCCCTGGTCGAACAGGCTTTCATGCAGCGGGTTCAGGTCCAGTTCGACCGCCTCGACCGAGGCATCCACGCCGGTTTTGGCCACGAAGTCGGCGAACTGCCTCTCGATGGCGGTTCGGAACGGATCGAACTTTCGAACGGCGATGCGAAGCGTTGGCATGGATCCTCCCTGATCTTGTTTTCCGCTTAGCTTTCTCGGCGTTTGGCCAACAGCACATGGTCGCAGACCAAGACCACTTCGTCGCGCTGGTTCAGCACCTCGCAACGCTCGATCACCCTGCCATGGTCGGCCCGCTTGGGGTCGTCATCCTTCGAGGCCAGCGTGACCCGCGTGCGGATGGTGTCGCCGATATGCACGGGCCGTGGAAACCGCAGCCGCTCGTAACCATAGGTAAACGCGGCCGGATTGATCTCCGTCGCCGTCAGGCCGATGCCGATGGCGAAGGTCATGGTGCCGTGGGCGATGCGCTGGCCGAAGGGCTGGGTCTTGCACCATTCTTCGTCCATGTGGTGGGGGAAGAAATCGCCCGTGTGGCCGGCATGGACCACGAAGTCGGTCTCGGTGATCGTTCTTCCATGGGTCTGGCGCACGGCGCCGACCTCGTAATCCTCGAAATGCTGTTCCTTGACATGCATGACAGTCGGCGTCCCCAAACCTTGCTTGACTTTCACTGATGATTGTTGATTTCATAGATGAATGTCAAGCTTCGGAGGTGAAAAGGGGGAACCATGTCCGAGCCATCCATGAACCCATCAACGAACCCATCCATGAAACCGACCATCGGCGTGGGGTCGCATCGCCCGCTGGGTATGCCGGCCGATCACGCCGGCATCCCGACCTGGAACGCCGAGGACTGGCTGTACGAGGATTTCGAGGTCGGCCACAAGATCCGCTCGCTGCGCCGCACCTTGTCAGAAGGCGAGTGCATGCAGTTCAACGCACTCGTCCTGGACATGCACCCGTACGTGGCCGACCAGACGTTCGCGGAGAAGGAGGGGGTGTTCGGCAAGCGCCTCGTCGCCGGCGCCATGGTCTTCTCCGTCGGCCTGGGCCTGGTGGCGACCAACAACATCCACTCCTTCTCCTACGGTTATGACAAGCTGCGTTTCATCAAGCCGACCTTCATCGGCGAGACGGTCTACGCGATCCGCACCAACCTGGAAAAGCGCCCGAAATACAAAGAGATGGGGCTGGTCAAGGCGTCTTATGAGGTGTTCAAGGGCGAGGGCGAACTGGTGCTCTATTGCGAACACCTGTTGACCGTCGCCTACCGCGACCCGGCCGCCTTCGCCGACCAGATCGAAAAGCGGGACTGACCGCCATGCCCACCCTGAAAGGCATGACCTGGGATCACAGCCGGGGCTACGACCCGATGGTGGCGACGGCGGAGGCGTACGCGTCCAGCCATCCAGGTACGGTGATCGACTGGGAAAAGCGCAGCCTGCAGGCCTTTGCCGACCGGCCGATCCGCGAGATGGCCGACCGGTACGATCTGATGGTCATCGATCACCCCCATGTCGGCGAAATCGCGCAATCGGGTCTGCTTACGGCGCTGGACCAAACCAGCCATGGCAAGGATGTGAGCGTGCTGGCAAGCCAGTCGGTCGGCCTCAGCCACCCGTCCTATGCCTATGACGGGCACCAATGGGCGCTCGCGATCGACGCCGCGACCCCCGTCGCCAGCTACCGGCCGGATCTGTTGGACGAACCGCCGAAAAGCTGGGGCCAGGTGATCGCGCTGGCCGAGCAGGGCAAGGTTCTGTGGCCCATCAAGCCGATCGACGCGCTGATGGGTTTCTTCAACGTCGCGGCCAATATGGGCTTCGGCGTCGCGGTGGAAAGCGACCGGTTGATCGACCGGCCGGACGGCCAGACCGTTCTCGACGCCCTTTGGGCCGTGGCAAGGCACATGCCGCACGCCTGTCTGGCCATGAACCCGATCGAGGCGTACGAGTGGCTGTCGACCGGCGATGACGGACGCTGTTACTGTCCGTACGCGTACGGCTATTCGAACTATGCCAGGCCCGGCTATCGCCCCTGGCTGCTGAAGTTCGCCGATGTCGCCGCGCATGGTCCCGATGCCGGGCCGCGTGGCACGACACTCGGCGGCACCGGCATCGCTGTTTCCAGCCAGTCCGCCAATCTGGACATCGCCGTCGACTATGCCTTCTGGATCGCCTCCGCCGACGTTCAAAAAGGGCTCTTCTTCACCTCCGGCGGTCAGCCCGGCAATGCCGTGGCCTGGGACGACGCGACGGTCAACGACGCCGCGTCGGACTTCTTCCGCGACACCAGGCAGACGCTGGAAACCGCGTGGCTGCGGCCCCGTTACGACGGCTACATGGGTTTCCAGGACGAGGGCGGCACGATCGTCAACCGCTTCCTGGCTGGCGACGCCGACGCTGCCCGAACCCTCGACGATCTGGACGCCGCTTACCGAAGGAGCCGGGCATGACCGACACGCTGCCCCTGGAAGGCCTGCTGGTCGTCGATTTCAGCCAGTTCCTGTCGGGGCCTTTCGCCACCCTGCGCCTCGCCGATCTGGGTGCCCGCGTCATCAAGATCGAACGCCCAGGGGTCGGCGACCTGTGTCGCCAGATCTATCTGACCGACACGGAAATCGGCGGCGATTCCACCCTGTTTCACGCCATCAACCGGCGCAAGGAAAGCTTCGCCGCCGACCTGAAGAACCCGGACGATATCGGCCGCCTCAGACGTCTGATCGGCCATGCGGACGTGCTGGTGCAGAATTTCCGGCCCGGCGTCATCAACCGGCTGGGCCTCGACTACGAGACCCTGCGCAAGGACCATCCGCGTCTGGTTTACGGCCAGATCTCCGGCTATGGCGACAAGGGTCCGTGGGTGCCGCGCCCGGGCCAGGATCTGCTCGCCCAGGCCAGATCCGGCTTGCTCTGGCTAAACGGTGATCGCGAACATCCGCCGACGCCGGTCGGCCTCGCGATCGCGGACACGCTCGCCGGTCATAACCTTACCGAAGGCATCCTGGCCTGTCTCGTCCGGCGCGGGATCACGGGCGAGGGCGGCCTGGTCGAAACCAGCCTGTTCGAGGCGTTGATCGACTTCCAGTTCGAGGTGCTGACGACCCATTTCAACGACGGCTTCCGCCTGCCCGACCGGTCCGGGGTCAACAACGCGCACGCCTATCTGTCCGCGCCCTACGGTGTCTACCCGACGGCGGACGGGTTTCTGGCCGTCGCCATGACCCCGGTGCCCAAGCTCGGCGCGCTGATCGGCCTTGACGAACTGACGGCGTATGAGGACCCGCAATCCTGGTTCACCGAACGCGACGCCATCAAGGGGCTGTTGCGCGACTATCTCGGCAAGCAGCCGACCGAACACTGGCTCTCGCTGTTAGAGCCGGCGGACATCTGGTGCGCCCCGGTCTATGACTGGCCGACCATGCGGGCGCATGAGGGCTATCGCGCACTGGATTTGGAACAGATGATCCGGCGCGCGGAGGACGCGGTCGAAATCCGCACGACCCGCTGCCCCATACGGGTCGACGGCGACCGGCTGACCAGCGAAAAGGCGGCCCCGACCATCGGCATGAACACCGAGGCGATCACGGCGGAGTTTGGCCTCAATGGCTGAACCCTAACCCAGGAAGATCTCCACCCGGCGGTTCTGGGGTTCGCGCACGCCGTCGGGCGTCGGCACCAGCGGGTTCTCTTCGCCGAAGGCGCGGATAACGATCTCGTCCGGCGCGATGCCGCGTGCGATCAGGCCGTTGGCCACCGCGTTCGCCCGGCGCTCCGACAGGCCCAGATTGTAGGCCGCACTGCCCGACAGGTCGGTATAGCCGTCCAGACGGATCGAGGCGTAGCCGGACTGGTTGGCAACCACCACCACGTCGTCCAGCACCAGGTTGGCTTCAGACGTCAGGTCGGCCCGGTCCCAATCGAAGAAGACGATGAACGCCGTCTCCGCCACTGGCGCGATCACCGGTGCCGGCAGGGGTGGCGGGGGCGGCGGGTTCAGGTTCACCCGAATGCCGCCCAGGGCCTGCACGCCCCGGACACCGCCATCCAGCGGCAGCGCGTAATCGACCTCGGCATAGAGCGATACGCCCCGGCTCACAGCGACCGTGCCGCCGAAGCCCAGCTCAACCGACGTGCCGCCCAAATCCTGGTTCAGGGCGAACCGCTCGCCCCCGGCGGTCGCGGTGACGGAATTGTCGCCCAGGAAATCGTGCAGCACATTGGCCTCGGCATAGCCGGTCACCAGGGCGCTGCCGATCGCCGCGGAGTTCTCGAACGCCACGCCCAGCCGGCCGACCAGGCTGTCGCCATCATCCAGGCTGACGGCCACGCCGTTCGGGTCGGTGAAGTCGTCGAAATCGAGATGCTGGTAGGTCAGCTGCGCCTGCGGCACCAGGGCGGCCGTCGCGCCGATCGGGATGCGATAGCCGACCTCGCCCGAGGCCGCGATGCCGTAGCCGTCCGTGCTGACCGACGCGAACCGGCTGACCGGATTGATGTCGATGTCATAGGCGGTGTACTGGACCACCCCGTCGACATAGAGGCCGCCGGTGCCGTACCAGGTTGCCGTCAGCCCACCGCCATAGAAGTCGAAGCTGGTGCTGCCGGCGTCGTCGCCGCGGTTGTCGGTCAGGTCCTGGCTGCTGGTGCCCCAATGGCCCAGCGCGCCGATCAAGAGCCGGCCCGAGGCGCCCTCGCTGACCACGACCTCGCCCCCGCCCTGGATGAAGCCGACGGTCTGCTCAAAGCTGCCGCCCGTCGTGCTGTCGATATCGCCGTCGCTTTCGAGCGACAGGCCGACCGCGCGGGCCCACAGGGCCGTGTCGACCGGCTGGCCGCCCGTCACCGGGGTGCCGTCCGCGCCCGCCAACGTGCTGGCTGCACCGGACCGCACACCCACCCGTTCGACCAACTGGCCGGTCAGGGCCAGGCCGATGGTCTGCATCGCGCCCGGCAGGTTCTCATAGGCGTAGATCTGCTCGAAGAAGTCCCCGCGCAGCAAGAACGCGCCGTCCTCGAACACCAGCCGATAATCGAAGATGCCGATGTCGAACTCACCGTCGACCAGGAAGAAATCGTCCGCATCGGCGATGCCGGCAACGTCGACCAGCCGCACGCCATCGCCGGCGGTCCGACTGCCCCTGCCGTCGCTGAAGACGTTGAGCACGATGCCCGTCCGCTCGTTCTCGACCGAGAAGGGCCCGACCGCCACATCGGCCACGTCGCCCGTGACGATCAGACTGTCCGACGCCCCGCCATCATCGGCGTCGAAGTCGAGTTGAAGCACCGAACCCGCGCTGCCCGCGAAATCGCCCTCGATCGTCAGCGTGTCGTTGGTTTCGCCGTCGATCAGGTCGATCACGCCGTCATTCCCCAGCGACCCGGTGGTGCTGTCCGACGGGCTGTTGCCATCGGCCTGCAGGGTCGATGTGTCGCCGATGAACAGCGCGCCGAAACCCGTCAGGTCGGCGTTGTTGGCCTGCAGCAAGGTGTCGCCGATCAGCGCCAGCGCCTCGATGTCGGTGCCGCCGCCCAACGCCTGGGCGGCCGCCGTGACGCCGAACAGCGCCACCGTGTCGATGCCGTCGCCGCCATCCAGATCCAGCACCTGGCCCAGATTGTTGTCGAACGTGCCGCTGAAATCGCTGTCGTCCCAGCCGCCGCCGAAGCCTGAGCCGAAGATGCCGATGGCGTCGTCGCCTGCGCCCAGGTCGATCTTGCCGGTCGCCGACCCGTCGAACAGTTCCACAGCGTCCCCGCCGCCGCCCATCAGCACGTCGCCGGCCAGCGCGCCCCGCGACAGCAGCAGCGTGCCGCCGTCGCCGTCCCGCAGCGCGACCCCGGCCGTCGAAGACAGCGCGGCGGTGTCCAACACCTCGATCGTGCCGCCTTGCGCATCGGTGTCGATGTTGTTGATACCGGCACCCGTGCCGCCCGAAACCATGCCGCTGACCGTGACCTGCATGTCGCCCGTGCCACGATTGTCGACCTGGATTGCGTCGATGCCGCCCTGGACATCGCCGGCATTGACCATAAGCTCGGTGCTGCCGGCCAGATTGACGGCAGCAATTCCATAGGTTCCGCCGGTCACCGGATTGGCCGCATCGATGCTGATGGCGCCACCATTGGCGTTTTGCGCGTAGATCCCGTATCCCGCGCCGCCGGTTACGCTGCCGGTCGTGGTGATGGCGAGGGTGCCGCCGCCGAAGTTCCTGGCATCGATGCCGCCATCCGCACCGCTGACATCGGCGGCCGAAATCGTCAGGTTCGTGCCGGTAAAGGCGTTGAAGGCAACGATGCCGCTGAACCTGTCCGACGTGACCTCTGCCATTGTCGTGATCGATAGCGCGCCGCCATTGATGTTGTCGGCGATGATCCCGGTGCCCATGCCGCCGGTCACCCGACCCGTGGCCGTCACGACCATGTCGCCGCTGCCGTTGTTCGTTGCGGCAATACCGCGATTGCCGCCGCTGACGCCGGCCACCTCGATCGTCAACGCGCCGGTCCCGGCCTCGTTGAAGGCCTGGATGCCGGCGGCCTCAACCGACATCACCGTCTGGCTTGCAACGATGCTCAAATCGCCGCCTGTCAGGTTGCGCACCTCCATGCCGTCGCCCGTGCCGCCGGACACCAGACCGGTCGTGGTCACCGCCAAACCGCCGGCGCCTTCACTGCGCGCGGCAATGCCGCGCTCGCCGCCCGTGACCGAGGCGGCCTCGATAACGAGGGGGCCCGACCCCTTGCTCGCCACATCGATGCCGTCGGTGCCGCCACTGACGTCCACGACCGAAAGCGTGAAGCCGGTGCCGTACTTGCCGTGGGTGGCAAAGATGCCGTCGCCCAGCGTGCCGGTGACGGTGCCCGACGCGGCGATCGACAGCGCGCCGGAGCCGTAGTTGCGGACATACATGCCGTCCGTGCCACCGCCGACGCCGGCCGTCGTGATCGTCAGGTTCCCGCCGTTTGAGCTGTTGTAGACCTCGATCCCGGCACTGTCCGTGTTGGTGCCCAGAACCGTGCCCGTCGTGGCGATCGACATCACGCCAATGCCGTTGTTCCGGGCGTTGATGCCGCCCTGGCCGCCGGCAACGTCCGCCGCCGCGATCGTCATGCCGGTGCCGTTATAGTTGGTGTAGGTCGAAATCCCGTAACCGGTCTGCCCGGTTACCGGGCCGTTGGCCGAAATCGACAAGGCCCCATTGCCGAAATTGTCGGCTTCGATGCCGGTGAAGCCGCCGCTGACCGCGGCCGCCGAAATCGTCAGGTTGCCACTGGCCGCCGACGAGACGGCCTTGATGCCGTACGACGCGTCGCCCGTGACCGCGCCGGAGGCCGTGATCACCAGATCGCCGGTGCCGTCATTGGTGGCAAGGATACCGCTGTTGCCGCCGCTGACGCCCATCGCCGAAATCGTCAGGCTGTCAGTATTCGCGTTGTTCTTGGCGAAGATGCCGTCGGCATCGTCGGAGGTGACGCTGTCCATCGCGTCGATGGTCAGGCTGCCGCCATTGTAGTTGCGCGCGTCGATGCCTTCTTCGCTGCCGCCGCTCACCGGGCCCGAGGTGGTGATGCTGAGATCGCCGGTGCCCTCGTTCTTGGCTTCGATGCCGTTGTCATCGCCGCTCACCGCCGCCGCGGTGATCGCCAGCGTGGTTCCGTCCGCACCGTTCTCGGCTTTGATGCCATCGGTTCCGCCGGTGACCGTCTGTTCGGCCACGACGCTCAGCGCGCCGCCCGCACTGTTGGTGGCCGCGATGCCGGCGCCCAAGATCCCCGTGACCGTGCCGGACGCGGTGATGCTCAGACCGCCCGCACCTTCGTTCGTGGCCAAGATGCCGTTGTCGCCGCCGAACACGTCTGCTGCCGCGACGGTCAGGTCGCCGCTGCTGTCGGCATTGGTGATGCGGGCGCGGATGCCTTCGTTCAGCACCCCCGTCACCGTGCCTTCGGCGACGACCTCCAAATGGCCGGTGCCGTTGTTGCGCGCGTCGATGCCCCTCTGCCCGCCGAAGACCGATTGCGCTGTAACCGTGACCCGTGTCGCATCAAGCGACTCGGCGTCGGCCCGGATGCCATCCGAAAGCGTGCCCGTCACGTCGCCGTCGGCGGTGATGGACAGGGCGCCCGTGCCCTGATGTTCGGCCCGGATGCCCGACCCGCCGCCGACAACCGCGTCCGCCTCGATGGTGACCGCGCCGCCGGCGGCCGTGTTGACGATCGTGATGCCGTCATTGGTGGTCCCTTCCACCAGTCCGCTGGCGGAGATGATGATGTCGCCCCGGCCCTGATGGTTGGCCAAGATGCCATTCCTGGCGCCTGTGACCCCGGCGGTCGAAACCGTCAGGTTGGCCGTGCTGGCTGGGTTATCGATCTTGGCGAAGATGCCGTTGGCGGATGCGCCGGAGACCAAACCCGAGGTGGTGATTGACAGCGCGCCGGAGCCCTCGCTGACGGCGTTTATGCCGTTGTTGGCCCCGGACACGCTGGCGGCGGAGATGGTGAGGGCGTCGCCGTTCGTGTCGAGGCTGGCGTTGATGCCGTCGCCACTGCCGCGAAGCCCGGCGGTCACGTTGCCGGCCGTGATGGACAGCAAGCCATCGCCACGGTTTCGCGCAGAGATCCCGGTGCGTCCGGCGCTGACGTCGTCGACCGAAATGGTCGCATCGGTGCCGTTGGTCAGGCTTGCGCGGACACCCTCAAACTGGTCGCCCGTTACGTTGCCGGCGGTGATCGATAAGAAGCCGGTGCCGGTGTTTTGAGCGAGGATGCCGTTCTCGCCGCCGCGAACATCGCTGGCCGCAACGCTAACGTTGGGGCCGGTGCTCCCGAAGGCAACGACGGCAACAATGCCATCGCCCGCTCGGCCCGTGACCGTGCCTGACGCAGAGACGTAGACCGACCCGTCGCCTCTGTTCGATGCGAGAATTCCAGCCTTGGCACCGTCCACGGAGGCGGCCGAGATCGTGACATCGCCATCGATGAGATTCTCGACGCTGATGCCGTTGTTGTTCCCCGCTCTTGTTGTTGTTACCGCACCGTCCGCCGTGACCGTCACCGATCCGGCACCCTCGTTGCGAACGAGGATGCCGCTCTGTTCGCTGGTCACGGTGTCGGCGGTGATCGTGATGTCGCCGTTGCTGGTATCGTTCTCGATCTGGGCGATGATCCCACTGCCAGTCGACGTGTCGCTCAGGCCGCCGAACACCGTGCCGTTGGCCGTGATCTCGATCGAACCCGTGCCGTCATGGAGCGCCGAGATCCCTGCCGCCCCGCCATTGACGTCGTTGGTCATGACAATGATATCGCCGCCGCCGGCAGCATTGCTGATCCTGGCGTCGATCCCTTCGGCGCCGCCGCTCGTGACCGTGCCGTCCGCCGTGATCGTCAGGTCGCCCGTGCCCCTGCTCCTAGCAATGATGCCGTGTGCTCCGCCACTGACGCCGGCCGCCGAAATCGTCAGGCTGGTGGTATCGGTGCCGCTGTTACTGGCGCTGATGCCGTCGCCCGTCGCGCCACCGGCGACCGTGTCGCCCGCCGTGATGCTCAGCGCGCCGCCACCGCTGTTGTTGGCCTCGATGCCGGCGTTCGATGACCCGGTCACGGCGCCAGACGTGGTGATGATCAGGTCGCCGTCGCCGTCATTGTCGGCGACGATCCCGGCTAGGCCGCCGCTGACCCCGGCCGCCGAGATCGTCAGCCTGTCGGTGCCGGCGCCATTCTTGGCGTAGATGCCGTCGGCATCGTCGGAGGTGACGGTGTCCATCGCGTCGATGGCCAGGTTGCCGCCATTGTAGTTACGCGCGTCTATACCCTCTTCGCTGCCGCCGCTCACCGGGCCCGAGGCGGTGATGCTGAGATCGCCGGAGCCCTCGTTCTTGGCCTCTATGCCGTCCTCGTCGCCGCTCACGGCCGCCGCCATGATCGTCAGGCTGGTTCCGTCGGCATCGTTCTCGGCGCTGATGCCGTCGCCGCCGCCGGTGACCGTCTGTTCCGCCGTGATGATCACCGCGCCGCCGGCTTCGTTCGAGGCCTTGATCCCGTAGCCCGACGTCCCCGTGACCGCGCCGGAGGCCGTGATCACCAGATTGCCGGTGCCGTCATTGGTGGCGACGATGCCGCTGTTGCGGCCGCGGACGGCGGCCGCCGAGATCGTCACCTGCGTGGCGTTGGGCGAGCCTGCGTTGACCTTGATGCCGTCCTCCTGCCTGCCCGTCACGGCGCCGGAGGCGGTGACGGAGATCGAGCCGGCGGACCGGTTGAGGGCGAAGATGCCAAACCGCTCGCCATCCACGGCGGCCGCCGAGATGGTGATGTCGCCGGTCGACTCCCTCACCGGCAGGAAGGCCGCGATGCCGGACGCGTCCCGGCCCCGGACGGTGTCGCCGGCCATGATGGTGATGTCGCCGGCGTTTGCGCTGGCGGTGATGCCGTATCGGGCGCCATCAACCTTCGTGGCGGAGATCATGATGCCCGGCGCGTTCAGGTTTTGGGAAAACGCGTTGACGCCGTCGCCGGTGCCGGCCGTCACGGTGCCGTCGGCGGTGATCGACAGCAGGCCCGCGCCTTGGTTGGTGGCCGAGATGCCGTTCGCACCGCCGCTGACGCCCATCGCCGAGATCGTCAGGCTGGTCCCGTCCGCATCGTTCTCGGCGCTGATGCCGTCGCCGCCGCCGGTGACCGTCTGTTCCGCCATGATGGTCAGCGCGCCACCGTTCAGATTCGACGCTTCGATGCCGTCCTGCGATGTCCCGGTCACTGTACCGGACGTCGTGATGAGGAGGTCGCCGTCGCCGAAATTAGCGGCATCGATGCCAAAAACGCCGCCGCTGACAGCCGCCGCCGAGATCGTTAGGGTGCTGCCGCCTGAAGCGTTCAAGGCTGCGATGCCCGCGCCGGTCGTCCCGCCGCTGACCGTCTCGCCCGCCGTGATGCTCAGCGCGCCGCCGTTGAAGTTGTCCGCCTTGATACCGTCTTGCGATCCCCCGGTCACAATGCCGGACGCGGCGATGATGAGGTCGCCGTCGCCGTTGTTGGTGGCTACGATACCACGGCGGCCACCACTGACAGCCGCCGCCGAAACCGTCAGGCTGGTGCCGCCGCCGGCATTCTGGGCGTCGATGCCGTTGGCGCCCGAACCGCCGGTGACCGTCGCTTCCGCCCTGATGCTCAGCGCGCCGCCGCGGCTGTTGTCGGCCTCGATGCCGTTGCCCGTCGTCCCGGTCACCGCACCGGATGTGGTGATGAGCAGATCTCCGTCGCCGTCATTGTCGGCGACGATCCCGGCCCGGCCGCCGCTGACCCCCGCTGCCGAGATGGTCAGGCTGTCGGTATCCGGATTGTTCTTGGCGAAGATCCCGTCGGAGGACGCTGACGACACGGTGCCCAGCGCCGTGATCGAGAGCGAACCGCCGGTGTAATTCCGCGCCTCGATGCCTTCACCCGTGCCGGCGGTCACCGCGCCCGTCGCGGTCACTTCAAGGTCGTCCGAGCCATAGTTCTTGGCAACGATCCCGTGATATCCGCCGCTGACCCCCGCTGCCGAAATCGTCAGGCTGGTGGTGGTTTCGGTGGAGTTGGCGGCTTCGATGCCGTCGCCCTCCATCCCGCCTGATATCGTCGCCTCCGCCGTGATGCTCAGCGCGCCGCCATTTTCGTTGGTGGCGTCGATACCGTCGTTCAATGTCCCGGTGACGGCGCCGGACGTGGTGATGGTCAGGTCGCCGGCGCCGCGATTTTCGGCGTCAATGCCTTCGCTGCCGCCGCTGACGCCCGCTGCCGAAATGGTCAGGCTGCTGGTGCCGACATCGTTGTACGCGACGATACCGTCCCCCCCCACCGGTGCGGCGGAGACCGTGTCGCCCGCCGTGATGCGTAGCGCGCCACCGTTAGAATTGTCAGCGTTGATACCGTCGTTCGATGCCCCAGTGACGGCGCCGGACGTGGTGATGGTGAGGTCGCCCGTGCCGAAATTGTCGGCGAAGATGCCCGTCGTACCGCCGCTGACCCCCGCCGCTGAGATCGTCAGGCTTGTGGTGTCGGTGTCGAGGTTAATGGCATCGATACCGTTGCCGTTTGTGCCGCCGGCGACCGTCTCGCCGGCCGTGATGTTCAGCGCGCCACCTTCGCCGTTGAGAGCGGCGATACCGTCGTTCGATACCGCGGTCACGGTGCCTGACGTGGTGATGGTGAGGTCGCCGGTGCCAAGGTTGATGGCGTCGATGCCCGCCACACCTCCACTGACAGCCGCCGCCGAAATCGTCAGACTGTTGGTGTTGACGCTGTTGAAGGCATCGATGCCGTTGCCTCCGGCCCCGCCGGTGACGGGCCCGTTGGCGGTGATTGTCAGCGCGCCGCTGTCTTCGTTAAAGGCATCGATCCCGTCAGTGCCGCCCGTGATGATCGATCCGTCGCTGTTGGTGTCGTTAAAGGTCAGTCCGCCTTTGGCGGTGATCGTCAACGCATCGCCGCCTGTAACCGAGGTGTCGATGCCGAAGCCGGTCGCGGTGGTGACCGTGACCGGACCGTTGTTTTGGAGGGACTCCGTCTCGTCCGTCGCCGCGGCCGCGCCGGTGCACACGAAGTCCGGGCTCGGGGAATCGGGCGTGCAAACGCCGGCATTGGCGTCCCGACCGCCATAGGCGGCCAGTATGGCGCCGGCCATCGCCCCCGCCATGGCGGTGGTCAGCGTCAAACGGGCGCGCAAGGATTTCGGCTTGTTCATCGGTGACCCCCCAGTCGAACAAAGTGCGCCGGCTGGCCTTGTCGTCCGTGCCAAGAGCGGGCGCGCCTCACACGGACATGCTGGGGTGATCGGGCCCGCGAACCATCGCGGGCGGGGGCTTGGCACCGCATGGCGGGTTGCCGGCCATCTTCTGGTTGGCCCGCCCCGAACCATGACGTCGAGCGAAGGATGTCTCCGCCCGTGGCCATACGATCACTCAGTGTCCGCGCCTGAACAGGCTGCACCAGATGGAACGACGCGAGTAAACCCAACCGGATCATCAATAGTAGTCAGATCCACTTATGCGCGTAAAGAAGAAACGCGTTATACGTGTTGGACGATCGCGTTTGCAGCTG
Source organism: Pseudomonadota bacterium (assembly GCA_039177555.1). Lineage (GTDB taxonomy): Bacteria > Pseudomonadota > Alphaproteobacteria > DSM-16000 > Inquilinaceae > JANQGH01. Next base: position 18,109 of record JBCDFV010000042.1, on the reverse strand, counting down.
CTTTTAATAGAAAATAGACATGCGATTGTCCCGTTATCATCGATGGCGAAACGTCGCACGCCATCCTTAAGGAACCGGTCGACACGAGAATTTGAGTCCAGAAAAAACGCCGGCCTGGTGTAAGCCCAAGCCGGCGCTTGAAGGTGACTGGGGTGTAGCCCCGAGCGGGTTAGCTGAGGAAGATCTCCACCCGGCGGTTCTGCGGTTCGCGGACACCGTCCGGGGTCGGGACCAGCGGGTTTTCTTCACCGAAGGCCCGGATGACGATCTCGTCCGGCGCGATGCCGCGCGCGATCAGGGCATTGGCGACCGAGTTCGCCCGGCGCTCCGACAGGCCCAGATTGTAGGCCGCCGAACCGGAGAGATCGGTGTAGCCGTCCAGACGGATCGAGGCATAGCCGGACTGGTTTGCAACCATCACCACGTCATCCAAGACCAGGTTGGCCTCAGACGTCAGGTCCGCCTGGTCCCAATCGAAGAACACGATGAACGCCGTCTCCGCCACCGGCGCGATCACCGGCGCCGGCGGGGGTGGCGGGGGCGGTGGGTTCAGGTTGACCCGGATGCCGCCCAGCGCCTGAACACCCTGCAACCCGTCGTCGAACGGGATCGTGTAGTCGACCTCGGCATAGAGCGACACGCCACGGCTGACCGCCACCGTGCCGCCAAAGCCCAGCTCCACTGAGGTGCCGCCCAGATCCTGATCGATCGCGGCACCAAACGGCCCCCGCGCGACGTCCACCGAGTTATCGCCCAGGAACTCGTGCAGCAGGTTGGCCTCGACATAGCCCGTGGCCAAGGCGCTGCCGATGGCGGCGCTGTTTTCGAAGGCCACGCCCAGTCGCCCGACCAAACTGTCGCCATCGCCCAGGCTCACCCGCACCCCATCCGGGTCGGTGAAGTCGTCGAAATCGATATGCTGATAGGTAATCTGCGCCTGGGGCACCAGGGCGGCCGCATCGCCGATCGGCAGCCGGTATCCCAGCTCGTGCGACACGGCGATGCCGTATCCGTCCGTCGAGGTTGTGCCAAAACGCGCGCCGCCGGAAATGTCGACGTCATAGGCCGTGTACTGGAAGACATTGTAGAAGTACCAGCCGGCCGTGGAATACCAGGTCGCGGTCAGGCCGCCGCCATAGAAGTCGAAATCGGCCCCGCCGGCGGCGTCGCCGTCGAAATCGCTGACTTCGAGCGAGCTGGTGCCCCAATGGCCCAGCGCCCCGATCAGCAACCGGCCGCTTGACCGCTCCAGCACCGTGACGTCGATGCCGGCCTGCAGAAAGCCGATGGTCTGCTCGAACGAGCTGCCCGTAAAGCTGTCCAGATCGCCCTCGCTGTCCAGCGACAGGCCGACGGCCCGGCCCCAAAGCGCCGTATCGACCGGCGCCCCGCCCGGCACGGGGTTGCCTGCCGCGTCGGTCAGCGTGCTCGGCACGGCGGAGCGCACGCCGACCCGCTCCACCAGTTGACCGGTCAGCGCCAAACCGATGGTCTGCATCGCGCCGGGCAGGTTCTCGTAGGTATAGATCTGGTCGAGGAAATCCGATGCCAGAACGAAGGCGCCATCCTCGAACACCAATTCGTAGTCGAAGATGTCGAGCTCGACCGGCCTGGCGAGGAAGAAGTCGTCGGCGTCGGCCTCGCCCGCCACCTCGATCAGCCGCACGTCAGCCTCGCCCGGCCGAGCTCCCCGGCCGAAGGCGTTGATGTGGATCTCGGTCGGTCCGGATTCGGCTTCGAAGGTGCGGCCCCCGATATCGATCGGATCGTGGTCGACGATCTTGCCATTGACCACGATCACGTCCGCGGTGCCGGTATTGCCATCGAAATCAAGCCAGATCTGCGAGCCTTCGCCCCCGGTATAGTCCCCGTCGACGGTCACCAAATCGTTGGCCGCACCATCCTGCAAATCGACAATGCCGGCATTGATCAGCGGTCCGACGATCGTTTCCGACGGGCTGTTGCCCTCGGCCTGTAAGGTCGACTCTGGACCGACGAACAACAGGCCGAAACTGCGCAGATCCAAGGAATTGGCCTGCAGAACGGTCCGATCCAGCAATGCAAGCGCCTCGATATCGGTCCCCGTGCCCAGGGCCTGCCCGGACGCGACGACGCCGAACAGCGACACGAGATCGAAGCCGGCGCCGCCATCCAGCTGCAAGACCTGGCCCTTGTTGTTGTCGAACGTGCCGCCGAATTTGAGATCGATCCAGCCGCCATTGGCGTTGGCACCAAAGATCCGTATCTCGTCTTGCCCGCCACCCATGTCGATGACGTCGGTGGCAGATCCGGCGACCAGGTTGACCGTGTCGTCACCGCCATTCATCAGCACTTGGCCTGCAAGCGCACCCCTTGACGACAAGACCGTAGCCCCATTCCCGTCCGTCACCGCAACGCCGGCGTCGGACATCGCGGCCGCGGTAGCGGTCAAGACGATCTCGCCGTTTTGCGCATCAGTATCGATGCCAGAGCCGCTGCCGCCGGAAACCGTGCCGCTGACGGTTATCGACAGCGCCCCCTTGCCTTGCAGCGTGGCCTCGATGCCATTGGTGCCACCGCTAACATCGGCCGCCACGATCTTAAGATCCGATATCAGCGCGTCGTTAAGGGCAAAGATGCCGCTTGCGTCGGTGGACGACACCGAATCGGTGGCTGTGATGCTGAGATTGCCGGTGCCCTGGTTGTTGGCATAGATGCCATTGACCATGCCGCTGGCCGCCGCCGCCGAGATCGTCAGGTGTGATCCGCCGGCACCGTTCTTCGCACTGATGCCATACGCATAGGTCGACTCCGCCGCGCCCGCCACGCTGATGCTTAGTGAGCCGCCATTGTAGTTTCCGGCATACACACCGCCATCGACCCGGCCGGAACTGCTGATGCTAAGATCCCCAGTGCCGAAATTGTACACGAGCATGCCGTTAATTGGCACCTCGGTGTCGCCGACCACGTCAGCGGTGGAGATAGATAGGGTGGAGCCGCCAACGCCGTTCTCAGCAACAATGCCCCGGTTGTTCGAGGAGATGGTGTCGGTCGCGGTTATCACCATGGCACCGCCATTCGTATTGCTAGCGCTGATGCCCGCATAACCATTGGCGGCAATTGGTCCGGACGTCGTTATGGTCAGGTCACCGCTGCCGAGATTTTGGGCGGCTATTCCCGTACTCGCGGCGCTCACGCCGGCGGTCGCGATCGTCACGTAGGTGCCGATGTCGTTTCTTACGCGAATCCCTTCCGAGCCGTTGCCCGTTGCCGATACCGCGTCTGTCGCGGTGACCAAGATCGAGCCATCGCCGGAGTTCCTGGCGTAGATGCCGGTGCCGCTGCCGCTGACGGCCGCCGCCGAGATCGTCAGGTCTGATCCGCCGGTATAGTTCCGGGCATAGATGCCGTCGCCGGCGACACCGGTGACTGTTCCCTTTGTCGTGATCGACAGCGCGCCGCCGCCGCTGTTGGTGGCGTCGATGCCGTCCTCGGCCCCCGTGATGGCCGAGCCGTCGACATTGGTGTCGTCGAACGTTAGTCCGCCATCGCCCGTGATGGTCAATGCATCGCCGCCATCGGTCGAGGTGTCGATGCCGAACCCATCGGCGGTGGTGACGCTGACCGGCCCGCCGCCGCCGGAGAGGACCTGCGTCATGTCGTTGCCGCCCGCATCCGCCGCGCCGGAGCACACGATGTTCGCGCCCACAAGCGGGGCACAGCTGCCTGCGGTGGCTTCGTTGCCGCCGGCGCCCGCGGCCATGACGAGCCCTGCGGCCGCCGTACCAAGCGCGAGATGCCGGCGGAGAACGCTAAGGCTGGCGAGGGGTTTCGAATTCGGCAACACGTGTCCTCCTGTCATCACGGGTGGCGCAAGAGGACGGCGCTCACCGGATGGTCCCGGTAACCGGCCGCGATCGATCCCGTCCTCCGCCAACGGTTTCGCCACCTACTATAGGCAAAGCGCTTTTGGGTTGACCATCCATTGTCGAAGGATTGTGCAACCGCGCGCTGAATTGTCACCGCCTTGGCCGGACCTCGAACGATCGACGGCGGGATCACCGGCCAGCGGCGTCAAGCGGAACCCTGCCGGCGCTTGAGGCGTGGGTGGGAGCCCCGAGCGGGTTAGCTCAGGAAGATCTCCACCCGGCGGTTCTGAGGCTCGCGCACACCGTCCGGGGTCGGGACCAGTGGGTTCTCCTCACCGAAGGCCCGGATCACGATCTCATCTGGCGCCATGCCGCGCGCGATCAGGCCGTTGGCGACCGAGTTCGCCCGACGTTCCGACAGGCCCAGATTGTAGGCCGCCGAGCCCGACAGGTCCGTATAGCCGTCCAGACGGATCGAGGCATAGCCGGACTGGTTGGCAACCACGACCACGTCGTCCAGCACCAGGTTGGCCTCGGACGTCAGGTCGGCCCGGTCCCAGTCGAAGAAGACGATGAACGCCGTCTCCGCCACCGGCGCGATCACCGGCGCCGGCGGGGGTGGCGGGGGCGGCGGGTTCAGGTTGACCCGGATGCCGCCCAGGGCCTGCACGCCCTGGACCCCATTGTCGAACGGGATCGTGTAGTCGACCTCGGCATAGAGCGAGATGCCACGGCTCACCGCCACGGTGCCGCCGAAGCCCAGCTCCACCGACGTGCCGCGCGTTTCCTGGCTGATCGGCGTCGTGCCGAAGTCCGTGGCCACATTCACGCTGTTGTCGCCCAGGAACTCGTGCAGCAGGTTGGCCTCGACATAGCCGGTCGCCAGGGCGCTGCCGATCGCAGCGGAGTTTTCAAACGCCAGCCCGGCCCGGCCAATCAAACTGTCCCCGTCATCCAGGCTGATGCGCACCCCGTCAGGATCGGTGAAGTCGTCGAAGTCGATATACTGATAGGTCAACTGCGCCTGCGGCACCAGGGCGGCAGTCTCGCTGATCGGAATGCGGTAGCCGACCTCGTGCGAGGTCGTGATCGCGTAGCCGTCCGTGCTGGTTGTGGCAAACCGGCTCGCCGTGGAGATGTCGATGTCGTAGGCGGTGTACTGCACCACATTGTCGAAGTACCAGCCCCGGGCCGAATACCAGGTCGCGGTCAGGCCGCCGCCATAGAAGTCGAAGTTGGCGCTGCCGGCATCGTCACCGTCGAAGGTGTTGGCGTCCAGCGAGCTGGTGCCCCAATGGCCCAAGGCGCCGATCAACAGCCGGCCGCTTTGCCGTTCCAGCACGGTGACGTCGACACCGGCCTGCAGGAAACCGACGGTCTGGTCGAATGACGTGCCGGTGACGCTGTTAAGGTCGCCCTCGCTTTCCACCGACAGGCCCACCGCGCGGCCCCAGAGCCCGGTGTCCACCGGCGCGCCGCCGGACACCGGGTTGCCGTCCGCACCCGTCAGGGCGCTGGGGACGGCGGAACGCACGCCCACCCGTTCGACCAGTTGCCCGGTCAAGGCCAGGCCGATCGTCTGCATCGCACCCGGCAGGTTTTCATAGAGATAGATCTGGTCGAAAAAGTCCGACCGCAGGAAGTGCGCGCCATCCTCGAAAACCAGCTCGTAGCCGAAGAGGTCGCCCTCCACCGGGCCCGCCAGGGCAAAGTCGTCCCCGTCGACCGCACCCGAGACCTCGATCAGCCGGATACCATCGCCCGTCGTCCGGCTTCCCCGGCCGATCAGGTTGACATCGATCAGGCTGCCGTCATGGACCACGGTGAACGGCCCGACCGAGACATCGGTGACATCGCCTTCGATGACAAGCATGTCGGATGTGCCGGCGTCGGTATCGAGGTCCAGCAACACTTGCGACCCTGTCGCACCGGCATAGTCGCCGGTAACCCTCAAGACATCGTTGGCCTCGCCATCGGCCAGATCGACCACACCCTCGTTGCCAAGCGACCCAACGACGGTGTTCGACGGGCTGTTGCCCTCCGCCTGCAGGGTCGAGGTCGGGTCGACGAAGATTGCACCGAATGGCGTCAGGTCCGCATCGTTGGCTTGCACCAGCGTGTTGGCGCTCAACGCCAGGGCCTCCAGCCCTGTCGGCACGCCCAGCGCCTGGCTGGCCGCCGTGACCCCGAACAGCTCGACGGTGTCGACACCGTCGCCGCCGTCGATCTGAAGCACCTGGCCCAGATTGCCGTCGAACGTGCCGCTTAAATCGGCGTCGTCCCAGCCGCCGCCGGCACCGGCGCCGAAAATCTGCATCCTGTCGTTCTCGGTGCCGAGGCTAATCAGGCCGGTCGCCGACCCGTCGATCAGTCGGACCTCGTCCGCGCCGCCATTCAGCATGACGTCACCGGCCAGCGCGCCGCGCGAAACCACGACAGCCGAGCCGTCCTGGTCGCTGATCGCCAGCCCGGTATTGGAGGCCACCGATCCGGTGTCGCCGATCGCGATCACGCCGCCGCTGTCGTTCAGGTCGACAATGCCGATGCCCGGACCGACATTGCCGGCCACCGCGCCATCGATGGTCATGAAGAACTGGCCCTTGCCGCCATTCTCCAGCGCGATGCCGCTCTCGTTGCCCGTCACGTCGATTGTCGAGATCGATATGTCGCCGGTGCTGTCCGGGTTATCGACCATCGCCACGATGCCGCTAGACGTGCCCCCGGTTACCGTGCCGGTCGCCGTGATCATCAGCGCGCCGGTGCCGCTGTTGATTGCCTGGATGCCGTTCTCGCCGCCAAAGACGCTAGCAGCCGAGACCATCACGCTCGATCCCGTCGCCTTGTTGTAAGCCCGAATACCGACGCCGGTCGCGCCCGTCACCGATCCGGTCGTCGTGACGTCGAGCGCGCCGTCGCCATAATGGCGCGCCGTGATGCCATTGCGGTTGCCGAAGACGTCGGTCGCCGAGATTGAAAGATCGGTGCCGCCGGCCCGGTTTTCCGCAAAGATCCCGGTTGCGACGGGTGACGGCCCGGACGAAACCAGTGCCGTCGTGGTGATGCTGAGCGAACCGCCAAAGAGGTTCCGCACCCGCATGCCGTCGCCGAGCGGACCGCCGCTGACCTCGCCGGTCGCCGTGACCGCAATGTCGCCGGTGCCCGCGTTCGTCGCGATGATGCCGCCGGTGAAACCGCTGACGCTGGCCGTCGATATCGTCATGCTGGAACCGCCGGCATAGTTGATGGCGCGGATGCCGTCCACCTCGGCGGAGGCTACGTGCTCGGTCGCCGTGACCGAAAGCGCGCCGCCATTGGCGTTTCTGAGGTACATGCCATCGTCCGTGCCACCCTCGACCGACCCTTTCGTGAAGACGATCAGATCGCCGCTGCCGCGATTTTCAGCGGCAATGCCGTAGGTGGTTCCGGTTACCCCGGCGGCCTCGATCGTCAGGTCGGTTCCGGCGGCAGCAGCGCGCGCAAAGATGCCGCTGCCCTGGTCGCCGACAACCATTTCCGATGAGGTAATCCGCACCGCGCCCGCGCCATCGTTGATGGCAACGATGCCGTTGTTCGCGCCACCGACACCTGCCGCGCTGACCGTCAGGTTCTCGGTTCCCGCCAGATTTCTTGCGAATATGCCATCGAGGGCTTGCCCCGACACACTGTCCCTCGCGACGATGGAGAGGTCACCTCCGGCGGCATTGAGTGCCGTTATCCCAGCCGCCGCATTGCCGATGATCTGGCCCGTCGTCGTGATGCCCAGCTCACCGGAGCCCTGATTGAAGGCAAAAATGCCCCGCGAACCGCCGTTGACACTGGCGGCTGAGATCGTCAAATGCGTCCCGCCAACGCCATTGAAAGCATAAATCGCGTCGCCATCCATCGATGTCACGGTATCCGCCGCATGGATATCGAGGGCACCGCCATTACCGTTTCGGGCGACGATCCCGCCATAGGTGCCGCCGGTCGCAGGGCCCGAGACGGTTATGCTTAGATCGCCCGTGCCATCGTTAAGGGCTTCGACGGCTTGCTTGCCTGCGCTGATGGCGGCTGCCACGATCGTCAGGTCGGTCGTGTCGACGAGATTGCGGGCGCTGATACCGTTGCTGCCGATCGATTCAACCGTATCCTTTGCATGAATGCTGATGGCGCCGCCATTGAGATTTTCGGCGAATATCCCCGCGCCGATAGTGCTGGTGACCAGGCCGGTTGCGGTCACCGTAAAGTCACCGATGCCGTAATTTCTGCCGATGATGCCGTACTGACTTGCGCTGACGCCGGCCGCCGAGATCGTCAAGCTCGTTGTGCCGGCGAAGTTGTTGCCATAGATGCCTTCGCCACCTGTCGCTATGACTGTCTCTGTCGCGGTGATGTTCAACGCGCCGCCATTGTAGTTCCAGGCGACGATCCCATCGCCGACGCCGCCGGACACGAGGCCCGTCGTGGTCACGCTCAGGTCGGCGGCGCCTTCGTTGTTGGCAAAGATGCCATAACCCCCGCCGATGACGCTGGCCGCCGAAATCGTCAACCCGGCACCGTTGGCGGAGTTGATGGCCCGAATGCCGTCTCTCTCCATGCCCGCAACCGTGCCACTGGCGCTGATGCGGAAATCGCCGCTGCCTTGGTTTTCTGCAAAGATGCCGTAATTGCCGCCGTTGGCGCCGGCGGCGGCGGAGATGGTCAGCGCGGTGCCACCAATCCCATTGTAGCCAAAAACGCCAGCGCCGCCCGTCGATGTGACCGTGTCCATCGCGGTGATGCCGAGGGCGCCACCATTGGAGTTCCTGGCGACGATTCCACCATAGGGGCCGCCTGACACCAGACCCGTTGTGGTTACGCTCAGGGCGCCGGTGCCTTGGTTGCTGGCAAAGATGCCATAATCGCCGCCAACGACCCCGGCGGCCGAAATCGTCAACCCGGCACCGTTGGCGGAGTTGATGGCCCGAATGCCGTCTCTCTCCGTGCCCGCAACCGTGCCACTGGCGCTGATGCGGAAATCGCCGCTGCCTTGGTTTTCTGCAAAGATGCCGTAGGTGCCGCCGCTGACGCTGGCGGCCGAGACGGTCAGATCCCCGCCGCTGTCGGTATTGGTGATGCGGGCGCGGATGCCCTCGTTTTGCCCACCGGTCACCGTGCCTTCGGCGACGACCTCCAAATGGTCGGTGCCATTGTTGCGCGCGTCGATGCCCCTCTGCGCGCCAAAGACCGATTGTGCGGCGACCGTGACCTGTGTGGCGTTGAGCGAGGCGGCGTCGGCGCGGATGCCGTCAGAAAACGCGCCTGTCACGTCGCCGGAGGCGGTAACGGAAATAGAGCCGTCGGCCTGGCTGCGCGCGAGGATGCCGAAATTGCCGCCATCGACATCCATGGCCGAGACGGTGATGTCGCCGCCGCCGGCCCCGTTGTAGCCGTAGATACCGATATCGCCCAGGCCGGTGACGGTGCCATTGGCATCGATGATCGTCAACCCGATCCCGGTGTTGCGCGCGCTGATCCCTCTGGCACCGCCGATGACATCCTCGGTCGAAATCTCGATATTGGTGCCGCCCGTGTTGAGAGCGTTGATGCCGCCCCCAGACTCCGCGGTCCCCATCACGGTGCCGGTCGCGGTAACCAATACCGACCCCGTACCCTGCGTGCTGGCGACGATGCCGGTACGGCCGGTGACGCCGGCTGCCGTGATGGTGACGTTGCCGGCCATCGGTCCGTAATTGCGGCCGGCGATCCCGGTGCCGGGGGCCGTTACGGTGTCGGCTGCCGAGATCGAAACGTCGCCACCGGCGAAATTGCCAACCCGGATGCCATAGCCATCGCCGTTAGCCGTCACCGGGCCCGAGGTCGTGACGACGACACTGCCGCTGCCGAGATTTTTGGCGTCGATTCCGTCCGTCCCGCCGCTCACGCCCATGGCCGAAATCGTCAGATCGGCGCCGCTGGCGGCATTGTTGATCTTGGCGAAGATGCCTTCCGAAGTACCGCCGGTGACAGTGCCGTCGGCCGTGATCGACAGGGCGCCGGTGCCCTCATGTTCGGCGCGGATGCCGGACCTGCCGCCGACAACCGCGTCCGCCTCGATGGTGACCGCGCCGCCGGCGGCCGTGTTGACGATCGTGATGCCGTCATTGGTGGTCCCCTCCACCGGTCCGCTGGCGGAGATGATGATGTCGCCCAGGCCCTGATGATCGGCCAAGATGCCATTCACGGCGCCCGTGACCCCGGCGGTCGAAACCGTCAGGTCGGCCGTGCTGGCCGGGTTGTCGATCTTGGCGAAGATGCCGTCGGCGGATGCGGCGGAGACCAGACCAGACGTCGTGATGGACAGCGCGCCGGTGCCCTCGCTGACGGCGTTTATGCCACTGCCGGCTCCGCCCACGGCGGCTGCCGAGATGGTGAGGGTGTCGCCATCGGACCCAAGGCGGGCCAAGATGCCGTCCCCATTACCGCCAAGTCCGCCGGTGACGTTGGCGGCGGTGATGGACAGGATGCCCGAGCCCGTGTTTGATGCAACAATTCCGGTGCGTCCGGCGCTGACATTGCCGGCTGAGATTGTCGCGTCGGTACCGTTGACCAAACTTCCTCTGATCCCATCACGCTGTTCGCCGGTGACGTTGCCGGCGGTGACCGACAGGAAGCCGGTGCCGATATTTTGCGCGACGATCCCACCGAGACCGCCACGGACGTCGGCCGCCACGACTCTAACATTGAGGCCGTTACTTCCGGCAGGATCGGCGGCGAGAATGCCGTCACCGGCACGGCCCGTGACCGTGCCCGTGGCGGTGACATAGATTGACCCGTCGCCTCGGTTCGATGCAAGGATCCCAACCCTGCCACCGTCCACGGCGGCGGCCGAGATGGTGATATCGCCGTCTCTGAAATTTTCGGCTCTGATGCCGGCGGCGCTCACGTTTGTTGAGGTGACCAGTCCGTCCGCCGTAACCGTAATCGACCCGGTACCTTGGTTTCGAGCCTCGATTCCGGCCTGTTTGCCAGTCACGTCGTCGGCCGAAACCGTGATATCGCCAGTGCTGCCGTCGTTCCCGATCACGGCGATGATCCCAACGCCGCTCGAAGTGTTGCCGACGCCAGCATTCACCGTGCCGTTGGCCGTGATCTCGATCGAGCCCGTGCCGTCATGGACCGCGTCGATGGCCGATGACCCCGCATTGACGCCGTTGGTGGTGATAGTGAGATCGCCGCCGTTGGCGACATTGGAAATCCTGGCCTCAATGCCTTGGGCGTCGCTAGCCGTGACCGGGCCGACGGCCGTGATCGTCAGGTCGCCCGTGCCCTGATTCCCGGCCAGAATGCCGTGCGCTCCGCCGCTCACCGCAGCGGCCGAGATCGTCAGGCTGGTGCCGTCGGCGTCGTTCGATGCCTCGATGCCGTCTCCGGCAAGGCCGGTAAGCGGACCCTTGGTCGTGATCGCCAGCGCGCCGCCATTTTCGTTCTTGGCGTAAAGGCCGTCATCGTCGCCCGTGATGATCGAGCCATAGGTGTTGGTGTCGTCGAAGGTTAGGCCGCCATCGGCCTTGATCGAGATCGCAGTATCGCCCGTGCCGGTGGTGTCGATGCCAAAGCCGGCCGGCGGCGCGCCGGAGGTGGTCACCGTCACCGGCCCGCCATAGTCGATCGACACGCCGGCCTCGCCGGGCACCGCGCCGCCTGAGCAGAAATAGGCGCCACCGCCGACCGGCGGGCACGAGCCCGCGTAACTTGCGCGACCGCCATAGCTGATCAGCAGGGCGCCGGCCATGGCCGTGGTCAGCGTGAGACGCGCGCGCAGGGATTTCGGCTTCGACATCGTGGGACCCCTTGTTGGACCTTGTTGGACCGGTCGGCATGCCGGCCGCTGCTTCCTCCAAACCGGAAGCCGCCCAACCCGAGGTGACGTGGCGCCTGCACCCCATCGCAAACGGCTCGTTCTATTCGCGGCCGTTTGTCGGCCTTCTTGCTATTGCCCGGTGCGGGCCCTTCGAACGGGGAAGGGGGCACTACACCGGTCATGCGCTCGCCGTCACTTGCTGACGATTGCGATCGTCCACGGCTCTGCCCAAACCTCGACGTCCCCTTGCGCACAATCGCACGATGAAACTCGGACAGGTCCTCAACCGTATGCATCGTTCCAAGGCGGGTAAAGCAAAAACTCTCGTATTAGCCCATATCTAATTGTATACTCGCGTATATGGGGCTGATTGTAAGCGCCTATTAGAGAGTGCCGTAATGTGATCGATTAATAACGCGCATTCTGTCTTGAGCCATCGCTGATTTGGCCGCGCATACTAGCCAATGATCGATCTATCTTATTGATAATAAATGGTTCAATTTTCCAAGTTGGATAGGTGGAAATCCGATCTTCAGGTCGCTGAATTTCGGCAAAATATTGGCATAATAGGGGCATATACCCGCCCTGTTTGCTTTTATTGATCTTTGATCTGCTTATTGACCGACAATGAGGTTCGGCAGCGCGTCCGGCGCTCGCCGGATGGGTATTTTCAATTGTAAGTGCGCAAGTTCTGGCCGGATGGGCTGGCGGCAGTGCAGCGCCAAACTCCGTGCCCGAACCGCGATGGACTTGCCGCGGCCGGTGCCGAGCACATCGCCGAGATTGAAAAAGCGCCGGCCTGGTGCTGAACCAGACCGGCGCTTGAAGGCTTGGTTGGTGTGGCCCCGAGCGGGTTAGCCCAGGAAGATCTCCACCCGTCGGTTCTGCGGCTCGCGGACGCCGTCCGGGGTCGGGACCAGCGGGTTCTCTTCGCCAAAAGCCCGGATCACGACCTCGTCCGGCGCGATGCCGCGGGCGATCAGGCCGTTGGCGACGGAGTTCGCCCGACGCTCCGACAGGCCGAGGTTGTAGGCCGCGCTGCCCGACAGGTCGGTGTAGCCGTCCAGACGGATCGCGGCGTAGCCGGACTGGTTGGCCACCACCACCACGTCGTCCAGGACCAGGTTGGCCTCAGACGTCAGGTCCGCCCGGTCCCAATCGAAGAACACGATGAACGCGGTCTCCGCCACCGGCTCGATCACCGGCGCCGGCGGGGGCGGCGGTGGCGGGGGTGCGAAGCTCCAGCGCAGGCCGGCCACCGCCTGCAATCCCTCCACCCCATTGTCGAACGGGATCGTGTAGTCGACCTCGCCATAGAGCGACAGGGTCTCGTTGAACGCCACCGTCGTGCCCACCCCGAACTCCACCGACGTGCCGCCCAGGTCCTGGCTCAGCGCCGTGCCGGAGGCCAGCACCGTATTGTCGCCCAGGAACTCGTGCAGCAGGTTGGCCTCGGCATAGCCGGTGACCAGCGTATCGCCCGCCGCCCAGTTGCCTTCCGCCGCCAGGCCCAGCCGGCCGACCAGGCTGTCGCCGTCCTGCAGGCTGACCCGGATCCCGTCCGGGTCGACGAAATCGTCGAAGTCGATCGACTGCCAGGTCAGTTGCGCCTGCGGCACCAGGGACGCCGTCGGGCTGATCGGAATGCGATAGCCGACCTCGCCGGAGACCGTGAAGCCGTCCCCGTCCGTGCTGGTGGAGGAAAAGCGCGAGGTGGTCGAGAGGTCGATGTCGTAGGCCGTGTACTGAACCAGCCCGTCGACATAGAGACCACCCGCCCCATACCAGGTCGCGGTCAGGCCGCCGCCATAGAAGTCGATGTCGCTGCTGCCCCGCTCGCGACCGGCCGCGTCATCCACATCGACCGAGCTGGTGCCCCAATGGGCCAAGGCGCCGATCAACAGCCGGCCGCTGGCGCTCTCGGCGACCACGACCTCGCCGCCGCCCTGCACGAAGCCGGTGGTCTGGTCGAAGCTGGCCCCCGTGGTGCTGTCGAGGTCGCCCTCGCTCTCCAGCCACTGGCCCACGCCCCGCAGCCACAGGGCCGAGGTCACCGGACCGCCGCCCGGCAGCGGGGCGCCCGAAGCGGTCGTCAGCGGGCTCGGCGCGCCGGACCGCACGCCGACCCGCTCGACAAGCTGACCGGCGAGCGCCAGGCCAATGGTCTGGATCGCGCTCGGCAGGCTCTCATAGACATACGCCAGGTCGATATAGTCCTCGAACTGCAGGTACCAGTTCTGGCCGTCCGCCTGGCGCAGATCATATTCGAAGACCCCGGCGATGACCTCGTCGCCCAGCACGAAGCTGCCGTCCGAAGCGCCGCCGACCTCAACCACCAGGATGCCGTCGGTCGGCCCACCGCCGGTGATGCCGCCCGGCCCGCCGGTGTTGGTGACGAAGACCTCCGTCTCGCCCGAGGTGTCGCCCTCGACGATCAGGAGGTCGGTGATGTCCTCCTTGCCGTCATTCAGGAAAGTGTTCAGGTAAAGCGCGCTGCCGGCGGTGTAGTCGCCCTCGATGGTCAGCACGTCGTCGGTGCCGTCCAGCCCGGCGATCGGGTCGAAGCCGTTGTTGGCCAAGAGGATCGTGCCCTGATTGATAACGTCGCCGGTGAGCGTCTGTTCGCCGATCGCGGCCAGGGCGCCGTCCGGCCCGATCATGAAGGGCACGCCGTCGGCCAGAACGATATCGGCCCCGTCCAGGGCCAGCACACCGCCCATGACGGAGGCCTCTTCAAAGGGCAGGGCATTGGTGCCGGTCAAGAGGAAGTTCGACGCATCCTCCTTCAGGAAGATCGGTTGGAAGCCGAAGAACTGCTCCGGCCCCTGGGGCGTGTCGTCGCCATCGTCCAAGGTCGCGAGATCGAACGTCGCCTCGCCGGCCGGCCCGCCCAGCACCAGCCGGTTGTCACGCTCGTCCTCGCCATTGGCGCGGACGAAATCATCGTCGAAGCCATAGCCCGGCTGCAGCTCCAGCCGTGTGTCGCCGCCGACAAAGATGGCGTCGATGGCCACTCCGTCGCCGCCGATGACGGTCGAGGCGATTTGCAGCAGGACATCGCTGGTCTCGGTTTCAACGTCGATGCCGTTATTGCCGCCGCTGACCGTCGTGCCCATGCCTGTCGTAATCGAGACCGGCCCGTCGCCGGCATTGAGTACGTCGATGCCGACGGAAGTATCACCGCTTGCGGTGACATCGCCGGTGGTGGTGATCGTGATCGATCCGGTGCCCTGGTTTTCGGCGGCAATGCCGTTGTATTTTCCGCTGACGCTGGCCGCTGAAATCGTCAGGTTCGAGGTACCGGTCTCGTTCAAGGCAAAGATTCCGGTCTGGGTGAGTGAAGATACCGTGTCCAGCGCCGTGATGGACAGCGCGCCGGCATTGGCGTTCCTGGCATACATCCCGTCGCCCATGACACCGGTGGTACCAATCATGCCGGTCGTAAAGATGGTTAGGTCTCCAGAGCCGTCATTTTCCGCGACGATCCCGCGATCGACGCCGAAGACCGACGTTGCCGAAATGGTCAGGCTCGTACTGTCTTCCTCACGGTTCTGAGCCACGATGCCGGTGTCGCCGGCGTGGACGTGGCCTGTGGCCGTGATCGATAGCGCACCGGAACCAAAGTTGATGGCCTGAATGCCCTCATTCGATCCGCTTGAAACCGCGGCGGTGTGAATGGTCATATCGATGCCACTGCTTGACGCGAATATGCCGTCGCCATTTCCGGTCGTGATCGGCCCGGTTACCGTGATGCTCAGCGCGCCGGTTCCGCTGTGGCTCGCATCAACACCCTCAAAGTAGGAATTGATGGTGGCGGCAGATACGGTCAGGTCTGCGCTATCGTCGCCACTGACGGCGGAGATTCCGTCGCTGCTCACAGCCGAGACAGTGCCGCTGGCTTCAACGATCAGCGACCCCTTGCCAAGGTTTCGGACGTCGATCCCCTTGGGCCCGCCATAGACAGTGTTCGCGATCACGGTCAGGTCGCCTGTCGCTTCGGCGTTGGACTGATCGGCGGAGATCCCGTCATTGGACATCCCGGTTACCGTACCGGTCGCGATGATCGTCAAACCGCCGGTGCCTTCGTTCACGGCGGCTATGCCGTAGGTACCGCCGCTGACATCCGTCGCTTCGATGGTTAGATCGGTTCCGTAATTCTTGCCGTAAATCCCGACCTGGTCGGTCCCGCTGGCCGGGCCGTTCGCGGTGATGCTCAGCGCGCCGGTGCCATTGTTCCTCGCAAAGATCCCGTCCGCACCGGCGCTGACCGCGCCCGCCGAAATGCTCAGCGAGCCCTGGCCATAATTCTTGGCGTAGATGCCGTTGTTGTCGGCCGTGATGTCCGCGACATCGATGGCCAGATCCGTGCCATTGGCGGACGCGTTGCGGGCCGAGATGCCGTCGCGCGTGGTGCTGGTCAGCGGGCCCGAGGCGGTGATGGACAGCGCGCCTGTGCCGTTGTTCTTGGCGTAGACCGCGTCGGTGTAGCCGCTGACGCCGGCAGCGTTGATGGTCAGATCTGTGCCGTAATTGCGCGCGTCGATGCCGTTGCCGCCGCTGCCGGTCACGGCGCCCGTTGCTGTGATGGAGAGGCTGCCCGTACCGCTGTTCTTGGCGTAGATGCCGTCGTCGCCACCGCTGACGCTGGCGGCCGAGATCGTCAGGTTCTCGCCATTGATGTTGTAGGCCTGGATGCCGTCATCGGTAACACCGACGACCGCGCCGGTCGTTTCAATGGTGATGTCGCCCGTGCCGTCATTTTCCGCCTTAATACCGATCGTCTTGCCCTCGATCGCGGAGGAATTGGCGTCGATGAAGCTTTGGCCCTGGTTGCTGGTTATCTCCAGCGCGGTGCCCGCCGCCGTGGTGATGCCGAAGCCCGGCTCCGTGGTCGCGGTGACCTGATCGCCCGACAGGTTCTGGGTCGTGTCGCCGGGAATGGCAGTGCCGGAGCAGATGACAATGCCGGAGCCCGGGGGGTCCTGGATGCAGGTACCGGCATGGGCCGGGCGGCCGCCATAGCTGGCAAAAACCGCCCCGGCGAGGGCGGTGCTGAGAACAAGGCGGGCGCGAACGGTCTTGGTGAGGGACAGTGGAACGGACATGGTGCTGATGGCCTCCGAATCGACATGGCCGCCAAGGGCGTACGACCAACGGGTCGTGAAATCATAGGTGGTGGCGGGTAGTCCCGCGAGCCGTTTTCACGGCCGGCAGCGACATTTGTTATTGAGAGGGGAACGGTCTTGATACTCTGGCAATGCGGACCAAACGCCAAAAGACCAGGTCGCGTCGACGTGCGGCCCTCGCGGGCGGTTAGCGTCTCACCAGGATCATTCGATTGACCACGGCAAATTCGCCCGGCTCAAGCGCGACCACCTCCATCCTGTTCTGGTCGACCAGCCGACCGCGATGGATCGTCTGGTCGTCATGGTCGACCCAGAACACGGTTCGGTCGTCCCAGTCGACAACGCCAAGGATCGGTTCCGGCAGAACGTGGCCAAGGCCGATGCGGCCCTCGAATTCCGGGCCGTCAGGGTTGTTCTCATAGACGATCGTGCCTCGGAAGATCCCGCCCAGTTGCTCTTCGATCACCAGAACCACCGCGTCACGCTCGTCGAAGGCGCGCAGATCGCCGCCCCAATGGCCGACCTCGCCGGCTTGCATGACCCAATCCCCAGTCAGATCGAGGGCGGGTGTCTGCGCGCGTGCAAGAGATGGCAGCGCGGCGCCGAAGAGGGCGAAGGCGACAAGAATGGTGCGAAAGATAATGGACCTCGCGAATGGCGATAGAGCGGGGCGGTCGCCGCCGAAGTTCGGCGCGAGATCCATGATACACAGCCATGGCTTGCGGCCAAATGGCGTGCCCGCGACGCCGATCTGGCGTTTCATTCGTTCTGACCGAGAGCGCCGGCTTAGGGCTGACCTGGCCGGCGCTTGAAGGCTTGGTTGGTGTGGCCCCGAGCGGGTTAGCCCAGGAAGATCTCCACCCGGCGGTTCTGCGGCTCGCGGACACCGTCCGGGGTCGGCACCAGCGGGTTCTCTTCACCGAAGGCCCGGATGACGATCTCGTCCGGCGCGATGCCGCGGGCGATCAGGGCGTTGGCCACCGAGTTCGCCCGGCGTTCCGACAGGCCCAGATTGTAGGCTGCCGAACCCGACAGGTCGGTGTAGCCGTCCAGACGGATCGAGGCGTAGCCGGTCTGGTTGGCAACCACCACCACGTCGTCCAGCACCAGGTTGGCCTCAGACGTCAGGTCCGCCCGGTCCCAATCGAAGAACACGATGAACGCCGTCTCCGCCACCGGCGCGATCACCGGGGCCGGCGGGGGCGGGACCGGCGGCGGGTTCAGGTTCACCCGAATACCGCCCACGGCCTGGACGCCCCTGACACCGCCATCGAACGGCAGCGCGTAGTCGACCTCGCCGTAGAGCGACACGC
>JBCDFV010000041.1:0-39157 GCA_039177555.1 Pseudomonadota bacterium | reverse complement strand
GCATTCATCGGCGTCTGGGGCGCGGTCGTGGATTTCAGGATCATCTGGGCCGCGATCACCGCGCCGTCGCGGCTGGTGTTGTAGGGCCCCGCCGACTGGTCGGGATTGTCGGTCAGATCGACGGTGAAGCTGTCGGGGCCGATCTCGATCGTCGCGCGCCAGATCTCGCCATTGTCCTGGGCTTCCTCGATCTGGAACGTTCCTTGGGGCAGGTCGGCCATGCCCGCCCGCGTCGTGCGCTCGCCGAGGTCGAGATAGTCGTCCAGCGCGGTCACGAAGGTCTCGACGCCGTACTTGTCGACCAGGGCCAACAGCGCCCGCTCCCCGGTCCGGGCGGCGGCGATGCCGGCCCACAGATCGCCCTCCACGAAGTCGGGCAGGCGGCTGTTGGTCTTGATGATGTCCATAACCGGCGCCAGGATGTCGCCGTTTTCGAACAGGCGCACGGCGGGCAGGCGCAAGCCTTCCTGCCAGATTTCCGTCGCCTCGGTGGACATGGAGCCACGGGCCCGGCCGCCGACATCGTTCCAATGGGCGATGTTCGCAGTCCAGGCCACCAGCCGGTCGCCGGCGAAGACGGGCAGGGCCAGCACTACGTCGTTCAAGTGCGTGACGCCGCCATAGTAGGGATCGTTGGTGACGAACAGGTCGCCCGGCTTGATCGCCGCCGGCCCGCCTTGGATTTCCAGGATACGCTGCACCGCCTTGTCCAGCACGCCGACGAAGGTCGGGATGCCGCTGCCCGACGCGGCCAGGTCGCCATTGGCCAAGGTCACGGCCGTGCCGGCGTCCAGCACCTCATAGATGATCGGGCTCATCGCCGTCTTCTTCAGGGCGGCGAACATTTCGTCGCCGATGGCCAGCAGGCTTTCCTGGATGACCGAGGCGGCGAACGGGTCGATGGCTTGGCTCACTGGGCGGCGATCTGCGCGCCGGCGGTCTCGGCCTCGATGACGATCCGGTCGCCGAACGCCTCGCCCTCGTCGAAACCGCCGAAGCGGGCGATCTCTTCCTCCGGCGGCGCCTCGCAGGACCATTTGCGGCTCGGCACCCAGCCGCATTGCTGTTTCAACAGCGCGGCGTATTCCGCCCGTTTGAAGACCGCGATCGACGGGTCGATCACCGGCACGCCCAGTTCCTGCTCGATCTGTTTGTAAAAGCCGATTTCCAAGGTGCAGCCCAGGATCAGGGCCTCGGCGTAGTCCTCTTCCACCGCCTTGCGCCCGGCCTCGACCAGCAGCCGGTTGGTGCGGTCATGGTCGGTTTGAAAGTCGTTCACGCCCAGGCCGACATGGTAGAAGCCGGCCAACCGGCTTTCCTGGCCGATGTCGCGCACGGTGGCGTGCATCTGGTCGACCCATTTGCGCCGCCCGACGATGATGCCGAACCGGTTGGCCAGGCTGGTCGCGATCTCGACCGAGGCGACACAGGGCGCGGTGACGATCATTGCGCCCGATATCTCGCGCGCGTCATGCAGGGCGGTGTCGTAGAAGCAGCCGATCGCCAGCGCGTCGAAGCCTTCGCGCGCCGCCGCCCGCGTCGCCCGGATGATGCCGCGCGTCACGATCGCCTCGTAGGCGCGGTATTCGATATGGGTGAACGCGCCGTCATCCGCCGGCAGCGAGGTGATGTGCACCTCGGTCTGCGGCAGTTTATGGTCGCGCACCATGTCGCCGAAGATCGGGTTGTCGGTGGCGGAGCCCACGGGGCTCAAATACATCACCTTTAGTGGTGTGGTCATGCCGTTTCCTCCTAGGAATCGAGTGGCCCGTAAATCTTCTCCGCGCGTTCCTTGCTGATGAACCCGTTCTTGATATCGGCCTTGATGGCGTCGCGGTCGCGGTCCTTCGGGTCGCCCATGCCGCCGCCATTGCCGGTGACGATGCGGATGACGTCGTCGCGATGGGTCGTCAGGCCGGAGACGAAGGCGTGGTGTTCGGTCGCGCCATCCTTGGCGCGGATCACGGTGATGTAGTTGGGCGAGCCTTCCTTGCCGCCGTCCAGCGCCCAGGCCGGGAATTTCGACCGGGTGTAGCCGGCGGTCAGATAGCCGCCCTCGGTCCGGATGCGATAATCCATGCGGATGCCGCGCCCGCCGACATGCTTGCCCTCGCCCCCCGGCTCCAAATTCAGCTCCATCCGGTCGATGATCAGGCCGTTGCGCGCCTCGTTGATCTCGGCCGGGCAGTTATAGGTCTCGCCGTGAAAGCCGCTGAAGATGGCGCAATTGCCGTCGCCTTGCTGGTTTGCGCCCCAGCCGCCAAGCTGCGGTTCGATGATCGTGTATTGCCGGCCCGTATCCGGGTGGATGCCGCCGATGAACGTGCCGCAGATCGAGGCGAAATGGCCGGAGCCGAGCCGTTCCGGCATGTGTTTGGCCAGACAGCGCCAGAGCAGGTCGTATGCGCGCAGCTCAATCTCGTAATAGAAGCCGATTGGCGCCGGTTCTTCGGCGTGGAAGACGGAGCCGGGCCGCGTCAGCAGCCGGATAGGCCGGAACGAGCCCTCGTTGCAGGGCGAGTCCGGGTCGGTGATGGATTTGAAGATCATCTGGGCCACGACCATGACGCCGTCGGCGCTGGTGTTCACCGGGTTGGTGGCCTGGTCGGGATTGTCGCGCAGATCGACGACGAATTCCTCGTCCGTGATGGTGATCTTGCAGTTGAAGACGCTGCCATCGTCCTGCTCTTCGGACAGTTCGAACGTGCCGTGGGGAAGCTTGGCCAGCTCGACCCGGCTGCAGCGCTCGCCATAATCCATGAAGGCGGCCATGGCGGCCTCGAAGGTGGCGACGCCGTACTTCCCGGCCAGCTCGCCCAGCCGCTTGGCGCCGATGCGGACCGAGGCGATGGCGGCCCAAACGTCGCCTTCCAGCACGTCGGGCATGCGCGAGTTCACCTTGATGATCTCCATGACCGACCGGATCGGCTCGCCCTTGGAGATCACCTTGATCGCCGGCAGGCGCAGCCCTTCCTGAAAGATCTCCGTCGCCTCGCCGGTCAGCGAGCCGGGCGCCATGCCGCCGACGTCGGAATTGTGGGCGATGTTGGCCGTCCAGGCGATCACGCGGCCCTCGGCGAAGACCGGCATGATGACGACGATGTCGTTCAAATGGGTGACGCCGCCATGGTACGGGTCGTTGGTGGCGAAGACGTCGCCCGGCTCCACATCGCCGGGCTGGTCGAACTTCGCCACGATCACCTTCACCGCCTTGTCTAAGACGCCGATGAAGGCTGGGATGCCGGCGCCGGAACAGGCGAGATCGCCGCGCGCGTCCAGGACGCCCGTGCCCATGTCCAGCACCTCATAGATGATCGAACTCATCGACGTCTTACGCATGGCCGCGAACATTTCATCGGCGGCGGCCTGCAGGGAGTTCTGGATGATCTCCTGCGTGATCGGATCGTTGGTAAGCGTGCTTGTCATCTGCTTGTCACCCACCGATTTCAATATGGATGTTGCCGTAGCCGTCGATGCGGGCCTTGTTCAGCGGATTGACCACGACGGTGGAGCCCGGGTCCTCGACGATCGCAGGCCCGTCGAACGCCATGCCCGGTTTCAGCTTGGTGCCGTCATAGATCGCCGCCTCATGCACGCCCTCCAGTGCGTAGTCGACCTGGCGCCTGCCCTTCAGGGCCGGCGACGGGTCGCTGTCGCCCTCCTCATGGCGGGTCATGGTCAGTTTGCCGACCTCTGCGAAGGCGACCAGATGGATGCCGACCATCTCCACCGGCGCGTCCAGCCGATAGGTGTATTCCCGCTCATACGTCTCGTGGAAATCGGCCTCGATCTTGGCCAGGTTGGCGTCCGTCACCGGGCCGGTCAGCGGCACCTCGGTCGTGTGTTCCTGGTTCTGATAGCGGAATTTGCCGTAGCGCAGGAAGGTGACCTGGGATCGGTCGACGCCTTCGGCCGCGAACTGGGTGCGCGCCCGGTCCTCGGTCTCGGCGAACAAGGCCTCGATGCCCTCGGCCGCGCCTTCGGCCAGGTCGGCCAGCCGGGTGATGAAATAGTCGCGGCGCAGGTCGGACATCATCATGCCCCAGGCGGAAAAGACCGAGGCGTTGGCCGGGATCACCACCTTGGCCACGCCCAGCTCCGCCGCCAGCGCCACCGCATGCATGCCGCCGCCGCCGCCGAACGCCACGAGCGTGAAGTCGCGCGGGTCGAAGCCACGATTGAGCGAGACCAGCTTCAGCGCGTTGACCATATTGTTGTTGGCGATGCGCACGATGCCCCGCGCGGCGTCGTCCTTGTCGACCGCCAGCTTTTGCGCGACCGCGCCGATCGCCGCGTCCACCGCACCCATATCGGCCTCCACCTCGCCGCCGCAGAAATAGTCGCGGTTGATCCGGCCGAGCCAGAGATTGGCGTCCGTCGTCGTCGCCTCCGTGCCGCCCTTGCCGTAGGCGGCCGGGCCGGGCAGGGCGCCGGCCGATTGCGGGCCGACATGCAGCTTGCCGAAATCATCGACCCAGGCGATGGACCCGCCGCCATTGCCGATCTCGACCAGATCGACCACCGGCACCATGATCGGATAGCCGGCGGACTTGCGGTCCCGCTCGATCCAATAGTCGGTCATGATCTTCACCTGACCGTTTTCGATCAGCGAGCACTTCGCCGTCGTGCCGCCGATGTCGAGCGCCAGCACGTTGGCCTCGCCGATCAGCTTGCCCAGTTCCGCCGCGCCCCAGATGCCCGACGCGGGGCCGGACTCGACCATGGTGATCGGGATGCGCGCCACGGCGTCCAGCGAGTCGACGCCGCAGTTCGACTGCATGATGTAAGGGCTGCGGCCGAAGCCCTTGGTCGTCAGGCCGTCATTCAGCCGGCGCAGATAGCGCTCCGCCGTGGGCTGAACGTAGGCGGACAGCACGGCGGTATTGGTGCGCTCATATTCGCGCCATTCGCGGGTGATCTGGTGGGACGAGACCACCGAGACCCCGGGCCACAGCTCGCGCAGCTTTTCCACCGTGCGCTGTTCGTGCGACGGGTCGGCGTAGGAATGCAGGAAGCAGATCGCCACCGCCTCCACACCCTCCGCCTTGAAGTCCGCGACGATGCCGGGCAGGGGGTCAAGGTCCAGCGGCCGCATCTCCGCGCCCTTGTAGCTGATGCGCCCCGGCAGTTCGCGGCGCAGATAGCGCGGCACGAAGGGCGGCGGCTTCACGTAATGCAGATTGAAGAAATCCGGCCGGTTGCCGCGCGCGATCTCCAGCGTGTCGCGAAAGCCTTCCGTCGCGATCAGACCAACCTTCACGCCTTTGCGTTCGGTCAGCGCGTTGATGACCACCGTGGTGCCATGGGCCAGAAAGTCGACCGCCGCCGGGTCGACGCCGCCCTTTTCCAAGACGTTCAGCACGCCGACCTCGAAGTCCGGCGGGGTGGTGTCTGACTTGGCCGTGACCACGCTGGCCTCGCCCGTTTCGCTGTCGGTCTCGAAACTGACCAGATCGGTGAAGGTGCCGCCGACGTCCGTCGCGACGCGGATGACTTTAGACATGGTTTTCCTTTTGCGTCATGCGGCGTTCTCCATCGTGTCGGCGCGCTCAGAGGCCGCGGAGCGCACCGCCGCCTCGTCGTCGGTCACCACCGGGATCGAGGCGATCAGCCGGGCGGTGTAGGCATGCTGAGGGTTGGCGAAGATCTCTGCGACCCGGCCGCTTTCAACCAGGCGCCCGCGCTCGAACACCGACACGCGGTCGGCCAGGTTGCGCACCACGGCCAGATCGTGGGTGATGAACAGGTAGGTCAGGCCGCGCCTCTGCCGCAGATCGGCCAGCAGGCGCAGGACGCGCGCCTGCACCAGCACGTCCAGCGCGGAGGTCGGCTCGTCCAGCACGATCAGGTCCGGCTCGCAGGCCAGCGCGCGGGCGATGGCGACGCGTTGGCGCTGGCCGCCGGACAGGCTGCTGGGCGCGCGCTCGGCATGGCCCGGCTCCAGCCCGACCTCCACCAGCAACTTGGCGATCCGTTCCCGGCGCTGGGCGCGGCCGTGCACCAGCCCATGCACCTCCAGCGGCAGACGCAGGCTGGCGCCGATGCGCCGCTTTGGGTTCAGGGACGACAGCGGGTTTTGCTGCACAAGCTGGATGCGCCGCTTCAGGGCCAACGGCCGCTTGGCCGGCAGCATGGCGCCCTCGAACCGGATAGCACCACTGCTCGGCGCATGGATGCCCAGCGCCAGATTGCCCAGCGTGGTTTTGCCGGAACCGGATTCGCCGACGATCGCGTGGCATTCGCCCGCCTCGATCGAAAGGTCGACATCGGCCAGCGCATGCACGTCCTGCCCGTTGACCCGGAAGGTCTTCGACACGGTTTCGAAGCTGAGGATCGGCCCGCTCATGCGGCCATGCCCGACGGCAAGGGCGGTTCCTCACAGCCGTCATGGATCACCGCCGGCGCGTCGAAGGCGTCGGAGGTTTCGATCAGCGTGTCGGGCAGTCCCTCGCCGGAAATCTTCGGCACGGCGGCCAGCAGGGCGCGCGTGTAAGGGTGGCGCGGATCGTGAAACAGGGCGTCCGTCCCCGCATGTTCGACGATGCGGCCGCGATAGATGACATAGACCCGGTCGGCGAACTCCCGCACCACGCCCAGATTGTGGCTGATGAACAAGACCGCGCTGCCGACCTCTTCAATCAGGTCGGCCATCAGGTGCAAGGTGCGGTCCTGCACTGTGACGTCCAGCGCCGTGCCCGGCTCATCGGCCAGCAGCAGGGCCGGCTGGTTGGCCAAGGCCATGGCGATCAGCACCCGCTGGTTCATGCCGCCGCTGAGCTGAAAGGGGTAGGAGGCGAGCACCCGTTCCGGCTCATGGATCAGCACATGGTCCAGCGCCTCGGCCGCCCGCCGCCGTGCCTCGGCACGGGAGATATCCTTGTGGGCCCGGCCGAGCACCTCACGAAACTGGTCTGCGATGGTGAAGACGGGGTTGAGCGCCGAGGTCGGGTCCTGGAACACCATCGACATGGCGGTGCCGCGTAGGTCGCGAAAGGCGCGCTCGCTCAGCCCCAGCAGATCCTTGCCGTCGAACGCGACATGGCCGCTGACGCGGGTGCCGCGCTGATACTGCAGCAGGCCGGCAATGATCCGCGCCGTGACCGACTTGCCGGAGCCGGACTCGCCGACCAGCGCCACCTTCTCGCCGCGCCTGATGTTCAGCGCAATGCCGTGCAGCACCTCGACCGGCCCGCGCCAACTGTCGAAGGCGAGACGCAGATCGGCGATTTGCAAGAGCGGCGCGGTCATCGCCCCTGGTCCAGCGCGTCGCGCAGGCCGTCGCCGAGCAGGTTGAAGCCCAGCACCGCGATCAGGATCGCGACGGCCGGAAACACGGTCATCCACCACATGTCGGGCAGGTACTGCGCGCCTTCCGCGACCATGGAGCCGAGATCCGGCGTCGGCGGCTGCACGCCCAACCCTAAGAAGCTGAGCGACGAGGCGATCAGGATGACGAAGCCGACATCGAGCGTGATCTTGGTGAACACGGCCGGCAGGCAGTTGGGCAGCACCTCGCGCACCAGCACGTGCCATTTCGGCGCGCCGATCACCTCCGCCGCCAGCACGTACCCCTCATGGCTTTCCGAGCGCGAGAGGTTGTAGGCCAGCCGCGCATACCACGGCCACCACATGACGGCGACCGCCATCATCGCGTTCAGCAAGGTCGGCTCCAAAAAGCCCATGATCGCCATGGCCAGGACCAGCGGCGGGATCGACAGGAACACGTCCGTGACCCGCATGATCAGATAGTCGATCCAGCCGCCGAAATAGCCGGCCACCAGCCCCAGGCCGACGCCGATCGGCACCGCGATCACCAGCACGACGACGGACAGCACAAGCGAGACCTGATAGCCGAAGAAGATCCGGCTCAAAATGTCCCGGCCGATCAGGTCGGTGCCGAACCAGTTGGTGGCGGAAGGCGGCTGGCTGGCATTGACGAAGTCGACAAAGGCGCCGGCATGGGTCGGGTAGGGGGCGACCAGCGGCGCGAACACCGCCAGCAAGACGATCAGGGTCACCAGCCCCAGCCCGACCATCGACAGCGGATTGCGCCGGAACTTGTACCAGCCCTCCGACCGCAGGATCGCCACCATCAGCCGGCCCACCGTTTTTGCAGCCGGATGCGCGGGTTCAGCCAGGCGACCGCGATGTCGACCAGCATGTTCACGATCAGGAAGAAGGCCGAAATCACCAGCACCGTGCCGACGATGCCGTTCAAATCCTTATGCAGGATCGTCTCGACGCCATAGCGCGCCAGGCCAGGCCAGGCGAACACGGCCTCGACCAAAAAGGCGCCGCCCAGCATGGCGGCGAAGTCCAGGCCCATGATGGTCAGGCTGGGGATCATGGCCGGCCGCAGGGCGTACTTGCTGGCGATCCGCCGGTCGGAAAAGCCGTAGGCCTGGGCCATCTCGACATAGGGCTTGTCGTAGGTCTCCGCCACGCTGGCCCGGGTCAGCCGCGCCGTCTGGCCGATGCCGGTCAAGGCCAGGGCCGTCGCCGGCAGGATGATGTGGCTGAACGCGTTGCCGAAGGTCGACCATTGGCCGGCCAGCAGGGCGTCGATGGTATAGAAACCGGTCACGCCCGGCGGCGGGTCCACTCCCTGGGATAGCCGCCCGGCCACGGGCAGGATCTCCAGATAGAAGGCGAAGACCAGCATCAGGAAGACCGCCCAGACAAAGGTGGGCGTCACCACGCCTAACAGGGACAAAAGGCGCACCACATTGTCGGTCAGCTTGTCGCGATAGCGCGCGGCCAACACGCCCAGCGGGATGCCGACCATGACCATAAGGATGCCGGCGAAGACCACCAGTTCCAGCGTTGCCGGCAGGAAGTCGCCGATGTCCGTCGTCACCGGCCGGTTGGTGTAGAGCGACATGCCAAGATCGCCCTGGAACAGCTCGCGCACGAACTCGAAATACTGCACCGGCAGGGACTCGTTCAGGTGCAGCCGCTCGCGCAGCAGTTCGACCTGTTCCTGCGTGGCGTTGGGGCCGAGCGCGATGCGCGCCGGGTCGCCGGGGATCACGCGGGCGATGCAGAAGATCAGGATCGAGACGCCGACCAGCACCAGCGCCGACGTCCACAGCCGGATGCCGATGGTTTTGAAGAAGGTCGACGACATGGGAGAGCGCGCGCCAAAGGGCAGGGCGCCCCGAACCCGTAAGGCCCGGCGCGCCCTAACCGATCCGTCCTACTGGACGTTCATGTGACGGAACATGAAGTTCGCGCCGTCCAGACTGTAGGAGTTACTGCCGTCGCCCATCAGGGTCTCGGCCTCAACGGCGTCGCGCGCGACATAGACGCTTTGCGTATCGAAGGCATAGATGGTCGGCTGCAGGTCAACCAGCCTGGCGCCCAGGTCGCGATAGATCTGCGCCCGTTCGTCCTGGTCGATGGTGCTGCGCCCGGCCTCCAACAGGGCGTCGACCTCCGGATCGTTCAGCCATTCGGTGGACTGCCAGGTGCCGGCCACGTCGGAATGGTACATGTTGTAGATCAGCGCATCCGGGTCCGGCGTGGTGGCGCGGACATAGACCTGGCCGATATGCGGCGTAGTGTCGACCTGGGTCACCCGCTCGGTGAACAAGGCCCAGGGCACCCGCACCACCTCGGTGTCGAAGCCGAGTTCCTGGAAATTCACCTGCATCAGCAGCGCGAACCGTTCTTCCAGCGGCACCTCGGCGATCCAGGAGATCTCGATCGTGTGGTCTGCTGGGTCATAGGCGCATTGCGCCAGTTCCGCCTGCGCCGCCTCCATGTCGCGGGTCGGCACCGGCAGGTCCGGGTTGGCGCCCAGCATGCCGGCCGGCAGCGGGCCGTTCGCCGGCACGCCCTGCGCCACCTCGTCGGTGATCTGGATCAGGGCGATGACGCTGTCATAGTCCAGCGCGTGGGCCAGCGCCCGGCGGCAATGCACGTCGTCCAGCGGTGCGCGCTGGGTGTTCATCTTGATGTAGAAGCCGCCCGTGCCGCTTTCGGTGAACAGGTGCATGTCGTCGCGGTCCGCCAGGGCGCGGACGATCTCCGGCGCCAGCCATTGGGACGAGATGTCGTGCTCGCCGCGCGACATCAACGTGCGCACCGTCGCGCCCTCCAGCCCGTAGACCAGCCGCACCTCGTCCGGCGCGCCGTCCGGGATGTCGATGAAATAGTCGTCATTGCGGGCCAGCAGGGTCAGTTCCTGCGGGTTGTGGTCGGTGACGGTGTAGGCGCCGGTGCCTGCGGAGTTGGCGGACAGATAGGCCTGCGCGTAATCGCCACGCTCGCCATAGTCGCCCTCAAGCTCATTGGTCATCGCGGTCTGGCTGTCGACGATCTGCAGCCGGGTCAACGCCGCCAGAAACGGCGCGTAGGGCGCGTTCAAGGTGAAGCGCACGGTGTTGTCGTCCACCGCCTCGACCGAGGCCACATGGTCGCGGAACAGGTGCGAGAAGCCCTGGCCCAGCGCGATCAGCCGGTCGTAGCTATAGACCACGTCATCGGCTGTCAGCGGGTTGCCGCTTGCGAAACTGACGTCATCGCGTAGCGTGAAGGTGAAGTCGTTGCCGTCGACCGAATAGTCGCTGGCCAGATGCGGCACCAGGCCGCCCGTGCCCTGGGCAGGCAGCAGCAGCGTGTCATAGGCGTTGAACATCAACATCGTGTCGGCGAAGTCCGTCGCCTTGGCCGGGTCCAGCTCGCCGACCGCCACCTCGTCCAGGCGCAGGACGGATTGGGCCTCGGCCGCCAGCGGAACGGTCGCGATCGCGGCCGCCAGTGCTGCGGCGGAAACGGTATGCTTCAAAGTCCTCATCTTCCTTCTCCCTTGTTCGTGGGACCGCCGGCGATGGTGTGATCGGGGCGGCCGCTTCCCTGTCTTGGTGAATGGTGGGCCGGGTCGAACGGTTCGGCATGGACGCTGCCCACCCGGGGGCTGACCAGCACGTCATTGTCGAAGATCCGCAAGGTGCCGACCCACAGCACGGTTGCGGCGGTCTCGTCCGGATTTTCCGTCCGGTGCGGCAACTGCGAGGGGAAATGGACCGAATCCCCCTCTTCCAACAGGCGCGTGTCGCCATCGACACTGCACAGGATGCGGCCGGAGACGACGAACATCATCTCCTCGCCATCATGGGCAATCTCCTCCGCCGAATAGCCGGGTGGCAGGCGCATCAGGACGGAGTTCAGAAGGCTGCCGTCGAACGCGTCGCTCAACCGTTCATAGGTCGGCGCGGTCGTGCCGGTGGTGTAGGCCGGCCGCTGGTTGTGGCGGCTGACCGGGCCGGGCTTGACCGGCGAGCGCATGAAGGTCTCGACGCCTGTATCCAGCGCGCCGGCGATGTTAATCAGCGACGACAGCGACGGCGAGGACAGGTCCCGCTCCACCTGAGAGATGAAGCCGACGGACAGCCCCGCCTCATCGGCGACAGACTGCAACGTCTTGCCGATCTTCTTACGCCGTTGCCGCAGCTTGTGCCCCAGCGACACACCGGTGCCCAGATCCGTCGCCATGCCCCCGCCAGCCGTGTTTTTTCACCGTCACTAAAATTTCATCACGGATCAGCCGGCGCCGCAAGCGTATTTTAGTCAGAGTGAAAACCGCGACCGGGGCGGCGACATGGCCGGGGCCATCTCGGCGCCTCAACCGCCTCGCGCCTGCCCGCTTTGCCACATATGCGCGTTTCGGCCCAACCACGCCTGGGCCGCGTCATGCAGGCAGGCGATAAGGTGCTGTTCGGCCGCCGACAGTTGGCGATCCTTGATGTGAACCGCGCGCGGGCGCAGCAGGCGGGTCGGCTCAAACGGACGGGCCACGATATCGGACGCCGTATTGCCACCCAGGATGAACGGATCGGCCAGCGCAATGCCCAGCCCGCTGCGCACGAATTCCACCGACATGTACGAGTTGCCGGTCTGGACCACGACGTTCCGACGGGCGCCGGCTTCGGCAAAGATCTCGTCCAGGCTGACGCCAGGCTGCGACATGTGCGAGAACGAAATCAGCGGGTGGTCTGAAAGATCTCGCGGCGTCAGGGCGGCCTTCCGGGCCAGCGGATGGTCCGCCATCATCAGGCACACCACCGGCGCCTCGCACAGATCGGTGGTGTCGATCCCCTCGCGTCCCGTCTCGGCGTAGACCAGCCCGATATCGAAATCGCGCGCCACGACAGCGTTCTTGATCGGCGAGGGTTCCTGAATGCGGATCAGGGCCTTCACGTTGGGATAGCGGTCGACCAGCGCGGCCACGGCGTCCGGCAAAAACGCCGTCGCCAAGGCCGGCGTCGCACCGATGCGCACCACCCGCCCGGCCCCTTGGTTCAGCAGCGCCGCAAGCCTGCGGGCGGAGTCGACGTTGCGGAAAACCAGTTGCAGTTCGTTCTGCAATTCCAGCAACTCCGCGGTCGGCACCAGCCGGTTGCCTTCGCGCATGAACAGGCTGACGCCCAGCCGGCGTTCGGCCGCGCCGACCAGTTGGCTGACGGCCGGTTGCGAGATGCGCAACTGGCGGCCCGCGGCGCTCATCGTCCCGGTATTGACCACCGCGTGCAGCACTTCCATCTCGCGCAGCGATAGAGTTGCGTCCATAAGTCCAGCTTATCGTAACCCCCCAATATTATATTTGACGCAAAGAGCCCGGTCACCTGAAATCGGGCCAGAAAGGCGGAACGCCGAAATCAACACCGATCCCATGGGAGGAGGAAATGATGGTCAGGTTCAGATCCGGCCTGTTCGGATTGGCCGCCGGCGCCTTGCTGATGATGGCAAGCCCGACAGCCGTCCTTGCGCAGGATTATAGCGAGGCGCCGGCCCTTTCGGCCCTGGTCGCCGCCGGCGATCTGCCGCCGGTCGACGAGCGCTTGCCGGC
Organism: Pseudomonadota bacterium; assembly: GCA_039177555.1. GTDB lineage: Bacteria > Pseudomonadota > Alphaproteobacteria > DSM-16000 > Inquilinaceae > JANQGH01. Next base: position 26,307 of record JBCDFV010000041.1, on the reverse strand, counting down.
CAACCCAAGGGTTCTGGAGCCGGTCGATTCCGTCGGCGTTTATGGCGGTACCTGGCGCACCGGCGCACGCGAAAGTGCCGAGACCTGGACGTTGAGAACGGTCGGCTACGACCACATGGTCCACTGGCTGCCCGACTGGTCGGGCGTGGTGCCCAACATCGCCGAAAGCGTCGAGGCCAACGACGACGCCACGGTCTACACCTTCACCTTGCGCGACGGCATGCGTTGGTCGGACGGCGAACCGTTCGATGTCGACGACATCCTGTTCGCCTACGAGGTGTTCCAGCACGAGGATCTGGCCGACTTCCCCGCCTATCTGCGCACCGGCGATGGGCCGGGCGTGATCGAGCGGGTGGACGACCACACCTTCACCATCACGTTCCCGGTGCCCAATGCCGGCCTGTTGACCGGCATGGCCCAGGTGACCACCGCGATCGGCGGCGACGCGCTGACCCTGTATCCCGAGCATTACATGCGTCAGTTCCATGCCGACCATAACGCCGACAATCTCGACGAACTGATCGCCGACGCGGGTGTCAGCACCTGGCAGGAACTGTTCACCTTGCGCACGGATCTCTGGCTAAACGGCGGCAAGCCGACCCTGAACGCCTGGATCGTGACCACGCCGTTCGGCGAGGGCACCAGGGTCATTGCCGAGCGCAACCCGTACTATTGGAAGGTCGACAGCGCGGGCAACCAGCTGCCCTACATCGACCGGGTCGTGTTCGAGGTCGTGCAGGACCCGGAAGTTCTGTTGCTGAAGGCGATCGCGGGTGAGATCGACATGACCGCCTCGCACATCAACACGGTCGAAAACCGCGCCGTGCTGTTCGACAACATGGAGCGCGGCAACTACGACTTCTTCGAGGTCACGCCCAGCGATGCGAACCTGGCGACCTATTCGTTCAATCAGGCGCATCGCGACCCCGTCCTGCGCGAGATCTTGCAAAACCGCGACTTCCGGGCCGCGCTGAGCCACGCGATCGACCGGCAGGAGATCATTGACCTGGTCTTTATCGGCCAGGGCACGCCGGCCCAAACCGCCGTTCTTCCGGGCTTTCCGGAACTGTACAATGAGCAGTTGGCGACCCAGTACCTTGAGTACGACGTCGATCGGGCCAATGAGATGCTGGACGCCGCCGGCTTTGCCGACCGCGACGCCGACGGCCATCGGCTGGGGCCGGACGGCAACCCGATCCGCCTGTCGGTGCTGACCCGGTCGGACAAGCAGTTCATGGTCGATACCACCGAGATGGTGGTCGGCTACTGGCAGGATGTCGGCATCGATGCGCGCATGGACGTGGTCGAACGCTCGCTGGTGCGCCAGCGCAAGAACGCCAACGAGCATGACGTGATCATCGAGGACTTCCCCGGCGGCAATTTCGACGCCTATCTCAGGCCGACGCCGTGGGTGCCCATCCACCACAATGCCGCCTATGGCATCCCCTGGTTCTACTGGTGGCAAGGCAATGAGGGCGCGGAGGAGCCGCCGGCCCACGTGGTCCGCCAGTTGGAGCTGTGGGACCGGATGAACGCGACGGTCGATCAGGACCAGCGGGCCGAGCTGATGCGCGAGATGCTGCAGATCGCCGCCGACAGCTTCTACACCATCGGCGTCGTGGTGCCCCTGTCGAACTACGGCATCGTGTCGAACCGCATGCACAACGTGCCGGACCGGATCGAGGGGTCGTACTGGTTCGCCCCGCCGGGCCCGACCAACCCGCCGACCTACTATTTCGTCGACGGCACAAACGACGGATAGTCGACGGTGACCAGCCGGCCCCTGTCGCCGCGATCCTTCGGATCAAGCGGTCGGGGCCGGCCTTTTGCCCAACGGGACCCGGACAATGCTTGCCCGCTACATCCTAAAGCGCCTGCTCTACATGGTCCCGACCCTGATCGCGATCTCGGTGGTGGCCTTTGCCATCGTGCAGTTGCCGCCGGGCGATTTTCTCGACACCTACATCGCCACGCTGGAGGCCGAGGGCGGCGATATCGGCAGTGAGGAGGTCGAGGCGCTGCGCCGGCGCTACGCGCTCGATCAGCCGATCCTGGTGCAGTATTGGAACTGGATCTCCGGCATCGTCTTCCGAGGCGATTTCGGCTGGTCGTTTCAGTACCAGCGGCCAGTCGCGGACATTCTTTGGGGCCGCGTCGGGTTGACCTTCGTCATCTCGCTGGCCTCGATGATCCTGGTCTACGTCGTCGCCTTTCCCATCGGCGTCTATTCCGCGATCCGCAAGTATTCGCTCGGCGACTATGTCTTCACCTTCTTCGGCTTTCTCGGCCTCGCCATCCCCAACTTCATGCTGGCGCTGGTCTTGATGTATGTCGCCCTGACCGTGTTCGGGCAGAGCGTCGGCGGTCTGTTCTCGCCGGAGTATGCCGACGCCCCCTGGTCCTGGGGTAAGCTGGTCGATCTGCTGGCGCATCTGTGGATCCCGGTGATCATCATCGGCACCGCCTCGACGGCGGGCCTGATCCGGGTGATGCGCGCCAATCTGCTGGACGAGTTGAACAAACCCTATGTCGAGACCGCCCGCGCCAAAGGCGTCGGCGAGCGCACCCTGCTGCTGCGCTATCCGGTTCGCCTGGCGCTCAACCCCTTTATCAGCCAGGTCGGCTGGGAACTGCCGGCGCTGGTTTCCGGCGCCGCGATCACCTCGATCGTCTTGAACCTGCCGACCACGGGGCCGGTTCTGCTGATCGCGCTCAGATCGCAGGACATGTATCTGGCCGGCAGCTTCATCATGATCCTGTCGGTTCTGACCGTGATCGGCACGCTGTTGTCCGACCTCTTGCTGGTCTGGCTCGACCCGCGCATTCGGTATGGGTAATCGGCGATGACGATGGACCAGACATCATCGCGCGCGGCAGATCCGGAGGACCAGGCGCAGGACAAACAGGCGCATTCGGTCGACCGTGCCGACGTCGCCGGCCAATGGCAGTTGATGTGGTGGCGCTTCAAACGCCACCGGCTGGCGATGGTCAGCGCCATCATCGTGCTGCTGATCTATCTCGTCGCCCTGTTCGCTGAGTTTCTGGCGCCGGAACCGCCGGGCGAGACCCATACCCGCTACACCTACGCGCCGCCGCAGGCGATCGGCCTGTTCGTCGAGGGTGAAGACGGCGGGTCGCGCTTTCTGCCCCACGTCAACGGCTACACGGTTGAGATCGACCCGGTCGCCGTGCGCCGCACCTTCGTCAGCGATCCCGACGCCATCATCCCCATCGGGTTTTTCGTCCGGTCCGAGCCTTACCTGCTGATGGGGTTCATTCCGATGCAGCACAAGCTGATCGGGCCCATCGAACCGGGCGAGCCGTTCTACCTGCTGGGTGCCGACCGGCTGGGCCGCGACATGTTGAGCCGGATTATTCATGGCGCGCGGGTGTCGATGTCCATCGGCCTGGTCGGCGTCGCCGTCAGCCTGTTCCTCGGCGTGCTGTTGGGCGGTATCTCCGGCTATTATGGCGGCCGGACCGACACGATCATCCAGCGCGTGATCGAGTTCCTGAAGGCGATACCGACGATCCCGCTTTGGATGGGGCTGGCCGCCGCCATCCCGCTCGCCTGGTCGCCACTGACGGTCTATTTCGTCATCACGGTCCTGATCTCGCTGATCGGCTGGACCAGTCTGGCGCGCGAGGTGCGCGGCCGGTTCCTGTCGATGAAGACGGAGGATTTCGTCGCCGCCGCCAGGCTCGACGGTGCCGGCGAGTTGCGCATCATCCTGCGCCACATGGCGCCGTCCTTCGTCAGCCACATCATCGCCACGCTGACCCTGGCCATACCGGCGATGATCCTGGCCGAAACCGCGCTGTCGTTCCTGGGCATCGGCCTGCGCCCGCCGGTGGTCAGTTGGGGCGTTCTGTTGCAGGAGGCACAGAACGTGCGCGCGGTCGCGACCGCGCCGTGGCTGCTGACCCCCGGCCTGGCGGTCGTGGTGTCCGTGCTGGCGCTCAACTTCCTTGGCGACGGTCTGCGCGATGCCGCCGACCCGTACGCGCACTAGGCCGGCGATGAACGAGCCCCTCGCGAACAGCGTGTCAGGCGGCGATCCGGTCCGGTCCGTCGGGCTGGCGCGCGGTGACGTGGCGCTGGAGGTCCGGCATCTGAAGACCCATTTCGCGCTGCGCACCGGCGTGCTGAAGGCCGTCGACGATGTCAGCTTCACCCTGCGGCGCGGCGACACGCTGTGCGTCGTCGGCGAGTCCGGCTCGGGCAAGAGCGTGACCGCCCGCTCGATCCTGCAGATCGTCGCGGCCCCCGGCAAGATCGTGGGCGGCGAGATACTGCTGCATGGCGTCGGCGGCGACCCCGACCGGGTCGTCGATCTGGCGACGCTGGACCCGCGCGGCAAGGAAATCCGAGCCATTCGTGGGCGCGAAATCGCGATGATCTTTCAAGAGCCGATGAGTTCGCTGTCGCCCGTGCACACGATCGGCCGCCAGATCGACGAGTCGCTGCGCATCCACACCGATCTGGACAAACGGGCGCGGCGCCAACGCATTATCGAGTTGCTGAAGCGCGTCGAAATCCCCGATGCGGAACACACGATCGACCGCTATCCGTTTGAGTATTCCGGCGGCATGCGCCAGCGGGCGATGATCGCCATGGCGCTGGCCTGCAATCCGGTCGTCCTGATCGCCGACGAACCGACGACCGCCCTCGACGTCACCACCCAGGCGGAAATCCTGGACCTGATTGGCGAGTTGCAGGACGAGTTCGGCATGGCGGTGATGTTCATCACCCATGACATGGGCGTGGTCGCAGAAATCGCCGACCGGGTCTGTGTCATGAATCTGGGCGAGATGGTCGAGGCCGGCCCGGTCGAGGATGTCTTCCACGCCCCGCAACACGCCTATTCGCGCATGCTGATCGGCTCGGCGGTCAAGCTGGAAAAGCCGGCCCCGGCGAAGATCGAGGCGCGGGCGCGGCGCGGGGACGGGCCCGACGAGCGCGCCCCGATCCTCACGGTCGAGGGGCTGGGCAAGGAGTTTACCAGCCACAAGGGCTTCTTCCGGTCCAAGTCCCGCACGATCAAGGCCGTGGATAACGCCAGCCTCAGCCTGCGCGAGGGCGAAACCCTGGGCATTGTCGGTGAGTCCGGGTCCGGCAAAACGACCCTGGGCCGATGCCTGCTGCGCATGATCGAACCGAGCAGCGGCACGATTTCCTACCGCGCCGGGGACGGTGGCGAGATCGACATCACCGCGTTGGACAAGCGCGGCCTGCGCCGGCTTTACCGCGACATCCGCATGATCTTCCAAGACCCGTTCGGTTCGCTGAACCCGCGCATGACCGTGGCCGACCTGATCGGCGAACCGCTTAAGATGATGGGCTGGAAACAGCGCCGGATCAGGGACCGCGCGGCGGATCTGCTGGAGCGGGTGGGCCTCAGCGCCGACCATTTGGAACGCTATCCGCACGCCTTTTCCGGCGGCCAGCGCCAGCGCATCTGCATCGCCCGCGCCCTGGCGCCCGAACCCAGGCTGATCATCGCCGACGAGGCCACCTCGGCCCTGGACGTGTCCATTCGTGCCCAGGTGCTGGACCTGTTGCTGGATCTGCAGTCGCAGATGTCGCTGTCGTTCATCTTCGTCAGCCACGACATCAGCGTCGTGCGCTATTTCTGCGATCGGGTGGCCGTGATGCATCGCGGCCGCATCGTCGAGACGGGTGTCGCGACCCAGGTCTGCGACCATCCCGAACATCCCTACACCAAGGCCTTGTTGTCCGCGGTGCCGCGTCCGGACCCGCGCGATCGGCGCATTCACCAACGGCACCGCTATGTCGCCGAAGACCACCCAACCGCTTCAACGATGGAGGGCCCGTAATGGCCGAACATGCGTGCACAGGCCCTTGGCAGTGGCAAAGGCCGGCGCAGGCGGGCGATACGTCCGTGATCCTCCTCGGCGATACCAACATCCAGGACCGGGCCGAGCCGGCGTCGGCCTTCGCCCATGTCTTGGGCACGTTGCAGGACGCCGATGTCCTGTTCGGGCAATTGGAAGGGCCGTTGTCGCCGCCGTCGCAAGATCCGGATGCGCCCGACATTGCGCACAAGGATCGCTGGCGCCACAGCGACCCGCGCATGGTCGAGGCGCTGGTCACGGCCGGCTTTGACGCGGTGGCCTGCGCCTCGAATGTCTGTTTCCCGCCGACGGCCGCGCTGAACAGCATTGCCACCTTGGATGAGGCCGGCATCAAGCATTGTGGGGCCGGCGCGACGATTGACGCGGCGCGGGCGCCCGCGATCGTGCAGACCGACAGCGCGACCATCGGCTTTCTCAGCTACACCTCCGTGTTCTGGCCGGTCGGTCATGCCGCTGGGCCGACGACGCCAGGATGCGCCACGATCAAGGTCCATACCGGCTATCAGCCGGACCGCAGGGCGCTGGAGATGCCGGCCGCCCCGCCGATCATCCTGACCGTGCCCGATCCGGCCGAACTGGCGGCCATGGAGGCCGATGTCAGAGCCCTGCGACGGCAGGCCGACATCGTCATCGTCTCGTGCCATTGGGGCGTGTCGAGCAGTGTCGAGGTGGTTGACTATCAGCGCGTGGTCGGCCGGGCGGCGATCGAGGCGGGCGCGGACCTGGTCTTCGGCCACCACCCGCACGTCATCCAAGGCGTCGAATGCCACCAGGGCAAGCCGGTCTTCTACAGCCTCGGCAACTTCGCCTTCGACTGGCCGAAGATGGCGGGTCGCAATCTTGACGGCCTGATGGTCCGCCTGCTGGTGCGAGACCGCCAAATTGCTGATCTCGCGGTGTTGCCAGTCCGGCGCGACGCGGACAATCTGATCGCAATTCTGGACCCGGCCGGCGATGGGCGGGCGGTTATCGACAGCCTGGCCGCGCGCTCGGCACCCTTCGGCACCGAGATCACCGTCCGGGACCGGGACGTGGCGGTTGCGGGAGCCAGATCCGCGTGACGGGCACGACATCCTTACGATCCCACGAGAAAGGTGCCGTGGCATGAAGATCACCAGGGTGACACCTTACCGCGCCGGCCGTTTCCTTTATGTCGAGGTCGAGACGGATGCCGGCATCGTCGGCACGGGCGAGTCCGGCGCATGGGGCCATCTGGAGGCCTCGCGGGCCGCGATCGAGAAATTCGCCACCTACCTTGTCGGCAAGGACGCGGGCCCGATCGAACATCACTGGGCGGTGATGCACCGGTTTGGGCACTTCAAGGGCGCCGCTATCTGCGGTGCGATCTCGGCGATCGACATCGCGCTTTGGGACATCAAGGGCCAGGCGCTGGACGTGCCGATCCACGCCCTGCTCGGCGGACCGGTCCGGCACAAGGTGCGCCTGTATGCCCATGTGAAGGCAGCCAGCCGCGAGGCGATGATCGAAGAATGCCTTGAGCTGAAGCGTCAGGGCTTCACGGCGATCGGCCATCTCAACCCGTTTCTCGACGAAGACCGCTCGGTGCCCTACGCCAAGGGCCATGCCGCCAAGATCGAGGACGCCGTCGCCGTGGTCCGCGACTTGCGCGAGGCGCTGGGGCCGGAGGTCGATCTGTGCATCGAGATCCATCGTCGCCTGACACCGGCCGAGGCCATCGTCTTCGCCAACGAGATCGCGCCCTACCGGCCCATGTTCTACGAAGACCCGATGCCGCCCGCGTCGGTCGACGCCATGGCACGGATCGCCGACAAGACCACGATACCGGTGGCCACCGGCGAGCGGTTCGCCACGCTTCACGACTTCCAGGCCCATATCGCCGCCCGCGCGCTCAGCTACGCCCGGGTATCCGTCTGCCTGTGCGGCGGCCTGACCGGGGCCCGCAAGATCGCCGCGCTGGCCGAGGCGCATGACATCCAAGTGGTGCCGCACAATCCCCTGTCGCCGGTCTCGCTGTTCGCCTGCCTGCAGCTCGACGCCGCCATCCCCAACGTGGCGATCCAGGAATACCCGACCGTCGGCCTGGAATTCGAAGACGACGCCACGCCGGAGGCCTCGCGCCACACCCTGCGCGGCACGCACTTCGTAACCGCCCTGCCAGAGGTGAAGGATGGCTATGCCACCATCCCCGAGACGCCTGGGCTTGGCATTGCCCTGTCCGACCGCGGGCGTTCCGACCAGGCGCCGGTACCGCGCAAGGTCGAGATGCGCGCCCATATCGACGGTTTCGTCGTCGATCAGTAACCGCTGCAGAAAGCCTTTCGCCCATGCGCATTGTTGAAATCCGCGAACGGACGGCCTCGATCGCCTCCGATATGCGCAACGCCTATATCGACTTTTCCAAGATGACCTGTTCGACCGTGGCCGTGGTCACCGACACCATCCGGGACGGCAAGCCGGTGGTCGGCTTCGGATTCAATTCCAACGGGCGGTACGGCCAGGGCGCCTTGATCCGGGAGCGCTTTGAGCCGCGGGTCATGGAAGCGGACCCCGACGATCTGCTGGACCAGGACGGCCGCCTGTCGCCCAATGCCATCTGGGACACGATGATGAGCAACGAGAAGCCGGGCGGCCATGGCGAGCGCTCGGTCGCGGTCGGCACGATCGACATGGCCGTATGGGACGCAGTTGCCAAGATCGAAGGCGTGCCGCTTTACCGGCTGTTGGCCGACCGCTATCGCGACGGCGTGGTCGACGACAAGGTCTGGGTCTATGCCGCCGGCGGCTATTATTACCCGGGCAAGGATCTGGGCGCGCTGCAGGACGAAATGCGCCGCTATCGCGCCATGGGCTATCGCGCGGTGAAGATGAAAATCGGCGGTGCCGAGCTGGACGACGATCTGAGACGGATCGATGCCGTCTTGGAGATCGTCGCGCCGGAGGATCTCTGTGTCGATGCCAACGGGCGGTTCGATCTGGCGACGGCGCTGGCCTATGCCGAGGCGCTGGCGCCCTACGGTCTGCGCTGGTTTGAGGAGGCGGGCGATCCGCTCGACTATCGGCTTCAGGCCGTCCTGTCGGAGGTCTACGACCCGCCACTGGCCACGGGCGAGAACCTGTTTTCGGTCCAGGACCAGCGCAATCTGATCCGCTATGGCGGCATGCGGCCGGACCGCGACGTGCTGCAATTCGACTGTGCCTTGAGTTACGGTCTGGTGGAGTATCTGCGGATGCTGGACATGCTGAAGGACCATGGCTGGTCGCCGCGCACGGTCGTGCCCCATGGCGGCCACCAGATGTCGCTGAACATTGCCGCCGGCCTGGGCCTTGGCGGCAATGAGTCCTATCCTGAAGTGTTCAAGCCGTTTTGCGGCTTTGCCGATACAACCACGGTCGAGGACTCTCATGTCGGCCTGCCCGACGCCCCCGGCATCGGCTTTGAAGAAAGGGCCACGCTTTATGCCGAGTTCACAAAGCTTGTCGAGGATCTCGGATACTGATCGATGGTGCAAGTAAGCGGCAGGACCTGATGACTAGAACCTACCGCATCGCGGTGATACCGGGCGACGGCATCGGCAAGGAGGTCGTGCCGGAAGGCATGCGCGCGGCGGAGGCCGCTGCCAAGGCCCATGGCTTTGCGATCGAATGGACCGAGTTCGATTGGTCGTGCGCCGCCTACGAGACGACGGGCCGGATGATGCCAACGGACGGCGTCGATCTTATCCGCCCGTTTGACGCCATCTTCCTGGGCGCGGTCGGCTGGCCCAACGTGCCGGATCACGTTTCGCTGTGGGGGCTGTTGATCCCGTTCCGGCGCGCGTTCGACCAATATGTCAATCTCAGGCCGGTGAAGCTGTTCCAGGGCGTGACCTCGCCGCTGGCGGGCCGTAAGCCCGGCGAGATCGATTTCGTCGTGGTGCGCGAGAACACGGAGGGCGAGTATTCCGAGGTCGGCGGACGCATCTTCGCTGGCACCGAAAACGAGACCGTCTTGCAGGAGGCCGTTTTCACAAGGCGCGGCACCGACCGCATCCTGCGCTACGCGTTCGAGCTTGCGGCCAAGCGCGATGGCCGGCTGGCGTCGGCCACGAAATCGAACGGCATCATCCACTCCATGCCGTTTTGGGACGAGCGGGTGGCGGCGATGGCTGAGGCGTTTCCCACCGTCGCGGTGCAAAGCTTCCACATCGACATCCTGACCGCCCATTTCGTGCTGCATCCGGATTGGTTCGACGTCGTGGTCGGGTCCAACCTGTTCGGCGACATCTTGTCGGATCTGGGGCCGGCGGTTGCAGGGTCGATCGGGATCGCGCCGTCGGCCAACATCAACCCCGACCGCACCGCGCCGTCGATGTTCGAACCCGTGCACGGCTCCGCACCGGACATCGCCGGGCAAGGCATCGCCAACCCGGTCGCGGCGATCTGGTCCGCCGCCATGATGCTGGACCATCTGGGCGAGCCCGACGCCGCCCGCGCCATCGAGGCCGCGATCGAACGGGTGCTGGCCGGCCCGGCGTCGACCAAGACCGCCGATCTCGGCGGCACGGCCACGACTAAGGAGTGTGGCCGCCAGATCGCGCAGGCGATCTGATCCGTCCGGCCTGACGAGCCGCGCTGTTCAGCAGGTCATGGCTAGAGACACGCGCTGATCCCGCCATCGACGAAGATCGTGGTGCCGTTGACTAAGGACGAGGCGTCCGACGACAGGAAGATGCAGGTGCCGACCAGCTCGTCCACGCGGCCCCAGCGGCCCGCCGGCGTGCGCTTTTCCAGCCAGCTTGTGAAGTCCGGATCGGCCACCAAGGCTTCATTCAGCGGCGTGTCGAAATAGCCCGGCGCCAGGCCGTTGCATTGCAGCCCGTATTTGGCCCAGTCCGCCGCCATGCCCTTGGTCAGGTTCGCCACCGCGCCCTTCGTCGCGGTGTAGGGCGCAATGCCCTGGCGGGCGAGCGCGGTTTGCACCGAACAGATGTTGACGATCTTACCGCGACCGCGCCGGATCATGTGCCGCGCCACCGCCTGCCCGACATGAAAGACGCTGGCGATATTGGTCTGCAGAAGGCTTTCGAACGCGTCGGCCGGAAAGTCCTCCAGCGGGCTGCGGTGCTGCATGCCGGCATTGTTGACCAGGATGTCGATCGGCCCGACCTCGCCCTCGAAGCCGTCGATCGCAGTGCGAACGGCGTCATGGTCGGTGACGTCGAAGCCAAGCGTGCGCACCGTTGCACCGGCACCGGTCAGTTGCTCAGCCGCGCCCTTGAGTTTCGCGCCGTCCCGCCCGTTCAGCACGATCTCCGCCCCGGCCGCCGCCAGGCCCTCGGCGAGCGACAGCCCGATGCCCTGTGACGAGCCGGTGATCAACGCCCGCCGGCCTTTCAGATCAAACAGTTCCAAGCCCATGGCGTCCCCATTCCTCGTGCGCGTCATGATCGTAGCCCGGGCCGGGCCCGACCGCATGGCACCGATCCGAATGGCCGAAAGTATCAAGAACTTGTCCGGCCCCAACATGTCTGGCCGTGCCCCCTCCTGCCAGAGTGTTTGTGATGCTGAGCCGTAAGGGCTTGGACAACGCAACACTTTCCAGCCCGAAGGAGGCCGAAATGTCTGCTGCTAACGTTGTCGAAATCAACAACACGGCGCGCGCGTTGCGCACCGCGCTTGCCAAGATGCAACACGCCTACAGCCTTGCCCCCGCACCGACGCGCCAACAACGCATCGATCGCCTGAACCGCCTGCATGCCGCGATCATCGAATACAAGGACCGCCTGATCGACGCGGTCGACCAGGACTTCGACGGCCGCGCTGGTGCCGAAACGCTGATGATCGAACTGCTGCCGGTGCTGGAAGGGATCCGCTACAACAAGAAGAACCTGGCCAAATGGATGCGGCCGTCCAAGCGCCACACGCCGCTGATGCTGCTGGGCGCAAAGGCCAAGGTTCATTACCAGCCGCTGGGCGTAATCGGCATCGTCGTGCCTTGGAACTTCCCGATCTTTCTGGGCCTGTCCCCGCTGGTTGGTGCGCTTGCGGCCGGCAACCGGGCCATGATCAAGACCTCCGAATTCGCGCCCAAGACCGGTGAGCTGCTGGCCGAGATGCTGTCCAAGCACTTCTCCGATGACGAGGTCATGGTCGTGAATGGCGGTGTGGAGGTGGCCACTGAGTTCACCAAGCTGCCCTTCGACCACCTGGTCTTCACCGGCTCCACCCAGGTCGGCCGGATCGTGATGCACGCCGCTGCCGACAACCTGACCCCGGTGACGCTTGAACTTGGCGGCAAGTCGCCCGCCATCGTGCATGACAGCTTCCCCATCGACGAGGCCGCCAAGCGGATCGCCTTCGGCAAGGGCCTGAACGCGGGCCAGGTCTGCGTATCGCCCGACTACATCATGGTGCCGCGGGCCAAGGTCGACGCCTTCGTCGCGGCCTTCATGAAAGCCTTCACCAAGCACTATCCGTCCCTTCAGACGAACCCCGACTATACCTCGATCATCACCGAGCGGCAGCGCGATCGCCTGCTCGACACCCTTCGGGACGCCGAGCAAAACGGCGCCACGGTCGTGACCATCAACCCGACCAAGGAGACGTTCGACGGCACAAGGAAACTGCCGATGCACGTCATCACCGATGTCTCGGAAGACATGCGGGTGATGACCGAAGAGATCTTCGGCCCGCTGCTGCCGGTCGTGCCCTACGACACGCTCGATGATGCGATCGCCTTCGTGAACGATCGCGACCGTCCGCTGGCTCTCTACTATTTCGACTGGGACAAGGGCCGGGCTGAGAAGATCCTGCAAGAGACCCATTCCGGCGGCGTCTGCATCAATGAGGTCATGACCCACACGATGGTCGACGACATGCCCTTCGGCGGTGTCGGCCCGTCCGGCATGGGCCACTATCACGGCAAAGAAGGATTCCTGAACTTCTCCAAGGCCAAGGGCGTGGTCCGCAAGGGCTGGTTCGACGGCAATGCGCTGATCGGCGCGCCCTGGGGCAACAGGGCCTTCAACCTGTACATCAAATTCCAGCTTCGCCGTTTCAGGAAAGCCTGATCGCGCGCCGTCCAACCGCCGCGCCCCCTGAAACCCGGGCGCCGGCCACTCCCCTAGGATCCCCCCCATGCGCAACACGGCCATCACGCTCACCCTTCGTGCCCTCTCGACTTTCCGCACGCCGCAAAAACCCCTGACCTTCTCAGGCGCCGGGGCGGCGCAAAAACTGGCGGACTTCATGATCCAGGCCGGCCAGAAACGGCCGCTTCTGGTCACCGACAGCTTCTTGTTGAAGAACGGCATGCTCGACGACCTGATCGCCTTTCTTGAAGGCGAAGGCTGCACCGTCACCACCTTCGACGGTATCGTGCCCAACCCAACCTTCGCGGTGGTGGAGGCGGGCCTGAAGGCAAGCCGCGAGAACAGGTGTGATGCGGTGTTCGCCGTCGGCGGGGGGTCGGCCATCGATGCGGCCAAGGTCATCGCCTCGGCCAGCACCAGCGAGAAATCGCTCGCCCAACTGACCGGCATCTTGAAGGTCGACCAGCCGCTGTTGCCGTTCTATGTCGTGCCGACCACGTCGGGCACCGGGTCGGAGGTCACGAACGCCGCGGTGATCTCGGACAGCGAGACCCATAAGAAGAAGTTCTTCGTCGACCCCAAATACATCCCGATCGCGGCGGCCTTCGATACCGGCCTGTTGAAATCCCTGCCGGCGCCCATGACGGCGGCCACCGGCATGGATGCGCTGACCCATGCGATCGAGGCCTACACGTCGCGCAACCGGTTTGCCGACACCGACCGCGACGCCGCGATGGCGATCAAGCTGCTGGTCGACTTCCTGCCCACTGCATACGAAAACGGCGCCGACGAACGCGCGCGAGAGATGGTCGCCCTGGGCTCGTTCCTGGCTGGCTATGCCTTCACCAAGGCCAGCCTCGGCTATGTCCATGCCATCTCCCACCAGATCAGCGCGCATTACAACACGCCGCACGGTCTGGCCAACGCGATCCTTCTGCCGCGCGTGCTGCGGTTCAACAGGCCCGCTTGCAAGGGCCGCTTCGCCAAGCTGGAAACCATGCTGGGCCAGGACAGCACGGTCACCGACGTCGACGTACTGGCGGACCGGTTCATCGCCCGGGTCGATGCCTTGGCCGAGACGGTCGGCATCCCGGTCAACCTGACGGATCTTCAGGCCAAGGATTTCGACGCGATCGCCCGCGATGCCCTGGCGGAGGCGCGGTCGTCCTACGCCGTGCCGCGCGTGATGCGCAAAGCCCACGTGACCCAAATCTTGCAATCGGTCGCCACCGGCAGCCGCGCGATCTCGTTTGCTTGAACCGACAATTTCTGAAGGAGCAGAAGCCATGATACCGGTCATGTGCATTGTCCAGGAGGGTCAGGTTTCGAAGCCGGCCGAGCGGGCCCTGAAGTCCGAGATCGGCGGCTTCACGCGGCGCGCCTTCAACGCCCCCGCCGATATCGACTGGATCGTGGTTCCGACCGGTAGCGGCTTTACCGCCGCCCGGCCGTCAACCACAGTCATCGCGTCCCTGCATGCCAACCGAGACTTGGCGGAGAACGAGCGCGTGTCGTTGCTCAGGCAACTGGCGGACATCTGCATGCGCGAGACCGGACGGTCGGCCCATGAGGTCGTGACCTCGATCCGAAACCCAGGTTAAGCGGGAAACCCCATGCCTCTTTACATGTGCAATGCCGTCAGCGGTACGATCCCGGAAACGGCCAAGGCCAAAATCGCGGCGGACATCACCGACATCCATTGCGAGATCACCGGCGCGCCACGCGGTTTCGTGCACGCATTCTTCTTCGAGGACGCCCCGCAACTGCCGATCAACGGCAAGAGCGTGTTCCTGTTCGCAAGCCTACGCGGCGGCCGAACCGTCGAGCAAAAACAGGCACTCGTCAACCGCATCAAGGCCTCCCTTCATCAGCGCGCCGGCGTCCCGTTGAGCGAGATTGTCGTGGATACCACCGACGTGCCGGCGAGTTGGGTCATGGAGGGCGGTGACGTCCTGCCCGAACCGGGCCAAGAGGACGCCTGGCTGGAGGCCCATCAGGGCGCCATGGCCTGACGTTCAGAACGCCCCCCTTCAGTCAAGCGACCTGGCGCGCGTTCGACCGGCGAACGTCGCCTGGGGTCGTGCCGAACTTCTTGGCAAACGCCCGCGCAAAGCTCGCCGGCTCGGCGTAGCCGACGCGCCATGCGACGGTCTCCACATTCAGCCCCGCCGTTTCCAGCAACTCGTGGGCCAGGGCCATGCGGATGTCGGTGTAGAGTTCGCGAAACGAGGTTCCTTCCTCTGTCAGCCGCCGCCGCAGGGTCCGCTCCGTGACCGTCAGTCGCTGCGAGATGTCCTCGATCTTATGGTCCGAGCCGATGTCGTCAATGATCGCGTCGCGCACCTTCAGCGACCAGGGCGGCAGGGCATTGTCGTTCTGCTCCGCCAGGGCCTTGCACTGCTCCAGGCAAAACCGCAGCGAAATCGGATCGGACTTGGGCAAGGGCTGGTCAAGCAGCTCGGCGTCAAAGGTCAGCGCGTGCGCCTGCATCCCGGTCGCGACGGGGATGCCGCTGATGCCGGACAGCCGGGCGGCGTAGTCTTGGTCGTCCTCAGGCGTCTCAATGCGAAACTCCGCGGCTTCCGGCTGTTGGACGAGCGCCCGGATGAAGTTCACGGCGACGGCCGAATGCCGTTCCAGAAGAAACCGATGCACGGTCGGCGCAAGCCCGGTCATGTCGAAGACCAGCCCGCCCCTCGAACCGTCTTCCACCAGCCTCATGTCCGCAATGACGAAGGACAGCTTGATGTAGTCCAGCGACGTTTGGATGGCCGACCTCAAGGTCGGGCTGGTGAGGATGGCGAACCCCCAAACGCCGAACGCGTTGACATGCATGGCCTGGCCCATGCCCCAGCCCAGCCCGACATTGCCGGGCGCGAGCCGGACATAGTTCTCGATCGCTTGCAATTCCTGCTGGGTGGTGTGCAGCGACGCCGGGTCGGCCAGGTCTTCGACCGTGATGCCCGTGTCCTTAAGACAGGCCGCCGCATCGATGCCGTGCGTCGCTGCGGCATCACATAGCAGCCTCAGGCTGGTGACCGGACGCGTTCTCGCCTGGACAATCATGTCGCTGACGATACCCACTTGGCCGAAGATATCAATTTGCCGTCTCAAGGCGGTGAAGAACGAAGGCGCTCCGCCGCACTGTGCTTGTCTGCGTTTAGAAGCAAGGCCCATAGCTTTCCACACGCAGGCAAAGGGCCCGCCATGGCGACGGGCCCTCGCGCATTTGGGTCAGGCCTTGGGACGGGCGCCCGCGAGCGCGTGCCCATGGCGCCTTCGTCAGGTGGAAAACAGGCCGATCGAGTTGCCGTCGGGATCGATGCAATAAGCAAAGCGGCCGGCCGGGATGGCGATGATGTCGGAGAGCACGCGGCCGCCGGCTTCGGTCACGCGGCCCATGGTGGCCTCCAGCGTGTCCGGGCAGGCGAAATGCACCGTCGGGCCCGACCCTTCGGCCGAGGGCTTGCCTTCGTAGAGATGGCCGGCGATGCCCCTGGTCGGGTCGGCGGTCGGGAACATGGCCATCGGGTTGGGGCCGTTTTCGTCGCGCTTCAGGTCCATGTCGAAGACCTTGCCGTAAAACGTCATCGCATTGTCCAGGTCGCTGACCGGGATCTCGGCCCAGACGGTGAAATGTTCGGGCGTAAAGCTCATTCCTGTCTCCATGTGCGTTGGGGAGAGCGTTTGACGGCGGCTTGTTCGCACAACGCTGCTGACAGGATACTGTCAGGAGACTGTCTGGAGCCTGCTGGCCCCGATCTAACGGACGGCATGCCCGGCCTCGATCTCTTCCAGGCCGCGTCCCTTGGTTTCCGGCACGGCCGCATAGATGAACACCAGGGCGGCGATGCCGAACCCGGCATGCAGCCACAGCGCGCCGGCCGTACCCAACGCCTCGACGGATGACAGGAACAGGCGGGCGTTGAGCCAGAAGCTGAGCCAAAGGGCCAGCATGGCGACACCCATGGCGCGCGCACGGATGCGTCGCGGATAGATCTCGGCGATCAACAGGAAGACCACGGGGCCGGGCCCCAGCGAGAAGCCGGCGGCACAGGCCGCAAGACAGGCGACCGCGATCCAGGCCAGCACGGGCGACACGGGCAGCAGGGTGAAGGCGAGCCCGAGGGCGCCAATGCTGACCGTCATGATCGCCGTGCCGGTCAGCAGCATCGGGCGCCTTCCCAGCCTGTCGACCAGCAGCATGGCGACCACCGCCGCCGCGACGAACATCGACCCGACCCCGACCGAGGCCAGGATGTCCACCCGGTCCGGCTCGTGCCCCGCTTGCTCCAGCAAGGTTGGCGAGTAAAGGGTGGCGATGGCAAAGCCGGTGATTTCGCGAAAGATGGCCAGGCCGATGCCGACCAGAAGGATCATCGCAATGCCCGGTGCCAATAGGTCGGCCCAGCGGCTGGATTGCTGGGCGATCTGCTGCTCCATGGCCTGGATCTCGGCATCGACGGCATCGCTGCCGCGCAGATGGGCGAGAACGCGGCGCGCCTTTTGCCGATGGTTTCGTTGCAGCAGCCAGCGGGGGGTTTCCGGCAGAAACGGCACCGCCATCGCCAGGACCAGGGCCGGCAAGATGCCGCCCCCGAGCATGAGGCGCCAATCGCCGCTGTCTGCAAGGGCCAGCCCGATAGCGTAGCCGAGCAGGACGCCGACCTGAATGCCGAACGAATAGAGGCCGACCAGCAAACCCCTGATGTGGTTCGGTGCGATCTCCGCCAGGTAGAGCGGGCCGCAGACCGATATGGCCCCAACAGCGAAGCCCTGAACCAGCCGCCCGACGACCAGCAGCCCGACGCCGGGCGACAGGGTGATGACCGCGACGCCGGCGACGGCCGAGGCGGCAACGACGATCATGGCCGCGCGCCTGCCGAACCGATCCGCGATCACGCCGCCCACGAGCGCGCCCAATGTCGCGCCCAGCAGGATCGAACTGACGATCCATTCTTGTGAGTTTTCCGTCAGGCCGAAGTCGGCTTCGAGATAGAGAATCGCACCCGCCATGACGGAGACATCGAAGCCATACATGATGCCGGCGATCGCCATGGCGCCGGCACAGAGGTTCAGCGGATCGAACAGCCGTCTTGTCATCGCCTCTCTGCCATGGAGCGCCGAGGGCCTGGGATGTGTCCCGCGCCACACCCTAGCAGGTACAGTGTCCCGGGAAAGACAACATCCGGAGTGTACGATGGCGCGCGAGCGCACGAGCGACACCGAACCCGACCCGACGCTGGCCCTGGTGCGCGACTGGTCGCTCGTGGTGGACGGCCCGTCCTTCCAGACCCCTTCAAGCTGGCTGCGCCCGGTGCGCTTTCGGGGGTCGAAGGCGATGCTCAAATGCATGAAGCCGGCCAGCGACGAACATCGCGCCGCCGCCGTCCTCGACTATTTCGATGGCGCCGGCGCCGTCAGGGTCTATCGCGCCTCGGACACCGCTTGGCTGATGGAGCGCGGCACCAGGCAGGGCGAACTGACACGTATGGTCCTGGCCGGCGACGATGACGGGGCGGCCGACATCCTTGCCGCGACGATCGAAAAGCTGCATGCGCCGCGATCGCGGCCTATACCCAACGATTTGCCCAGCCTCAAGCGCCGCTTCGCCGCCCTGCTTGGCAACGCCGACGGACCCGACGTGCTCGGCCGCTGCGCCACGGTGGCGACGGACCTGTTGGCGACGGAGCGCGAGCGCACCGTCCTGCACGCCGACATGCATCACGACAATGTGGTGGATGGCGGTGTCGTCGATGGCCGGCCGCGCGGCTGGCTCGCCATCGATCCGAAGGGCGTCTATGGCGAGCGCACCTACGAGGTGGCCAATCTTTTCTGCAACCCCTCGCCGCATGGCGCAATCGTGCTTCGGCCCGCCCGAATGCTGCGCGTGGCCGCGTTCTATGCCGCGCGCCTGGACCTGGACGCGGACCGCGTCCTGCGCTTCGCCTTCGCCCATGCCGGCCTGTCGGCCTGCTGGTCCGTGGCCGACGGCGAAGACCCCAGCTTCGCCATTCGCTGCGCGGAGACCTTGCTGGCGTTGATCCGCTAATTGCCGACCCGCAAGGCAATGCCGTCGGACTGATCCACAATCCGGACTTCAAGGCACGCTGAAGCATGTGTTGCGCGCAGACACTACCGGTTCCGCAGGTAGCATTTGATGGTCAGTTCGCTGCCGAACCAGCTGATCGACAGGGGCTGGATCTCGCCGGCGTCTTCCAGCTCGCACAAGGCCCGGTCCAGCTCGGCCTTCAGATTGTCGGCGTCCTCGCGAATGCCGATGCCGAGGCCCCGGCCGAGCACGGTGTAGTCCTCGCTGGTCAGGGGCGGGCCCAGCACGACGATTTCGTCCGGCTGAACGATGATCGGCTGCGTCCAGCTCGGCAGCGCCGCCAGGCCGGCGTCGACATCGCCGTCGGCCACCGCCTGCGTCAACGCGTCGGTGGTGTCGTAGTCGATCAGGGTGGCGCTGGGGATCAGTTGGGCCGCCAATATGCTGGCCACCGTATCGGCCTGCACGCCGATGGTGGCGTTGTCCAGCAGGGCGGCAAGCTGGGTCGCATGCGACGGCCGCGCCCCGGCCAGATCGCTGTCGGTGCCGACCGCGAAGGCGACGGCAAGCTGCATGTAAGGCCGGGTGAAGTCGACGGCCAGTTCGCGTTCCGGGGTGATCGCGACGCCGGAGATGAAGGCGTCGACCTCGCCCGCCGCGACCGCGTCCATCATCGCCGGCCAGGCCATACGCTCCATCGTGCAGTCATAGCCGAGATGGGCGCACAACAGGCTCACCAGCTCGATATCGAAGCCGACCAGCACGCCGCTGTCGTCGGTCTCCGACCACGGCGCATAGGTTCCCTCGGTCGCCCAGGTCACCTGCGTCTGGGCGTTCGCAACAGCCCCGGCGAGAGCGACGGCGATCAGCCCGCCCAGGGCAAGTATTGCGCGTGTCTTGTTGAGCCGGCGCGGCATGGCATCAATCCTCGTATGGCGGCTGGCACGAGACTCTCTAAGACCATGCCAAGGGGACGCCGGGCGATCAACCATTGGCGGGCAGGGCGATTGTGCGCCTGCACGTTTGCTGATAGATAGTTGACTAGTCATGGAAACCACGGGCGCCGCTTATGCCGGGCAGAAGTAAGAAAGCCGCACCACGAATCGCGGCCAGCGATGCCCCGACACTGGACCGTTTTCTGACCCATCGGATCACGGTGCTCGGCCACCTGTTGACCCGCACGGCCCAGCGCTGGCACGAGAAAAACTCCGGCCTCAGCCTGACCGCCTGGCGCATGCTGGCGATCCTCGCAGGCTTCGGGCCGATGACCCAGACCCAGATCGGCGAGGTCATCTTCATCGATCTGGCCCGTATCAGCCGGGTCAAGACCTCCCTCGTGGCCAAGGGGCTTGTCTCTGAGATCCCCGATCCCGCCGACAACCGCCGCACGATCCTGGCGCCGACCAAAAGCGGTGCCGCGCTGTACCGCAAGCTGTTGCCGGACGCGCTGAAGCGACAGGAAGACCTGTACGAACAGTTCAGCGACGCGGACGTCGCCGTCTTCAACCGGGTGCTGGACGGCATGATCGAACAGATCTCCCAGGAAGACGCCCGCCAGACCGGCGGCCCGGGGTCACGCGCGGCTTAGCGATTTGGCCATCCCGGCAGCAGCGGACGACCGCATGCGTCCTGCAGTCTCTTCTCAAATGCCTTGATGGTATCATATATGTTACCATAAGGTATGACCGATGTCGTTCAATATGAGACGGAAGACCGGCGGTCGCCTTTTGCCGACTGGTTCGATGGGCTCGACACGCGCGCCGCGCTCAAAGTTCGTACCGCGATCGCCCGCATCGAAACGGGCAATTTCGGCGACGTGAAGCCGGTTGGTGCCGGCATATCGGAACGACGGATCGATTTTGGCCCCGGATATCGGGTCTATTTCGGCCGCGACGGAACCTCGCTGGTAATCCTGCTGGCCGGTGGCACCAAGAGGCATCAGCAACGGGATATCGATCGGGCAAAAGCCTATTGGGCAGATTACAAGCGCCGAAAGCGGCGCGGAGGGTAACGGAATGGCGCTCACGCGGGACTTCAAGGAAACGGTGAAGCTGCGCGCAATGCGCGATCCGGAGTTTCGGGTTGGGCTGTTGCAAGAGGCGCTGAACGCCCTGCTCGACGCCGACATGGCAACCGGCAAGCTGCTGTTGCGCGACTACGTGAATGCGACGGTGGGCTTCGAAACGCTGGGCGCGCAGTTGCACAAGAACCCAAAGAGCCTGATGCGCATGCTGAGCGAGCAGGGCAACCCGCGCGCCGACAATTTGTTTGAGCTTGTTGCCCAACTGAAGGGCAATGAGGGTGTCAGCTTCAGCGTGCAACGCTCCGCGTCCTGACCCACTCCCCGGTCGCCTGGCTAGTTTCTAGACAGGAACCACGTCCTCCCCGGCTCTGGCACCCACCGTCCTACGAATCCAGAATTTCGCCCTGGCGCTCGCAACCGGCTGATTCGCTAGAGAATTCGGCTCACGGTGTGATCTGGGACGCCGCTAGATGTCAAAAATGTTTGACATCGCGTTTTCTCAAGCTTACCTAGTGTCAAAGATACTTGACATATAGTCAATCACACCGGACACGAGCCTGTTTCCATGACCCAGCATCAAAAGAGCGCGATTGCCGCGTTGATCGGCACGATCCTTGTCATCGTCATCTACGGCGCGATCGTCTTCCCGCTCTACGCCCAGGGGCGGTTCGACGGTCCGGACGGCGCCAGCGCGATCGGCGTGGCGATCCTGTTCCTGATCGGCGGCGGGATTGTCGTGAACATCGTCGTGAACATCCTGTTCAGCATTCTGCACGCCATCGCCACGAACGAGCCGAAGCCCAGCTTCGTGATCGACGAGCGGGACAAGGCGATCGAACTGCGCGGCGTGCGGCTGTTCTTCATCGTTGTCGGGGTGGGCTTCGTGCTGTCGATGGTTGCCCTGGCGCTCGATCAGCCTCTGTTCCTGGTCTTCAACCTGATGGTCTTTGGCTTCAGCTTCGGCGATATCGCCTCGAACGTCTTGAAGCTGGTCATTCACCGGCGGGGGTTCTGACATGGGCAAGGGCCGTGTCAGCAACGCCATCCGGCGGCTGCGCTTCGAAAACGGCGAGATGACCCAAAAGCAGCTCGCCGACAAGGTAGGCGTCACGCGCCAGACCATCATCGCGATCGAAAGCGCCAAATACGCCCCCTCGCTGGAACTGGCGTTCCTGATCGCGGAGGCCTTCGGCCGGCCGCTGGCGGACGTCTTCAGCTTCGAGCCGGTCGAGAAGGCCGACAAACCGTGACCACACAAACACGCCCGGCGTCAGCCGGGGACATAAGCCCTCTGAAAGGCAAACTGATGAAAGCAATCACCTACAGGAAATACGGCGCGCCCCAAGTGCTGAAACTGCGCGATGTCGAACGCCCGGTACCGAACGAAGGCGAGGTCTTGATCCGGGTGCGCGCGACGGCGGTGACGTCGCGGGACTGGCGCCTGCGGGCGGCCGCGTTTCCCGGCGTCTTCTGGCTGTTGGGCCGGATGCACACCGGCCTTTTCAGGCCGCGACGAAAGATCCTGGGCTCCGACCTTGCCGGCGAGATTGTCGCGGTCGGTGACCGGGTCACCCGCTTTGATCCGGGCGATCGTGTGTTCGGCTACAGCAGCTTTGGTGCCTATGCCGAGTACGTGACCATGCCGGCGGACGGCGCCTTGGCGCCGATGCCGGCCAACCTGTCGTACGAGGCGGCGGCCGCCATCCCGTTCGGCGGGCTGACCGCGCTCAATTTCCTGCGCGACCGGGGTGACGTCCGCGAGGGCCAGAATGTGCTGATCAACGGCGCGTCCGGCTGCGTCGGCACCTTCGCGGTTCAGCTTGCCAAGCATTTCGGCGCGCGGGTCACCGGCGTGTGCAGCGCCGCCAACCGGCACCTGGTCGCGTCGCTCGGCGCCGACCGGGTCATCGACTATGAGACGGAGGATTTTGCCGAGGGCGGCGAGGTCTACGACATCATCTTCGATACCGTCGGCACGACCAAATTCGCCAAATGCCGCAGAGTACTAGCGCCGACCGGAATGCACCTGTTTCTATGCTTCGGCGTGACCGAACTCATCCAGGCGCTGTGGACCGCGCGCCGCGACGGGCCGAAGGCGGTGTGCGGAATCAGCCAGGACAACAGGGAGGACCTGGCCACGCTCGGCCGGCTTGTCGCTTCGGGCGCGATCAAGCCGTTCATCGACAGGCGCTACACGCTCGCGCACACGGCCGAGGCGCATTTCTATGTCGAACAGCGACACAAGCGCGGCAGCGTCGTCGTCGCCGTTTAGGCGCGGGCCGATCGCTGCCGCCCCGGCTCGCACTTTTAGGACGGCGTCAGGATGCCTTTGTCAGCCGTGCCAGCTTCGCCTGCAGCGAGACCCACCAGATGAAGGCCGCGCCCGACAGAAAGATGCCGAGACCGGCAAGAAACAGGCAGATGAACAGTCCGGGTGAGAGTCCCATGACGGTTTTCCTTCTTTGAAACAAGACCGTGATGGCACCGGCCAAGAGGTCTGGTGCCACTATCGGCACGTCATGACGATCACCGTTCCCGCGCAGCATCATTGACCACCGTCAATGACGCGGCGGGACGCTGCCGTGCGCCAGGGGCCGGCGCACACCGCCTAAGGCTGCGCGACAGCAAGACCGTTCAAAAACTAGACAGGTGCGTTCAAGCGATCGTTTGTCGCTGCCCTTAACTCTGTGGCACCGCGCTGAAATCGGAAGGCGAGCGAGGCTCGCCAGCAACACAGCGCCCCACCGAGTTGGAGCAGCGAAAGACGATGAGCACGACCGAAGACACGCCGACCAACCCCTCTCGCCGCGCCGCTCTGGCCCTGGGCGCGGTCGCCGGCGCGACCGTCGCCGGCCACGCCTTCGCCAACAGCCTGAATCCTGAGGCGCCGCCGGCGCGGGCCAATCCGGAGGGACGCTTCGCCGGCGCGGTTGTCGCGGTCACGGGCGGCAATTCCGGCATCGGCGAAGCAACCGCCCGCGCCTTCGCGCTGGAAGGCGCCAGCGTCATGTTCTGCGCCCGGCGTGATCCGCTGGGCCGTGAGGTGGAGGCCTCGATCCGAGGGGCCGGCGGCGAGGCGACCTGGATGCAGACGGACGTGCGCGATCCGGCCCAGGTCGAGGCCTTCATCGGCGCGACGGTGGACACGTATGGCAGCCTGGACGTGCTGTTCAGCAATGCCGGCATCTTCATGACGCCGGCCGCCATCGAGGACATTCCGATCGAGAACTATCGCGACATGATGGCCACCAACACCGACGGCGTCTTCTACGGCATGAAGTACGCCCTGCCGGTGATGCGGCGCCAGGGCGGCGGCACGATCGTCAATATGGCCTCCGTCGCCGCCCATCGCGGCTTTGGCAACACCGCCCATTACAACGCGTCCAAGCACGCCGTCATCGGGTTGACCAAGGCCGCCGCCACGGCCAGCGCCCGCGACAATATCCGCATCATGTCGATCTCGCCCCTGGCCGTCGACACGCCCATGCTGCGCGAATCCTTCGCCTTTCAGGGCCTGACCTATGACGAGGTGGGGCCGTCCCTTGTCACGCCCAGGATCATGACGCCCTACGAGATGGCCGAGGCGGTGATGTTTCTGGCGTCCAACCAGGCCACGTCGGTGAACGGCATGGACCTCGACGTCACCGGCGGACAGCTCGCGTGAGCGGCGTTCGGCGGCCGCTACTCCCCGCGCCCGATTGTCGGGTCCAGGCGGTCGCGCAGCCAGTCGCCGATGATGCTGATCGACAAGGTAGTGGCGAAGATCAGGGTGCCGGGGATGACCGACAGCCACCAGGCGTTGATCAACAGGTCGCGGCCGTCGCCCATCATCTGGCCCAGGCTGGTCAGCGGCGGCTGGATGCCGAGGCCGAGGAAGGAGAGCGCGGTCTCAAGCAGCACGATCTCCGGATAGTTCAAGGTGAACTGGACGATCAGCACGCCGGCAATGTTGGGCAGCAAATGGCGCGTGTAGAGCCGCCAGGGCGAGGCGCCCAGCGCGCGGACGGCCCTGGCATAGGGCTGGCTTTGCGCCGACAGGACGGCGCCGCGCGCCAGCCGCGCATACCGTTCCCAGCCATAAATGCCCATGATAATGATGAAAAGGGTCAGCGAATTGCCGACGAAGGCCAGCAACGTCAGCGCGATGATGATGAAGGGCAATGACGCCTGGATGTCGACCAGGGTCATGATTGCCTCTTCGATCAGGCCCCGGAAATAGGCGGCGATGAAGCCGAGCATCGTGCCGATGATCGCGCCGATCACCGTGCCGGCCAGCGCGATGGCCAGGCTGATCCGGGTCGCGAACACCAGGCGGGCGAGGATATCGCGGCCCAGCCGGTCCGAGCCGAGCAGGTACGCGCTGTCGAAGCCGAACAGCGCCGGCGGTGCCAGCCGGTCCAGCAGGTTCTGTTCGCTCGGCGCATAGGGCGTCAGCCAATAGCCGAACACGCCCAGGAACAAGACGCAGCCAAGGATGGCCCAGGCGAAGACCAGCACGACCCGGTTGGCGGAAAGCATGCCCAGGCGGCGGCGCCGTTCGTTGCTGGGTAGGGACTGGGCCATCGGGGTCAGCCCGCCTTTGCCGCGCCGGCGACCCGGATACGCGGGTCAAGAACGCTGTAAAGGATGTCGACCAGCAGGTTGGCCACGACCATGGTGAGGGCGATCAGCAGGACCAGGAACTGCACCACCGCCAGATCGCGCGCCTCCACCGACGAGATCAAGAGCCGCCCGACCCCGGGCCAGGCGAACACCGTCTCGGTCACGATCGAGCCCGAGATCAGGGCGCCGATGTTCAGACCCAGGATGGTGACCACCGGAATGGCGGCATTCGGCACCGCATGCCGCATCACCCGCCGAAACGCCCCGGCGCCCTTGGCCGCCGCCGTTTCCATAAACGGCTTGGACAACGCCTCCAGCATGGACGACCGGGTGAAGCGGGCAAGCGCGCCGGCGGTTGCCAGCCCCAGCGTCGCCGCGGGCATGACCAGATGGTCCAGTCCGCCATAGCCGGAACTGGGCAGCCAGCGTAGATAAAGCGAGAACAACAGGATCAGCAGGATGCCGAAAAAGAAGTTCGGAATGGCGAAACCGAACACCGAAAACGCCATGATCAGCCGGTCCGAAAGCCGGTTTCGGCGCAAGGCCGCGATGATGCCGAACGGCACGCCGACAAAGATCGCCAGCGCCAGCGCCGTGCCGCCCAGGATCAAGGTGGCGGGAATGCGCTGGCCAACCACGACCGTCACCGGCCGCCCGTCGCGATAGCTGAAGCCCAGATCGCCGACCGTCAGGCTGGCGAT
>JBCDFV010000040.1:0-40114 GCA_039177555.1 Pseudomonadota bacterium | reverse complement strand
TCCGCACCTGTGATGATCTCTATGCGCTGATACTCGTCCGACATAAGCCTGTGCCTAGGAATATCCCTAAGCCTCCTTGCCTAAGCCAACGTGTCCGGTCGAAATCGGGGCCAGTTCACCTACCTACCGCACAGATTATCCAGTTCCCCGGCTGCGAGAAGCTGGTCAAGGCTCGGCAGAAACGTGGCAAGTGCGGCCCTGACTTCCACGAGATCGGCTTCAACATCATGGATCTGACGCTGAGGCTGGTGAGCCGGGAGATTAACGGAGCCCAAATCCTCCACGCCGTTCAGGACCTGCTCGAAACAGAGGAAGAAAAGCAAAGGCTCATGAAGGGCGCCGCCGCCCGCGCCAAGTTGGTTGGGGAATGGTGATGCTGACGCCAAGCGAACGCCAACGCGTGATGTGGGCGCTCGGCGCCTCGGACCTGATCCAGGTCGGCGATCAGCACATGCTCCTGATGCCCGTCGACCACGGCATCCTTGAGACGCTGGCCGTATGGGGTGCTGAGGACGAGGATGTCGAGGACGACGATGCGGCGGAGTGCAACGGTGACCCTGAACAGGAGTGTGGGGACGAAGGCTTCGAACCGTTTGCAAGGCGAAAAAGAGGAGTGCGGATCAATGGCAACTGAAATGACGCCGACTGGCCCAAATGAGATCCTTTACGCGCTAGACGCAACCCACACTGCGCAATACCTCGCGATGGCAGCCTTCATGGCGGCTGGCAACATCAGCTTGAAGGAGGAGATGAACGCTGTCCAATCAGTAGTCGATGCACTCCAGGGTAAGCTTGCGGAAATCAACCGCATTCTTGAGAAGCAGAACAAGGCCGATAGGGAGCGTCGCCAGGCGCGACAAGAACTGGTTACCGCCCAGAGGTAGAGCGCGAGGGTATCAAGAACCAAGGGCCGAGGAGTATGGCGATCCCGGCGAGGCGGCTAGAGAACCGATCTCGCGACCGCCAACTCTTCGGTTGGAGCCAAAGCCCGCGCTACCTTCACGGTGGTGCGGGTTTTCCTTAATCCCTACTTCGCTACGTAGCTATGCCGTTCCGCGTCAAGGAGCGTGCCCCACTCCTCGTCGAAAGGGTGGACAAAGCTCGTCGGTGTTGACGAATCTGGTCCGCCGACTACGAGGGGGTGGCCTTCGTTGGCCCATTCGAAGATTGAGCCTTCGAGGTTGCTTACGTTATCGAAACCTTGATCGCGGAGCATTTCCGTTGCCCGCGACGAGCGATAGCCAACAGAGCAGTAGAGAACAATCTGGCGATCCGTGTCGACATCTCTGACCAGCTGTTCGAGCGCCTCGTCTTGGGCATTTAGGGCCCCCGGAAGGTGGCTCACGTCGTACTCTTCGACGTCACGTACATCGATCAGCAGCGTCGGTTCAGCGAGCGTCTCAAACAGGTCTGCCACCGTGATCTGAGGCGCGTCTGGGAACTCGCTGCGCACCCAGTCTTTGGTGTCCGGCCAGTTTAACTCCGTTGCCTGAACGGCGGATGCGCACAGCAATGCAATGACTGTGAGGCTAAGAGCCAGCACGCGAGTAGCGTGCGCCGTTAGGAGAAAACTGCTACGCAGCGCGTGGGCGACGACTAGCCGGCCGTACGCGTTTTCATGAGCGAAGGAAGGGGCCGGCTGATCGCAGTTGCTTGGACGGGTTGCGGTGATTAAGACACGAACTGGCATGGGCAAATCGACGCCTCAGGCTCTTTGCAGGGCTCATCTTGCGCAAGGGTTGTTGGATTTTTAGGATACCACTCGCACGGCTTACCCGAAAGGACCGAGCGACAAACGAAGAAGAAGGCCAAGTCAGGGGCCCGCGCTGCTGTGATGGTGGCGCGGAGTATTCAGTGTTTGCCCCATCAAATCGCCCGCATCGACCATGGTGTTGACAGTCGTCGCTGGATCCAAAGGCGCCGCAGCACTGGATAGATCGCGGAGGAATGAGACGAACCTCAGGGTCGCTCCGTTGTCGCTATCTCACGGGCTTGATCGACGGCGATTGCAAACGGTGCGCCGCCTGTCAGAATCTCTGGACGGCATCGCCAACGGTCATGGCACATGACGACACAGATCATCGAAGACGATCTCTCCAGTCCAGACACTGTCGCCCTACTGCGCGTTCACTTGACGAACGCAGCCTCACACTCTCCGCCGGAAAGCGTGCATGCCCTTGATCTCTCCGACTTGCAGGCGCCAGAAGTGACAGTATGGAGCGTTCGGGACGGGTCGGCGCTGCTGGGCTTTGGCGCCCTTAAGCAGCTTGATCCCAGTCATGGTGAAATCAAGTCCATGCACACTGCGGCCGCCCATCGTCGCAAGGGTGTGGCGGCGCTACTGGTCCGCCATATCATCAACAAGGCACGTCGGCGCGGCTATGACCGGCTCAGTCTGGAAACCGGGTCGATGGATGCATTTGCAGCGGCCAGAGCCCTCTATGCCAGTTTCGGTTTCGGCACATGCGGCCCATTCGCCGAGTATCGAGCAGACCCGCACAGCATCTTCATGACGCTGGAAATCTCGGAGAACACTTCCAGTCCTGATACGACCCCTAATCAACCCTAAGCAATCGCTTTCGCGCCGGCTGCTGAGCCCGATCGCGGACGGTCCTTAGGGGATTGCGCTGGCCCTTGCATAACGACGGTTACTTGGGCCTGGCTCCATTGGTGTCGCTTTTGCGGTCTGCCTCTGGGCTGAACGTCGCATCAACAAAGGCTCGATTCAATGCGTCCTCTAGTTCACCAAGCGCCCGACCGTCGTCCTCGGTCATGACAGACTCGTACTTGATAGCAGCCAAGTAGAGCGTCTTGTACGCTCTCTCATATCCAGGAATGTATCTCCCCGGTCCGAATACGGTAAGGATCAACGAGGATATCGCCGCAGCAATGACAAATGGCTCGGCAGTTAAGACATCGTTCACCCCTGCGAGAGCTGCCGTGCCTGTTGATGCTGCCGCTGTCGCAACGATGCCGAGGCCATAGTGGGCAGCCATATACCCCCAATACGACCAGCGAAGTTTGTTCAGCTTACTCTTGACGGCGCGAGGCAACTTCCGGCTTGACGGTTCGTCCATGTCGCAACCCTCATGAATTCAGCCTCGAGTGGGCCTATGGCTCATCAAGCTCGTCCGCTAGACGAGTTGAATGCTTCCACATTCCAATAACGTCGGCTACTGGTTTTCGGGCGTTGGGCGTGTGCCGGCGCCCACTCTTCTAGTTCCGCTCCCGCCACTCCCAAGGCGGGCTGCAATTCCAACGCTCACCCCAATATCCGTCACCTGCCTCCTGCGCGACAAGCTGAGCGGCCAAGTATGGTGGGTGGTTTATCTCGGGATCGACCAAGGCGGCACCGAGTTCGACTAGTGCCTGCCCAATGTCGCTGCCGTCGGATGCCACACATCGACCGACTGCAATTCCGACTTCATCCGCTTCGATAGTCTCGCAACTCGAAAGGTGCTGAAGCCAGAATCCGAGCGACAACGTTGCAAGATCGCTGGGCCAGGTCGTTTCGGTTCCTCGCACCATGCAGGTTTGGCCTGAGTTGAGCGCGTCAATGCCCCAAAGCCTGATGACCTGGCAGTTCATACGAAACGTGTCCCCATCGATCAGATTGATGTCCTCCGAAAAGTCAAAGTTTTCGCCATAGGCCGACCAAATCCACGGCGGCAAGCAGTATACTCCTTCGCCCCAGATACCTTTACCTCGGGCTTCGGCTAGCAGCACTGTTCCATGCAATCCATAAGTCCCGTCGGCAGGATCGGCCCAGGCTAGACCATCTCTTGCCATCTCTAGACCTAAATCCAGGCCCCCCTCGCCATAGCAATTCGCTTCGGGAATTCCATCATCTCCCTCCCGTATCACGACACAATCGGGACGTGATGCCAGCAACTCGCGCAGATGGTCCATGGCGGTTTGGCCATTGAACCGATGTCCCTCCATTCCCCAGCAACTCTGGTCCGGTTCGAACCCGGCCAAGCCAGAAAGCCTGATCACCTCACCATCCATCTCGAATGTATCGCCGTCGATGACGCGGATCTCCTGCGCGGTCGCTGGGGCGGCCAGAAGGCAGGTGGCGAGGACGAGGCTGGTTCGTCGAAAGTGCCAGCCGTTGGCGCTACTCATCTGAGTGTCAAAAAGAATGCAATCATCGCCTCACGTTCCTCAGGGTCTGCGACAGGAGTTTGGCTGGCCATAATGCTAGTGGACGAGAATGAGGTTGGCTCTCGCAACAGTCGATCCAGCGCTTCTTCCGTCCACACGCCGTCTAGCGCAAGCCACCCTTCAGAGTACCCCTCAAAGTCAGTTCCGCCGATCTCCCTTCCGACAATCCCGAACAGATTGGGTGCCACATTGCTCTGAAGCCCACGTTCGTAAGAATGACATACGCCACAAGCTTCAATTCGAGCCTCGGCTCTTGGCCATCCCGGCATTGTCGTGAGTTGTAGATTGGGATCATCGGCAACGAGTAGGTCAGAAGCGTCTGGCGCGGGACGTATCTCGACCAAGTCCGCTTCATCCGTGAGAACGAAGATCGGCCCACCGTCGGGAGCTTGCGAGATGTCCCGAATGCGCTCACCGAAATCGATTGGTTCGTCATAAACGACGCGCGGCCCATCCAAACGGAGCCGTCGCACGGCGTGGCCATTAAGGCTCGCTACTAGAAGGTCACCCTCCCATTCGGGATTGAAGTTATGTACCTGCAGCAAAGAGCTGACGCCGATCGAAGGAACCCACGAATACATCGGCAGTTCATAACCCATATGCCGGCCGGGCGCGGGTTCATCAACGTTGTACTGTGGATTGGAGTCAGTATCAAAATCCCACGACTCCTCGCCATACTGCGTGCCAAGCGTAACTAACGGCCAACCATAATTCCGATCCTCCAGAATCAGATTGAGTTCGTCTCCACCTTGCGGACCGTGCTCTGTCAAAAGCAACCCATCTTCGAGAGCTATGAATCCCTGAGGATTTCGATGGCCCAACGACAAGACCTGGCTTTCGCCAGACTCAAGGTCGATACGAAACGTACGCCCAAGCATCAGGTCGGGATCCTGTGAAGCTACAGGCTGGCCGCGTTGCCCGAGGAGCCCAAAATGGCCAACTGCCAGGTAAGCGAAACCGTCTTTGATATCCAAAGCGCCGCCGCCCTCGTAGCCATACCATGTGAGTTCAGGGTCGGGTTCGATGCACGGAGAGGTTTCAAAAACAACCCGCCAGTCACCTCCACGCCAACTGGGCGAACTGCCGCCTTCTCCTATGTCGAGGCCCCTCTCAATGAGACGAACGGTGTGGCAGTTATGCCTTCGATCCCAGTAGTTCAGACTAATGTAAACGCGTGCTCCGTAGTCGGTCTCGATGGCTTGGATGTCAAAAAACCTAAAATTATGTGCCCAGCGCCAGCTTGCATGAGGCAAATACTCTAGAAACGCCGGTCGATTATTTTCATATACGACACCGAGATATTCTACCTCATCTTCAGATCTAAAAAACAAAACCTCGCCGGCGGCGTTCATTACAAGAACACCTGATGGTAAGGCCTCGATCGCGCCGGCCCAATGTGGTCCATAGGCTTGCGTCCGATAGTGGCCTGGAAGAGGAGTGCTCTTGATAGCGTAGCGGCCCAGCGCCGTGTCCATGACATAGTCGTACTGGTCACGGTCACCAAATTCCGAGACTTCATTATCTCGCGCAGTGAGTATCGCTTCTTCGCTGGCAGAAAACGCTGGCCCATCGGAATCCGGTTCACGCACCGAAGACAATGGCTGGTTGGCTTCCGTTTCGCCCGCCGGAACGCTTGATTCTTCTTCCGAACAAGCCGTTAACGCTAGCGCGAGAGCCCAGACGAGTTTACGCAACATCACTGTACCCTACCCCGATTTGGTGTTGCAGAACGCTACCATGGCAAAGGCCGAGAACATCAACCCACATCAATCGACGGCCGAAACGTCGCAGCCAAGTCGTACACATCACGCCCAAACCGACTAGCAAGGCGGAAACTCGTCATCGCACTTCGGATCCCACCGGTAGCCGGTGGCAATCTCCATCGGGTTTGCAAGCCCGTCGCACCACCGAAATCCTTATTGGTGATTGCTATGTGATTGCTGGATCGACAACGGCCGCTTCAACGGCGGCCTTGTTTCACACTAACCCTCTGAAAACCCTGGTAGCGGAGGAGGGACTTGAACCCCCGACACGCGGATTATGATTCCGCTGCTCTAACCAGCTGAGCTACTCCGCCATACCCAGGTGGCGGGGATATAGGGGCAGGCGGGTTGGGCTGTCAAGCGAGCGGCGCTCGGTCGGCCGACGGGGCGTGCGGATTGAGCCGCGGCCACTTGCGCGTCGATCTGACCCGTCCATCGCTGGGCGATACCCGTAAGCTGCCGAAGCTGCTAGGATGCGGCGATAAATCAAGCAGGCAAGCAACAAACAAGAAGAGGCTTCACCGATGATCAAGAAACTCTATTCCCCCCTCACCCGCCGCCGTTTTCTGAGCACCGCCGGGGCCGTCGGCGCCGGGGCCGGCTTTGCGCTGTCGCCCTGGCCGCGCCTGGCCTATGGCGCCGGCAACGTGCATCTGCGCCTGTTGGAGACGACGGACATTCACGTCCATGTCTTCCCCTACGACTATTATCGCGACCGGGAGGACAATCAGGTCGGTCTGGCCAAGATCGCGACCCTGGTCGACGGCATCCGCGCCGAGGCGCCGAACACCATGCTGCTGGACAATGGCGACTTCCTGCAGGGCAATCCGATGGGCGACTATATGGCCTATCAGCGCGGCCTGGCCGAGGGCGACGTCCACCCGATCATCGCGGCCATGAACGCGATGGATTTCGACGTCGCCACGATCGGCAATCATGAGTTCAATTATGGGCTGGAGTTCCTGAACCGGGCCATGGCCGGCGCGGACTTCCCGATCGTGCTGGCCAATGTGCATACCGGCCTGCCGGCCGCGACCATCGCGGCGGACACTTTCTATGTCCCGCCCTACACCATCCTGGACCGCGCCGTGATCGACGGCGACGGCAACGAGCACACGATCCGGGTCGGCGTCATCGGCTTCACGCCACCGCAGATCATGACCTGGGACCGGCGCCATCTGGAAGGCAATGTCGGTGTGCGCGGCATTGTGGAGACCGCGCGTGCCTTGGTACCGCAGATGCAGGAGGAAGGCGCCGACATCATTGTTGCGCTGTCCCACTCCGGCATCAGTCTGGAGCCGGACTCGCCGGAGCTGGAAAACGCCAGCTATCAGCTGAGCACCGTGCCCGGCATCGACGCGATCATGACCGGGCATCACCATCTGGTCTTCCCCGGCCCGGACTATGCCGATCTCGAAGGCATCGATGCCGAAGCCGGCACATTGAACGGCGTGCCTGCCGTCATGGGCGGCTTCTGGGGCAGCCATCTGGGAGTCATCGACCTGATGCTGTCCAACGAAGGTGGAGAATGGCGCGTCTTGGACAGCGTCAACGAGGCACGGCCGATCTATGAGCGCGACGGCCGCGAGGTCATCCCGCTGGTCGAGGCCAGCCCAGCCGTGCTGGCCGCCACCCAACAGGCACACGACGAAACGCTGGCCTACGTCCGTGCCTCTGTCGGGCAGATCTCCGCGCCGGTGAACAGCTATTTCGCCCTGGTCGCCGACGACCCGTCGGTGCAGATCGTGAGCCAGGCCCAGATGTGGTACATCGACCAGATGATGCAGGGCACGCCCCATGAGGGGCTGGCAATCCTGTCGGCCGCCGCACCGTTCAAGGCCGGTGGCCGGGGCGGGCCGGAGTACTTTACCGACGTGCCCGCCGGCGATATCGCCATCCGCAACGTGGCCGATCTTTACCTGTATCCAAACACGGTGCGGGCTGTGCGCATCAATGGCGCGAACGTGCGGGAATGGCTGGAACGGTCGGCCGGCATCTTCAACCAGATCGAGGACAGCGATACCGAGCAGGTGCTGATCAACACCGACTTCCCGTCCTACAATTTCGACGTCATCGACGGTGTCACCTATCAGATCGATCTGACCCAGCCCTCGCGCTACGATACCGAGGGCAATCTGATCAATCCGGACGCGCGGCGCATCGTCGACCTGGCTTACGACGGCCAGCCGATCGACGACGACCGGGAGTTCATCGTCGCCACCAACAATTACCGGGCCAGCGGCGGCGGCAACTTCCCCGGCATCGGCGGCGAGGTGATCGTGTTCGAAGGGCCGGACACCAACCGGGACGTGATCGTGCGCTACATCGTCGACCAAGGCACGATCAACCCGTCGGCCGACAACAACTGGTCGTTCCAGCCGATGGCGAACGCGTCCAATGTGATCTTCGTCAGCGGACCGGCGGCGCAGGCCTATATCGACACAATCCCCAACGCCTCGTATGTCGAGGATGACGAGGAAGGTTTCTCGCTGTTCCGGATGAATCTGACCGGTTCGAACTGAGCGGCGTGTTCGGACGCGGCTGGCCGATCAGCGCCGGCCGCGTCAGACCTCCCATACCGGTTCATCGCTGTACCCGACACCGCCACGCGTGTAGCAATCGGGCGACGACTGGCACAACCGGAGGAGTGCCGTGACATCCCTGCTGAGTTACGCGACAGAGCAGCGCTTTGACGCCCTGATCTTCGACTGTGACGGCACGCTGGCCAACACATCACCGGTCCATTATCGCGCCTTTAGCGAGGCCCTTGACGAGCAAGGGCATGCCATGGACCGCGCCTGGTACTTCGCCCGCATCGGCTTTTCCCGCGACCAGATGTTCGACCAGTTCGAACGTGAGTTCGACGCCAGGCTGGACCGCGCAGCCTTGGCCGAGCGCAGCCGGGCGCTGTTCTTCGACTATCTGCATCACGTCGACGCCTTCGATGCGGTCGCGTCGGTCGCCCGACACTTCCACGGCCGGGTGCCGATGGCGGTGGCCTCCGGCGGGCAGCGGCCAATCGTCGAGGCCACCTTGCGGTCGCTGGATCTGCTGCCGCTGTTCGACGCCGTCGTCGCCGTTGAGGATGTGGCGCACAGCAAGCCCGCGCCAGATTTGTTCCTGGAGGCGGCACGCCGGCTCAACACCGCGCCGACCGCGTGCCTCGTGTTCGAGGACAGCGATGAAGGCTTAGAGGCGGCACGGCGGGCCGGCATGGGCGCCAAGGACGTGCGCGCCGCCAGGGCCAGCGCCGCATGACCGACGACCCAGCAAAGGAACGCACCTGCCTGGTCGTCTCCTGCCATCCGCTGGAGGACAGTCTGTGCCGCCACCTGACCGACCGGGTGGTCGAGCGGCTGGAGCGCAGCGCACTTACCGTCGAACGTCTCGACCTCTACCAGTCCGGCTTTGCGCCGGCGCTGACGGGCGAGGAACGGGCCAACTACTATGTCGAGGGCTATGACTGGCCCACTATCCAGCGGGAAGCCGCCGCCCTTCGGCGCGCCGATGCCCTGGTGCTGATCTTCCCGACCTGGTGGTTCGGCTATCCGGCGATGCTTAAGGGCTGGTTCGACCGCGTCTGGGCGCCCGGCGTGGCGTTCGACAACCACCCTGAGGGCAAGGCGATCATCCCGCGCCTGACCGGGCTGAAGCGCTGCCTGGCGATCACGACGCTTGGATCGCCGAAATGGGTCGACCGGCTGGTCATGCGCCAACCCGTGCGCCGGAACTTGAAGACCGCCCTGCTGAAGGGCTGCGCGCCCAACGCGCGGCTCCGTGTCCTTTCGCTCTATGCGATCGAAACCGTCAGTGCGCTTAGGATCGAACGGTTCAAGCGCAAGATCGACGACGTGCTGGACCGCCACATCGTCGCACGGTGAAAGGGCGGTCTGACGAGGGGGCGCGCAATGCCACGCGAATGGGTGATTCACGATTACTCCGGCTATCAGGGCCTGACGCTGCAAGAGTGCGAGGAACAGGAGCCGGGGCCGGGCGAGGTCAGGCTTCGGGTTGAGGCCTTTGCCCTCAACTGGGGCGACATGAACCTGATGCGGGACATGTACTCGTTCAGCTTTCACAGCCTGCCGGCCCGGATCGGCATGGAGGCCGCCGGCATCGTCGACGCCATTGGGCCAAAGGTGACCGGCATCGAGCCGGGGCAGCGCGTCTGCACCCTGCCCTATTTCTACTACAACCAGGGGACCAGCGCGGAAACGGCGATCGTCGATGCGCGCTACGTCACTCCGGCCCCGCCCGGCCTGTCGGCTGTGGAGAGCGCCTCAGTCTGGATGCAATACATGACCGCCTACTTCCCGGTCGTGGAACTGTCGAAAGCCGGGCCGGGCACGCGCTTCCTGGCCACGGCCGGCACCGGCACGGCCGGCACGGCGGCCCTGGAAATCGGCCGGATGCGCGGCGCGACGATGATCACCACGACGAGATTTGAGCATAACCGGGCGTACCTGGAGGCGGTCGGCGCCGACCACGTGATCGTCGCGGGCAGTGGCGACATGGCGGAACAGTTGCGGGAGGTCACCGGCGGCAACGGCATCGACGCCGCGTTCGACCCCGTCGGCGCCGGCATGATCCGGCAATACAGCCCGGCATTGGCCAAGAACGCCAAGATCTTCTGCTACGGTACGCTGGACGAGGCCTTCCCCGCCCTGCCGATGGTTGACCTGTTTCAGGCCAATGCCTGGTTCCACCCCTATTCGCTTTTCAACTATGTCGAGGACCCTGAGATGTGCGCCAAGGGCAAGGCGTTCGTCTATGACGCGCTGGCATCCGGCGCGATCGCGCCGCGCATCGACCGGGTCTATCCGATGGAGCAGTACCGGGACGCCTGGGACTATCTGCAGGCGCCGCGCACATCCCACGGCAAGGTCGTGATCGAGACCGGGCTTTAGTCGGAGAGCATCCCGGCCAGGATCAGCGCAACCTGGAAATCGCCGGCGACCTTGATCTGGCCGTTCATGAAGGCCGAACCGCCGTCCACGGTGCCGTCCAAAAGGCCGGCGAGGGTTTCGGCGGACAATGTGATCGTGCAGGCGGCGAGTGTTTCGCGATTGTCCACCACGCTGTCGGCGCCGGTGCCAGAGCCGGTGCCGTCGACGAAGATGCGGCCGGTCTCGCCCAGATCGAGGGTCAGGGTATGACCCAGGGGTGATTGCTGGCCGAAAAGGCTGCGCACCCGGTCGGTCAGCGCGGTCAGGCTGGTTGCTTCGGTCATGTCGTCAGGCCGCCAAGGCTTCGGTCAAATGGGCGCTGGCGATCCAGCCGCCGCCCAGCACGCGGTCGCCACGATAGAATACGGCCGCCTGCCCCGGCGCGACGCCATCCTGCGGCGCGTCGAGCAGGATTTCGGCGCTACCGTCGCCGAGGCCGCGCACGTTGGCGGGCACGGCCGGCTGGGCGGAGCGCAGCTTGACCTCGACGCGTTCGACCCGTTGGCCGAGCGGTGCGTCACCAAGCCAATTGACCTCACGCACGAGCACGCGGTCGCGGCCAAGCGCTGACTTGGGCCCCACAATCACGCGATGCCGCTCCGCATCCAGGCCGACGACGTAGAGCGCCTCTCCGCCGGAGACCTGATGGCCGAGTTGTAGGCCGCGCCGCTGGCCGATTGTGTAGCGGATGATACCGTCATGCCGGCCGAGCACGTTGCCCGCCTGGTCGACGATCTCGCCCGGCTCCACCGCGCCCGGCCGCAGCCGTTCAACGACGCTGGCATAGCGCCCGTCGGGCACGAAGCAGATGTCCTGGCTGTCCGGCTTTTCCGCGATCGACAGTCCCAGCCGCTCGCCATGCGCCCGTGTCTCGGCCTTGTCGAGGCCGCCGAGCGGAAAGCGCAGGAAATCGAGCTGTTCCGGCGTCGTGGCGAACAGGAAATAGCTCTGGTCCTTGCTCGCGTCAGCGGCGCGCAGCATCGCGGGCCCCGTCGGCCCGTCGACCCTGCGGACATAATGGCCGGTCGCCAGACAGTCGGCACCAAGATCACGCGCGGTCGCCAGCAGATCGCGGAACTTGACCCGCTGATTGCAGCGCACGCAGGGGATCGGCGTTTCGCCGCGCAGATAGCTGTCGGCGAAGTCGTCCATTACCGCGTCGGAAAAGCGGTTCTCATAGTCCAGCACGTAGTGCGGGAAGCCGATCTGGTCAGCCACCTGGCGCGCGTCGTAGATATCCTGCCCGGCG
Source organism: Pseudomonadota bacterium (assembly GCA_039177555.1). Taxonomy (GTDB): domain Bacteria; phylum Pseudomonadota; class Alphaproteobacteria; order DSM-16000; family Inquilinaceae; genus JANQGH01. The sequence continues at coordinate 27,992 of JBCDFV010000040.1, read as the reverse complement.
CAGCAGGCGCCCTTGCGCTGCACCGCCAGCCCGTGATCGTAAAGCTGCAGCGTGATGCCGACGGTGTCGTAGCCCTGTTCAGCCAACAGGGCGGCCGTCACCGAGCTGTCGACACCGCCGGACATGGCGACGACGACGCGCGTGTCGCGCGGCTGCTTATCGAAACCAAGGCTGTTCATGGCGCGGAATATAGGAAGGGCGGACAAGGAACGCCAGCGGCATCCGGCGCAACGGGCTGGCAGCCGTTCCGTGATCGGACCGAACCTTCCGCAGTAGGCTCTGTCCGCATCGACCACCTATTTCTCCAGGAGAAATGGACGGTGAGTTAACGTCAGGCCGGTACAAGACGGTAGCGTTACCGGAACTGGGGGAGGGAGCAGCCATGGATACGTTTAAGCTGACCAGTTGGAACGTTGAGCACGCCGACAAGCTGATCGACCGGCTGGCCGATGCCGATCCCGGCCGGAAACGAAAGGCCGAGCGCCGGTTCGAGGCCATTCGCGACGAAATCGCCGCGCTCGATGCAGACATCTTGTTTGTCGGCGAAGGCCCAAACGGTGAAGTACGAGCACGCGCGTTCTTCGAACAGGCCGCCCCTGGCTACGATCTTGTGGTGCGGGGAACCGACGACCGCAGGGCGTACGGCATGTCCGGCACGGATCAAACGACCGGCCGGCAGTGGCTGTGGTTCCTGGTCAAGCGGGACCGAGGGATCAACGCATCGCTGCTGCATCTCGATATCTGGCAACACCACACCGAACAGAACTCCAACGGCGCGCACAAGAACGGCCGATGGGACGTGTCATTTCCCAAGCTGGCCGGGGACCATCTGGAATTCGAGATCGACAGGAATCACCGCCATTGGCGTCACCCCCAGGTTCTGCAGGTGGAGATCGGCGGCGCGTCGATGGAAATCGTCGGCTGTCACCTCAAGAGCAAGTACACACGGGTAAGGCCCCAAGGCGACGCGTCCGATCCGTTGTTCTTCGAGAACAACCAGGGACTGGTGGCCGACGTCATCAAGGCACGGGTGAAGATCAGCACCGAGTGTGCCGATGTCCGCCACTATATCGATCAGCGGTTCGAGGAGGACGCCAATGCGGCGATCATTGTCGCGGGCGACCTCAATGACGGGCCGGGAAAGGAAGTGATCGAGCGTCGGTTCCTGTACCATGACCTGATCAGCACGCTTCAGGGCGAGGTCTTCTTCGCACGCCGCTTTTTGAACCACGCCCTGTTCGATCTGGAGGAATCGGAGCGGTGGACGGTCTTTTTCAAGGACCGGATCGATCCAGGCCGAAACCCCAGGATCCTGCTGGACCATATTCTGTTCAGCCAGAGCCTCACCGGTCGAGACGGCGACACCAAGGCGGCCTATCGGGCGCGCCCCGGCGGCGGCTATGTCGAGCACGACGTCCATCACGCGATCACTGGGCCGCGCCCGCGATACGCGATGACCAGCGACCACAAGCCGGTCTCGATGTTCTTCGATCGCCGGCAACCGGGTGGCTGATTGATACGGCCTGTTTGCTGGCGCGAGGCCCTATGAAGACGTTTCCGGCACCTGGGAGTGTCGGGTAGGCCGTCAGCCGGGCCGGTCTAAGGCGCCGCCGGCTCGGCTTCCTGCTGCTGGACGCGGAAGCTCTCGCCGCAGCCGCAGCGATCGACCTCGTTGGGATTGTTGAAGACGAACCGCGCGCCGAGGTCTTCCTCGACATAGTCCATTTCCGTGCCAATCAGGAACATGGAGGCCGAGGGTTCGATCAGGATGGCGACACCCTTGGTCTCGACCTTGTCCTCAAAGCGCTTCTGCTCGTCGGCATACTCCAGGAAGTAGGACAGGCCCGAACAGCCGCGCGAGCGCACGCCGACGCGCAGGCCGATGATCGGCTTGTCCGATTTGTCCATCAGTTCCCGCAGGCGTGCGGCGGCCCGGTCGGTGATGGTCACCGGCGGCGGCAAAGCCGGTCTCGCCGGGGCGGCCAAGGTCTCAGCACCCATCTCTTCTCTCTCCCGCGCGCCGCCTGGCGCGCTCTTGCGTCGATCCAGCGACCGCCGCTATTGGCGATCAATGGCTTCGTGATGGCGGATGACCTCCTTGATCACGAAGTTCAAGAACTTCTCCGCGAAGTCCGGGTCCAGTTGCGCCTCCTCTGCCAGGTGCCGCAGACGGACGATCTGGCGCCGTTCGCGTGCCGGGTCCGCCGGCGGCAGGTCGTATCGGGCCTTCAACTCGCCAACCTTTTGCGTGCAGCGAAACCGCTCCGCCAGCATGTGGATCAGTGCCGCGTCGATGTTATCGATGCTGCCGCGCAGCGACATCAACGCCTCGACATGGTCATCGGTCGCCTGCTGACCGCCGTCGGCCGTCCCACGCCCGTTGCCGACAACCCCTTGTGCACCCTCAGAAATCGGCCTGCCCCTTCCTACTCAATCCACCGCATCGCGCATCTTACCATATCTGGCCGGCCAGCGAAGCGCGCAAGCCCGAACGTGCCTCAGAAGCCGAGCACCAGCCTTGCATCTTCGCTGGCCATGTCCAGGTTCCAGGCCGGGTCCCAGGTCAACTCAACCTCGACCTTGCTCACGCCCGGCACCAAACCGGCACCGGTCTCGACCATGCGCGGCAAACTGCCCGCCACCGGACAGTTCGGCGCGGTCAAGGTCATCAGGATATGAACGGCGCCGTCCTCGCCCACATCGATGCGATAGATCAGGCCCAGTTCGTGGATGTTGATCGGGATTTCCGGGTCGAAGATCTGGCTGAGATTGTCGACCAGCTTTTGCCGGATGACCGCCGGATCGGTCTCCGGCGTGCCCGAGGCCACGCGCTTGTCGTGGATCCATTCCGGCTCCACCACCTCCAGATCGGGCATGAAACTGGCCAGGCTGTAGGCCGGCGGCGGTGCCCGATTGACGGGTTCGTCGGCAGCCCTGGTCGGTGTGTCCAAATCCTTGTCCTCCGTCACCTGTCCTCCGTCACCGCGCCCTCACGCGAAGATCCGTTTGACCTGTTCCAAGGCCTCTGCCAGCCGGTCGGCCTCGGCCCGGCTGTTGTAGAGGCCGAAGCTGGCCCGCGCCGTCGCCGGCAGGTCGTAGCGCTGCATCAGCGGCTGGGCGCAATGGTGGCCGGCGCGCACGGCGACACCATAACGGTCGACCAAAGTGCCGATATCGTGGGGGTGAATATCGTCCAGGGTGAACGACAGGATCGACGCCTTGCGCTCGGCCTTGCCGACGATCGTGACCCCCTCGACCGCCTCCAGCCGTTCGGTCGCGTAGGCCAGCAGGTCGGCCTCATGGGCCGCAATGCGCTCAAAGCCGATGCCGTTCAGATAGTCGATCGCGGCCCCCAGCCCGATCGCCTGCACGATCGGCGGCGTGCCGGCCTCGAACTTGGTCGGCAAGTCAGCAAAGCTGGTGCCTTCGAAGCTGACCGTGCGGATCATCTCGCCGCCCGACTGATAGGGCGGCATGGCGTCCAACAGCGCCTCGCGGCCATACAGCACGCCCACACCGGACGGCCCATAGACCTTGTGCGACGAGAAGACCATGAAGTCGCAGCCCAGCGCCTGGACGTCGACCAGGCCGTGCACGATCGCCTGGGTGCCGTCGACCAGGGTGGCGATGCCGCGCTCGCGGGCGGCCCCAACGATCGCCTTGATCGGGGTGATGGTGCCGACGGCGTTGGAGACGGCGGTGATGGCGACCAGCTTCGTGCGCTCAGTCAGCAGGTCGACATACTCGTCGAACAGGAAGTTGGCGTCCTCGTCGACCGGGGCGATCTTCAGGACCAGCCCCTTGGCCTGGGCCAGCAACTGCCACGGCACGATGTTGGAATGGTGTTCCAGCGTCGAAATGACGATCTCGTCGCCTTCCTGCAACGCCATCGCGCCATAGCTGGCGGAGACCAGATTGATGCCCTCGGTCGCGCCGCGCGTGAAGATGATCTCCTTGGTCGAGGCGGCGTTGATGTGCGCACGGATGGTTTCGCGCGCACCCTCATACAGCTCCGTCGACCGGGTGCTGAGATAATGCAGCCCGCGATGGACGTTGGCGTAGTCCTCGCGATAGTGCCGGTCGACAGCCTCGATCACCGATCGCGGCTTTTGCGCTGACGCCGCGTTGTCGAGATAGACCAACGGCTTGTCGTAGACCGTGCGCGCCAGGATCGGAAAATCCTGGCGGATCGCGGTCAGATCGTAATCGTTGACCGCGCTGACATGCAGCATCGCGGTCGCGCCCGCGCCCTCATTGGCCCGTGCGGTCTGGCTCACGGCGCTCATGCCGCATCCTTTCGAGAGAATTCCTCCGTCATCCAGGTATCGACCATAGCGCCGAAACGGTCGCGAACGCCATCATCGCTGATCTCCACCAGCGCCTCGGCCAGGAAGGCCTGGACCAGCAGCCGTCGTGCGGCGGTCTCGGGCACCCCGCGCGAGCGCAGGTAGAACAGCGCATCGCCGTCAATCTCGCCGGCGGTTGCGCCGTGGCTGCATTTAACGTCGTCGGCGTAGATCTCAAGCTCCGGCTTGGCGTCGATCTCCGCGCCGCGGGACAAGAGAAGCGATTTGTTGAGCTGATGGCCGTCGGTCTTTTGCGCCAGGCGGTCGACCTTGATCTTGCCTTGAAAGACGCCCCGCGCGCGGTCGTCCAGCACGCCCTTGAACACCTGCCGGCTCAGGCAGTTGGGCGCGTCGTGCTGGACCAGGATGGTATTGTCGCGATGCTGTCGGTCCCGGCCCAGATAGGCGCCGCCGACATGCGCCTCCGCCGCCGACCCGGCCAGGGTGACCACGCTCTCATGGCGGGTGAGCTGGCCGCCGATCGCCAGCACGAAGCTTTCAAAGCGGGCGTCGCGCGCGACATGGGCGTGGACGCGCTGGACCTCCAGCCCCTGCGTGGCACCTTCGGCGTTGCGGTAGTGTCGTAGCGCGGCACCCTCGGCCAGCGTGACCTCGGTCACGCCGTTGACGAAACTGGCCGCGCCGTCGTCGCCGATATGATCTTCGATGATCGTTGCGCTCGCGTTGGCACCCAGCCTGATCACATGGCGGGGGTGCACGGCGAAAGCGTCTTTTCCAGGCTGTATGACATGGATGATACGGATCGGTCCCGGCACCGCGATCCCCGCCGGCACGTCGAGCAGGAAGCCGTCCTCCATCCAGGCGGCGTTCAGGCCGATCAGAGTATCCTCGGTCTCGCCGACCACCGTGCCGAGCAAACCGACCAGATTGGTCGCGTCCGGCTTGGCCAGCGCATTGGCGAGGCCCGACACCGTGACCCCGTGCGGCAAGCGCGGCAGCGCCGACAGGTCGGCCACCAAGCGACCGTTCAGGAAGACAAGCCTGGCGGCATCATCAACAGACCCCAACGCCGCGACCCGACCGGCCACGTCGCCATCGACGAGACCCGTCGGCGCGGGGCCAAACGCATGGCGCGACAGAAAGCGGCGAAGATCGGTGAACTTCCAGGCCTCGACGCTACGTCCGGGAACTCCGTGTGCCTGAAAAGCGGCCATGCCGCGCTGCCTTGCATCGGTCAAGGCCCGGCCGGGCAGGCCCGACAGGGCGGTATCGAAGCCCTCGGCGAAACTGGCCAGGCTTGCGTCGTCGGCCATCACGCGGCCTCTCTGATCAGATCCTGATAGCCCTTGGCCTCAAGCTCGACAGCAAGGTCCTTACCGCCGGAGCGGACAATGCGGCCATCGGCCAGGATGTGCACATGGTCGGGCACGATGTAGGACAGCAGCCGCTGATAATGGGTGATCACCAGCGCCGAACGGTCCGGCGCGCGCAGGGCGTTGACGCCCTCGGCAACCACCTTCAAGGCATCGATGTCGAGGCCGCTGTCGGTTTCGTCCAGCACGGCCAGCGCCGGCTCCAACAACGCCATCTGCAGGATCTCGTTGCGCTTTTTCTCGCCGCCGGAAAAGCCGACATTGACCGGCCGTTTCAGCATCTCGTCGCGAATGCCCAGCGCCTTGGTCTTTTCGCGGACCAGCTTCAGAAAGGCCATGCCGTCCAGTTCCGGCTCGCCATGCGCCTTTCGATGCGCGTTGTAGGCGGTACGCAGGAAGGTGTTGGTGCCGACACCAGGGATTTCCAGCGGGTACTGGAAGGCCAGGAATAGGCCGGCATGGCTGCGCTCCTCCGGCTCCATCTCCAGCACATCCTCGCCGCGGAAGCGGACCGAGCCTTCGGTCACGTCGTAGCCTTCGCGCCCGGCGATGATATAGCTGAGCGTCGACTTGCCCGAGCCGTTGGGGCCCATGACCGCATGCACCTCGCCCGTGCCGATCGTGAGGGACAGCCCCCGCAGGATCTCGCGCCCGTCAACGGTGACGTGCAGATTGTCAATTTCCAACAAAGGTGCGGTCATCAGGACCCCTTGAGCTTTAAAGTTTCAAAAGTTTCAATCTTGGGCCGCCGTGCGCCGGCGAACCAACAGGACAAACAGCATTGTCGCCAGCCCCATCACGGCGAGGATCGCGATCAGCGGCGTGGCAAACGCCATCGGTTCCAGCGCGTTCGGCTTCGGCATGGCCACCGCCGCCGCCAGAAGGGCGCCGAGATAGACAATGACCGTCGCCCAGCCCTGCCAGCTGACCGGCCGGATGCCGCGCCCGGAAGGCCGGCGCGCGAACCAAACCCCGCGCGCCGCGCTATCGGGCCGGGCGGACATCAGCCGACGCTGCCCTCCAGGCTGATGGCGACCAGCTTCTGCGCCTCCACGGCGAATTCCATCGGCAAGACCTGCAGCACTTCCTTGCAAAAGCCGTTGACGATCAGGCCCAGCGCCTCTTCCTCGCCGATACCGCGCTGGCGGCAGTAGAAGAGCTGGTCCTCGCTGACCTTGGAGGTGGTCGCTTCGTGCTCCACCTGGGCGGTCGGGTTCTTCATTTCGATGTAGGGCACCGTGTGGGCGCCGCAACGATCGCCGACCAGCAGGCTGTCGCACTGGGTGTAGTTGCGGGCGTTTTCCGCCTTGCCCTGGATGCGCACAAGGCCGCGATAGGTGTTGTCGGACTTGCCCGCCGAAATGCCCTTGGAGATGATCCGGCTGGTGGTATTGCGGCCGAGATGGATCATCTTGGTGCCGGTATCGGCCTGCTGATGATTGTTGGTGATGGCGACGGAGTAGAACTCGCCCACCGAATGGTCGCCCTGCAGGATGCAGCTTGGGTACTTCCAGGTGATCGCAGAACCGGTTTCGACCTGGGTCCAGCTCACCTTGGAACGATCGCCCCGGCAGGCCGCCCGCTTGGTAACGAAATTGTAGATGCCGCCCTTGCCGTCCTCGTCGCCGGGATACCAGTTCTGCACGGTGGAGTATTTGATCTCCGCATCGTCATGGGCGACCAGCTCGACCACGGCGGCGTGCAGCTGGTTCTCGTCGCGCTGGGGCGCGGTGCAGCCTTCCAGATAGGAGACGTAGGAGCCCTTGTCGGCGATGATCAGCGTGCGTTCGAACTGGCCGGTGTTCTGGGCGTTGATGCGGAAATAAGTCGACAGCTCCATCGGGCAGCGCACGCCCGGCGGCACATAGACGAACGAGCCGTCGGTGAACACGGCGGAATTCAACGCGGCGAAATAGTTGTCACCGACCGGGACGACGGAACTCAGATACTTGCGCACCAGGTCCGGATGGTTGCGGATGGCCTCGGAGATCGGGCAGAAGATCACCCCGGCCTCGGCCAACTTTTCCTTAAACGTCGTGGCGACCGAGACGCTGTCGAACACCGCGTCGACCGCGACCACGCCGGCCAGGATCTTCTGCTCATCCAGCGGGATGCCCAGCTTGTTGTAGGTCGCCAGCAGCTCCGGATCGACCTCGTCGAGGCTGTTCAGCTGCGGCTTCTTTTTCGGCGCGGCGTAGTAGTAGGCGTCCTGATAGTCGATCGGCGGGAACTTCAGCTTCGCCCAGTCCGGCGACTTCATGGTCTGCCAAACGCGGAAGGCTTCGAGACGCCATTCCAGCATCCACTCCGGCTCTTCCTTCTTGGCCGAAATGAAGCGGATGATGTCTTCCGACAGCCCCTTCGGCGCGGTTTCCTGCTCAATATCCGTGACGAAGCCGTATTTGTAACGATCGGTCGTGACCTGTTCGACCTGCCGGATCGTCTCGGTTACCGCTGCCATCGTGTTCTCCAAGCCTTCGGGATCTATAACAGACTATTTAAGTCAGGTATTTCGAACAGGCAAGAGCCTAATTCGTTGCGATTCATTCGCATCTGGCACCAAAAAACCATACACATTCATCGGGTATTTACATCATCATGTTGGTTGTGCCGCTCGGCAGCTGGACGGTGAGGCCGTTCAGCTCGTCCGACATGATGATCTGGCAGCCCAAACGCGACGTCGTGGTCAGGCCGAACGCCAGGTCCAGCATGTCCTCCTCGTCCTCCTCGATCGGCTTCAGCTTGCCGAACCAGGATTTGTCGACGATGACGTGACAGGTGGAGCAGGCCAGCGAGCCTTCGCATGCCCCTTCCAGGTCGATGTCGTGCAAGTGCGCAATCTCCATCACGGAAAGACCGTTGGGCGCGTCGACCTCGCGCCTCGTTCCATCGGGTTCGATAAAAACCATCATCGGCATGGATCTGCTTCTGTTCCTCGTTCGTGTTGTTGGGCCGCAGGGCGGCCATTCCTTCGCAAGACGCTGACGGAAGTCAGCGCTGTTTCCGGTTCTTGTTCATTCGCCTACGCCACCGCCCTCCGCCCCTGGTGACCCCTGGCCGCGATCTGACCCCACACGGCCACAAACCGATCGATATCCCCTGCCTTCGTGTCAGGACAGAGGCTGACCCGAATGGCGCATCGTGCCAGCGCATCGGGAATACCCATGGCGGCGAGAACATGGCTGGACGCGACCTTGCCGGACGAGCAGGCGGAACCCGCGCTGACCGCGATGCCGGCAAGATCGAAGGCCATGACCTGGGTTTCGGCATCGACACCGGGCATGGCAACGCATGTTGTGTTGCCCACACGGCCCGCATGGGCGCCGAAGACCATCGCGCCGGCGTCCGTGGCGACCAGCTGGGTCTCCAGCCGGTTTCGGAGGCTTGTGGCCCGGGACCAGGCGTCGACGTTGGCGGCCTCGACAGCGGCACCGAAACCAGCAATCGCCGCGACATTCTCCGTGCCCGCGCGGCGACGGCGTTCCTGTCCGCCGCCCCTCAGGAGGGGCTTCAGCGGCAGTCCATCGCGCACGATCAGGGCACCAGCGCCCTTCGGCCCGCCGATCTTGTGGCTGGAGACCGTCAGGAGATCGACCCCAAGAGCATCGGGCGAAACCGCCAAGCGTCCCAGCGCCTGCACGGCGTCGCAATGGATCAGCGCACCATGGTCATGGGCCAGCGCAGCGGCCTCTTGAACAGGTTGAACGACCCCCGTCTCGTTGTTCACGAGCTGCATCGAGACCAGCGTCGGCGCATCCGCTTCGGCCAACGCACGCTCAAGGCCGGCGGGGTCCGCGACGCCTTCGCCGTCGACGGCGAAGGTCTCGACCGCGTCGGTGGCCAAAACGCTGTCATGCTCGATGGCACTGACCAGGCGCCTGGTCACGGCAACGCCGCTGAGCGCCGCCGCGTTCGCCTCTGTCGCGCCGGAGGTGAACACAACGCGCTGCGGGTCGACCGCCAGACGCACGGCCAAGTGGCGGCGGGCATGCTCCACCAGGCGCCGCGCATCACGGCCAAACCGGTGCACCGACGACGGGTTGCCGACCACGTCCAACGCGGCCACCATCGCATCGCGCGCAGCCGGCAGCAGCGGCGCTGAGGCGTTGTAGTCAAGATAAGTAGACGCCGACACGGAAACCCCCAAAAGAACCGTCGGAACGGCTATTCGGCCGCTACGGTTCCGGGCGCGATGGCGGGCCGCGGCCGGTGAAGCTCTTCGGCTTGAAGCCCGCCGAACACGCGGCTGGTGCCAAGGACACGGCGCTGGATGACATCTTCCAGGCTGACGGAACTGAGATAGAGGTGGATCTGGTTGCCCAGTTCATCCCACAAATCATGGGTCAGACAGCGGCTCTTGTCGCTGCGACAGCCGGCGGCCGAGCCGGACGGACACCGGGTCGCCCGAATGGGCTCGTCCACGGCGACAATGATGTCGGAAATGCGGGTGTCGTCGGTCCCCCGGGTCAAGAGATAGCCGCCGCCGGGGCCGCGTACGCTCTTAACCAGGCCCGATCGGCGCAGCTTGGCGAACAGCTGTTCCAGATAGGACAGCGAGATTTCCTGACGCGCGGCGATGTCGGCCAGCGCCACCGGCCGTCCTTTCGCATGCTGCGCCATGTCGACCATCGCCATGACTGCGTACCGACCCTTTGTGCTTAACTTCATTAGATCATCTCCCCCTACCCGCGATCGTCGGGCCGATCGTCAACACCGGCCTTCGCGGCGCTGTTCTCCAGCACCCTTCCCGTCGCGACCATCGAGCGGCCCGTCCGGCGCCGCGCCTCTGTGATGGGCCAATTGGTCTTCCAACTGAACGATCCGCTGGCGCAACGTGGCCAGTTCCGCGTTCAATCCATGCACCGCGCGCGCGACCGGATCGGGCAGATCGTCGGTCGGCGTGCCGTAAGCGACGAATTCGGGCTTGGGCTGCTTCGGCATGCCGGCCGGCCGCGCCGGCACGCCGACAACGGTGACGCATTCCGGCACATCCTTCAGCACCACGGCGTTCGAACCGACCCGCGCGTTCTTGCCGATCGTATGCGGGCCCAGGACCTTTGCACCGGCGCCGACAATGACGCCGTCCAGCAAGGTCGGGTGGCGCTTGCCGCCGTCCGGCGAGGTACCGCCCAAGGTCACGCCCTGATAAAGCGTTACGTCGTCGCCGATTTCCGTCGTCTCGCCAATGACGACGCCGGTGCCGTGATCGACGAAGAAGCGCCGGCCAATCGTGGCGCCGGGATGGATTTCGATGCCCGTCAGGATGCGGCCGAGATAGGACAGCCAAAGCGCGAAGCCGCGCATGCCCCAATTCACGAACCGATGGGACAGGCGATAGAACATCACCGCGTGCAGGCCGGGATAGGTGAAGAACACCGTGACCCGGGAACGTGCTGCCGGGTCGCGCGCCATGATGGTGTCAATGTCTTCGCGAAGGCGCTTGAACATATGGGCGATCCCTATGATATACCACGCGATCTGCGCGGCCCGGTCTTGTCCTTCAAGTCACGCGTGCCGGTGCCGGACCAACCCGCTGTGCTCTATCGACGGTCCGGATCTCCGGTACTAGCGATAATTCGGAATATAATTGTCCGGGTAGTGTGGTCAAGTATTCTGGCTGGTAAGGCGTTTTTCGCTAAAAAATGCCCCTCCTGCCAGAGAGGTTTATGCCGAATGCCGACGGGGCCAAGCCTAGCCAGCCTCGAAAACGGCAACCCGGAGGGAATACACGCCGATGCCCGAAGTCATTTTCAATGGCCCCGACGGCCGTCTCGAAGGCCGCTATCAGCACGGCAAGAAGCCGGGCTCGCCCGTCGCCCTGTTGCTTCATCCCCATCCGGAACATGGCGGTACGATGAACAACAAGATCGTCTATGTCCTGTTCCAGGCGTTCGCCCGCCGCGGCTTTTCGACCATGCGGTTCAATTTCCGCGGCGTCGGGCGCAGCCAGGGCGCGTTCGACCGGGGCGAAGGGGAGTTGTCCGATGCGGCGTCCGCGCTGGATTGGCTGCAGACCTACAACCCGAACGCCGCCGGCTGCTGGGTCGGCGGCTTCAGTTTCGGTGCCTGGATCGGCATGCAGCTGTTGATGCGCCGGCCGGAGATCGACGGCTTCCTGTCGATCGCGCCGCCGGCCAACATGTTCGACTTCAGCTTCCTGGCGCCGTGCCCGTCATCCGGGCTGATCGTCAACGGCGCCAATGACGACATCGTCACGCCGGAATCGGTCGAGAAGCTGGTCGCCAAGCTGTCGCTGCAAAAGGACATCGTGATCGATCATCGCGTGATCGAGTCCGCCAACCACTTCTTTCACGGCAAGATCGACACGCTGGTCGAGACCATCGACAGCTATTTGGACGCGGCCCTGGAACCGAACAAAGCCGTAGCCGAATAGGGCTGCTGCCCGCCTCCCCTCCTTCGACGGGTCCAAATCGCGATGTCACGCTTCAAATCCGACCTTCTCAACGTTCTGCAAGAACGCCAGTTCATCCATCAGATCACCGACCCCGAGGCGCTGGACGCCAAGGCGGCCGACGGCTCCATCGTCGGCTATATCGGCTTCGACGCCACGGCCGACAGTTTGCATATCGGCAGTCTGGTGCAGATCATGATGCTGCGCTGGATGCAGCAGCTGGGCCATCGGCCGATCGCGCTGATGGGCGGCGGCACGACCAAGATCGGCGATCCGTCGGGTAAGGACACGTCGCGCCAGCTGCTGACGGCGGAGCGGATCGACGCCAACATCGCCGGGATCAAGGCGAACTTCGGCAACTTCCTGACCTTCGGCGACGGGCCGACGGATGCGATCCTCGCCAACAATGCCGACTGGCTGGACGGTCTGGGCTACATCCCGTTTCTGCGGGATGTGGGCCTGCATTTCACGATCAACCGCATGCTGACCTTCGACTCGGTCAAGCTGCGGCTCGATCGCGAGCAGCCCCTGACCTTCCTGGAATTCAACTACATGATCCTCCAGGCCTACGACTTTCTGGAACTGCATCGGCGCTATGGTTGCAGCCTGCAGATGGGCGGGTCGGACCAGTGGGGCAACATCGTGAACGGCATGGAGCTTGGGCGCCGCATCGACGGCGCTGACCTGTTCGGGCTGACCACGCCGCTGATCACCACCGCGTCGGGCGCGAAGATGGGCAAGACCGCCGAGGGTGCCGTCTGGCTGGGTGCCGACCGGCTCAGCCCCTACGACTACTGGCAGTTCTGGCGCAATACCGAGGATGCGGATGTCGGCCGCTTCCTGCGCCTGTTCACCGACCTGCCGATCGCCGAGGTCGCGCGCCTGGAGGCGCTGGGCGGTGCCGAGATCAACGAGGCCAAGAAGATCCTGGCGACCGAGGCGACCCGCCTTTGCCATGGCGAGAAGGCCGCCTCGGAGGCCGCCGAGACCGCGCGCCGCGCCTTTGAAGAGGGCGAGAGCGCCGCCGGGCTGCCCCAGGTCGATGTCGCACGGGGCGAACTGGAGGGCGGCATCCCGGCCTTCCGACTGTTCGTCATGGCCGGCCTCGCCGCCTCAAACGGCGAGGCGCGACGGCTGATCGCCGGCGGCGGCGGTCGGGTCAACGACGTCAAGCTCGCAGACGCCGAGCAGCCGGTCGACATCGGAGCGCTGGCAGACGACGGCACGATCAAGCTGTCGGCGGGCAAGAAGCGACACGCGCTTGTTCGTCCGGCCTAAGACGGCGGCACGCCTTCGAAGAAGATGCGCCGCAATATGCCCGGCGCGAGCACCGACAGGGGATTGACCGAGACCGTCGGTGCGTCAGTGGGCCCCGAAACCCGGTAGGTGAAGGCGAAGACCCCGCCGCCGGCGCCGCCATACAGGATCTCGCCGATCAGCGGCACGCCGCTCAACAGCGAGTTCAGGCCGTAAAGCGGCACGAAGGTGCCGGTGAAGTCGATCGTGTCGGACGAAAAGTCGGCGACGCCGCCCATGGTGATGCCGAGTTCGCCGCCCGAGGCGCGGCCGTCGCGCACGGTCAGCCGACCGCCTGTCAGGGCCAAGTCGGCCTCCAGCCGGTTGAAGACGACGCTGTCCGCCTCCGGCGGCTCGGCGTGGGCCATCACGGGTTCGGCGGCCATGATGCGGGCCAGTTCGGGCGCGTCGCGCACCCGGAAATTCTCGACCACCAGCATGCCGGAGGTCGTACCGTCCGCGATCGTGGCGTCGAGCGCCAATTGCCCGCCATTGATCCGGTTCGTGTCGCCCACGAGGCTGAGCAGCGCGCCGGTGTTGGCGCTGCGGACCGACAGGGCGTCGCCCTGGGCGATCGGCTGCAAGCTGACAGCAACGGCACCACCGCCGTCATGCATGGCGGTGAGGCTAAGCTGCGTCATCGCCCCGGCTTCGCTGGCCATGTCGGCCGTGACGTCGTTCAGGCCCCGATTGCCGCCAACGATCAGCCGATCGACCGCGACGCTGATGTTGCGCGGCGGTTCATCCGTTGAGCCCTGTTCCAGGCCCAGATCGCTCAGCCCGACATCGCCGATCAGTTGCTGGATATCCAGCTGGCGGCCCTCGATGTCCACGGACGCCGCCCCGGACGGGGCAAATGCCACCTGAACAGAGACATCCGTCCGGCCATAGATAAGGCTTTCGACGTCGAGGAAAGACGCATCGCCGCCCTCGTCCAGCTCGACCCGGCCGTTGGCGGCCAGGCCCATCGCGTCGACCGAGAACGCCACGTCGCCGATCACCTGGCCGTTCCGTAACGTCACCGTGGCCCAGCCTTGGCCGGCGGTACCGGGCGGCTTGGTATAGCGCAGCGGCTCAATCTCCAGCCGGGCCCGGGTCAGGTCGATGGCCGCGTCGAGCCGAAGGCTGGCATCGCGCTGCAGCGTGGCGTCGACGCGGACCGGCAGCGGGCCGGACAAGCCCGGAATGTCCGGAACGCCGAGCACGTCATAACGGCCCTCGGGCAAGGTCGTGCTGATCTCCGACCGCAGATTGCCGTCACCCGCCGGATCGTAGGATTGGGCGATGAGAATGTCGGCCGGCAGTCCATTCAGCGCGCCGGTGCCCGTCAGGCTGAAGCCCTCGCCGTCAACACGAACCTCGCCCGCCAAGTCGGTCAAAGTCAGGGAATCGAAGACACCGTCGGCCGATCCGCCTTCGATGGCGAAGACGCCGCCATACGCGACCGGTATCTCCTCGTCCCGCCGCGCCAAGGGGAAGCTGAAGGCCAGGCGGCCGGACATTTCGCCGCCGATCAGCGTCGGGTTAAGCCCCGCCCGATCGGCGAGCCGCAGGCGCGGCGCGTTGATCACCTCCATCGCATCCGTCACGGGGCCGGCCAGCGCCAGCGAGATGTCCAGTTGAGCCGGCGGCCGGTCCAGGTCCGTGATGGCGATGGCCGCCGCCAGAACGTCCACGCCCTGAACAAATCCGCTGTCCAGCGTGATGATGAAGTCTCGTTCGTTGAAAATGGCGGTGCCGCTGGCGCCCGACACCGGATCCATGCCGCCGAGATACTCAACGGTCATATCTTCGAGATCCATCTCGCCGTTCAGGGATACCAGTTCCACCGGCTGGTCCGGCAGATTGAACGCGCGCGTGTGAATGTCCATGCTGGCGCGCCGAACCACGCCCCGGCTGATCTGGCTGGTGACCCATTGCCGGGCCGGCGCAATCGCCTCGGGCCAGTATCTCGACAACAGGTCGACCGGCATGTCCGACAGGGTGACGGTGCCGACCGCGTCGAGCAGGCCGATCGGTTCGATCTGGATATCCGCGGTCACGTCGATCCGCGGCCCGCCGACATCGATCGTGAATTGCGGCAGGCTGAAGCGACGGGTCGCGAAGTCGGCAACGGCCGTCAACTGGATACCGGCGACGTTCAGCGGTTCGTCGTAATAGGCCGGCAAGTTCAGCTGGCCCGAACCCGCCCGCATGTGCATTTCGATGCGTTGCGGCAGGAACCGGTCGTTCAGCTGCAACTCGCCGCTGGCGGTCACGGGCGTGGTCAGGCTCGACAAGGGTGACAGTACGGGCGCCGCCATGGCCCAGTCGGCCGGCACGACCCGGTCGATGGCGTAGCGCACGACCGACGCCATCGGGTTCAGCGTCTGGTCGACGATGATCTCGGCCCTCAGCTCCGGGCTGTTGGCGTTCAGACGACCGGTCAGACTGCCGACCAGTTCGACCGAGCCTTGTCGATCGGACCGGTAGGAAACACTGCCGTTGTAGCTGACCAGCCGGTCGGCCTGGCGCACCATCAGGTCGATCTGGCCCGAGATCGACGGCCCGGCGGCGGCATCGACCAGTTCGCCTTCGAAGTCGAGCGCCAGTTCAAGCTGCCCGATATCGGCGGCCAACGACAGGGCGCCCTCGATGCCGTCCGCCGACCGCCGCAACGCGATGTTGGTCGACGGGGCCGTCCATGTCAGCCCGATCGCCCGGTCTTCGACGAACACCAGCCCATCCTCGATGCGCATCGACTCGAACCCGGCCAAGATCGGATTGTTCGATCGCAGCATGGCCAAGAGGCCGCCCAAGGCTGACTGGTTTTCAGCCGTTCTCTCGCCGTCGTCGGAGCGCCCCAGCTCAAGGCCCGCCAGTTCCAGCCCGACCGAACCGTCTTCATCCCGTTGAACGCGCAGGATCGGCTCGATCAGGGTGATACTTCTCGGCGAGATGTGCCCGGCGAACAGCTCCGGCGTGTTGATCGTCACCGCCATGGCCGGAATGTCCGCCAAGTCCGCACCGGACCCGGCATCGAGCACGCGGACGTTCCGGGCCAGCAGCTCGATCGGCGTGCCGAACCCGTCCCAAACCAGCGATGTGCGGTCGATGTCGAGGCGCACCGGGGCGTCGGTCATCGCGTCTTCGAGATAGGGGGTCAGGAAGCTGACATCGACCGGGCCGGCCGCCAGGCGCAACACGGCCAGGCCGGCGAGCACGACCACCACGCCGAGCGCACCGACGACGAAGCGCAGCGCCAGGCGCCAAAAGCTCATCCGCCGGCCCCGCGCCCGACCGGCTTGACCTGGGCGCCGCGTTGACAAAATGTGGCGGTGATGACGACGCTAACCAAAGCCGAACACGGCACCCTTGTTCCCTGGCCGCTGCCATCCGATGCCAGGCTGCTGGAACTGGGCTGGGAACGCTGGCGCCAGATCGATCCCGCCCCGGCGTGGCAGGACGACCGCCTGCTGTCGGCCCTGTTCGGCAACAGCCCGTTCCTGACCGACTGTGCGCTGCGCGAACCGGACCTGCTGCAAGCGATCGCCGCTGACGGGCCGACCAGCGTGTTTGACGGGTTGATCGGCGCGCTTTGGCGCGACCAGGCCGAAGCGGAGCGGGAGGAACCTTTGATGGCGGCCCTGCGCCGGGCCAAGCGACAGGCCGCGCTGTTGATCGCGGTGGCGGACATCGGCGGGTCTTGGAGCCTTGACCAGGTAACCGGCGCCCTGTCGCAGTTCGCCGAGACGGCCCTGCGGCTGACGACCCGGCTGTGCCTGCGCATAGCCGCCGACCGTGGCGGTTTGCGTTTGAGCGATCCGGCCGACCCCGAAAGCCGGTCGGGCTTGATTGTCTTGGGCATGGGCAAACTGGGTGCGGCCGAACTGAACTATTCCAGCGATATCGACCTCATCATCTTTTACGACCCCGAAAGGATCCAAACCGGCGATCTCGACCGCCTGCCGCGCACCATGATTCGCCTCGTGCGCTCCATGGTTCGCATTATGGAGGAGCATACGGCGGACGGCTATGTTTTCCGCACCGATCTGAGGTTGCGGCCCGACCCGGGGGCGACGCCGCTGGCCGTCAGTCTCGGCGCGGCGGAGAACTATTACGCCAGCCTGGCACAGAATTGGGAGCGGGCGGCGATGATCAAGGCCCGACCCATCGCCGGCGACCTGGAGGCCGGCGAGGCGTTCCTGACCTTCCTGCGGCCCTTCATCTGGCGCCGCAATCTGGATTTTGCGTCGCTGCAGGACATTCACGGCATCAAGCGCCAGCTCGACCGCAAGGCCGGCACCAACGGCATGGCGATCGAAGGCCATGATCTGAAGATCGGCCGGGGCGGGATCCGCGAGATCGAGTTCTTCGCCCAGACGCAACAGATGATTTACGGCGGCCGCGACCCGCGATTGCGCAGCCGCCGCACGGTAGACACGCTGCGAACCCTGGCCAAAGTCGGGCGCATCGGCGCCGACGTTGCCGACGAGCTGTCGACGGCCTATGCACGCCTGCGCCGGATCGAACATCGGCTGCAGATGACCGACGACCAGCAGACCCAGCGTTTGCCTGAAACACCGGAAGGCGTTGCCCGGCTCGCCTGCTTTCTTGGCGAACCAGACGCGGCGTTCCGCAATGCCTTGCGCGCCACCCTGGCCACGGTGGAACGGCAGTTCGGCAAACTGTTCAGCGAGACGACGGGCGACAACAGCGGCCTCATCTTCACCGGCCCCGACGCGCTGCCCGATACCGAGCGGGTTCTGAGCGAGCTTGGCTTCAGCGAGCCGGCGAAGATTGTCGACACAGTGCGCGGCTGGCTGCACGGACGCTATCGCGCCGTCCGCAGTGACCGGTCGCGCGGGCTGCTGACCGAGATGCTGCCCCAACTGCTGGGCGCGATCGGGCGCTCGCCGCACCCCGACACGGCCTTCAACCGGTTCGACAAGTTCCTTGCGGGCCTGCCGGCCGGCATCCAGCTGTTCTCAATGTTCCGGGCCCAGCCGAGCCTGCTGAATTTCGTCGTCGAGCTGTTGGGCGTATCGGACCGCATGGCCGACCATTTGGCCCAGAATCCGGAGGAGCTGGACGCCGTCTTGACACCAGGGTTCTTTGACACCCTGCCCAACCGCGCGGAACTGACCGACGAGATCGAACGGCTGTTGGCGCCGGCGCAGTATCATGAGGACGAGCTGGACATTCTGCGCCAATGGACCCGCGACCATCGCTTTCGCGCCGGCGCGCAGCTTTTGCGCGGCACGACGACGGGCGACCAGCTGGGCCCTTACCTCACGGCCATCGCGGATGCCGGGCTGGCGGCCCTGCAAGAGCGGGTGGAGGCGGAGTTCGCGCGCCGCCACGGCAGGTTTTCAGCGCCCGGCCTGGCCATCGTCGCGATGGGCAAACTCGGCAGCGGCCAGATGTCGATCCGATCGGACCTCGATCTGATCATGGTCTTCGACGCCGGGGACCAGGCGGAATCCGACGGCGATAAGCCGCTGGGCGCGACCGTCTATTTCACCCGGCTGATCCAGCGCATCGTGTCCGCGATCACCGCGCAAACGGCGGAGGGCGCGCTTTACGAGGTCGACATGCGGCTGCGCCCCTCGGGTAACGCCGGGCCGCTGGCGACCAGCTTTGAGGCGTTCGCCAAGTATCACGACGAGAGCGCGTGGACCTGGGAGCATATGGCGCTGACGCGCGCCCGCTGCATCACCGGCGAGCCTGAGATGCGCGCGCGGCTGGGCGACATGCTGCAACGAATACTCACCCGCCGGCGCGACCCCGCTGCCCTCTATCGCGACGTCGCCGACATGCGCCAGCGCATCGAGAAAGAGCATCGCCAGACATCGCCCTGGGCGGTCAAGCATGTGCGCGGCGGGCTGGTCGATATCGAGTTCATCGCGCAGAGCTTGCAGTTGCACCACGCTGCCGAGAAGCCTTCAGTTCTGCATGCCGATACGAAGGAGGCGCTGATCGCCCTCGGTCAGGCCGGAATTTTGCCCGATGCGGCCGTCGATGATCTAACGGCGGCGCTTGCGCTGGGCCAGCGCATCCAGGCCTATGAGCGCTTGGTTCAGGTCCGCATCCCCGATCTGGAAACGGCGCCACCGTCTATCCTTGACGGTCTGAAACGCGCCGCGTTCCCGGCCGATGCGCCGGCAAGCCTTCACGAGGCCGAGAGCCGCGTGCACGCGGTGCAGGAGACCGCCCACCGCCACTATGTCGAGCTGGTGGAAACGCCCGCCAGACAGGCGGGATGGGAGCAATGACCAACCCGCCCTTGCCGGCCCGACAGGGTCGACTACCTTAACGATTGCGGGCTTTCGCCGGCCCGTCCTTGCCCGTTTTCGTCACGACCAAACCCGAGGAAATGCACCCATGTCGCTTGAAGTTGGCCAGCCCGCCCCGGATTTCTCTTTGCCGACCGCCGGTGGCGGCAGCGTCAGCCTGTCCGAGCTGAAGGGCAAGAAAGTCATCGTCTATTTCTACCCCAAGGCCGACACGCCGGGCTGTACCAAGGAAAGCTGCGGCTTCAACGACAACCTGCCGGACTTCGGCAGCGCCGGGGCGGAGATCATCGGCATTTCCAAGGACCCGGTGGCCAAACTGGACAAGTTCGCGGGCAAATATGGCCTGACCTTCACCCTGGCCTCCGACGCCGAGGGCGATACGGTCGAACGCTACGGCTCTTGGGTGGAGAAGAGCATGTACGGCAAGAAATACATGGGCATCGACCGGTCGACCTTCCTGATCGACGAGGACGGCAAGCTGGCCGCCATCTGGCGCAAGGTGAAGGTACCCGGCCACGTGGACGCGGTGCTGGAAGCGGCCAAGGGCTAGGCTTGGCTGCCCGAGGCCGGGGAGGGCGTGATCCGACGAACGCGACCGAAAACCGATGCCGCTGTTTCCTGATGGCCGATAATCGGTAGAATGCCGTCAGGATCAGCAACCCGGCATTGACAATGGTCGGGAACGCCGATTGCGCTTAACTGGACGACGGGGCGAGGCCTCACATGGACCGGCTGACATCGCTGGAGGTCTTCAACAAGGTCGTCGAAAGCGCGAGCTTTTCTGAAGCCGCGCGCCAGCTCGGCCTGTCGCGCGCGATGGCCAGCAAGCACGTCCAGTCGCTGGAAAACCGTCTGGGCATTCGCCTGCTGAACCGCACCACGCGGCGACTTAGCCTGACCGAGGCCGGATCGGACTTCTACAATCGCACCTCGCAGATCGTGGCCGACCTGGAGGACGCGGAGGCCAAGGCGGCCGACCTTCACCTGACGCCGCGCGGCGTGTTGAAGGTCAACGCGCCGCTGTCCTTCGCCCTTTCCCAACTGGGGCCGATTCTGCCCGCCTTCCTGGCCGATCACCCAGAGGTGCAAATCAACCTGACCTTGAACGACCGGATCGTCGACCTGGTGGACGAGGGCTACGACATGGCGATCCGCGTCGGCCGGCTCGCGGACTCCAGCCTGATCGCGCGCAAGCTGGCGAACTGTCGAATGGCGCTCTGCGCCTCGCCCGGCTACCTCAAACGGCACGGTACGCCCAAAACGCCTGAGGATCTGGCCCGCCACAACTGTTTTGGCTACACCTATTCCGCTCGGCCGAACCAATGGGAATTCGACGGACCCGCTGGCCACGTGACCGTCCCGATCAAGGGCAACCTACTGGCCAACAATGGCGACATTCTGCGCGACGCGGCGATCGCCGACGAAGGGATCGTCATTCAGCCGACCTTCATCGTCGGGTCGGACCTGTGTGCCGGCAAGCTTGTGCCCCTGTTGCCCGACTGGCGCGTGCCCGATATCGCGGTCTATGCCGTCTATCCGGAAAACCGCCACGTCGCGGCCAAGGTGCGCAGCTTCGTCGACTTCCTGGTCAAACGCTTCGGCCCCGAACCGCCCTGGGACGATTGGCGCAAGGCTGACTGTGCGATCGCGAATGGCGGTAAGGTGTCACGATAACGCGCCGATAGTGTGAGCCCGATCGGAGGCGCCATGGATTACGACGTCATCATCGTCGGCGGCAGTTGGGCCGGCCTGGCCGCCGCCATGCAATTGGCCCGCGCCCGGCGCAAGATCTGCGTGATCGACAGCGGCAAGCCCCGCAACCGTTTCGCCCCTGCCTCGCACGGCGTCTTCGGTTTCGACGGCATGGCGGCGGCGCAGATCAACGGCACCGTCCGGGGTCAGTTGCTGTCCTACCCCAGCGCGACGATCCGGGATGGCGCGGCTGTCGACGCGCAGCCTGACCGCGATGCGTTCTCGGTGGCGCTGGCCGACGGCCAGACGCTAACGGCAAGCCGGCTGATCTTGGCAACAGGCGTGGTTGACGAACTGCCGCCGATACCGGGGCTTCAAGAGCGCTGGGGCCAGTCCGTGCTGCACTGCCCGTACTGCGATGGCTACGAGGTAGCGGACCGCCGCTTGGGCGTGCTGGCCACAATGGACGAGTCGCTGCACCAGGCCGCCGTCCTTGTCGATTGGTCGGCAAACATCGTTGTATTCACCAACGGTGCGATATCGCCGGACGATGCGACACTCGGAGAACTGCGTGCCAAAGGTCTGCAGATCGAAGACGCGCCGGTAAGCGAACTCGTCGGCGACGGGCCGGCGCTCCGCGCGGCGCGCCTTGCGGACGGGCGGAAGATCCCGTTGGACGCCCTGTTCACGATCTCGCGGACACGCATGGCGGCGCCACTGGCCGACCAGCTTGGCTGCGAATTCGAAGAGGGGCCCTTTGGCCCCGTGATCAGCACCGATGACCAAAAGCAGACGACGGTCGCCGGCGTCTATGCCGCTGGTGACGCCGCCAGGCCGGTGCACAACGCCTCATGGGCGCTGGCCGACGGGGTCACGGCGGGCATCGCCGCCCATCAGTCCTTGCTGACATAGTTTAACGCGATGGCGTGATACGGTTGATCGGACGGCCCAACACTATGACCTACCGTCCGTAGATATTGAAACCGGAGGACCAGGGATATGGGGCAACTGACCTTGCCGCAGGATGGCGGCTGTCGCTGTGGGGACGTTCGGTTCACGATCAGCGCGCCGCCGCTGTTGGCCATGGCCTGCCACTGCACGGGCTGCCAGCGCATGTCGTCGAGCGCCTATTCCCTCAGCGTCGCGATCCCCAGCGACGGGTTCGAGGTTACCAAGGGCGACCCGGTCATCGGCGGGCTGCACGGCGCCACGCGCCACTTCTTCTGCCCAAATTGCATGACCTGGATGTTCACCCGGCCCGACGGGATGGACTGGATGGTCAATCTGCGCCCGACCATGCTGGACGACCCAAGCTGGTTCACGCCGTACATCGAGCTATGGACACGGGAAAAGCTGCCCTGGGCCACGACCGCGGCCGTTCACAGTTACGAAACCCTGCCGGCGATGGAGGAGTTCGCGGGTCTGACCGAGGCCTATGCGGAGCAGTTGCAAGAAGGGCGCGGATAGGCAGATCTCAGGCCGGCCCCATCGCTCGGCTGAGTCTTTCCAGGGCGTGGCCCGGCGCCTGCTGCAACGCGGTTTCCGATAAGCCCAGGGTCCCGAGTGCGTCGGATTGCAGGATGCTCGCAAGGCCATGGATCGTCGACCAGATGAACAACGCGTCGAGATCGACTTGCCGGTTGGGGCCGTCTTGCCCGCCGCGTTCGGGTAGACGGGCGATGCCGTCGCGCAGAAGCGAAAAGGCATGGCGGGCTTGCCGCATCATCTCCGGATGTCGTCGCGGATCGGGCAGCGGCGTGCCGAACATCAATCGGTACTGCAGCGGGTGGGACGCAGCGTAGCTGAAGTAAGCACGCCCCATGGCGGCCAGGTCTTCATGCGGTTCACCGGTCCGCGGCCGGCTCTCAAGATAGGCGGCAAAAGACGCATACGCCCGAGCGACAATCTCGGCCAGTATATGGTCGCGGCTGGCGAAGTGTTTGTAAGGCGCCTGGTGCGAGACGTTGAGCCGGCGCGCCACCTGGCGCAGGCTTAACTGTTCGACGCCCGAGGTCTCGATAATGCCAAGCGCTTCTTCAATGCAGGCCTCACGCAGGTTTCTTGAGGTCGTCTTTCGCGCCGCCATGCTGATGCTTGGTTATGCCACCCATGATCCGGGCCATCATGCGCACGCGTGCCCAGCGCGGTAAAGGCGCCATCGACCCGATCAAGAGTTTCGACAGCGGGCCGGGCCAGACCGTTGCGCGCCGGCCAAGCGCATTCAAGGTCGCGGCTGCGACCGTATCGGGCTTGAGCGCCGGCCCCAGCCGCATATCGGCACGGGCCGCGAAGCCGCTGTCGACCGGGCCGGGGGCCGCGACCAGCACGTCGACACCCTGGGGCGAGAGTTCCAGGTGCAGGGCCTCGCCCAGCGTCTGCACATAGGCCTTGGTCGCGGCATAGTTCGCGGCCCTCGGCACGCCCTGAAAGCCGACCAGGGACCCAAATAGCACGATCCCGCCGTGCCCCTGCCCTGCGAAGCGGCGCCCAAAGCCGTGACTTAGCCCGAGGACGGCCCGGCAATTCACGTCGAGCATGTTCAGCTCTCGGTCAAGCGGGGCGTCCATCAGCGCGCCCGACGTACCGAAACCGGCCGCCGCGACCAACAGGCCAACGTCAAGCGCCTTGGTCGCGTCAACGACCGTCGCCACCGCCGCCTCGTCCGCGAGGTCCGCCGGCATGACGCGCACCTCGATGCCATACCGTTCGACCAGTTCAGCGCCAAGAGCATCCAACACCGGCTGTCGCCGAGCGACCAAAACCAGGTTCTGACCCCTCGCGGCCAGCCGCTCGGCAACCGCCCGGCCAATGCCGTCGGACGCGCCGGTGACCACCGCCCATTGGCCGTATCTGGTCAACCACCGCCGCCGGTCTCGACCATCAGCCGCCATGGCGCGTACGACGCCGGATGTCATGGAATTGCGGATTTGGCATTCCCGAAGTCTCTCATGTTGACAGCGTCAACCATCCTAGCATCTAAGTTGACGCTGTCAACCTATGCTTCGCGATGTTCGAAACCCCCAAGCATAGGAGCGCCGTTTGCTCGGGCGGGATTTGGAGGAGGATTTCTTGGGCGGCCGCCCAGCCCATCACGCCCACGACGTGGGGACTTGCCGGTCTGACGGCAGACTAAACGAGGCGGTTGAACGAAGCGGCCGCTTACTCGCGGGCCCCGTTGAACAGCGGCATCACCTAACCTAGCCGGAGGTCAAGAACAAGCTGGTGATCAGGCCGAAGATGACGACGAAACCGAGGCCGAACAGCGCCAGGCGCGACAGGCGGCGGCGGATGCCGGGGAACAGCAGCGCGGCAAGCGCGGCGATCAGCAGAATCTGTAGCAGCATCGTAAGACCTTGAGCGCGCCCATTGCCTCCGTCATGCGGCATCGCCCTCCGGCACCCGTGGCGCCAGCCCGTAGGCGGCCATACCGCGCTGGTTGTCGTCGACCACCAGCCGGTGGGTTATCGGCGGAAAGGCGCGCTGATTGCAATCGATCCGTTCGCAGATCCGGCAATGGGGGCCGATCGGCACCGCGATATCCTCGTTCAAGAGATCAACGCCGTCGGCATAGACCAATTGCGCGGCGTGGGCGATCTCACAGCCCAGCGCGATGGCCAGCCGCTGGCCCGGATTGTGGAAGCCGACGCCGGGCTTGGCGATCGCGCGCGCGACGGAGAAATAGCGTTCGCCGTCCGGCATCTCGGACACCTGGATGTGGAGGCCGGGCGCGCGAAACGCGTCATGCACGTTCCAGCGCGGGCAAGCGCCGCCGAACTGGGCCACGGCCGCCCCCTTGGCACTGAAGCGCTTTGAGACATTGCCGGCCGTGTCGACCCGGATCATGAAGAACGGTACGCCCTTCGCCCCCGGCCGCTGCAAGGTGGTCAAGCGGTGGCAGACCTGCTCAAAGCTGGCGTCGAAGCGCTGGCCCAAGACCTGGATGTCGTAGCGCTCGGCCGTTGCGGCCCGCCAAAACCGCTCATACGGCATGGTCAACGCCCCGGCGAGGTAGTTGGCGAGCGCGATCCGCACCAGCGGCTTGGCGTCGTCGCTGACGAGCCGGGCATCGCGCACCATGCCGTCCAGCAGGCTGCGGTATTTGATCAGGGCAAGCTGCAGCGCCAGTTGAAACGCCCGGGTCGATGGCGGCAGCATCTCGGACAGCAGAATGCGCCTGCCGTGCCGGTCGTAGCGGCGCTGCAAGCCGGTCATTACGTCGCTGGGCACGATCTTCACGCGCAAGGCCAGTTCGCGATCCAGATAACCGACCAGCCCTTGGTAGAGGTTACCCGGCTCGATCCCGCCCTCGTGCCAGACCGCCTCGGCCGCCGCCTCCAACGGTTCGAAATAGTTGCCGTGGTCGTGCAGATAGTCGCCGATCTCGTCCATCACAAAGCTGGTGCCTTGGCCGGCGGCAACTTCGGGACCATCGGACAGGGCCGGCGTTTCGGCGGCGCGCATCAGGTGCGCATCCCGCACCAGATCGCGATAGGCATGGAACAGCGAAATCATCGCCTTGGCTGCCGTCGGCACCCGTTCGGACAGTTCCATCAGGTCTTGCCGCTTCACGTCCGCCTTGGCCAACAGCGGGTCGGCGAAGACCTCTTGCAGGCCGCTGAGCAGGCGTGCGCCCTCATCCTCGGCAAACCGCCCGACATCGACATCGAACTCCTGCCCGATCCTGAGCAGCAGGTCGACCGTCACCGGACGCTGATTGCTTTCGATCAGGTTGAGATAGCTGGGCGAGATGCCAAGCCGTTCGGCCATCGCGGTCTGGGTCATGTCCCGGTCGCGTCGCAACCGGCGGACCTTGTGCCCCAGCATGATCTTTCGCGCCATCTCAAAATCCACAAACTTTACAAAAATGCGCGACTATTGAGCCCCACTTTTACAGAAAGACATCATTACGTTCAAGGGCTTATTGCTTGTTGTGAGATTCACTGAGATGGTCAGAGCACGTATTACGGGATGGCCGCCTGAGCGGTTCGCAAAAGACAAGGAGTAAGACCATGGCCCCGTTGGATCACAGCCGACACACAGAGACGGACATGCGCGGCACGGTGCATGAGCGGCGCTTCGATGGCATCCGCCGGGACTACACGCCGGAAGATGTCGATCGGCTGCGCGGCACCGTGACCATCGAACATACGCTGGCGACCATCGGCGCAAGGCGCCTGTGGGAGCTGCTGCACAAGCGCGATTTTGTCAACGCGCTGGGCGCGACCAACGGCACGCAGGCCATGCAGATGGTCCGCGCCGGGCTGGAGGCGATCTACCTGTCCGGCTGGCAGGTCGCGGCCGACGCCAACACGGCCGGCGCAATGTATCCCGACCAGAGCCTTTACCCCGCCAACTCCGTGCCCGAGGTGGTGGACCGTATCAACCGCACCCTGCAGCGGGCCGATCAGATCGAACATGCCGAGGGCGGCGCCCAACGCCATTGGTTCGCGCCGATCGTCGCCGATGCCGAGGCCGGCTTCGGCGGGCCGCTGAACGCCTTTGAGCTGATGAAGGCGATGATCGAGGCCGGGGCCGCGGGTGTGCATTTCGAGGATCAGTTGGCGTCTGAGAAGAAATGCGGCCATCTGGGCGGCAAGGTTCTAGTGCCGATGAAAAGCTTCGTGCGCACGCTGAACGCGGCGCGCCTGGCGGCCGACGTCATGGATGTGCCGACCCTGGTGATCGCCCGCACCGACGCGGAAAGCGCCAAGCTGATCACCAGCGACATCGACGAGCGCGACCATCCTTACATCGACCGTGAGGCACGGACGGACGAGGGCTTTTATCCGATCAAGAAGGAAAACCGGCTGGAATACTGCATCGAGCGCGGCCTGGCCTTCGCGCCCTATGCCGACCTGCTGTGGATGGAAACCTCGCGCCCCAACCTGGACCAGGCCAAGGCCTTCGCCGAGGCGATCCAGCGCGCGTTCCCGGGCAAGATGCTGGCCTACAACTGCTCGCCCAGCTTCAACTGGAAGGCCAATTTGGACGACGCCACGATCGCTCGGTTCCAACGCGAACTCGGTGCCATGGGCTACAAGTTCCAGTTCATCACGCTGGCCGGCTTCCACAGCCTAAACATGGCAACGTTCGAGCTGGCGCGTGGCTATAAGGAGCGCCAGATGGCCGCCTATTCGGAGCTGCAAGAGGCCGAGTTCGCGGCCGAGACCGACGGCTATACGGCGACCAAGCATCAGCGCGAAGTCGGCACCGGCTATTTCGACGCGGTCAGCCTGGCCATCTCTGGCGGCAAGTCGTCAACCACGGCGTTGGCCGAAAGCACTGAGGCGGCCCAGTTTCGCTGACCGCTCATAGACTGCTGCTGCCGGGCCCGCGGGGAAGGCCGACAGCGGTGCCAGGGCGGGCGGACCAAACGTTGAGACGAGGACGCTGGACTCCTCCGGTCCGCCCAGCCCGTGCAAGACCATGGGGAGAGATGACAATGGACACGCGCTTTTGGATCGTCGGCGGGGAGTATGAAGACACGGGCTTTACGCGGCTGAAGCCGGACACAGGCTCGCTCAGCGGCCCGTTCGCCAGCTATGACGACGCCCTGGCGGAATGGCGCCAACTCGCCGCCGCAAGCCGCTACGACGCGCACGCCCGCTATACGATCGCAACCGAGACCAGCCGGCGC